>JAFRFD010000092.1 GCA_017434525.1 Methanobrevibacter sp.
AATTTAAAACTTCCCAAGGGTCAAAACAGCTTTATGAACGTATTAAAATTTCGTACAATTTAAAACTTCCCAAGGACCTAATTTGATCATTAAATAAAATGTAATTTCGTACAATTTAAAACTTCCCAAGACTATATTGACAGGTGAATATGGTGGTATCCGAATTATTGTGCTCTTTATAATCATTACGCATGAAAGTGCAAAAATATGAATACTATGAACTTTCACTTAATAATACATCGTTGTAACAAATGTAATGTAAAATCGTCATTTTGGTCTCTAAGCACAATGGGCCATATACGTAAAAACCGTATATGGCTCTTAATGTGAAATCAAGCATCGAAAGTTCTGTAAATTATAACTGTAAGGTCAACTATAATAATTGGAGGAGGCTTCTTTGCCAAGAAAGAAAAGGAATGCAACCTCTATAGATAACTGTAGTCATAAAGCAAAAAAAAAGAGAAAGTCTCTCAACCTTCTCTCTTATACTTCAAGAACTGCAGGAAGATCTGCTTCAGGCGCAGCATCGGCATAGCCTGCTGCAGCAAGCATGTAATCCACAGTTTTAGCAGCTCTTCTGCAAGCTGTAACAACCTCTTCGGGCCGATCCTTAACCGCTGTAAGCCAGGAATCGAGATATGCATTGGAATTTTCAAATTCCAGCTGTCCCAATCCTTCATTGGTATAGGCAGAGATTAAACATGCAGAGATTTCTGCTCGCAATTCTTCTTTTGCATAATCTTCAGAACCAAATCTTGACGGTTCCAAATAATTCAGTCTCTTCTTGTGTCCGCTTGCATGAGCGAGTTCATGAGCACAGGTGTGACTGCAGCCGGCACTGGTTTTGAATCTTTCCTGAAGAGGAACATGAACTTCATCAAGGCCGGGATAATAATAGGATTCATCAAGGGTCCATATACAGCGGAACATTCATTCCTTCTGCAATATCCCAGATCAGGTCATCAGCTTTGACATCTTTATGGATATGATCAGAATCAAACGGTGGAAGATTATCGATCTGGCACGCATTATATACGTCGATGTATCTTGTGCACCAGACAAGACGATGGCCGGCTTCTTCACGCTTTCTTCTGTCTGCTGCAGACTGGACAACGACATTATCACTTTTTTAATTCAAGTTAAGAATGTCCTCCTTATTCCGCAATCAGTTTACACGATCTGCCTTTCGTGCCAACTTGTCACATTTTTTACGTAATGCTATAATGGTTAAAAAGGAGAGTAAAAGATAATGTCAATCATTGAGAAGAATTGTTTTTTATGTAGACACATAAGACTATTTGATCCTTCAAATCGCGCAGAATCTGTTGAGCCGAACAATTCACGACAAAAAAGAATCAGGCAAATCGTGCGGCGCCATGAAAAGAAATGTATTATTCCATTTATTTTTCTTTTGGTTCTATGTATGCTTTTTCCATTCACAGCTAAAACCGTTATGGCAGAAGAAACTGATATACAAATTATAAATGAAACCGAGCTTGATGAACTATTAAGAGCAGGAAACACTTGCAATACGTATATTATACGTAACGGATCAACGACTTCCTGTACATTATATATGGCTTCTTCAGGAAGTTTATATGTATCTGGCTTTAGATATCAACAGATTGTTGTATCAAATACCAATAATACAACTACATATGGAACATTTGGTACCGGTTCTCCATATACACTTAATTGTTCGCCCGCTGCGACAAATGCAAGTGTTATAGTAGGTACATTAACAATACCTGTATCTGTTTCTACAGTAAGAGTTAAATATAATTATAATGGTTTCGGTGTTTTATATACAATCTACGATGATTTCATTTATTATAATTTCAATTCAACTGTCACAGTTAATTAGATATGAACAAGAATAATTATTTATTAGAGCAAACACTGCTGGAATTCGGACCATATCTATACGATGTCGGCAGATATCTGCTCATTGAACATGGAGAGGTATTCATCAGCAAGCATGCACCAGAGAAACTGAAAGAAATATACAACCGTGGAAAAGCTTATTTTGACAGAATGTATCTTCGCTATCTGTATCTTTATAACAAATACCGCCCTCATGCAATTATTCCAAGAAAGGATATTAACGAGCTGATCAAATACTGTATTGAACAGTTGCATGCCAAACCGATCGGCAGAATCGATGATCCTTATCTTCTGTACGGGCATATCAGAAACCTGACTTCTATGAACCCTGACGTTCACGAAAATGATCTGGAGTTCATCGGTTATCGCATATCTACGAATGAAAACACGCTTCAGAACGAAGAGAATGTTTCTGTTGTTGTATTCGAAGTCAATCATGATTACTTTGGAACAAGTGATCAGTTGCTTCTTCGTGAACTTGCATATCAGAGAGGAATCGATCCTGAATATCTTGATACATTCAATGAGAAAGCCTGGAATTATTTGCTTGACTGCGATTTTTATTTCAACAAATAATTCATGAATTCTGTCGATATTTTTTGCAAAGAATAGTTAACCTGATTTATTCACCAAATGTATCTGATAAGCAGAATATGCAGTATTATCGCAGCTTCTTTGTGATGATTGATACGGTCGAGCGGTCGATGCTATCGACGACACCATCCCTTATGAGCATATTGTGTATCTCGTCTATTGATATATAATTGAGCATTTGCTGAAGCACTTAGACCCATACATCCCACGAAATTGTTGATTTATCCATAAAAGTGTCACTCAGGATATTGAATGACCGTCCGCAATCGTTACAACGATATTTCTGAAGTCTTGTTCCTGGAGTCTGACCATTCTTCACTATATGTGTTGAACCGCACTGAATGCACATAAAAGGAGAATATGCATTCAATATCTTAGCTTCCATTTCTGAAGTACTTGGTTTTTTTACGCGAATCTTCTTTTTGTGTTTCTCATTATACTTGGTGAGCAGTGCTTCGGCGTCTTTAACAGATAAACCAAGAAAGGCATCTTCAATTGTTTTTTGTTGTGGTTTGCGGGGCATACTTTAATTGTAAAATGAGAAAAGGTTCGGATTTATCAAAGGTTCGGATAATAAAAAAATCAGAAGGTTCGGATTTTTTTTCATGGCATACACCGATGACCTGCATAGTCTATCACACACAAAATGGAATTGTAAGTATCATATACGGTATCTCCACAAGCACTTCATTCGGACGTCAGCGTAATCACACTCCAGCATCTCCTATGCAGATTTCAGATAATTGTCAAAGAAATCTGGCAGCTCCTTGAATACTATTTAAGCCCAGTGTAGGTATTAATCTACATCTTCATCGATTTGCATTTCTTCTTTATGAGAACTATTTCTAGAAATAATGCTTTCTACAACCCGAATAAACATATCTGTAGCCTTCCTCTTAAATACCGCATCAGTGTACTGTTCACTTAATTCTTTCAGCAAATCTGACAGAGATTCTAATGACTTCTCAGTTTTAATAATATTTTCTCCTGAAATATCAAAGGAATTTCTATAATTTCCCCACATGTATTCAAAATAACCAGGAAACTCTGCTTTTAATGAGTTATCTACTTTTTTAAATCCATCTACTGTCGCTTTTGCCATTTCTTCATCAAAACAATTAAAGCGAGATGAACTCATTTTCAGAAACACTTCTTCAGGGCAATCATACATAAGAGAAATGTACTGTCGTCTATTTGCCTCAAACATTATGACTGGTGTTTTCCGAGCACTATCAATTATTTGATAAGCTTTTTGTTCATTTTCTGAATAAGTCGCTATTTCTCCTATAGATTGTCTAGATGACTCATGAAATAATTTATCTTGAATATTCTTCTCTATTCTCACATTAATTCCCTCGCAAACCTTAGCCCAATCAACTTTTTCAGAATCAAATAAGTTATTTTCTCTTGCAATTTTACAATTGCAAATGAACATGACATATTCATTAAAAGATAGATTTCCTGCATATGCCTCAGGTAGTATTTCTGTTAACCCTTGAACTGCTTCTGTTTCTTCAAGTAAGTCTATTCGCGTTGTTTTTACTTTATCTTTTGGAGTTGTTGCACCTACTGATGCATAATAATCTCTAACAGCATTATCAACTTCATCTTCTTCCCAAATACCTTCAGTGATCCATCTGCATAATGATTCAGGCATAAAGCGCTGATCAAAATGGATTGGATATAAAATATTTAAATCATAGTTTTCAAAGAGGTATCCAAAATTTTTATCATTTATTTTTAATAGGTTTGCCTTTGCTGCCATACTAAATGAAACAAAGGATAACAGCCATTTATGGATATTACTATCACCGTATTTACATATAATAGAAAACACTCTTTCAAAGTCTTGAAGCGCCGCTTTCAAACTTCTTATATTTTTTGGTTGCTTTCCAATCAATTCATTCTCACGACTTTTAACATCCGTCCCATTTCGTTTCAGCAAATTAACATAACTTCTGTTATGAAGAAGATCTTTTGATTTTTCATCATAAGCGCTACCCTCTAAATCCAAGCCAGAAAACAATGATGAAATCTCATCAGTGTACTTTAATAACATATTTTTGTATTCAGATTGAGGCATATCCTGAATGATTTTTTTAACAATTAAACTGCCGTTTGGCACGTGTAACACTGTACGTTGAATTACCTTTTCTTTAAAATCATTGTAATTGTTCATGCTTTTTTCAATTCTCTCTTCATCAGCAATAACTATCACATTGAAATGCAAGTTTTCACAGTATTCATTAATGACTCCGAGTTTCAATTCTGTTGGAATTGTAGATCTTTCCAAATCATCAAAAACAAGTATTACTGGTTTTTTTCCTATTTTATTCTCAATTTGAATAAAGTCTAAGAAATCAATAGACAACACACTCCCAGCAACTCCTCGAACTTTCTCATTAGAAATATAATCTTTAACTTTATTGAGTATTCGTACACCTTTGCTAGCAACAGAGTTTTCCTCAAAAATAGCTGATTTTTTACTAAGCCATGCTCTTTTTACAGCTTTATGTATTTCTTCTACGGAAGATATACCAAATAAAGATATTGTTATTATTTCATGTGTATCTTTTAATCGTTTTGCAAGATCATTTTTGATTAAATATGTTTTTCCAGAACCCCATTCTCCAGTAAGCAATAATGCTCCAACAGGGTTTTCTATATTGCAATAGTTTTCTAATTCAACAATTGTGTCCATAATCACTCCTAAATCATTTTTGCCTTGACGATTTATGCATTTATCACTAATAAATAGTTCTCCCACGTGTGCGTCCTATAAATTTGAAAGGAATTCAAGATTTTTCTTGCAACTGAGAGAAGATTTCTTAGAATACGAGCACTATAACATATCTTTCCTCCTAAACACATTATTGCTGTAGTACCATTCTCAGCCCCAGGCTTAATGTATTCAATATAGTCAACTAAAGGAAGATTCTCAATGGTGCTGTTAAACCTTTCACCAAAATGGAATTTGACAGAATTATTATCATGCAGTATGTAAAACTGTGATAATAGAATTTGAGACTTTTTTTTCTGTCTTTGTCGACGCTACGTTCATGTACATTACCAATAATAACACGGAGATTGTTTATCAATCGTAAATTACTCTTCATTTGAACCAAGAAAAGAACCGTTCAGGCCAAAAGAATTGTAATAAAAAAAAGAATACTATATTATGTTAACAGAGATGATCATTTCAAAAAAAACAAGAACAGAAAGGAAGAAAACATTATTCACAGAATTCTTTGACATACTTATGTCCATCGCCCAGACATCACTCTGCTGGACATCAAGGTTCGGAAACTACCAACCTGATGTACGCAGACTCAAAAAGAACCTCAGGCAATAAGCAGACAAAGAAATCAGGAGTGAGTATTTCATATTACCAGAATAATGATTTATTACATTATCTTCGCATTCATTCTATTCAGCCTGTTCCTTGTTGTCAGGTGGTGTTTCAAAGAACCTGACAACAAAGGGAAGGTTCTGCAGTTGTATCTTTGTATCATGGTGCCGATGATTCTCTGCCTGTATCAGCTTGCAGAAGACAACAGGGAACATATCTGGACAGGTGCTTACAGGATCAATAACAGTAGCAGATATCATGGAGCTTACATCAGCCTGGACAAAGAAACCTGTCTTATCAGATCAGAGAAGTTGTGATGATTCTGCTTTACACCGGACTGCGTTCCTGCGATATTGCGGCGCTGAAACTCAGCAGTATCGATTGGGAGAAAGAAGTAATCCATGTTGTTCAGAGTAAAACAGATGTGCCTCTTACCATTCCTATGCATGTATGTGCCGGCAATGCCATCTATGACTACATTACAAAGGAACGTAATTCGGAATCTGAATATATGTTTGTTACAAAAAAGAACGTTCAATTCAAGTCCAGAGACGTCTCTTACTGTGTTACGAAACTCTTTAAAGCTGCCGGGATCCGTCAGAACAAGACAGACCGAAAAGGGGCTCTAGTTGGGGAATCGAATGATGAAAATCATTTAAAAAATGATATTTACTATTAGTAAATATATACAAGTAACACTCTAGTAAAATGGTAGCAAGTGGTCTTGACTTTTGATGTTTGACATCCCCTGAATATGTGTTACCATATGTGTAGAAAGAGTGGTCCTGCTCTAGTGGACGAATCAAAATAAGAGTGGTCCTGCTCTAGTGGACGAATCAAAATTTAGCCGCATAATGCGGCTATTCTATTTTAGTAAGAGAGAATTCAATATGATTATAGAAAAACAAATCCAAAAAGACTCATACAAACCACGTTTTTGCAAAGTTAATAAAAGATATATTCAATTTATGCATAAAATTGATTCTCGTGTAAGTGTCAAATATAATAATCGTCCCTTCGTAATATTGACGATTTATATAAATAACAATCTGTATGCAGTACCATTAACATCTACAACTAACCGTGATAGGTTGGCAGCCGGGAAAAAACCGCGTTCCAACCTTATTACGACGAAAATAATAGTACAGAACGTTGAAATCGCGGATTTATTATATAACAATATGTTCCCTGTTATCGAATCGGTTCTAACCGACTTGCATTTTAACCCGCTTGTTGATACTTTTGAGATTAACGAAGAGAGATTTATTCGTAAAAATTGGGGCAAAATTAACGCTAAGGCTATGTCTGTATATCTTATGAGATACAATACAGAAGGGCGGAATTATCATTTGTTAAATAAACTGTGTTGTGATTTTAAGGAACTTGAAAAATCGGTTTCTTCATTCGTTTAGTTCCCTATCATCTTATAAATGCCATCCATCAAATCTGGGTGTGCCAACAACTTCTTCTTGAGTTCTTTACTGGAGATTGCCACAGGAAAGAATGGCTTAATGCCAATGCTCTTCGCAAGCAGTCTCCTTTTGTATTCAGGTAACGCATCGACAAATACTTTTGGATTCAGAGAAGCGACCCCTTCATCCGCAGATAACAACGCGGCTGGATTATTGGATTTAGCCCTTGCGTTGACCGTCCAAGTGATAAGCTTTTTCGTGTATCGAGCCGGCACTTTCCGTGTAAGGTCTTTCATTGTCTTGATGTCATCGATATCGAAATCCTTACGAAGCTTTATCATTTCAATCAGTATCTTTTCAGCATCACTATAAGAAGTCGGCCGATGCCCATTATCTATGGTCCAATTATTAACAAAATCATAGAATGATATCCAAGACTGCAGATGCTTTGTAGATACTCCCTTGGCAATGCGGTTGATGATACGTTCCAGTTCCGAATGAAAAGCATTTACCCGATTGATGGTCAGGCCGTACTGCTTCTTTACCTTTTGCATCTGCTTGTATGTCAGAATACCCTTACCAACAATATAGTCGAGTTTATCTTGTTCATACGCAGACTGCAGCTGCTTATCGGTTTTGCATTTTTTGATGTTGGTATGATATTGGCTATGCACACAATACTGAGGAATGTTCTTCAAGGCACAATACTGTCCATATATCGGATTCATATCGGTACATATGAATACTGGATTTTCAATGTGTGAGGCCATTTCATCTTCAAATATCTCAAGAGTCATTCTACCCATACAGACGACCTTAGAATAAGAGTGCCCGCTGTCATCTACCATACAGCAGATTGTGGAGAATTCAGGACCCAATGTGCCATATTTACTGGAGGTAGCTCTCTTTCTGCCAGTGCGTCGCTTGTTCTTTTCAAGAATATCATATGGGTCATCAAAACTCCCCTATCAGCACGAAGTATCAAACTACAACGGGCTACGGGGAGAAACAAAGATGCGTTCCCTGTATGCCTGAGTTTTTTAACTCGAATTGTTCTAAAAGGAACAGCGCATATTGGTAAAAGGAGATACACTTTGAATTTTTTCGAAGCTATCAGGTTCCTGTTCGACATCATCGGCGGAATCAAAACCTGCGTTGAACTCGTTGAAAAACTTGGAAAACACACAGACAATAGCGGCAACGAAAATGAAAACAACCGTCGGCCTAGCAAGCATTAACGGTTGAATTCATTTTCAATCAAATTGTTTGGAGGCAACCGCATCGTTTCTTTGCCGGGTGTCCTCTTTTCGTCTATATTGTACATCAATACTGATGATTTTGGAATCGGGGAAGTGTACATGGCTATTAAAAAAATACTGTGGGATTAACTTTTTTTGATGTGAATTAATTTTTTAAAATCAGTATGCCGATGTGGGGTCTCAACATAACACTTGGAGATTCCTTTTTTTGTGTGTCATTTTCTATTTTCTTATGTGAGTACCAGCAATTCGTTTTTCTAATATGGCCATTTTTATCATTATAGTAAAATGAACATGTCTCATCTATATCTGTAAAAGTCACAAAAATGCTCCCAAAGGTAGGGTAACCGGGAATCAATCCAAATGGAACCCTGATTTCTTCAATCACAGAAAAATCATAATTTCTATCCTGCAAGTACTGAATCATTGCTTGTTTTCGGACTCTTATACCTGTAATGACGTACATTGTGAAATTCATGAAAGCGATCAGTAAAAAATGCAGCAGAATGATTATTATCGTTTTCTTATATATTTTATTATTTTTCATGTTAACAGCCTGGCAGATGCATTTCTTCTTAAAACATCTTATTCCATATTGCTGACAGATGTTTCCACAATCTGAAGCAGGTTCTCACATTGTGTTTTTGGCGTAATATTAATTCCACTGTGGGCGTTGAAATTGGTTGAATTGTTTATTGATATATTCCAATAAGTATTCCCTCCTCCGACTTTATATCCAAAATATTCATAGGTGTATTCTATTACACCATCACAGCGTATTTTTGTAATAATAGATGGTTGTATAGTGCTTCCATCGTTTAGAATACTGTATTCTATTGGATTCGTGAAAACATAAGGTGTTCCAATTAATGCAAGCGCTTTTCCCTTGAATGCGTAACAATTCGTCGCTGTCATTGAACAAGTATATGGCTTGCATGCAGCTATGAACGTATTTGCCCCAATAAACTCTCCCCAGGAAGCTTTTTTTACATTATCAGGATTTCCCGGCGCATGAACCACTACATCATTTGATAAATAGTTTACGTGGGCCAAATTCATCAAGGCTGCATGATACTGAATATTCAATGGTATAACACCGTTTCTGTATACTGCATAACCAATGTATGATGACAGAGAAGAAACAGAAGCTTCAGATCTGACTCCAGAAACATCAACACCGCCGTTTTCCAATATAGTTTTAAGACGGTCGTCCTCTGTCCATTTCAGATAATCAAGATAATAGGGTATGTCTTCCTGGTATATTGCATATTGTACTCTTTCATATACATATTCTTTCGCATTATCATAAAAATTGCATCTGTATGCAGGTTCAAGATCAGTTAGATCTGACACTGTTTTAAACACTTCCCAATCCTGCATCCATCCCAGTGTATCAATTGCCCAGAATCGGATCTGTTCATCTTCAGCAGTATGATAGATGTCCATCAATTTATCAGCAATTTCTTTTTTTTCCTTTTCTTCATCAAGGGAGTTCTGATAATACAGGTCCATTCCAACATTAATGGCTGCCATCGCATAATAATTGTTATCATTGTGGAACAGAAGATCTTTACTTAGTTCAAAGGCATATGCTTTATCCCTGAATCCAATCTGCTGCATTGCAGTTTTTGTCCGGAAATCGTCACATCCATAGACACAGGACACAAGATATTCCAGATCAACAGCATCTGACTGCAGCAGAAGTTGCTTCGTATTCAATGCTACGGACGCCTCGTCCTGGATGTATATCAGTGTATTGAAATCTGCGTTCTTCCGTTGAAGCATCTCAACAAGGACACTTTCTGTTTCACCAAGTGTTCTTTCTTCCAAAATGAACTGTATGATTTCTTCTTCCGTAAACTCATCTGATTTATCTGCAAGTGCGCAGGCATAAGGAATCAGTTCACTAGCCCCTTCATTTTCCAGCATGATATATTCTTCCAGGATCTCATGCCCTTTATGCTCCATCAAAAGAATATACATTTCCTCTTCATTTTTCGCACCATTGATCATAAGATCGTATTCTTCTGCAGAAGCATGTATAGGAACTAAATGTAAAGCAAACAAGAAACACAGGATAATATGACTATACTTTCTCATGATATGCCCCCCTTTTTTACATACTGGCTCATCTTGACAATATAATGCCATTATTATCAAATAAAAACAATCGTCTGTGTACAAATGGTGTGTTTTTCTGCACTTACGGTATGAGATTATAATAAAAAAGTCCGAATTTGCACAGTGGACCTGTATTCATTGATGATCAGCGGACTTTTTTGACATCACAGTGTGGTATCGTACCTCGAGAGGTGACGAAACTGCTAAATCAATAAAAGCTTTTACCTTCTCATAGCGGTTATGCGGAGATGTTAGGATGAACCATATCAGGTTCATCCAGTCCTGCATATCTTCGCGACTAAATCCACCATGTTCTCCCATGAACCGCCTGATAAGGGCATGCAAATCATTGATTGGATCCATGGGATTATCCTCATCCTTTAAACCTTTTGTCTCAGATGTTGGATAAGCAGATTCACTTAATTTCAGGTTTTCTACAAGTACGCTGTGAGAATGTTCATCACTATGAATAAGATGTGAACATTCCTTGATGTGACTGCCATAGGCTTTCCATGTTCTTTTTAGCGATGGCTTTGAAACATTTTCTGTTACGATCAGAATGTTTCCGAAGTCATCACGTCCGACAGCGATACAGATTTTGTTTCGAGATATAGATAAATTTGAATTTACCGTTTTTATGAGCCTAAAAAAAAGTCAATTTACCCGATTAACACAATTGAAATTGAAGCTTGTTATATAAACAAATTGCTTTGTATTCCGCTCGACTAACGATTACAAAAAAGCGAGAAACATCTCGCAACTCGTCTTGGGAAGTTTTAAATTGTATCTTTATTTTTCGGTTAAAATTCTCCTTGGGAAGTTTTAAATTGTATCTTTATTTTTCAGTAATAATGTTTCTTGGGAAGTTTTAAGTTGTCATAGGAAGTTTTAAATTGTACTTTGTCAATAATCACGGGCAAAAAACAACGTTTCATGGGGACGATGGGACTTGAACCCACACGATGTTGCCATCAACGGATTTTAAGTCCGTTGCGTCTGCCATTCCGCCACATCCCCTTACTAATAAAAATGGAGGTACCTGCCGGGGTCGAACCGGCGATCACAGAGTTGCAGTCTGTTGCCTTACCACTTGGCTAAGGTACCATATCCATTTTCAGCTGTTTGTCAGCCAATACATTATATAAAACCGGCAGAAAAAAAGCAATAGACTTTCGAAAAGCAGAAGACGGCGGCATCCATAAGTGATCCGGCTCTCATCCGCATTTTATCTGCCGGGTTTTCATATGTTTTTTTCAGAGAATCAGTCCGCCCGCCATCAGCCGGACTCCTGACGATACAGAAATCCTGTACAGGTAGTTTGCTTGCAGTCCTTTATGTCCTCTGACATAATAATTGTTATTCAACGGATCGAAGCACATTCTGGTTTTGCCGGGTCGAGGAGCAGCATATGATAGACTACATCACTAATTATAAATATGTCCGGATCCAGGGGCAGGAACTGGCGGAAAACACCATGTATGCCAAGGGTATCTTCAGCATGTGCTGGCAGCTCATTCAGAATGATGTTATGGATGAAGAGGACGCAGGTTTATTCAAAGAGATCGATTCCTGGTTTGCTGAGGTCCTGCCGTTTCCGCCCCAGTGCAGAAATCAGGAAAAAGTTGTATGTTTCTTTAAAACAGAGAATTCAGACGAGATGATGAAAATGATACGTCCCGCGCTCTGGCTGCTGGAAAAGTATCACCATCCGTACTATCTTGTTTTCACAAACACACCCGGTGAGATCGTGTATGAGGACCAGTATCAGGTGGCGGTAAGGGTTCCTGGCATCCTGCAGATCGACAGGCTGCAGCAGTCCTGGAGTCCGGAGAAGTGATCAATGAAGGCATAACGGATTCAATAACCGGACATTCCATACCGTAAAAAAAGATCCCCGTAAGGAGATCCTCTGAATCAGTATTTCGTTTTAAAAAGGGGCTGTAACAGTTGAAAAATAAAGTGGACCCTGTGTCAAGGACAATAAATAAAAAAGTACTTATCTGATTCCTTGAAAACAAATATCCTCCAGGTAGAAATACTTGGAGGATTTGTTAAATGACACAGGATTATATATGGTTTCTTACAGAAGATAATGTTCTGACTGGCATTGAAGCCTGCAGACATATGCAGTCTTTGATGAATAATTATCAGGTTCTTATAGATGATATTTCATACACTCTGAACAGATGTCTGGAATACAATCATGTCTCAGAGGAAGAGTCATTTCCAAATACTGTTCTGTTCACGTCAGAACAATTGTCTATGATCGAAATAGAATTGGAGCTTCTGATTCAGAGAATTGCCGCCGGACTGGAAGACCGCTGACTCAGTCTGATCTGCACATCAATGAATCCCTGTCTTGTCTGTTCAGGTTCGATCGCAATATGATCCAGCGGATATATCCCTGTTCTGTAATACTGCAGGAATTCATTCGGGGACAGTTTTGCAAGATCCCATTGATATCTCTCATTATTGTAATAATCCATATAATCATCGACGAGCAGCCGGACTGTCTCAAGAGTCTGAGCTGCTTTTATTTTGTCAGAGACCTCATCTTTCATATGCCCGAAGAATGATTCCTGCGGAGCGTTGTCCCAGCAGTTGCCGCGTCTGGACATTGACTGCCGGATCTCATAACTCTTCAGAAGATCTATAAACTGTATACATGTATAGTGACATCCCTGATCGGAATGTATCAGCGCGTCCGTATGGATGTCATCCTTATGGTTTATGTACAGCAGCTTCACTGTCTCCAGGACAAAGTCTTCTTCCAGACTTGGAGACAATACATATGAGAGTATCTGCTTCGTGAACGCATCCTTTATCACAGAGAGATATGCTTTCTTACGCTCTTTGCCGTAGAACAGGTATGTGATATCTGTCAGAAGCACATATCCCGGTCCATAAGCCTGGAACTGCCTTTCCAGTATATTCTCCGCATAATTCGATGTCTTCAGCGCTCTTGCCATCCTCCGGTATGGGTTCTCTTTCCGAATCGGGCAGAACAACCCGAATTTCTTCATCAGTCTGCCGATCTTCTTCATATTCATACGGATCCCCATATGAAGTAAACACATATAGATCCCCCGGCGGCCTTTACTGTATCCTCTGTGATTGTACGCGATCAGTATCAGCTCGAAGTCCTTTCGGTCCTGCTCTTCTTTGCGGTTCATATACGAATCCGGATCGTTCCTGTGTCCGAGCCAGTTATAATAGCCGCTCCTCGACACACCGGCAGTTTCACATAGGAAAACAACAGACAACTGATTATTCCTGCTGTTGACTCTGTTGAAGATCAGTTCGTACTTATCGTGCACGCTCATCCCTTGCGCTGTTTTGAGATCTGCTTTCTGTTTATATATCTCACTCTTTTTAAAAAATCATTCTCCTGCCTGAGAATTTCGTTCTGCTGCTTCAGTCTTTCTATGATCTCTTCAGGTGTAAGGTCCTTAGTGGATGGTCTGCCGCTGTTGTATTTTCTCTGGTCTTCAAAGCCCTCCGGTCTCTCAATCTGCTGTTTTACACGCATACAAAAAGACGTTATTCTCTTCTTGCCTAATACCGTCGTGTCGAATCCGTATTTTCTGAATATTTCGGATGGCATCATCCCCGATCTGTATTCTGTTATGAAAAGTTCTTTGAACTCTTCGGTATAATTGATATATTTCTCCGTTGCGTTCTTCACGTATGGATTGCCGTTTAATTCCTTGATTTGTTCGAGCGTGAAATGCTTTAGCGCCATATCTGTTACCTCATCATCAGTGTAACAGCCAGAAGAAAACCCTGTAATGGGTCAGA
>JAFRFD010000093.1 GCA_017434525.1 Methanobrevibacter sp.
AATAGAGCTGCAAAGAGAGAAGCATCAGTTGTTAACTTCGATGTTTTCTTTCCTGTCTTCGCTGAATTTCTTGAAAAATTACAAAAGTGCTTTGGCAATATTCAGTTCATGAAAATTCCTAGAAGTGAAGCCGATGATATCATAGCAGTTATAGTGAAGAATAAACCAGAATGGGAAATTATCAACGTTTCTGGTGATAAAGATTTTTACCAGTTGTATCAATTCCGAAATTATCGACAATTCGACGGTGTAAAGCATGAATTTATCGAATGCTTCAATCCTGAACAGGAATTGCTTGTAAAGATTATTCTCGGTGATAAGGGCGATAATATTCCAGGTCTTAAAAGAGGTGTTGGTCCTGTAAAGGCATTGAATATTATAAATGAAAATCTCGATAAATGGATTGATGAACAATGTCTTAGAGATCGTTATGAAATGAATACAAAGTTGATTTCGTTTAAGTGTATTCCTAAGGATATTGAACTTGCTATTATGGAAAATTTAAATAATTTTATTCCTGGCAAATTCGATGGTAAACAATATTTTAAATTTGTTCAAATGGAAGGACTTCCAGGCCTTATGACAACTCTGGCCGAATATTCAGAAATTATTAAAAAGTTAAAATAAAGGAAAATAATGCAAAGTAATATTGTTAATTCAGTATTTGGTTCGTTTACAACTATCATAAAAGAAAAATGTAGAGAAACACCACCGAAAGTAATTGCGGATTCTAATGGTTCTTCTGAAGAAACAGGTGTTATTCAAATTATCAAGACTAATACAAATTTGAATGTATTGCATAAATCTCAGAATCCAAACTATATTCTTCTTTATGAAGCGCATAAAAGAAATTCTAAGGATTGGAGATTTACAGACTTTGACCGTTCTGAAGGTGACTTCTATCTTTCTGGCTATAGAATTGATTTGAAGGTTGCATCTAAGCCAATGGGCAAAGAAAAAGGAAAAGGACTTCCAAGCTTTGTCGCTGGCAGTATCCCCGTAACCAGTCTCGTAGATTTCCCTAAGGGTGATGGCAGATCCCTTTATTGGTGTGTCTCTAATGATTGGTCAAGACAATTCTTAGTAGATGCAGATGATGTTTTGGAATTTATTTCTCAAAATGAAAGATACAAGACTGTGTTAGAAGCATTCCGTAATGATAAAGCAGCAGGTAAGCCAATGAATACCAAGGCTTTTGATTATAAGGATATTTTTGTCACTATCAATCAATTACCTCAAACTGCATATGAAGAACTATACTAATTACAAAGAAGTAATAAACATTATGTTTGATAAATAATGAAAATTAGGGTTTACAGACAACCCTAATTTTTTTATATTTTATAATATGGAATTAAAGTATAAACATCTTTATAAAACCGTATTATCAGAATATCAAAATCTTAGTAAATGTGCCAGACTTAAAGTTGCAGCTCTCCTTGTAGAAAAAGGACGTATTATTTCTTGTGGATATAATGGAACACCTCCTGGTCATACAAACTGTAATGAATTATTTAAAACTGAAGCTGGTAAATTTTATTACCGAGAAAAAACAGAAGATGTTTGGATTGAAACTGATGAAGAATCATGGAAAGCAAAACATCATGAATTTGCTAATGAAAACGAACTTCATGCAGAGCAATCTTGTCTTGGTTATTGTTTAAAATGGAAAATCGATATATCTGGTGCTTCTATGGTTGTTTCACACGAACCATGTGAAAGTTGTGCCAGACTTATTGTTGCATCTGGTATAAAAAATGTAATGTTTGTTAATAAATATGATCGTGGTTCCAGAGGAATCGAATTTCTCAAGAAATGTGGAGTTGA
>JAFRFD010000094.1 GCA_017434525.1 Methanobrevibacter sp.
AATACAAAAAAAATAACAAACTAAAATCTGATAAAAATAGAAAATACCCTTTAAAAATCCTATTTAATATAAGTACACCCATCTTGCAATTCATCCACGACTTTTACAGAAGTCGTGGTATTCTTGCATTATTAAGATAAAATGGTAGATGTTGATTATATTGATAATTGGGAGAAACTTTTAAAAAAATATGGGAAAACTAACATTGAAGAGACATCCAAAGAAAAATTGGACTTTCTTGAGATAATAACTGTGTTTACAGCAATTCATAGAGTGAATCGTAATGATATGGATGATGAAACATATGAGTATTGTATAAAAAACAATGTTTACTATAACTTACTCTGTAGATTAGAAGATATTAAAAAGGAACTTGAAAGCTAATAATGTGCTAAAATCCATAATGCATAATGTTGACATGAATTAATTACATAATTAACGATTATTCATTAGATAAATCCATATATAATATTAAAAAGATATTTTGCTGTTCAGTTGGAACTTCTCCATGTGTTTCCGCATTTTGCGCAGCGAATGAAATTGGTCGGCGCCTCATCGGCTGACCTTGTCTGTACGGTCCACCAGTATCCCTTTGTCCCTCCGCACTTGTAGCAGGTTATCTTTGTGGTGGGAAGGGCCACGTTCTTGTTGTCGGTTACGATGACCTTCATTTCAGGATTCTTTTCACCTTCCATATGATACTGCTTCTCAATATCATCTTCGGAAAGTGACTTTTCATAGCCACATCTACATTTGATCTTGCCTTTGTTAGGCATTAGCATTGCACCGCAATCAGGACAGAATTCCATATTATAAAACACCATTCAAAATTAATAAGTATTATTTTAATTAAACATGCTTATAAAATTATCTATATATCAAAACGAACAAAAATCAACTAGAATAAGATTAACAAAAAATTAAAAAAATAAAAAAAGGAATAAATATCAAAAGATATTTATCCACCTATTTTCTTCTTACGTACATGACACCAGCGACTGCACCAACTAAAATTAAAGCAAAGACCAAACCATACATTAAATTAGCATAGTCTATTTCATTTTGCTCTTTTTTCTCAATTTCATAGGATTTTGAACTGTCGCTAGAACCGCCAGCTTTTTTATTAGAGTCCGCTGAAGATTCATCAGCAGAAGATGATTCCTCAGAAGCCACTGGAGTTGCATCTGAAGCCGCATATGCTGTACCAATAGGACTTGATGATTGACCTACACTAGTACTGGTTCCAATATTGCTGGATTTACCGTTACCATTAGATTTTGATGAAGAACTGCTTTTAGAATCAGATTTGGAACCTCCATCATTTGTTTTAGTATTTCCACCATTATCATTGCCGTTTTTATCGGTTGAAGGTACAACTGGAAGTGTATCATTCAATCCCATAAAGTATGCAACAGCATCTCCTTCTTCAGTTTGATAAGCACCTGAGTTAATTATATCCAATATCTCTTTGTTGATTTCTTTGGTTGCTACAAATTCGACAAGTGGAGCCCTTACTAAACCTGGTGAAGAATAATCTCCTTTGAACAATTTGTTCCATTCTTCATAGTTGGCAGATCCTCCGGTTGCGAATTTAGGGAATGCAACTTGAGCAAGAGTAGCGGTACCTGTTTGAGTCTGTTCATTCCAACGAATGATAATATTCACATAACTTGATTTGTTTCCACCATCAGCAGAAATTTCTGAAAGTCTTAGGTTGTGATAATTTTGCATACCCGGTGAAACGCCAAGAAGTCTGGACAGTGTGTCATCTTTACAGTATGCCAATGTAGTCACAAGCATGTATGTTTCATTTTCACCCAATGGCAATTCATCAAACACTTTATCAGCGAGCAATATTCCAGGAGAACCCCCCGGACATACGTGGTTGTGGAACAACCATGCAAGCAATATGTCATATGCAGGGCCGTATTTGATTGAGTTGTCTTGAATATTATATTGTTTTGCGCAAATTTCTAATGTGCCGGTAGTCTGATTGTATAATAAACTGTATGAAGCAGTATTTTTATTATTCAATGGGTCTAACCAGAAGAAATCAAATACCAAGTCTTTCCATAATGCAGTGTGTACAGGCAATAAAGTTGCCCTACTTAATCTGGAGCCTAAAACTTCAGAAATTCCGTCAAATACAGGTGTGGTGTCGACATTGCCAATACGTACAAAACCTGCACTTGTCAAAACATAGAAATTAGGCATATCCTTTTCAATGGTTATATTTATTGACTTGAAGTAAGCAGTAGCGTTCATTGCTGCCTGTCTTCCTATATCTATCAAATCATTTTCTGAAAGAGATGAAGTTTTAATTTCCTTGTTAGAGTCTGGGTCAATGTGGGTTAAATTCAAACTGTAGATGTAGTCTAAATCCAATCCTCTTGCATCAACATCTATTGAAGCATCACTTGTTCCCATTATTTGAATCAACTGTTCTTGAGTTAGATTACCTAATTGGTCTACGATAGTAACTAATGATTCAGGGTCTTTAGCTAACTTGTCAACTAACCATTTTTGATATTTTAAATCGTTTGCAGCACTTGCATCCGGATTGAGACCAGTTGCGGTTTTAAATTCGTTTTTAATAGCGTCTTCATTGTAAGACATCAATATTAAAATACCGGTATTTGATGTTTCATTCCATCTGATAAATCCGGTCATTGATTTGTTAACCATGGTGTCAACACCGACATATGCCCTTTTACCCGGAGTAATGTCCATTGTCCAGACAAATGCATCATCATCAGATCCGCCCGGAACTCCAACGACATAATATGCAGTACTTTCCAGTGGTGTCACACCATTTTCTCCCCTTGGAGGGAAATATTTAAGTAAAGTGTGAATCATTGCCTGACCACTTATTAAACCTGTACAAACATGTCCGTGATAAGCCGCTTGAGTTAAAACATCTGAAGGTAATCCTGCAGCCCAAGCATTAGCTAGGCTAACATATGAATAAGCATCTTCAGAACCCAACAATTTCTGTAATTCTTTCCATTTATTTGCGTTCATGTTTGCGCTGTCAACAGTTCCAACGTATACCGGTGCCAAGGTAGCATTCCTGTAAAATGCCATAGTCAACCCGTTTGCTTTTTTAACTACAAAAGCAAAATTGGTAGGGTCTGTCCTTATTGCTGAAAGGGTTAAAATGTTTCCTTGACCATAAGTTATGAAACCATCAGCAGCATTTATAATTCCGTCCAAAACGTCTTCGGTTGTTGTTCCATCAATTCTTGTTAATCCTGCAGTGGTGATTACCAAAACTTCATCAGCATTTTTGAAATCCAGTCTCTTATCAGCATCGGCAGTTATATCATAACCTATTTTATATGTATCTGTTGCCTTAAGATTGAAAACTAGATTATTTGCTTTATTTGAATCCAAAAGGATTATTTGAGAAGAATCAGCGTAACCATGTGCAGAAACGGAAACAGTATAATTCTTACTTGCATCAACATCCTTTAAAGCAATAATGTACTTATTGCCTTCGGAAGTCTTTTCATAAGGGATACTGCTATTATCCTGACTAACAATAATTTGAGGATTAATATTTTCATTATATTCGTAATTAACTTCAATATTTACATCAGCCACATTACCTGCAGAGGATGCAACATCCAAATCATCACTAGCTGAAACAGAAGCCATCATCACTAATGAAATGAATATTAACGAAATAATGAATAAATTTCTTTTATTCACTCTAGTCCCCCTTAGTTTAAAAATTTTAAAAAAATGTGAAGATAAATGCATATCTCACAACTTTTTTTATAGTGTAATAAGTATATAAATATAATTATTACTTAATTGTGATAAATTATAAAAAAAGTATTACTTTAAAATGAAAATATCAAATTCCGTCAGTCACTGATTGATTTATATGATGCCGTTTACAAATATCTCAATAGGATACATTCAATCTTAGATTTATCGCCATTAAAACGCTATTCAAAAAAAAATAAGTATCAATAAAGACTAATTCCTGCTGTCTAGGAAGTTTACAAAAAGTATGATTATGCCAAAAATTGCCAGAATGATTTCTGTTGTAAAATTCATGTCAAGGCCGATTCCATAATTGACCAAGTTGAAAGGAGGCTCAGGAAATACTCCTGCTCCAAACACCAAAGGCATGATATACATGAAAGCAACTGAATAGATTAAAATGTATACAATGGCCAAAACGAACCTTGAAGCGTTATCTTCAATCACATTGTCATTTATAAGGGAATTGATACCATATCCCGCAAGGACATACATTCCAATCAATGCTGCAAGATACATCACATAGTCAATGTGCAGGGTATACAGGAAAAACCAGAACATTACCGTAACTGCAATTGATGCAACAAGGCACATGAAAAAAGATTTTAAAACTTCAGAGACATTCAAACTACTCACCGTGTCCCCAATGTTTGTCACGCCTATAAATAATGAAGTTGAATATCAGCATCACCACTGCAAAGAGGGCAAGATAGAATTCTTTTGACAGCGCGAAGTTAAATGGAACTCCATTGTAGTTTATGGCCAAGAATTCGGTTGCAGGAAATGCGTTCGGTCCGAACAGCAATGGAATTATCAGCAGGTATGCAACATCGAATATTAAGATAAATGCCATTATCAAAATGAACTTATAGACGTTGCCCGGTATTTCCCTTGCATCCGCAAGATTGTTTACTCCGTAAACCACCAAAAAGTAAAGGCCAAACAGGTTGCCCAAATACATTCCGCCCTTAAGACCAAAGGAGTATAATATATCACAGGCGACTATGGCAATGATTAATGAAGATATGAAATTCAAAATCAAAACCCTATAAATGTTTCTTCCTGCCATAAAATCACCTTAAATAAAATTAAAATACAATAATACTATTATAAAAAATAATATTTAAATATAACTAAAATGAAAATGGGATGAAAATTAAATTAAAAAAAAAAAGAAGAAAAGTTTTGTGCGGAAGGATTAGCCTTCCACCATAATCAGCTTGCCCGTCGTAGGGTCCTTGTAGACTTTACCCATTTCGGTATAACCCTGACCTGAACTGTTGGAAGTGTCAGGGGTTTCATTTAGCTGTTGGCCCTGGTCCACTTCGGAAACCTTCTGCTGCATCTGTTCCTGAATGTTCTGGTCCGGATCAATCATTGCCTGCATGTTCCAACTGATGATAACAAAAACCAAAAATCCCACAGCAATAACAAGCATCGCATCCACAAGATTGGATGTACCTGCCATCGGATCTTCCTCTACTCGTTTAGACCTTCGTCTTCCTTGTTTTCTTACCATAAAATCACTTTTTCATATAATCAAGAACTGCATCAATCAATGCATCCAAATCTGATAAATAGGAATCATACCAGCCGGACCTTACCTTACCGATTACGTAACATAATGCACCGGAACCAATACCTACAATGGTAGTGTTGAACGCAACAGTCAGGGAGCTTGCAAGGGTGTTGATGTCTCCTGCACCCAATGCCGCAAGACCCGGACCCATCGGGATTAATGTACCCATCAAACCTAATGTCGGTCCGATACGTGTAATGATATCAGTTTTCTGTAATGAACTTAAAGTTTTTTCCTCTTCATATTCAAATAGCTTACGAGCCAATGCCTCTCTTGAAGTGTCGCCTAATGATTGGGATGATGCAATCTCATCCAATACCTTCTTTTGGGATTTTGGAATCTTGGCATTTGAAATTACGTTTTTAAGTTTTTCTTGTGATTCTGCTGCATTAATCTCGTAAATCAAATCTCTAATTGTTCCAACAGGAACCTTTCTTCTTGAAGTATACTCGGCAATCACTCCTCCCAATGCAATAATGGTAACGATAACTATTACCAGCAGGATAACAAGAACCGGAATAGTTAAACTTTGTGATATAACATCAAGAGAACCTGTTAAGAACTCTCCACCAGGAATATTTAAAGCCATATTAATTCACCTAAACTTATTGTAAAATATTGTCTCTCCTTTTTAAAACAACACCGCCAACCACTAAG
This sequence comes from Methanobrevibacter sp., assembly GCA_017434525.1. Lineage (GTDB taxonomy): Archaea > Methanobacteriota > Methanobacteria > Methanobacteriales > Methanobacteriaceae > Methanocatella. Next base: position 6,008 of record JAFRFD010000094.1, read on the forward strand.
ATGGCGAATGCAATGATTATCATCAGTATATCTTGAGGAGAACCAATAGAAATAGGAGTTAAAGTTTTTGTTAAAGCTCCTGCAATATTTGGAATTACGATTGCTGAAAGCAGGAAATATGCACCAAGCAAAAGCATGAAATTTCCCAATACGATCGGATACGGTTTATTGATGAACCTGATAATTGTATTGGATGTCAAATATGTCACAATCATGACTCCCACCAATGCCGCTGCGGCATACCAACTCAAATTGAGGGAACTGACCCCAATGGTCGGTGCAACAATCAATACGCTTGCAATAATGGAACCAAAACAACATGGACAAGGAGCGATGATAGCTATAGAAGTTGCAGTGGACGTATTCTTATCGTGTATCTTCCATTCTCGAATTGTGAACAAACCTGCAATAATCATGATTGAAGCCATCAAAATATAAAATATAGTATTATAACTGTAAATAGCCTGAATCAACTGTTCTGCAAAAAGAGAAGCAATTGCAGATATAACAACAACTCCACCACCATATGCTATGCAAATAACTGCAAATAATTTTTTGGGCAAATTGGCAAGTCCTGATGCAAGTCCGATTTTTATACCGAAAACAAGCACGGATGCAAAGATTCCAACCTGCCATAAAACACTCATCATATCCATAGTAATTTCCTCTTATTCAAATTAAATTTAATAAATTACATTTAATTATTACTCTAATAAAGTATTTAAATTTTTAAAATAACGATGTGCATTAAAGCAAACATCCTATAATATTTTGCATTCTATAATTAAAATATTTTCTATTTTTATCTTTTTGACTTGATTAGAACCCCAATGCCGACTCCAACAATCAGTCCTATTACAATTCCTGAAATTAACGGAGTTATAAAGTCAGAACTGCCGCTGGATTGAACATCAATGTTTTCAACATCAATCAAACCCTGTTTTATCGAATCGTTGTTAACGTCATCTATAATAATCAACCTATCTGCCGCTTCAGAGTGGCTTTTTAAAAATTCATGAGCTGTATCCTGATAGGAAGTCACAAGAATCCTCTTGTTTGAATTGTTCAACATATGCTCAAGCTGATGGGCCACCTCATCATCGGATGTGAACTTATATACGCTGATGTTAATGTTGTTTGCATCGGCAATCTGCTTGACCAGAACGCCGTTGTCCTCACCTGCTATGACCATCGTATCGTCTGTTACATCAACGCCGTGCGCATATATCCCCTGAACACAGGCAAACATTACAATCAATAATATTAAAATCTTTTTCATGAAAATACACCTACATTGTACTTAAATCCATTATTTCCGGTTTTATTTTTCTAATCGCATAGATTATGACAACATTTGCAAAACCTTCAATAACACCTATAAACAAATAAAACGGAACCAAAGTCGCCAAAAGACTGTTCAAATTCATTGCTCCTGAAAGAATTAAAATCATAACCTGACCGAATGTGGCAAACATTATTCCCACAACAGTTGCACAAAATATTGCCATCTTGTCATTGATGTTGGCCAGCAGCCGATAAAATCCATAAGTCGCAAAGGCAACAATGACACCAATGACTAAAAAGTTAGCTCCAAAACAGACTATTCCTCCCATATTCAATGCCAGAGACTGAACTAACAGACCAAAAAATGAAACGATTGATCCGTTCCACGGCCCTAAAAGAATTGCCACCAATGGAATCAAAAAGAAATGAATCGGAACGCCCAAAGGAGATGGGATTGACAATGATGTCACCACAACAAAAAATACCGCAAAAAGCGCTATTGATATTGTCGCCTTTTCTTTTTGTTCATTTCTTGAAAACTTATACAAAAATATAGCTATAACAACTAAAGTAATGACCCAGTATATGACAGACTGTTCAATTGGAATTATTCCATCCGGCAAATGCATCAGATCACCTTGAGTTTGTGCAATATCACCATAGCTGCGAAGCCTATGATGAATGCGGCAATTAAAAGAACAACATTAGTTAAAGTGAAAAGAGATGAATCCTGATTGCTTTCCTTCAAAGTACCGTTAACATTGCTTTCATTAGTGTTGTTTGTAGTTTCGTTTAAAATCACCTCACTGGTTTTTCCACTTGAAGATTGCTGGCTGGAACTATAACCGTCAGTTGCGCTTCCACCATTACTACTCCCACCAGAGGAACTGCCCTGTGAGGATGATGAACTTGAAGAAGAACTGGCCTGTGAAGATGAGCCTGAAGAAGAACTGCTCTGTGAGGATGATGAACCTGAAGAAGAACTGCCACTGCCTGAATCTGATTCGACAGAAACCGGAGAACTAGAACTTTCAGAAGGTGTGACAACCTCCTCGGGATGATAATCACCATGTCCCGGATGGGCTGCTATGCAAGACAAAGTCATTGCAGAAACAGCGAAAATCAAAATAAGAAAAATAAATTTGTTGTTAATATTATCACCTCAAAAAAAAAATAAAAAAAATATTTCACAAAAGTGAAATATTAATTATTTACGTTTAATATAACCAAAACCTAATATTGCCCCAACAATCAATACTGCAGCAATTGCTAAAATAATGGCATTTGCGTTACCTTCTTTTGTAGCTGTTTTTTTGTTGATTTCATATGATTTATCTTTTGAGCCTTTTGTGGCATCATTGGAAGCATCTTTACTGGAATCACTAGCTACACTGCTTGCGGCAGCATCAATAGAAGTTCCCACATATGAAGTAAATCCTTCTGCAGATTTGGAAACGCCGTTTCCGGATTGTGAATTTTGTGAAACTTTAGAGGAACTGCCGTTCACTAATGGACCATTGTTATTGTTGTTTTGTTTGTTGTTATTATCATTAGTGTTGTCAGTGTTCTCTTGAGGTTTAGGAACTTCTGGAAGCTTGTCATCCAAACTCATGATATAGGCAATTGAGTTTCCTTCTTTAGTATTGGTTGCGCCAGAAACGATTGTTTGAAGCATTTCCTCATTGATTTCTTTTCTGGCAGTTACACTGAGTCCAGGTACAGCAACAAGATTTTCGGAAGAATAGTCATGTTTATACAATTTGATATATTCCTCATACATGTCTGAGCCTTTCTTAAATGCCTGGCCTGCGCCCCAATTGACTAAATTGACTATTATTAATTCACCTGTTTTTGTTGCACTATTCCATTTAACTGCAATTCCAACATTGGAGGAGTTGGTTCTTGAATCATCATATCTCAAGTTATAATAGTTTCCCATACCTGGTGAAACGCCTAAAAGTCTTGAGACTACATCATCTTTACAGTTGTCGTTTGTAGTGATGTAGATAAATGATTCGTTCTCATTTGTAATTGGAAGCTGTTCATAAACAAAGTCAGCGATTAAATAGCCCGGAGCACTACCTCCACAAACGTGATTGTGGAATAGCCATCCGACCAGCACATCATATGGCGGGTCATATTTTATTGCACTTTGGATAACATAATTCGCATTAGCTGTTGTATTAGCGGTTTCAATCAGGTTACCTGTTGCAACATCATATTTTAAACTGTATGATAAGGTATCCTTATTGTTGGTACTATTTACCCAGAAGAAATCGAATACAAGGTCTTTCCATAATGCGGTATGTACAGGCAATAAAGTTTTTTTACTTAATCTTGAGCCTAAAACATCATAGATTCCATCAAATACCATTTCGGTGGATGTTCCGTTTATTCTGACATATCCTGCAGATGTCAATACAAACATGGTAGGATAATCTTTTGGAACTTCAACCCCTTGGGATTTGAAGTAGTTCAATGCCATGTTACTGGCATCTGATCCAATCTCTTTGAGTTGTTCTGAAGTTAATTTTGTTACTTGCTTTGCAGCTTGTTCCTCACGTTTTGCGTTTGGAAGGCTTAAGTTAAGAATATAATCCATGTCCAAACCATGAGCGCTTTTGGTTACAGTACCTTTGCCCGGTTCTTCACCCATCAAATAGAATATGTCATCCTGGGTGAGGCCATCAAATTCATATAATACATCAACAAGGGAAGTTGGATTTTCTTCCAATGTTTTGATTAACCAGTTTTGATATTTCAAATCGTTTGTAGCGCTTGCATCAGGATTTAAACCTGTTTTTGCTTTAAATGTCTGTTTGATTTTGGTTTCATTATAACTCATTACAATGATTATGCCTGTTTTGGTTTGACTGTTCCATCTGATAAATCCTGTCATGGATTTGTCCACCATGGTATCCACGCCAATGTACGCCCTTTTACCTGGAGTAATGTCCATAGTCCAAGTAAATGCATCATCATCTGAGTCACCCGGAACCCCTAAAACATAATATGCTGTGTTTTCAAGAGGCAAGCCTGACTCCTCACGTGGAGGATAATATTTCAATAGTGTCTGTATCATTGCCTGTCCGCTGATGAGGCCTGTACAAACATGTCCATGGTAAGTCGCCTGAGTCAAAATATCCTTTGAAATGCCGTTGGCCCATGAGTTTGCAATACTGATGTATGAGTATGCATCTTCAGCACCCAACAGTTGTTGTAATTTTTTCCATTCCTTATCGGATATTTCAGGACCTGCATTTCCATAATACAAAGGAGTTAAAGCTCCGTTCTTATAGAATGCCATTGTAAGAGTATCTGATTTTTTGATAATGAATGCTATGTTTGTAGGATCAGTCCTTATTGCGGATAAGGTTAAGAGATTACCTTTCCCATAAGTCACATGACCGTTTGAAGCATCTATTATCCCATTTAAAACATTTTCGGTTGTTATGTTATTAATCCTGGTCAAACCGGCAGTGGTAATTACCAACATGTCATCGGCAGAATCGAAGTTGAGCAACTTATCTGCAGCGGCAGTAACGTTATGACCAAGTTTATAATTGCTATCGCCGGCCAATTTCTCATCAATGAAGGTTGAATATACATCATCGTTTTGTTTAGAGTTAACGATGAGGGCACTGGAATCATCAGTGGATAATTTCTCGCCGTCATTGACAATGATTTGAGCGGATTGGCTTACTGACAATTGACAATCAATGTTAAAAGCATCATCGTCAGCCAAATCAATTGCATCACTGGCTGAAACAGCACTTATAAAACTTATTGTTAAAATAAATAATGTAATTATAACAATACTATGTTTTTTCATAAATACTCACCTAATTTTTTGATATAATATTCATTATATCACACGAAACTCTATAGTAATACTTATTTAAATATTATTTATTACTTCTATTCATATAATTTATATAACAAGTAATACTATTTGAATAACGTTTAATTTTTTTATCATATGAGCCAAATCGTTTAATCATAAATAGGAATTATTATTTTTGAAAAAATCGCTATAGTTAAAATATTGCGAAAATCACCAATGTTACAGCCAGAATCCAAAAAAGGATAAAGTATTACTGAAATTAAAAGTAATAATTTTATAACAAAGTTATGAATGCTTAAATTGTAATAAAAATGATTTAAACTATTCTAAACAGTAGTACAAATATGTACAATTCCCTACATTAAATATAACATTGTTAATAATATGAACAATAAAAACAAAGCAAATTTAAAAAAAAAATCAAAGAAAGTGAAACGACAACACTAAAAAATTTTATAGTGATTAAGAATAATATATAATATCATTAAATGAAAATGAGGCAAAACATGTTTTGGAACGAAGAAATAGAAACAATGCCAAGGCAAGACCTTGAAGAATTACAGTTAAAGAAGCTTCAGGCTACCATTAAAAGAGCATTTGACAAAATACCATACTACAACAAGAAATATACGGAAGCTGAAGTTTTCCCTGAAGATATAGAAACCCTTAAAGATATCGAAAAGCTCCCTTTCATCACCAAGGATGACTTGAGGGAAAGCTATCCCTTCGGACTTTTTGCGGTTGACATCAAAGAGATTAAAGAATTGCATTCATCCTCAGGAACCACAGGAAAACCAGTAGTGTCAGGCTACACCGAAAAGGATCTTGACACCTGGGCGGAAACAACCGCACGTGGCCTGACAATGATGGGCCTTGGCGAAGACGACATCCTCCAGAATACACACGGATACGGAATGTTCACCGGAGGTTTTGGGGTTCACTACGGAAGCCACAAGATCGGTGCGGCAATAATTCCAATCTCAACCGGACAGACCAGAAGGCAAATCGAAATCATGAGCGATTTCGGAGCAACAGGACTGATATTCACCCCATCATACGGAATACACATTGGTGAAGTCGCCCTTGAAGATGGAATCGACCCTAAAGATTTGGGAATAAAGGCCATCGGATTTGGAGCGGAAATGTGGACTGAAGAAATCAGACAAAAAGTCGAGGAACTTTTCGGATGCAAGGCATTCAACATCTACGGTCTGACAGAACTCATGGGACCTGGCGTCGGCGTTGAATGTGAAGCTCAGGAAGGTTTGCATATTGCAGAAGACATCTACTATCCGGAAATCATTGATCCTAATACAGGCAAAACCTTGGGAGCAAACACCCCTGGAGAACTGGTGTTGACCAACATAGAACGGGAAGGAATGCCTGTAATAAGATTCAGAACAAAAGATTTGACCAAACTCACTTATGAAAAATGCAGCTGCGGAAGGACACATGCCAGAATGAGCAGAATTACCGGAAGATCAGATGACATGATTAAAGTGAAAGGAGTAGCTATTTTCCCATCACAAATAGAAAAAGCATTGCTGAAAGTTGGTGATGTAGAGCCTCATTATCTAATTATAGTTACAAGACCTGGAACTTTAGATGAAATCGAAGTGAAAGTTGAAGCTTCAAAGGACATCTTCTTTGACGGCGTTAAAGAAATGATGGCAGTTCAGCAAAAAATCGCAAAATCAATAGAAAACGAAACAGGAATCCGCGTGAAAGTAACCCTTGTTGAACCGAAAACCCTGCCAAGATTTGAAGGAAAAGCAAAAAGAGTTATTGATGAGAGGAACTTACATTAGGTGATAAACATGAAAATCAAACAGCTATCAATCTTTTTACAGAACAAAATGGGCAGCTTATCCAAACCTCTTGAAATATTGTCCGATGCCGACGTTAACATAAGGGCAATGTGCATGGCAGACACTTCTGAATTCGGAATATTGAGACTTGTAGTTGACAATCCCGAAAAAGGAAAAGAGGCCTTGGAAGAAAACAATTTCCTTGTAAAGATTACAGACATCATAGGCGTTGAGATGAACGACAATCCCGGAGGCCTTACAACAGTATTGAAAATAATTAAAGACAATGAAATCGATTTGGAATATCTTTATGCGTTTACTCATGAAAAAGCCGGAAAAGCAATATTATTACTCCATGCCGATGATTTAAATAAGTTGATTTCTGCATTACAGGAAAATGACATAGTTATCGTTTCATCAGATGAAGTTTATAATTTATAAACTAGAAGGCAGTGATAATTCCTCATTCATTGCCTGTCAAATCATAAAGCAGACGGCGGATTTGAAATTTAAACACTCAAAATTGGAAGTTATTAAATTAACTTCATAAACTTCTTTTTTTTAAAATAAAATTAACCTATTACCTTCACATCATCAAATGCATCATGATTTGAAACGTAAATCATGCATACCTTGTCCTTCATGCCGAAGACAAATGAATAGGCCTCATCATCGTATTTCTGATAGTATCCGTCATAGCCAAACATTTTTGTAGGAGTACCGCCTACCTCGGCTGCAACCTCCTTGGCGTCAATGCCGGAGCCTGGAGTTCGTGTTATTCCTATTTCGATATAGTTTTTGTCATTGCTCCAACCCATGGCGGATGACTTCACGTTACCGTCATAGCTCACATCAGTACGGTCTGGAAGATTGACGTAATCTGAAGGAATCTCGAACTTGACATTATCGACACTGACAGTTTGCATGTGAGGAACCAATGCAAAATAAGAGACTAAAACTAATAAAATAACAGCAACAATAACTAATGGAATTTTATATCTTTCCAGGAAAGTCTTTGGCGGAATGACAACCTTTTCGCCGCAATTTGGGCAGAACTTTCTGGTCTCATCGACTTTTTTGCCACACTTCCTGCAGTAATATTCCATTTCAAACCTCAAAAAAAAGAAAATGAAAAATGGATTTATTTTTCAATTACAAATCCATGATTTTGCGCTTTGGTGACAAATACAGTTCCCTTATCACCAATGAGCTCTTTGGTTTTTTCTACAATGAACTCATTTGATTCATCGAATACTGTGTATAGAACAGGTCCGAATGAGGAAATTCCCACACCGTATGCTCCCAAATCTTCAATGGCCTTCATTGTAGGCAAGTAGCTTGCATCAAGTGAGTGTTCAAGTTTGTTGAATCCAACATCCTGAAGTTTGCTTACAGCCCATCCGAAGTTTTTGATGTCCTTTTCAAGCATGAACGGAACAAGGTTCATCAAAATCAAGTGGGATACCTGTTCGACTTCCTCTTTTGGAATAGGACAGTATGTCTGGAACACATCAACCTCATCGTCACCTTCCATATGCTTTTCGATTTCAGGAATGGCTATCAATATTTTCCATTCTTCAGGAAAATCATATCTTGCAATCAATGTTGCAGGCTTTGCTTTTGAAGCGCCTGAAGGCAAGAACAACGGTTTTTCTTCCTTGCTGTGTCCGCCGTCCACAATAAATCCACCCAAATCGTGAGTGTATGTGCCGATTCCGGAGGTTCCTCCCCTTCCGACAATGGTACTTAACTCTCTGCTTTCTGCTTCGATTCCCATTGTTTCAGTGATAAGGTGGGCGGTTGAAACCGCAATCTGGGTTCCGCTTCCAAATCCTGAATGAGGAGGATATGTTTGATGTACAATAAACCTGAAACCTGAATCAATATCAAAATGTTCTATGGTTTTTTGAGCTGCATCGGGAATCTTTTCCTTGCATTCCAAAATAGCTTCCTCATCGGTTACGCTATCCAAAAATTCAAGTTCAATTCCATTTTCTATCTGCTCAACTTCCAATACAAATTGTGGATCAGCTAATGCTAGACCAATTCCACCATCGACTCTCCTATATGACCCGTTCAAGTCTATGAGGGACATATGAATTCTTGAAGGTGCTTTAATAATCATCTTTTCACTTCCATGTTAATATTTATCTTAAATATTTATATTGATAAACAATTATAAAGCTTTTCATGTTTATTCAAGTAAACTTTAAAAAAAATAAAAAACATTTTATATAAGTAAGTGCAAAGTATGCTTATGGATTTAAAACCAACTATACCGAAATTTAATGAAATCGATGTTGTAATTGCAACAGTATACCTTACATTGGTCATACCGTTGATTATAACATTAATCTATTCTTTTTAGGGAAAATATTTATTTTCTCTTTTAATTCTTTTTTTAAAACAGACCATCGACAATGTCAATTAACCTTTCAGCCAAATCAAATGTCAAATCCATAGGCTCATAGGAATAACACTCATAAACCAAGGTTGGAATTCCTGCCTTTGCAGTCGGTTCTGTAATGAATGGAGGGCTTGATCTGAATTCCGGAGCGTAATATACTATTTCATCAATGGCCTCAACGATTTCATCCATATATTTTGAAGATGCATCATCAAAACCCGGTGCAAAAACAAAATTGGTTATTTTATATTCTCCAGGCCCATGGGCACCACGGTTAGAGTGAATATCTAAAAACAAATCGAAATTTTTATTTATAATATCCCCTTTGACAAATTCCTGGGCAAGAAACTGCCCCTCATCCCTTCCTTCAGATTCGCTATCCTTATCCAAAACGTTGATATTATAGATATAATAACATTGATTTAAATCATTTTTTGAAGTTAATTTCTCAAATAGCGCCCTGTGGGATTTGCTTTCAAGAGGATGCATTCCAATCAGATAAGCTATTTTAATATCTGAGTCCAGATTTCCGAAAGGACCATGCAAATGAACGCTTCCCAATTCGTTTTCACCAATCAATACAGATTCATAATCGGTTGAGTCAACTTGAGCTTTGCTTGTGGGGCCTTCTGGATAATTCATTAAAACACCTAAAAAAAAATAAGTAAGGACTAGATTGAAATCTAGTCTTCGGATGGTGCACGTGCGCCCAATTCCTTGTTCAATTCGTAAATCAATCTGTTGTCGCCATCGGCGAGTCTGATTTTAGCAACCAGTTCCATAGCGTTTTCTTCCTCTTCGACTTGCTCTTCAACAAACCATTGCAGGAAGTTGTTGGTTGCGTGGTCCTTTTCTTCAATTGCCAAATCAACAAGGTCGTTGATTAGACCGGATACCATTTTTTCATGTTCAAGGACATGTTCGAATGCTGCTACCGGAGAGTCCCATTCGGTTTGAGGACCGTCGATTGCAGTCAAGGTTACGGAAGCTCCTCTTCTTATGATGTAGTCATAGAATTTCATTCCGTGTTCCAATTCCTCTTCAGCTTGTACTCTCATCCAGTTTGCAAATCCTGCTAAGTCTTCATCTTCAAAGTAAGCTGCCATGGACAAGTATAAATATCCTGAGTAAACTTCAGCGTTTAATTGTCCGTTTAATGCTTTTTCCATTTTTTCGGATACCATTTTATCACCATTATAGAATTTGTTTCTAACTTAATATAAATTTTAAGTTAATTGAAATACATATTAGTTAACATGATTGAAAAGTCCCTATATGAAAATTACCAGATTGATTTTAGCGAAACATTAACACCCAAAAACGGCGATTACCTGTTTGTCTTTAATGAAAATAGAGAGTTATACCTTGATTCAAACAATGAACTGGCAATAAATCTTGATGATTTTGAAGTTAACTTTACATTATATATCGGCGAATACAACAAAAAAAGAGCGTTTGTGGTGAATGTTGAAGGTGATGATGAGTTTTATGATTTGCGTGAAGTCTATGAAATCGACCATGACCTCTACCATATTGCCGGAAAGGCCGTTTTGGTGAACGATTGGTATATCTCATATAGGTTTTGCGGAAGATGCGGAAGCAAAACGCAACTGGATGAAAAGGACATGATGTTAAAGTGCCCGAATTGCGGTCAAGTGCACTATCCGCGCATCGCCCCTGCAATTATTGTGGCCATAAGAAACGGGGACAAACTGCTCATGGCAAAGCACAGCTATCATGACAATATCCGATATGCGCTCATTGCAGGTTTTGTCGAACCCGGCGAGACCATCGAAGAGGCAGTCCACAGGGAGGTTTTGGAGGAAGTCGGAGTTAAAGTCAAAAACCTCAAATATGAAAGAAGCCAGTCCTGGCCGTTTCCGAACTCATTGATGTTAGGTTTCACTGCCGAATATGACTCTGGAGAGATTAAGGTGGACGGCGATGAAATCCTAAAGGCAAAATGGTTTAAAAAAGACGAGATAATAAGATATGGAAGCGACATAAGCATATCAGACTGGCTGATTCAGGAATTCATAGACTCAACAGACTAATTGAGCTATAGTCTCTCGAGAATATCTTCCAGTTCATCCTCATCCACAAGGCCATCTCTCAAATCGTCCATATCATATCCTATTTGAAATAACGCTTCCTCAACATCGCCAATGTCATACTCAAATCCGTTGATTTCAATCATATCAGCATTATCTGTGGAATCGCTACTTCCAAAAACATAGCTGCAGTCAGAGCAATAGGGTTCACCCTCATCTACCCATGACCCGCATCTAGGACAAATTCCCATAACATCACCTAATAATATTCAATGCAATTACACCGGCCTTAAGCCTTGCCAGTCCGTCCAGCAACAATTCCTGCGGACATGCTATATTCATCCTCAGGAAATTATCACCATTTTCACCGAAATCCCTTCCTGCAGAGAGGAATAATCCCTGATTTTGCCTTAAAAACTCGCACAAGACCTTTGAAGGAACGTTTAATGCAGAACAGTCAAGCCACAACAGGTATGTGGCATCGCATTCAACCAGCTTTACAACCGGAAGCTCCTTGGCCAAATACTCCTTAACGATCTGTTTGTTTTCATGCAATACTTCCCTAAGCTCCTCCAACCAGTCTTCAGACTCATCGTATGCTGCAGTCACAGCAGCTGTTGCAAATACGTTGCATGAATCGGAATTGTCAATGTGCATCTGGGTTTTGATTTTATCCAATAGCTCCTCATTTGTTGTGTGGACTATTGAACTTTGAAAGCCTGCAATGTTGAATGATTTTGAAGGGGACAGACAGCGAATGACGTTGTCGGCTGGATTGAACGGATTATACTTCACTCCGGGGTCGGTCAAATCGCAGTGGATTTCATCGGAAATCAAAATGACGTCATGCTTTTTGCACAACTCTTCGATGCGTGCCAAATCGCTTCCAGACCAGATCTTTCCCACAGGATTGTGGGGATTGCAGAGTATCATCATCCTGACTTTCGAGAGCTTCTCATCCAAATCATCGAAATCTATTCTATACTCGCCATTCTCATATATCAGTTCGTTTTCCAGAACCCTTCTGTTGTTGTCTTCGATTACATAGAAAAATACATGATATACCGGCGTTTGAATCAGTATCTCATCGCCTTCATCGCTCAGGCATCTAATCATTGATGATATTGACGGCATCACCCCAATGGAATATGCCATATCTTCTTTTGACATCTTAAGGCCATATCTTCTCGTCCACCAGTTGATGTATGAGTCATATAACCCCTCGGGGACAATGGTATAGCCGTAGATAGGATGATTTGCCCTTTTTTGAATTGCACTCTCAATTGCAGGGGCAACCCTAAAGTCCATGTCGGCCACCCACATCGGCAAATCGTCACCAAACAGATCCCATTTCAGTGAATTTGTGTTGGTTCTATCGATTACACTGTTAAAGTCAAATCTAGTATTTTTCATAATGAATCCTTTCTTCATCAAATTTGTCCATGAACTTGTTTTCCCATCCGTCAGCAGGATAGCCAACTGTAATTATGCAGAAAGGAATTTGGTTTTCATTATCCAAACCGAACAGCTCGGCCACTTTTTCCATTGTCTCTTCGGTTGGAGCGACACCGTTCCAAAGACCGCCCAAACCCAAATTGACGATTTCAAGAAGCATGTTTTCAGCGGCCGCTGACATGTCCTGTTGCCAATGAGCCTTATAGAATGCCCTTTCAATATTTGCCACAAGCAATATTGCAACAGGGGCTGTTTTGACCCTAGGCTTTATTTGTGACAATTTCTCAAGTGTTTCCTTGTTTTTGATGACTACAAACTCCCAAGGTTCCGCTCCAAGTCTTGAACCCGGTGCCTGCATTCCTGCCTTTAAAATCTTTAGGATATCCTCATCACTGACTTGCATATCCTTATATTCGCGTATACTTCTTCTTATATTGATAATCTCTTCAAAATCTACCATATTTTTAAATAACATTTTAGTTATATAAATAATTAATTAAATAGATGGAGGTAAATCCAATGGGTGTTGAAAAAAGTGCAGGAATATTGTCTGTCATCGTAGGATTGATTTTTATAATATTTCCGATGTTTTCCGCGAGTTTCGTTTCAGTCATAGTGGGACTGAGCCTGTTGTTTTTCGGTATCTCAGCCGCATTCATGGGCTTTAACATGAGAAGGCAAACAGGATATGTTGGAATAGCAATAATGATTATCGGAATCATAGCTATTCTCTTTGGATTCTTGTTCATTTTCTATATTGACGCATTATCATTCCTGATTGGTCTGCAATTTTATATTGTCGGATTCATTATGATCGTATTTGGAATAACCGGTTTATTGTCAAAAATGACAAGATTTTCCACTTTCACATCAATACTTGTCCTGCTGATGGGTATTGTTGCAATAGCACTTGCAGCATTTGCAGCTAACCAGCCAATCTATATTGCTATCATAATTGGTATTGTCTTAATCATTGAAGGTATTTCAATGATATTAGAATGAGACTTGGTTAACAACAAAAATAAGAGAACCAAACAACCATCACCAAAATCAAATTATTAACCAAGCCGAGATTCGAATCCTAGTTATAGTTTGATTTTAAAATTAATAAAAATAGTTGAAGTGTGAAAAATCACGTTTGCACACTTCCAAAAGTTTTAAATGTCTGATTTTTCGAAAGCCCTAAAGCCAATATTGTTTTCTTCGCAATATTTCTTTACATGACTTATGACATCGTCAATGTCATCCTGGGAATACTCGTTTTTAAAGTAGAACAATGCCGGTTGAGCGTTGGTATAGACTGTTAGAATCAAATAGTCGTTTCCCCAAACGCTGACATCCTGAGTATTGTATATTTGAATCATGCGGATGATATCGCTTTTGGCCCTTTCGGGAGAGGTTTCGTTTCCGATGGATTTGACATTGGTATTTTCATACATGCCCTTAAGTTTGGCCAACTTATCCTCATCGGTCAAAACATCAATTCCAGGTTCCATTTCGCTTAATTTCTCTTTGAAAAGCCTTGCATTGTGCAGCTTTTCCTGAACATCAGCCAATTCCTTTTCAAGATTTTTCTCATCTTCAATCAGGGAATTGATGAATGCCTCGGAGCCGCTGTTGAAGTTTTCATACATTTCAAGCACATCCCTTGGGGAAAGTATGGAATGATTTTTGAAAAATTCCTTGGTGTGCGGCTTTACACGAATGCTCAATGGCTTCAAGTTTTCCTTTCTTGCTTTGGATGCACCTTCAAAGAATTCGTCTGCGAATTGATTGCCTCTTCTGTGCAGGGCATTCATTCTTCTTGTAAACATCCTTTCAAATTCTTCGCGGGACATATCCTCAGGGAAATTGAATTCGAATTCCCCAGGAGTATATGCTCCTCCAAATCTTTCGTTTCCGAATTCAAATCTTCTAGTTCTTTTTTGGTTTGTCATACTATCACTCCAATTTTGTGTATTACAAAATTGTTTTTTGTATACAATAGTATATTGGGAGGAGGTAGTATATAAATGTATTCATTTTTAAAAAATGTATACACAAAAAATTCAAAAAAAAATAAAGGCCCAATCATTTACACAATTCAGCCACAATACCAAACACTTCATCCAAATCTTTAGAAAGCTGTTTTTCCTTAATTTTTAAGGAATTCAGTGATTCTTCATCGGACTTTGACCTTTCGGTCTTGGAAATATTTGAAAAAGAATTAATGACCACTTTTCCATTTAGCATCTTAAGCAAATCCTCAGACTGTTTAAGGTGAGGGCGTATTGAATTTTCAAAATAATCCAACGGATATTCGACAGTGTAAAAAAGGCCAACATCCACTTTTCCCTCAAATGTGTTTCCGGTTTCAAATGAAACCATGGAAAATATCAGCCTCTCAAGCAATGCCATGTAATGACTTGAAGGATTAGAAAAGAATAATGGAACGCCAATGAAAAGCGCATCACAGTCAAATATCCTTTCAATCAATGATGAAAGTTCATCTCGCCAGTGACATTTGCAGCTCATGCCTTCCCTTTTACAAATCAGACAAACCCTGCAGCCGGAAAAATCCATCTTATACAAATCGACATATTCAACTTCAGCCCCAACGGATTTGGCGCCCTCGAGTGCAGATTTCATGATTTGTGCATTGGTTCCTTTCCTTTTTGGATCCGCATTAATTACAATAGCCTTCATTTGGACAGCTCCGAGCCAATCTCAAAAGCCCTTTCCAGGTCTTTCGGGAACTGTAGAATCCATTGCTTTTCCTTTGCTTCCTGTGAAAAGCCTGCCATGTTAAATTTGGAATAGTCGCTAATCTGGATTGTATCGCAAACGGGATATGTTACTATTTCTCCATTCAAAAATGAAAAAAGATATTCTGTGGTGGCCAGGCTATCCTTCATGGAGTTTTCATAGAATTCCAATGGAGCATTCATGGTATAGAAAATTCCTACATTGACCTTGCCGGTGAAATAGCTTGATCCATCGTCATATGACATTACGCAAAATATCAGCCTTTCAAGCAATGCCCTGAATTCGCTTGTAGGCTGGCCAAAGTAAATCGGTGAGCCGATAAGCAATGCATCGGCATGCAGAATCTTATCTATAACTTCAGTTAAATCATCTTTGTAATAGCACTTGCCTTTGGTGTTGGTTTTGAGCTTGCATGCAAGACAGCTTCTGCAACCCTTGAAAACCAAATCATATAAATTGAAGTATTCAGTTTCAGCCCCCACGGATTCCGCACCCTTCTGGGCGGCTTGCATAATCTCTGCAGTGTTCCATGTTTTTCTTGGACTTGCATTAATCACAATTGCTTTCATAATAATAGATTATTATAACTCAATTATAAAATATTCTAAAAAAATGGACATGAACTAAATTACATCACCATATTCTGGAGTTTTCAAAAATACACTTTTTGCATAAGGACACATTGGAAAAATCTAGATGTCTTCTTTACGCGCATTTTCAACTACACAGTGGATTAATTTCCTACCGATTCCCTGTCCTTCATAACCTAAATCAACATCAGTTCTAGAAATTACACCTCTTCCTTCAACTAAAGTGAAATGGCATTCTCCAATCTGCTTATCTCCATCATATGCCTGCTGGCATTATTTTCCTTTTCAAATTTTATCTTGATTTCATTTGAGTTCATATTTTAATGCTCCTGAAGGACATTTATCGATTATTTCAGCTATTTCACTGGCCGGTGCCTCTGAAAGGTCAACACATGGCCTATAAATTATTTAACAAATCTTTTGAATAATCAATGAAAATTTTAGTGTTATTGAATGTTTCCCTAGCTATTTTTTCATCAAAAATATCCCAGTTTATTTGTAAAAATTCCGAATTTAATTCCTTGGTATTACAGAAAAATTTAAACATGTTCTTATCAAACAGGTCTTCATCAACATAATTTATTTTAAGCAGATATATCAAACCCTCAAGAGTTTTGCATTCTATGTTTTTTAATGCAAATAATGTTTTGATAATAGAATACATCGCTAAAAAACATGAATTAATTATAAATGGATAATCTTCCATATTAAAATAGAGTTCACAAACATCAATGTGTCTTTCAGATTTGTTAATCCATGCATCAATTATCATATTATCCCCTAAAAACATTCTGGAAAAATAGAAATGATAGAAATATCACTAAAAAGACTATTAATAGCCAAACTACGCCCCATTTTATATATTTCAATGAATCATTTAAATATAGATTATAGATTTCTTTTTTAGAAATTTCATTTTTTTCATCACCTATGCCTTGATTTAGCTTAATGAATCTTGCTAAACTTGATGTTAATTGAGTCAAAATTTCATACTTATCATGACCCCAGTACTTATCCAATAGCTTTTCAGAATCAATGACTCTGAATTCCGGAAAATTTACTAATTTAACTGCATTAAATAAGGATAATGAGAAAAAAATATCCGGAATTATGAATAAAACTAAAACCGCAATAATTGCACCATCAAAAATAAGAATATTATTCGCCTTATTAAGTTTAAAATCAGCTAATTTAAAAATTTCATCATTAAGACGAACCATTTCATTATATAGAACTTCAATTGATTTATCCTCTTCTTCCACTAAAATTACCCTTTCTTGAGTTTATTTGCATTGCCTTTAAATGCAATATACTCCAAGTCAGGATCAGGTATTGGGCGATTATTTTCATGTTTATTAGTTTTTTCTGCCATAATTACCACATTCTAATTAATTTTATTAACACCATATCATATAAATTTGTCTAAAGGCAATGATTAAGTATTGAAGACACCTTTTCAAGTTATTAAAAAACCTCTAAAAAATGAAATTCAATACTACGATAGTTAATATTATTATCCAAGACATATAAATAATTTTTTTTTGATTTTAAAACAATATTATGAAGTGAGAGCAATTTTACAAACCTAAAACAATTATAATAATTTAATGTATAAACTAAGTAAATATTCTAAAACAAATATCAAAAACTGAGCTAGAAAATAACAATAATATGCTCATCGGAATTCACTAAAAATATATAATTAATAGTTAATATGAAAATTTCCAAAAAGAAAAAAAATAGTTGAAGTGTGTAAAAACACACCTAAAATTAAAAATAGATTATTTTTTAGCTTCAATAACGGTTTTTCCATTCATGTAAGGGACTAACACTTCAGGAACCTTAACGCTACCGTCAGGCTGTTGATAGTTTTCTAAAATACAGCACATTGTTCTCTCAGTAGCTATTGCAGTACTGTTAAGTGTGTGTAAAGTCTGAGCATCTCCAGAACCTGCTCTTCCAACACGTGTTTTTGTCTTACGTGCCTGGTAGTCTTTACAGTTTGTACATGAAACCAATTCACGAAATGCGCCTGAACCTGGGAACCATGCTTCCAAATCGTATTTGATGGCCGCATTGTCGTTTAAAGCGGATGATACGATAGCAATGATTTGATATGGAAGGCCTAATTTCTGATAGATTCTTTCTGTCACTTCCATCAGGTGGTCATGCTGGTTTCTTGAGTCTTCAGGAGCTGAATAGATGAACTGTTCGATTTTTTCAAACTGGTGAACCCTGAATATTCCCAAGGTATCCTTTCCGTGAGAACCGGCCTCTTTTCTAAAGCAGGTTGAAAGTGCACAGTATCTCAATGGCAATTCATCTGGAGAGATGATTTCATTTCTGTGAAGGGCTGCAAGAGTTTGCTCTGCAGTTGCAATGAGATACATGTCCTCGTTTTCCACTTTGTATAATGTTTCGTAGAATTCGCCAAGTTCTGAAGTTTCCGCTGCAACCTCACCCTTTACAAAGAAAGGAGTCTGCATTGGAATGTAACCCTCTTTTTCCAATTCTGAAAGTGCAAATTGAATCAATGCCAAGTTTAAATGGAGGATATCTCTTTTCAGGTAGTAAAAGCGAGCACCTGCAATCTGGGCTGCGGTTTCAAGGTCTGCTCCATCAATCTTTTTAATCAAGTCAACGTGATTTAAAAGCTCAAAATCATGCTCTGGGATTTCACCGAATGTTCTAACCACAACGTTATCGTCTTCGGTGTCTGAAATAGGAACGTCCTCATCGATTATGTTTCCCACCTTGTATCTGTAGTCTTCCCTGAGCTTCAAGTATTCCTCATTTTTAGAAGTCAATTCCTTAATTTCTGCGGCCACTTCCTTGGACCTTGCAATCACTTCATCCAAATTTCCTTCTTCTTTTGCTTTTTTAAATGATTTGGACAATTTGTTTTTCTCAGATCTTAAAGAATTTAATTTTCTTTCACCTTCTCTCCATAAGGTGTCGTATTCAATTACCTTTTCAACATTTTCAGTGTCTCTAAATCTCTTCTTTTCAGAGTCTATAATGATTTCTGGATTTTCTCTGAACAATTTTATATCTAACAATATTTTGTCCCCTAAAATATTTTATACAATATTAATTTAGTTTCTTTTGTTTTTTAAAGTTAATGCTAAAATTTAATGGATTTTTTAAAAATCTTTGAAATCAGAAAAAAATCAATTTTGCACTTACAATCAAATTTAATACATGTTTCCTCCAAATATAGTAATATGAATGTCAAGGCACCCCTAATCATGGAAACAATATTTGTGGCAATTGCCGTCATAGTCTACACATTGACCTCAAACACTTTTTTCATATATAATTTCTTATACATAGGAACTGCAATCTCCTTAGGGCTGCTTTTGATGGCGAAAAACAAGCCTTATGCAAGAAATGTCATAATGCTTGCTGTCGGATCATATATCCTAATCTATGTAGGCATTTTAGGCCATGAAAATATGCTGATGTCAGGTTTTTGGTATTATCTGTTTTTGGGCGTGTTTGAAGCTGCAGTAATCCATTATCTAATCGCAAAAATTGCAGGACCATTCATTTTCGGCCGTGGATGGTGCGGATATGCCTGCTGGACTGCAATGGTATTGGACTTGCTTCCATACAAGACCCCTCAAAACGAAAGAAAAAATTGGGGTTATTTCAGATATGTATTGTTTGCATTGATATTGTGCATTGTAGCAGGATTATTCATGTTTAAGGTGAATAATCTGGAGTTGGTAATGTTTTACATGTTCATTATCGGAAACGTCATATATTATGCCGTCGGTATTGTCTTAGCATTTAAACTTAAGGACAACCGTGCATTCTGCAAATATGTCTGTCCAATAACCGTATTTTTAAAGGCCACCAGCTATTTCTCAATTATAAGAGTGAAAGTGGATAATGACAAATGCATTGAGTGCAGCAAATGCATTAAGTCATGCCCTATGGATGTGGACATGCTCGACAATTCAAGAAAAAGACTCAACGGCACTGAATGCATTCTCTGTACAGAATGCATTAAAGCGTGCAAACAGGATGCGCTAAAGCTATAATCAATATCATTAATAGAAAAATTAATTTAAAAAAAAAGTAATTGTTTAGGGTTCACACCGAAACCCAAATTTACAATAGGTTTTCCTTAAAACTTGCTTTCAATTCACCGGCAAGCTTTTCAGAGTAATTTTCACTGTCAACGGTTACCATGGCAATCTCATATAAAACCTTGTTTAATGATTTGCCCTTTTCGGTTAATTTGTATCTTACGTTCTTCTTATCGCATTTGTCAACAATCTTATGGATCAGACCGTTATTCTCCATGTCCTTAAGACAGTTGCTTAAAACCTTGTTTGAAAGGTCAGGCTTGTCTTCCTTGAATTCATGAAAACGGGACTTGCCGTAGAACAAATCGCGCATTATCTGAATTACCCATTTTTTGTTAATCAATTTTACAACCAATTCTATAGGACATGATTTAACATGTTTAGTGATGTTCATGATAATTACCTCCTTAAAAATCAGTCGGCTATATTGACTTGTTTTTAAAGTATATAAACCTTTTGGTTTTTGAGGTAACTGAACGGTTACAAAAAGCTTTTATATACAATTTGCCTAAGTCTGTATTGAAAGTTACATCATTGTTTCTTTCAAAACCTAAAAGATAGCAAAAAACACTGGAATAGACGATTGGAATGAAGATTGAAACTTTTCCCTCAAAATTGCACACAAAACATTGAAAAACTCATAATCCCCAAATGAGTATCTCAAGCAATCGTTACATCGAACCCATATTTAATCCCATTAGAGTTTCATTGGATTTCCAAAAACGGAATTTTTTGAGACGGCATTGCGCCGTCACCATCCTCCGAATCTATCAAATCCAAAATTCCCACAAAAAACATGGTTAAAATCAAAAAATTCCCGCTATCTCTTTTTTTTTGAAAATGATTAATAACAATCGTTATATTTATATATAAAAAAAATATATAAAAAATTAGTTACATACAGTAATTAATCAAAAAATGGATTGTAAAAAAATGAGCGAGACAATAAAAATTTTGACTATTCAAGACATTTCATGTTACGGCCAGTGTTCCATAACAGTTGCACTGCCCATGATTTCCGCTTTTGGAATTGAAACGGCAGTATTGCCGTCAGCTATCCTCTCCACACACACTTCAGGATTTTCCGGATATACTGTTAGGGACCTGACAGAAGACCTTCCGGCAATAAGAAAACATTGGGAAAAGGAAGGAATATATTTCGATGCCATATACACAGGATTCATAGGTTCAATAGAACAATTTGACTACATAAAAGACATTATTGATTCAAGACTAAAACCTGACGGAAAGGTTTTTGTTGATCCGGCCATGGCGGACAACGGCGAATTCTACAATGGATTTGACCAGGATTTTGCAGACAAGATGGGTGAACTCTGTAAAATAGGAGATTATGTCCTTCCAAACACAACAGAAGCTTGCTATTTATTGCACAAGCCTTGGAAAGAGGAATTCACAAAAGAAGAAATGCTTGAAATGGCAAACGAACTTTCAGAGTTTACAAAAAAACATGTCATTCTTAAAGGTGACACCCATAACGAAGGCAAATTAGGAATGATTGTTCTGGATAAAAACGAACCTTCCAATGCAGAATTCGTATACAACGATAGGATTAACAAGATGTCCCATGGAACCGGTGACGTTTTCGCATCATCATTCGTAGGGGCAACCCTGGTTGGAAAATCCCCTTCAAGCGCTGCAAAGGTAGCCGGAGAGCTTACAAAAAAGGCATTGGAAGAGACAATCGACGATCCAACCCACAACTATGGGGTCAAATTCGAAAGGGTAATCCCTTCAATACCTGAACTGCTAAAAAAATATTAATGGGAAATCTACAACAGTTTTTCTTCCCATTCCTTAATTTTAAAACCAACCAAAACAACATCATCATCCACTAGAATAGGCCTTTTGACAAGCATGCCGTCTGTGGCCAGCAGGTCCAGCTGCTCGTCTTCAGACATTTCAGACAACTTGTCCTTTAATTTCAATTCACGGTATTTCATGCCGCTTGTGTTGAAAAATCTTTTAAGAGGCAAATCGGATATTTCCCACCATTTGCGCAATTCATCGGCAGTGGGATTGTCCTCAATTATGTGTCTTGATTCATATTCAATATTGTGTTCGTCCAACCAATTTTTAGCTTTTCTGCATGTGGAACATTTAGGATAATTAACAAATAACATAATATTAACTTTCTTGTCAAATTAGATATTTTTTGCCATTGCCCTCAAATTATCTCAAGAAGCTCACAGGCATCATCAACGGTTTTCAAAGGATATTCGCTTTCAAATGCATCCCTTCTGCCGTAACCCCAACTGACAAGCACGCAATCGATTCCGGCATTTTGGGCCGTTTTGATGTCAGTCATGGAATCCCCGACATATATTGCATCGTCGCCTGCAATACCAAGCTCATCCAATATTCTTTCAACGGCGCAGGGACTTGGCTTTGAGGGATATGAATCATTGTGCCCCTCAACGGCCACAAACTCAATGTCTGCAAAGAACTTATCCAGATAATGATTAAGGGAATCGTTTTTCCTGTTTGAATTGACGGCAAGAAACAGGCCCCTGTCCTGCAGTGCCCTTAGAATTTCATGGGTGTTGGGAAACGGAAGTGTGTTGTCCTTTGGTGAGGCCGAATATAATTTTCCATAGGCATCCTTTACTAGCTCTATGTTTTCTGGAGTATTTTCATCATTCAATATTAATGACACTATTTCGTCAATATTTCCGCCCAACCTGTCAAGATATTCCTCATGAGTCAATGTTGGAAAACCAAGACTTTCAAGGGTTTGATTAAAGCAGATTTCAACATCCCATACGGAATCGACCAGGGTTCCGTCAAAATCAAAAATTGCAAGTCTTTTCATACTTTCATATTTGTATCCCATTAGTATTTATAACCTCAAATTAAAAAGGAACCAGAATAATTTTCAACCTAAAGACAACTAGACTCCCATTATCCAATTGTACATATTTCAACCTCAAAATTTAATGAAACCATATATTTTTTAATATCAAATTATATAAATATATAAACAGCAATGGGAAATTTTAAAATACCCCATTCACTGATTCTAAAACATTGAAATTTAACGGAATGACAAGCTATGGAAAATCGTACAGGAATTTTGACAAATGCGGCAATATGGTTCGGGGTCGCTATTTCAGTCTCTGAAATCGAAGCGGGAATACAAATCGGAACGGCATCTGCAATAAACTCCCTGTGGTTTCCATTGGTACTTGGACATGTTTTAGGTGGAATACTTCTCTTTTTCGTTGGCCTTATCGGAGCCAGAGTTCAGATGAATGCAATGCAGACAACAAAATCAACCTTCGGAAACTACGGATCCAAGTTTTTTGCAACACTGAATGACATGCAGCTGATTGCATGGATAGCCGTTCTGAATGCACAGGGTGCAACCGCGCTGATAGGTTTGAACCTGCCAATCTCCTTTGCTGTGACCTGCATAATCCTTGCGACACTGATAGCCATATGGGTTTACATAGGCCTTCAAAGGACATCAAAATTCACAACCGCAGTAATGGTGGTCCTTACGATGCTTCTTGTAGTCCTATCCGCAAAGCTATTCCTAATAGATCCAACAAGCGCTCTGCAGAATGCCAGTTCGACTGCCGGACTTGCCAACTCCCTCAGCTTTTGGAATATCTTTGAAATTTCAATTGCAATGCCTATCTCATGGCTGCCAGTAATTTCAGACTACACCAAAGACGCAAAAGACCCTGTTAAGGCCACAGCGGTTTCCGCAATAGCATACACAATTGCAAGCCTTTGGATGTACTTTATAGGAATTGAGGTTGCAGGCATAGGAGCAAGCAACATTGCACAGGCCATTCTCATAGCGGGCCTTGGAGTTCCTGGAGTCATAATAATGGTGCTTTCAACAATAACAACCAATTTCCTTGCAGCCAATTCCGCCGGGGAATCCGCAAAGGCAATCTATAGCAGGCTCAATCCGAAAAGGGTGGGAGTTATTGTCAGTGCCATGAGCGCAATAATCGCAATTTCCGGAATAATGAATCATTACATTGGATTTCTGTATCTGATATCCTCAGTATTTGCTCCAATGGCAGCGGTCCTATTGGTTTCATTCTATTTTGATGAAAAACAAGATGATACAAGAACCTGGCAATGGAATATGATTGCATGGGTTATAGGATTTGTAGTCTATCAGGTTGCAAGCATGTTTGACTCAATAATTCTCGGGCCGACACTTTTGGCAATCATCGTATCCGCATCACTTGCATACATAAGAGTCCTAATGAAACAGCACAGAACAGATATCGCTTAATTTTTAAGGGTGTAGATGCAGATCGGCAATGCAAGAATCGTGATGATTGAAGATATCAGGTATACAGGCGCATATCCGTTTGCCGCAAAAAGCCCCAAAAGTGCAGGTCCAAAACCCATAGTGCCATCACAAAATATATAAAATGTCGATACAGCATAGGAACGGCGGTGCTCGGAAGCGTTTCTTGTAACGATTGTTGTGCAGGCGGAATTGAGCGTTCCAAAACCCAATGCTGCACATACGGCACAAACGAGAACTGTCAATGTTG
Source organism: Methanobrevibacter sp. (assembly GCA_017434525.1). Classification (GTDB taxonomy): domain Archaea; phylum Methanobacteriota; class Methanobacteria; order Methanobacteriales; family Methanobacteriaceae; genus Methanocatella. Next base: position 30,827 of record JAFRFD010000094.1, read on the forward strand.
ACGGATAGAGGGCTATTAAAAAAAGTCCAAGAGCCTGTGCAACGATTCCAACGACACAAATTATCAAATCACCATCATTGTCCTGAATCTTTCCGGCAATCGGCCTTGACAATACCAAAACGATTGAATATACAATGAAAAACCATGAAAATGCAGCGGTCAAATCAACCTCGGCTGCGTAAAGCCTGTAAAATGACAATATTGAAACATATCCTAGGCTTGTAAGGGCCGTAAAAAAGGATACGGGAATGGCCTTGATTTCAAAAATCTTTTCAATTCCAGAATATTCATTTTGCCTGTCCTTAACCAAATCAGGGTTGTTTCCAGGGTCATGTTCGCTTACATCAACAAAATAAATGAAAATCAATGCAAGGCCTGAAAATATGCTTGCGGCCAAAAAGCATCCGTAGGGACCGACGGAGTCATATAGAAATCCGCTGATGTAAGGGCCGAATCCTACAGCAATTGTGGTTCCAAGCATGAAATAGCCGAACGCCTCTCCGAAACGTTTTTTGGGAAGCACGTCCGAAGCTATCGTAACGATAGCATTTGCGGTTGCCCCAAAACCGATACCATGGATGAAGCGAACGATTAAAAGTAAAGTGACATCATTTACAACGAAATACAACAGGCATGAAAGGAAATGGATGCTCATGAAAATCAAAGCTATCTTCTTCCATCCAACCTTTTCAAGAGCGTTTCCGGAATAAATCCTAGAGCAAAGCCCACCAAAAATGTATAAGCCAGAAACAAGTCCCGCAATGGTGGCTGATGATCCAAGAGATGTGGCGTATTCCGTTACGGTTGACATCAAGGCATACATTACGAGGGCTGAAAAGAGCAGGGCTCCAAACACCAAAAAGAAGTCCTTTGTAAAAATCCTATCATCGTCAACTGTTGTGTTCATAATTAAAAATAGTTAAATGAAATTTAAAACATTTTCGTATGAGTGAAATTCAAATTTCACCAGTCATTCAATTCATGAAATGTCATGTTGGCATTGAGAGGAGTTAAGCTAGGCCTTTTTTCAACCAGCAATGCATGTCCGTCACTGCCTTCGGGATAATCCTTAACCAAATCGGATACAATCATGATCAAATCATCACCATTCTGATTTTCATCCAAAGGATAGTTAAATATATCTCCTTTTTCCTCATTTGTGTTGTCTATGACCTGCTTGTCAAGCATTTTATGTGCCAGTTTGGTAATCTTGACATCTTCAGAGTCATAATTTGACGGCACATTCAGGTTGAACAGGTCAACACCATCGGGAAATCCCTCATCAATGATCTTTAAAACAAGGTCATGGAGAACCTTCTTTGTCAATGTGAAATCATAGTCAACATACCATTCCCCATTCTCATCTTGCTTGAATGATGTTTTAGGGTCCATGAATAGAGAAACGGCAATTGCAGGAATGCCCAGGCTGACCGCTTCAAGAGCTGCGCAGACGGTACCTGAAGAAGTGATGTCGCAACTTATATTGACTCCCTGGTTTATCCCACATATGATCAAATCGGGTCTTTCATCCATAACATAATCTGTTCCAACGACAACACAATCTGCAGGGCTTCCTGAAACGGAATATGCTGGACTTCCATCATCAAGCCTGCATGATTTAAGTTCCAAATGTTTAAACAATGTTAGTCTGCGACCGACACTGCTGTTATTTTTGTCTGGAGCCACAACAGTAACGTTGGCTATATCTTCAACCGCCTGCTTTGCAGCCAATATTCCCGGTGCGAAAACACCGTCGTCGTTAGAAATTAGAATGTTCATGTGATTCAAAACCTAAAATGCTTTTGTTAATATTATATAATTAATATTTTAAATATTAATCGAACTAAACTGAATGATGCATCTTTGCTGTTAATTTCTTCAAGAAGTTCTTGTCACACCTATTTAATATTTCATTGTTTTGAATATTATTTAACTAATATTCCGTAGAAACTAACTGGCACTCTTTAAATCTTATTTTTTCCAATAATTCCTTTTAAAAATTATTTTTTTATGATTTTACAATGCAAGTGAGCACTTACATTCGAAAAACTTTATATATGGCCTTATTCATATAATTAGTTGTGCAAGAGAGCCCAGTTCTCTTAAAACAAATATGATTACGGTGATTATTATGGATCTTTCAAAAAAACTTTTAACTTTACTTGCAATATTTTGTGTAATCGCATCTGCAGGTGTCGTATGCGCCGCAGATGTAAGTTCTAACGGATTAGATGACAATCAATACAGCATTCCTCAAGAAGGATATGCCGGAAGCCAATACGATGAAAACCAAGAAGGTGGATATGCAGGAAGCCAATACGACGTAAACCAAGAAGGTGGATATGCAGGAAGCCAATACGACGTAAACCAAGAAGGCGGATATGCCGGAAGCCAATACAACAAAACTGTTGAAAACGCCGCAGGCGAACATCTAACCGAAACCGGAAACATTACCGGAAACACAACAGGCAACGCTACAGCTTCTCACACAATGCCTGCCACAGGCAATCCTATAATGGCATTATTCGTAGTATGTGCTATCCTTGGAGGATATGCAATAATCAGAAGAAAATAACCCTTCATACTCCCATATTATTTCGTGCCGGTTGCCCCGGCACACCATTTTCCCTAATTTTTTTACACATTAATCAAGATTGCCATCAACATTAACAATAATACAACTAATTTTTCACATATCATGAAATTGGCTTTGAATATTACTTTAACTAATATTCAGTAGAAACAACTATTGCTGAAGCTATTAGTATAGTGGCTTATAAAAATCGTGCTGATAAATCTACTGCCAAAATCAAAGTTCCTAAATTCGATAAGAATGGAAAACATGATGGATATGAGATTATCGGTTATGAGGAATGGCATGAAAGATTCAATGATATTGCTACATGGTTAGAAAAAGAATTAGGTTTATAAATTATGAAAAACAATATAAATAATATGATTCAAGTTGATAGTGAAGGGAATTTTAGTAGTCCGGATTTAATTACAATTTCAGATCTCTTAAAAATACATGATTTGGAGATACATTTGCCAAAGCAAGTATTGGATGCTGAAGTTGATGCCTGTTTGAAATCATCTACATTTACTAAAATCAATGATAAATATGAGTTCAAATTTGAGGAGTATTCTGTGATTATTAATCCAAATGATTCTGAAAGAACTATCCTTGAACTTGAAGGTGATCGTATTCCCAGATATTTTAGTTTGGATGGATCACATCATATAGATTATAGACGAAATTAATTTTTTCATGTTGTGTTAGTATAATAATATGTCACATAGGTGTTTGTGGCCTTTTTTAATAAAACTTTTTTTTAATCAAAATATAGGAGTGTGTTAGCGTATGCTATCAACAATACTATTCTGTTTAAAACAATTACTACCGTTAAAATACGAAACCACTACCAGTGTCACTGATGATTCGGGAAATAATGAATTAATCAGAATGAAGACTACTTGGCGTATGTGGTTTTTCAAACCATTCCATATAAGAAATTATAAGTTATAGTCATTTCGCTACTTTAAAATGGTTTCCACCTGGAGTACTGTGGCTAAACTACTAACCAAAAAAAAGGGTAAAATACCAGCCGTTTTATTTTCCCTCCTTTTCTAATAAATTTCGCTTTGAATATTACTTTAACTAATATTCAGTAGAAACTAATAATTCATTTCTCTTGGAGGTTTCTTCATCAGTTGGCATGGTAGGTTCACCTCTTGAAAAATTAGTAGTTTTATTAAAAAAGGCCACAAAACACCAATGATGAGTGGCCTTAAACTATCTAAATAAAAATAATATAATTTAATTTTCAGCTAAATACTGATCAATAGGAATTTCTTTAACAATATTCCCACTTTTATCTTCAAAAATAATTGATTCAATGAGCTGCTTAAACTGAGGGTAATCTTTAACAAATTGAACTTTCTCATCAACTTCAAAATTAAGTCTATCATCAATATTGTTTACTCTTTTTCTTTTTCCTCGAGCAACATACATTTTTTCAAGAAGGTCAGGGCGATGATTTAAAAAATCCATTCTTTCTTTATTGTAAAACGGATCATTAACACATAATGAGGTCATAATTCCATCTGGTATAATATCTTCCAATGAAATTAATTCTGCTTTCATTTTGGAAGGTAAATTTCTAATTAATTCTCCATTTAATTTAGTATACCTAATAAATGACATTATTAATTCTCCTCTTTATATTTAATAATAAATTTGTCAATTCACCTATAAGCTTTGAATATTACTTTAACTAATATTCAGTAGAAACACCATATAAATTCACTTATTTTCTTTATTTTAGAAGTTTATATTTCCTTATTAAAATAATTTGTTAGGACTTAAATATCATCATCTAAAATATCAAAGTTGTCCTCAAAAAATTTAAAAACAGAAATTAGTATCACCCTTATTTAACATTTTTTTAAGGACTATATTTTTTCATGCAAAATTTAACCATTTGTCTTCACCAATGCAGACTAAAACCCTTAAATTTTTCTTCGTTTAAAATTGCTTTTACCAAATTATTAGATTGATTATTAATTATTTCAGCATAAGTTAATTCTTCTCCATTATAAGTGATAGTGGAGTGAATTTTATCCTGAATTTTACTAATAATCAATTTTCTTTTCTCTAATTTTATTGAGTTATTTCTTTTATCCAGATCATCTGTTGTTACGCGTTTTCTATTAATCAAATGTATTACTGTTTTATCTACAATCTGTTGGCGGAAATCTTCAATGAGATCATATGTCAAACTAGTTCTATTATCCATATCAAAATGTAAAAAACCACAGTACGGATCCAAACCATTTATCAATATTGATTTTGTTATTTCACTTGCCAATATTGCATAACCATAGTTTAACATTGAATTTAAAAGGTCTGTTGGTTTTTTAGTTCTTTTTTCAAATCCAATATCTGGAGGAATCAATAATCTGATTGCACTCCAATATTCATAGGACGATTTACCTTCACAACCCATTATTTTCATTTTAACTTTTTCATGATTATTAGCTAGCTTAATTGAATTCAGTTCCTTAATTTGTTGTGATATATTCCTTTTACAAATTTCCACTTCTGGAATCTTTTTACGTTTATTCAATGTTGTTAATGTTGATTTCTGATTAATCATCTTTGATTTAATTATCTCCGATGCTATGTTTATCCCCTTTTTGTTTTCACTCAACTGATACTGTAATTTTTTGAGTTTTACATTTCTCCAATCCGGAGATTCAAGAATATAGTTCAATTTTCCGAAATAATCAAAAGAGATTAACTTAATATTGTTTTGGGCGATTAACGTTAATGCATCAAACGTAACATATCCTTTTCCAATTATTACAATGCTTGAAATATGACTGGCTTTAATTGAATCTAAAATATTCTCTTTTTCTTTGATGATAATCTGATTATCCTTTTTGTGAATGGATTTGTTGAATCCGTCGATTATAATATTCATTAAAACACCCTGTAGAAATCTTCGCTGAATTTTATCTCCCGTCCGAAATTCTCTTTTTTGGAATAGCAACTTTCACATATTGGGAAAATTAGCACACTATCCTTAATCCGGACTATTGATTTGATTTCCTTTTTCAAATCAATCAATTCCATATTATCCAATTTTCCAACATATGCATTATTTTGAATTTTTCCAAGTCCAAAATGTCTTAATGTATCTTCAAGTCTTAACCTGTTTGTTTTGAAATTGATATCAAAAATAGCTAAAATATTCATATAATTAGTTTATTTGAATTAGATGATGATTTTTTCCAATTCCAATAACTTGATTTTCCTATCAATCCCGGCAGCATACCCTGTCAACTTGCCATCTGCACCCAAAACCCTATGGCACGGTATTAAAATGGCCAAAGGATTATGCCCCACTGCTCCCCCTACTGCTTGGGCAGACATTGTTGGAGACAATCTGGATGCAATTTCGCCATATGTCAATGTTTCGCCATATGGAATCTCGGATAATATCCTCCAAACCTTCCGTCTGAATTCGCTGCCTTGCGGTTTGAGTTTAAAATGAATTTCAGGATTCAAACCCTTAAAGTAATCATCAAACCAGTCTTTAACTTCTCTAAAAATAGCTAAATCATCATTTTCTATTAAATTTTCAAATGATGGAAAGTGTTTCTGAGCGTAAAACCATACGCCACAAATAGATTCACCGTCACTTACGATTAACATCTCACCTAACGGTGATGAATATTTTGTTGAATAATACATTTCTACAAATATGACTTGAAGAATTCCTCGAATTCCTCATCATCCATAGGTTCCGGAGTTGAGACATTTTCATTATGCATAATGCTTGAAGCAAGGACTCTGTATTCTTGTGCTTCATCACTTTCAGGGTATTTTTCTACAACGGTTTTTGCATCTAATTCAGCATCCTGAATTAAATTACTCCTATGGATTGTACCAACTACATGTGTTCCTATCTTTTCTGCAAAGTCGTTGACAATTTGCTCCTCATTGTCGACATTTCTGCAGTTGCACACGATACCGCTCAGGTTTCCCTTAAGCTTTTTGACTCCACGAACAATGTTGTTTGCAGCATAAAGTGACATGTACTCTCCGGATGTTACAATCAAAACCTCATCTGCATATTTTTCACGCAAAGGAACTGAAAAACCGCCGCAGACAACGTCGCCCAAAACGTCATATACGACAACATCCAAATCATCATTGAAGACATCAAGCTTTTCAAGACGTTTCATAGCTACAATAACACCCCGTCCGGCACAGCCAACTCCCGGTTCGGGACCTCCGCTTTCAACACACTGGATTCCTTTAAAGCCTGTGAAAACCAAATCTTCCTTTTCGGGTTTTTTATTTTCCTTCAATGTGCGGATAACTGTAGGAATTCTTTTACCGTATAGTGTACGTGTTGTGTCCGCCTTCGGATCACATCCTATCACCAGACAGTTCAAATCATCACTACCCCACACAGCAGACAAATTGGCCACTGTAGTGCTCTTTCCTATTCCTCCTTTTCCATAGATAGCAATCTTTTTAATCATTAGAATCCCTCTCAATCAGTTTATAAACAAAATCATTTTTTCTAACCTTTGTAGGCATCAAAATAGCTACATTAGTATTCTTTTCAACATTTTCAACAGATTCTCCTTCAATCTGCATGGAATCAATCGTATGGGTTATTGAACCGGTGGTCTGGCCCTGGATGATAATCCTATCTCCTACCTTTAAATCATCCCATATCCTCAGCTCTGCAGCGCCAACCTTACCGTAATAATTTACAACCTGTCCGATGTCCCTTTTGATATATTTGGATTGATTGTCCTCACTTACCTCAAATGGAGTGTTAAAGTAAAAGTTGGTGTCAAATCCACGGTTGAACACACTTGTAAGCTCATCCATCCATTCATCCCTAACCTTATAATTCAATGGATCATTCTGGTAGCTGTCAATGGCTTCGCGATAGATTCCGGTAACCATGGCACCGTAATCCGGACTTCTGGCCCTGCCCTCAATCTTAAATGATGCAACACCGCTTTCGATAAGCTCCGGAATGTGTTCTATCATGCACATGTCCTTCGGTGAAAAGAAGTTGGTCCTGTAACTTCCGTCATCACTCCCGGTTATGATGAATGACTCGTCTTCAACATCCGAGAAGTTAATGACATTGTCTTCGCCTTCCTCATATGTCAATGTCCAGTTTTTGCGGCAGGGCTGGAGACAATCACCACAGTTTGCACTTCTTCCATAAAGTCCATAGCTTAAAAAGCACCTGCCTGAAATTGCCATGCATATCGCTCCATGAATGAATATTTCAGTTTCAATCGGTGATTTTTTTGTAATTTCAGCTATTTGCTTAAGTGAAAGCTCACGTGATAAGATAGCCCTTTTGGCGCCAAGCCTTTTAAGGGTTTTAAGAGTATAAGAATTAGTTACATTTTCCTGAACGCTTATATGGGCCTCAAGGCCATGTGATACGGTATCCTCAATCAAACCGATATCCGATAAAATAAGTCCATCAATATCTGATGATGAAATGGCCTCCAGATTGCTTTGCAATTCGTTTGCTCTTCTTTCATCCAAAATGATGTTGGTGCACAAATAGGTTTTAGCCCCATATTCACGAGCCATTTCGGATACTCTGCCCAAATCATCCAAAGAAAAGTTTTTTGCATTGGCCCTCATGTTATAGTTATCAAGGCCAAAGTAAACCGCATCTGCACCATTTTCCAAAACGGCACGCAGGGATATGAAATTTCCTGCCGGAGCTAACAGTTCAACCATAAATATCTAAGGTTTATAGTAGGTTTCAGCTTCAAGACCATCAGGAATCTCTGTAGGATACTCCTCATTTACACAACCTAAACATAAGTCCTCCTTATCCATTCCGATAGCCTTTACTAAAGCAGGGAGGGTGATGTATCCTAGGGAGTCAATCTCGAGTTGTTCTTGAATTTCCTCAACAGAATAGTTTGCGGCAATCAGTTCCTTTTTGGTTGCCATCGCAACACCATAATAACATGGAGCAATTACAGGAGGACAGCCCACCAGGAAGTGAATTTCTGCAGGTTCCGCCTCTTTTACAAGGTCAAGCAACTGCTTGGAAGTGGTTCCCCTTACAATACTGTCATCAATCAAAATAATCTTTTTGCCTTTAATGGCTTCCTTTATAGGGTTCAATTTGAGCCTGACTGCAAGTTCCCTTTCCTCCTGGGTCGGCATGATGAATGTCCTTCCAACATACCTGTTCTTAATCAATCCTTCACCATATGGAATTCCAGAAGCTCTGGAGTATCCTATAGCTGCCGGAATTGATGAGTCAGGAACCGGAATGACAACGTCAGCATCAATAGGATACAGCTCATGCAATTGACGGCCGATATTTATTCTGGTTTCGTAAACGTTGATGCCGTCGATTGTACTGTCAGGTCTTGCAAAGTATACGTATTCGAACATGCAGTGTGAAAGCTTGCATTTTCCTGCACTTTCCAACATGTGGGAGTTGATTTCATCGTTTTTGAAGTGAACGACCTCACCAGGTACAATATCCCTGATATATTCGGCGTTGATTACATCAAAGGCGACTGTTTCAGAAGCCAAAATATATTCATCATCCCTTTTTGCAATGGCAAGAGGTTTTATTCCCATAGGGTCCCTTACCCCATACAATTCGCCATCAATCAAAATGGTCAATGCATATGAACCTACAAGCTTTTTGCATACTGCCTCAATAGCCTCTAAAACATTCTTATCGCTATCATAATGCTCCTTTTTAAGCATGTAACAAATAACTTCAGAATCGCAATCGGATTTGAAATAGAATCCTTCATCAATAAGTTCCTGTTTTAACTCAGCGGAGTTGACGATATCACCATTGTGGGCCATTGCAATAAATCCATCACCAAAATCAGTTACAAAAGGTTGTGAATTCTCCAGTTTTGATTGGCCGGTGGTTGAATATCTGACGTGGCCTATTGCTTTGCTTCCCTGCAGACTTTGGATTTCATCATTCTTAAATACCTCTGTTATTAAACCCATGCCACAGTAGCAATTTAGACCGTTTATTGGATTAAAAGTAGCAATTCCTGCTGATTCTTGACCTCTGTGCTGTAAAGCATACAAACAATAATAAACAAAAGATGCGACATTCTTGGATTCATCAGCGCAATGAATTCCAACAATACCACACTTATCTTCCATCTCACTTTGCATTTATAAACTCCCTATAAAATAGTATAATAATAATTATCTAAAAACTAGTATAAAACAATAATGTTTTAGAAATTAATCCCAAAAAATCTCAAAAACCTTTAAAGCATCATCATGACTTCACCACCCAATCGTCACTTAACTTCGATTAATTCACATTTAAAGCATATGTGACTACATAATTTTAAATAATATTAAAAAAATAAAATGGAATTAATTAACAAATCTCATTAAAAAGAAAATTCATACAAGGTGATACCATGATGTTGAATCCCGGCGATTATAGAAAAGAATTCGAAGAGGCCAGCTTGAAAAAGATACTGCAAGAAAGAGACAGGATTATAGAGTTTATGCACGACTTTGAAAACAATAAGATACCGAAAAAGTATTTCGATCGAGGCCCTAAACCTGAAATTGTCTACTTCACACATTTGGAATATCTAAAGGAACTTTGTGACTTGATAAAAATCAGAATGGAGGAAAAAAATAATAAAAATGTCAGATTGTCTCCATTTCTCGCCATCGAGGAAGTCATATCAAAATTTGATGATGAAAAGCAAAAAGAATTTTTCAATGACCTAAAGATTAAAGATCCGGAATTATACTACAAATATCTGGAATGGAAAGTCACCAACTAAAAGCATAACCATCTGCCCATCTAATCCCAGAAGTTTTCAAAAGTGTTAGGAATGTCATAATCGTCCCTAACCTCAGGGATTTTTTCTTCGCTGGATTTATTTAACTCTCTTTTTAAATCTTCAGCATTGTCATCTACGAATATCAGTGCAGTTCTGACAATATTCAGCCATTCAACAGCTTTTGACTTGGATTCAGCAGCAATATAGTTTTGACCGACGATGATGTTTTCAGGCCTGAACTTGTCTGTGGCAATTACGATTCTGTCCTCATCGACCAGCTCCTGTCTGAATGTCTCCTGCCAAAGGTCTTCCAGATTGAATATCTCAAGAATATCCTTAGAATAGATGTCTTCATAGCGTGATTTAAAAGCGGAAAAATCGGATTTTATGTCATCCATATCCTCAATCAATTCCTTGTTCTGTTGGGATAGGACTTCACTTTCCTTGATGAGCTTGTTGTAGTCATCAAGCAGGTTATTGTAATTGTGGGTCACCTTCATCAGTTTGTTTTCCAAAGTGTGGATGTTAATCAGATTTAATGAATAGGACAATGTTGATTTTATGATTGAATTTAGAATTTCCTTTTCGGCCAATCTGAAGTCTATTGATTCATCCTCAACGATAAGGTTATTGTAGTCAAACAGACCTATATGATTAAAATCCGTCTTTAACTCATTGAAAAGAATATTGTATGTTTCGTCATGACCATATCCGCCGATGAGTAAGATATCTGCACCACTGGCTACCTTTTTGACAATATTCAGTTCCGTGGTTGGAATAATTGAAGAAACAATAATGTTATAATCGTTTTCAAGTTGAATGTTATTGACCGCTTTGGAAACAAGCTGCGCAACATCCAGACCCTGAACGATTATGCGAACATCAATTTTTGAATCGTGACCATCGTTTTCCATGAAAATTACCTAAACAATATTCATTTTTTCATGCCATTTCCAAGCGGACTCAACAATCTGTTCCAGATCATACTGTGGAGTCCAGCCCAGCTTTTCATGAATTTTAGTTGAATCAGCTATCAAGACAGCAGGATCTCCTTCACGGCGTTCATCGATTTTTACTTCGAAATCACGACCTGTGACCTTTTTACACATGTCTATCACTTCACGAACGGAATATCCTTCACCGTTTCCAAGGTTGAAAATGTTGGATTCCTTTTCGTTGCACAAGTATTCATATGCTTTGATATGTGCGTCCGCAAGATCGTTTACATGAATATAGTCACGGATACATGTTCCGTCAGGAGTGTCGTAATCGTCACCAAAAATGGATATGCTGTCCCTTTTTCCGATGGCCGCATCCAACACCAAAGGAATCAAGTGAGTTTCAGGGTCATGCAATTCCCCTATCTCACCATCAAAATCAGCGCCTGCCGCATTGAAGTATCTTAAAGATACATAATTGAAATCACCTTTTTCGGCTTCCCTTTGAAGTGCCTTTTCGGTGATGAATTTGGAGTGTCCATAAGGATTGATTGGTTTTAAATCTGTATCTTCAGTGATTGGAATCTGGGTAGGGTTTCCGTATACTGCAGCAGTTGATGATAATATAAATTTGTCAACACCGAATTCCCTCATTATCTTCAAGAGATTTAAAGTGTTTTTATAATTGTTTTTAAAGTATTTTTGAGGCATTTGAACTGATTCTGCCACTGATGAAAAAGCGGCAAAATGTATTACCCCATCAATGTCATAGTTTTTAAAGACTTCCCTTAAATCACCGCTGCCGAAGTCACAGTCTTCAAAAAATCCCCATTTTACAAAGTTTTCATAACCTTTGCAGAGATTGTCCACAACAACAGTGTCGTAACCTGCAGCATGCAGTGCCTTGTTTGTGTGAGAGCCTATATAGCCGGCTCCACCAGTAACCAAAATCATTTCTTACACCTATACGAATTTACCTAATTTGAGTAATGCTTTTGGAGATATTTTAATTAATTTTTTAACGATTTCAGTGGTTGAAATCTTATCGAAGCTTTCTCCTTCAAATGCATGACCGAGCTCATCCAATTCTTCATCAGATAAAGTAAGCAAGTATTCCTGTACTTTCTTATATCTTTTGATTTCATGGTCCAATTCTTCATGAGCCATTTTATCATATATTTTTAGGTATTTTTTGGAACAGTCCTCTTTGATAGCTTGTGCAGCCACTTTACCGGCACACATTCCACCAGTCATACCTGAGATGATTCCTCCACCGGTCAATGGATTAACCTGACCTGCTGCATCTCCAACAACCATGATATTGTCATCATATAATTTTTTGGTCATACCACCGACAGGATCTCCACCTACATTCAATTCAACAGCCTGTGCATTTTTCAGGTAAGGAGATTTTGCAACAAAATCATCCAAGTATTCTTTAGCGGTTTTTTCAGCCTTATGAGGTAATACTGCTAAACCAACGTTTGCAATGTCATCACCTTTAGGGAAAATCCATACATAGCCTCCAGGTGCGCATGATCCTAAGTAAAATTCAATGACTCCAGGTTTTTCGAATTCAACGTTACACATTTCATATTGTACACCGGATTCCATTTCTTTTGGTTTTGCTGCTGGTCTTAATCCTGCCCATCTTGCAATGTGGCCTTCAGGACCATCTGCGGCAATCAAAATCTTACATTTATAATCTATTTTTTCACCCATGGATTCTGTGTTGACAATATAACCGTCATCAATCTTTTCAATTCCTGTTACTAAAGTTTTAATTCTAATTTCAGCGCCTGCTCTTGCGGCATCCATTGCCATGTGCTTATCAAACACTTTTCTTTCAAGAATGTAACCTGCTTCAGGTATTTTTACCTGGTCTTCGGTTAACCAAATGTCGGTTCCGTCAGGTGTTTGAATTCTTACGCCTTCGATTTTTTTGGTAATCCAACGAGGAGATGGTTCAATTCCTAATTTTTCAAGGCCTTGAATTGAAACTCCTTCTGCACATCTTTTCGGTGATCCAATTTCAGATTTCTTATCCATCAAAATTACTTTTGCTCCACCTAATGCAGCATGTTTTGCTGCGCTGGAACCCGCAGGTCCAGAACCAACTACTATTACATCAGTTTCAATCATATAATCATTCCTCTTTTTCTAAAGCATCAATTGGACATGCTTTTATGCATGTATCACAATCTTTACAGTCATCATCATTAAATACTAATGAGTATTCTCTTACTTGAATTAAATTTCTTGGACAAACTCCGGCACATTCTCCGCAGAATGAGCACCAATCTTTAACAATCATAAATATCTCCTTATATTAACAGTTTATGTTATGAATAATTAGTTCGTTATTATATTTAAAATTATAGTAAAAAATAGCAATTTTATAAACAGAAATAGGAAAAAAATAAGTTTTAGGTATTATTTGACCAATAATACCGGAACATCACATGTCCTTAAGAGCCTTTCTGAGACAGAACCAATTTGAGTATCGGACACGTTATTTTCATCGAATGAAACAAATCTATTGTTATTTGAACCATGGGCATGAATGACGACCAAATCCGCACGGGTTTGGTCAACGATGAATTTCATGTCCCTTAACGGGTCTGCGGTAAGCAGATGTTCGGTTACTTCAACACCCACTTCACCTGCCTTTTTGGTAATTTTGGCCAGGATGGCATCACCTGAATTTTCTTCGGAATCATAACTGTTGAATGAAAATTCCTCAAGAACATGAACTGCAGCTATCTTTGATGAAAATTTCACTGCAATTTCAATGGCCACGTCTGCAGCCTTATATCCGTATTCGGATCCGTCCACAGGAACCATTATTACATCAAACACTAGCAATCACCCTTCAAGTAGTCCGCATGACAGAAGTCAATGAAATTATCTACAATTTCATCAATGTTATCACTGTCATCGATGATTTTGCCGTCATCCATGAATAGTGCCCTGTTTGAAAGCTCTTTTATGAAGTCTGTGTTGTGTGAAATCATTACGATGGTGATTCCGTATTCCTTAGAAATCTTTTTGAGTGAATTTGTAACATCTCTCAATGTAACGGGATCCAAATCGCCGAACGGCTCATCCAAAAGCAGGAACTTAGGCCTTGAAATCAGAATCAATGCAAGCATTACACGTACCTGCTGACCACCAGACAATTCATAGGACCTTCTAGGCAATATGTCCAAGTCCAAATCAAGATTTTCAAAGATGTCCGCTACAGCCTCCTTGGTTGCGGTTTCAGGAAATCTTGGGAACAGGTCGTTTAAAATTTCAGAGTCAAGTCCAATCTGTTCTAAACGATGTTTTGCTTCGCTTTCAGGCAAATCGGTTAACTGATAAAATGAGTCAAGCAATTCCTCACCTATACCGATTTTCCTTGCCCTTTCCTGTGCATCCTTAACGATGTCCTGGTTTTTATATCCCAATCTTGTAGCCAATTGGCTCAAGACGGTTGAATAGTGAACAAGTGAGAATTCCTGATGCATGAAACCCAATTTGGAGCGTATTTTCATACGGCTTAAACCTGGAATTTCAATGTCTCTCCACTCGCCGTCAACATAATACAGCACGTCACCGTCATCAGGGTCTTCAAGTCCTCCCAACATCCTTAAAAGAACAGTTTTACCTGCTCCACTCGGACCGATGATGCTTAAGATATTTTCATTTTGAACCGTGAAGTTGATGTCCTCCATTTCAAGAACTTCACCACCGGTCAATAGGTAGAATCGTTTTTTAAGGTCCTTGGCTTCAATGACATCCTCATCGGTAGGGACATTTTGGATATCGACAATTGGCTCCATATCCGCCATGAACTTGTCACAGATTTCATCAGGTGATCCCTCATCAACGATTTCACCGTCTTCAAGAAGTATTACCCTGTCAGCAAGGTATTTTTGGACATCAGGCAAGTGGGATATGATAATGACAGTAATATTCAGTTCCTTGTTGATTTTTTTGACCGCATCCAATATTTCCTGTTTGGTTTTAGGGCATGCCATGGTGGCAGGTTCATCAAGAAGTAAGGCTTTAGGCTGTTTTGCCAGTTGACGGGCCATGATAAGTCTTTGCTTTTCACCACCACTCAAAACGGATGCATAGTGGTCCTTTTTGTGAGTCAATGAAACCAATTCAAGAAGCTCGTCGGCCTCATCACCGAATTCGCTTTCTGCGGTTTCGAAATTGGTGTCGCTTTCATCAAAATAGTTTCTTGCATACAATTTTCGCAATACGTTTTCACGTACGGTATCCGGCCACAGTCCGAAAGACCTTTGAAGATGGATTGCGGTTTCTTTTTTAAGGTTATTGTAATAAAATTGAGATTGTCCTGCCTTAACAGTGACATCGCCAACGGTTATGCTGCCGCTGTCTATATGTTCAACACCTCTTAGTGCTCTTAAAAGTGTAGTCTTTCCGGAACCACTTTTTCCCATGATTCCTAAAATTTCTCCTTCCTTAACTTCAAAACTGACATCCTTAAGTGCAGTGATTTTAGTTCCGTTGTCTAATTCATAATCCTTACTTACGTTTTCAACTTTTATCATTCTTTATGCCCCTTTAATAATAGAATATTATATCATGAAACTATTTATATTTTATATTTCATATTTAAAAACAAGTGATAAAAATGGCTAGTGACAATAAAATTCAAGAATATTTAGATAGCTTAGAACAGGAAAAAATAATGATTGAAACCCATTTCGCAAATATGGAAAGAATATTAAGTGACAATCCAAAATTAGACCAGGAAAAAGCATTTGCACTACTGTCTAACTTTAACACCCTAAACATCCAATATGACCAGTTGTGCAATGACATGATCACATTCATCAAAATATTTAAGGACAACGATGAGCAGGAAATAAGACTCTACAAAACAGAAGAATTAATAGAGTTACTTGAAAAGGCAGTTAACCAAGTTTAACTGTCAAAAAATATTGAAACACTATCCGTACCATCTGTAGTTGAGTTTTCAGCTACAACTTTACCATTTCTTAAAAGCTGTATTTGAAGTTCACCGGTACCGCCATACCTCTGAGCTTGAATTTGAACATCATCCCAAGCGGCACAATCCAGAGAGTATGTTTTTTCACCAGAACCGGATTTTTCTACAAGATAATTTGGATTGCCCATTTTGGCATACCAATTACCGTCATATTTGATAACAGCTTTGAATGGATAAGTAGATGACTGATGTTGACTTCCATCGTCGTATATAACATTTAACGTATCATTATGGGTAGGCTGGGAATTATTGTAAATAAAAGAGAACAATAATAGTGCAATAACGATTATACCCAAAACGATTACAATCTTTTTAGCTATGCCTACATTCCAACGTTTACGATTACTTTTTTTACCGGCATTGTTGATACTGCTGGTGAGAATGTAGCCACAGTTATCGCAATATATGGATGAGGTTGCATTCTCAAATCCACATCTTGGACATTTTACCATAACTTTTAATTCCTTTTATATTCGTTATGAAAACTTTATAAAAATACTTATATTTAAAGTTAATGCAAAATTAGTCTTTTTTTCTAAAAATTGATAAGAGATTAGTGATAATAATTATAGACATTTTCAGCCGTTTTTTGATTCATACCTTCTATTTTAGCTAATTCCTCAACAGATGCATTTTTAATGTTATCGATTGTTTGAAATTCTTTTAAAAGATTAATCTTTCGTTTTTTACCGATTCCAGCAATATCATCAAGTGAAGAGGCCGATATATCATTACTGCGAAGTTTTCTATGATAGGTTATTGCAAAACGATGAGATTCGTCACGGACCTGTTGAAGCAAATGCAAAGCCTGATTGTTTTTAGGAATGATGATTGGACGAGATGAATTTGGAACAAACACCTCCTCAAACTCTTTTGCAAGCCCAATGATTGGAATATGAGTGAGATTTAATTTTTCCAACACTCCGCAAGCCATCCTCAGCTGTCCTTTGCCCCCATCGATTACTATCAGGTCAGGTTCGGGATCCCTATCCACCATTTTTAATCTTCGGGTCAACAGTTCCTCCATCATCGCAAAATCGTTCGGTCCGGGAGTTTCCATTTTGAAATGTTTATACCTCTTTTTGTTGGGTTTTCCCTCCTTGAACGAAACCTTTGAACCTACCGCAAATTTGCCGGAAATGTTACTTATGTCATAACCCTCTATAACATGAGGCAACTTTTCAAGTTTGAGGTATTTCTTAAGTTCAATCAATGCTGATTCCATCTTTTTCTTTTGATGTTTGATGATTTCGGCATTTTTTCTAGCCATCTTTACCAGACGTAACTTGACGCCCTTTTGGGGAACCTTGATGCTGACCTTGTTTCCCCTCAAATCACTAAGCCATTCCTCCAACAGCTGTTTTTCATCAATATCCTCATCCAAAAGAATCTGTTTTGGAACGTGACGATTATATCCATAGTACTGCTGAATGAAGGCAAACATGATTTCGGATGAGGAATCATATTGTGAAGCGCTCATCAAAAAGTCATCACGACCTACGATTTTGCCGTTTCTAATAGGCATTATAATAACCACAACCTCATCATCGCCCGGAGCGATAGCTATGACGTCCTGGTCAAGGTCATCGTCAACCAAATCCACAAACTGCTTTTCCATGATTTCCTCTATTGATGCAATCTGGTCCCTTATGACCGCCGCCTTTTCATATTCCTCATTTTCTGCAGCATCCATCATTTCAACCTTAAGGTTCTTGACAATGGTGGAATATTTTCCCTGGAAAAACAGGTCAATCTTATTGATAATTTCCGAATATTCCTTTTCGGTGATTTCACCCGCACATGGAGCATAACACAAATCTATTTGAGAGTTGAGGCATGGCCCATCCATATTGCGGCAAGTTCGAATCTTGAATAAGGACTTCAGGAATTTGACAGTCTGTTTTACCGAACCGACATCGGTAAAGGGACCGTAATAAATTCCGTTTTTAGTAACATTTCTTGTAATCAGTAATCTGGGAAACTTTTCATCGGTTATTTTCACATAAGGGTATCTCTTGTCATCCTTCAGCTGAACATTATATCTTGGACGATGCTTTTTGATTAATGTTGCCTCTAAAATTAAAGCTTCCTTTTCAGAATTAGTGACAATATATTCGAGGCTGTCAAAATGACTCATCAATATTTGAGTTTTAGGCCTATCGAGCTTTTCGCGAAAATAAGATTTTACCCTCTTAATGAGATTTTTGGCCTTTCCGATGTAAATTATGGTGTCTGATGCATCCCTCATGATATATACGCCGGGCTTGTTCGGCAAATTATCAGGAGATTTGACTTTAGTTGACATAAATCTCACCTAATTAAGTTCAACATAATCGTTTACGATCTTGACACTATTGTTCGCAATCATTAAATCCAAAACACCATTGATTCTGGTAGCTGTCTTTTTAGAAGTGGATTTGAATCCGAAATTACGTGAAGCCTCTTTTGCAATCTGCTTGGTTGAAACATTCTGTTTATGGATAAGCACCAATTCAATGCTTTTTGCTATTTCTTCATCTGAGATTAAATCTATATTAGGCTTGTTTCTTTTTCTGATAACCACATTATTATTTGAAGCGTCATATAAGAAATCCCCAATTCTGATAATATCTCCTGAGTTTTCAGCTTCATCAACAGCTAACTTGACAGTTTTCTTCAGATTAGAACCTGCCCTTTTAATATTGCAGCTGTCCTTAATCCTTGAGGTTACCTCTTTGATATGAATTGGCCCTTCAATATCGACTATATTCTTGATAGATTGAGCTATTTTTGAAATTGGCTGTGCATACAAATCATTTTGAGGAGTCAAACCAATGTCGGTAGCCTGAACATAATCGATTATCTCATCTTCCATTTTCCTTTTGCCAGGCAGTTTTTGGTCATCGAATGCTTTTAATTTATTAGTGCTTTGGAATCTCTCTTTTTCGATTTCCTTATAATCATCATTAGCTGTTTGGATGATGTCCTCTAGAGCCTGATCCTTAAGTTCTTCGCGCACATGTGGGTTATTGACAGTTACGATAACATCATCATTTCCAGGAATTTCACCTTCAAATGAATCCTCTATAAATTCATTTTCTGCCCTTTGCTCTTCTTCCATTTGAATTATCTTATCTGAGTCGTCATCGCTTGGCCTTGACAAATAATCGTTAGGGTCATAGTCTTCAGTCCTATCAACAACGGAAACATAATCGATTTGAGTCGGATTTTCAATTTCATTGAGTGATTTGTTAATGTACTGCATATCCTTTTTAATTCCCTTGATGGAATCTCTTAAAGATTTATTTTTATGTTCATTATTATAATAAAGATTATTTTTCCTTAAAGGATTTGTTACATCGTTGGCTCCTTTAAAGTAGGCCATTTCTTCATCATATGCAGATTCATCTTCCACATTACCGTCATTTTGAGTTATTTCTTCAGCTTCACCGATATTTGTCTCATTATCATCAATTATCTCTTCATCAACAAAACTGTCACCCACATCAGCAGGAACATCATCAATTATCTCTTCATCAACAAAACTGTCACCCACATCAGCAGGAACATCATCAATTATCTCTTCATCGACAAACTTATCCTTAATGGATTCTTCGGCGAGCCCATCTTCTTGAATATCAAAATCATCACTATTAAACACGCCCTTCATGAATTCGCTCATTGCCTTATCAATAACACGGGTTGCTTCCTCATGAATTTCATCATAACCATCATTGCTTAAATCAGGCAATTCGTCGGTAAAGATGTTAAGTTCCTCATCATCTTCGAAATAATTCCTTGGAGTTGGTTTTTCCAAAATCTCTTCAGAGGAATAATCCTGCCCATTTACAATTTCGGCTTCAACCACATACTCATCTTTAGGAGCAGGTTTATGTAACGGACCGTCTTCTTCCATAATATCTCCACGGACAACTTTTATTTCTTCACTCTCCAATTTAGGTTCCCCACTGACCACTTCAGATATGATTGATTTTACAAAACTAGGTCTTTTAGACTTGCTTTGGATTTTAACTTCATTTTGAGGTTTGTCTTCAAAATCATCTTCCCGAGAATCATCAGGAGTTTCTGTTTCCTCGACTACCTCATCATTGCTGTGGTCAACATAAATATAGTCATCATCAGAACCCAAATCAACTTTAACATCATCTACATTATCAAAATTATCATCATCAGAACCCAAATCAACTTTAACATCATCTACATTATCAAAATTATCATCATCAGAACCCAAATCAACTTTAA
>JAFRFD010000095.1 GCA_017434525.1 Methanobrevibacter sp.
GAAAACAAATTAATGACTAAATACGGTTTAAAAAACAAAAAAGAAATTTGGAAAGCTGATACTTTAGTCAGAAGATACAGTAGGGAAGCAAGGTATTTACTTGGTTTCGGTGCTGATCAAATGGTAAATGAAAAATTAGAATTATTAGGACACTTAGCTAGAACCGGTGTTTTGCCAGAAGGTGCAGCTCTTGAAGAAATCTTAGACTTAAACGTTGAAGATATCTTAAGAAGAAGATTACAAACTATTGTATACAAAAAAGGTTTAGCTCGTACTCCTAAAGAAGCAAGAATGTTTGTTGTACACGGCCACATAGCATTAGGCGGTAAAAAAATCAACTCCCCAAGTTATGTAGTATTAAAAGGTCAAGAAGATGAAATCGGATTCTATCGTTCTTCACCTGTAGCAAAACAAATTGAAGAGTACAACAAAAGTAAGGATAACAAAGCTAATACAGAAGAATAAAGGGTGTAACTATGGCAAAAGATGAAAAATGGGGTATAGCAAATATTTACTCATCATTTAATAACACTATTATTACTGTAACAGATATTACTGGTGCTGAGACTATTTCTCAATGGTCCGGTGGAAAAGTTGTTCGTGCAGACAGACAACAAGCTTCACCTTTCGCAGCAATGGCTGCAGCAACTAGAATAGCTGATGATGCTAAAGAAAAAGGATTTATTGGATTACATATTAAAGTAAGAGCTCCTGGTGGAAACGGACCTAGAAGTCCAGGACCTGGTGCACAAGCTACTATCCGTGCTTTAGCAAGAGCTGGAATTAAAATAGGAAAAATAGAAGATATTACTCCTATTCCTCACGATGGTACTGGAAGACCTGGTGGTAAAAGAGGAAGAAGAGTTTAAGTGGAAGGGTTTAATATGGAGATAGAAGTTAGAAGTCAAAGCGATAACGAAATCATATTCGTTGTTCGTGATGCAGAAGTACCTTTCGTCAATGCTATTAGAAGATGCGCAATGGTAAATGTGCCTAAAATAGCTATTGAAGATGTAAATATTATTAGAAATGATTCTGCTATGTTTAATGAGGTACTTGCACATAGACTTGGTTTAACTCCTTTAGTTTCTGATCTTGATGCACTTGAAGGTTTACCTTTACCTGAAGATGCTGAATGGGATGACTTCAATAGTGGAATTTTATTCAGCTTACATGAAGTAGGACCTAAAGTTGTTTATTCTAAAGATTTAATATCTTCAGACTCAAAAATTAAACCAGTATACGACACAATTCCTTTAGTAAAACTTAAAGAAGATGAAGAAATCGTCATTGAAGCTTCTGCAAAAGTAGGTTATGGTAAAGAACATGCAAAATGGATTCCAACCACAGTATGTGCATATAAACAGTATCCGGAAATAACCTTTAATGAAGATGAGGAAGTGGATTATGACTGTGCATTGGCATGTCCTCGTGGAGTTTTAAAATCTGATAGAAGGTCTAAAAAGATTAAAATAGTCGATGATGACGACAGTCCTTTGAAAGGTGTTGAAAACTGTACAATGTGCAAAAGCTGTGTTAGAGCTTCTGCAAACGGATACATTAACGTAGGATATCGCGAAAACGATTTCATATTCAGAATTGAAACAGATGGAGCAATGCCTCCTAAAGAAGTTTTATTAAAAGCTTGTGATGTATTAGGTGAAAAAGCAGAAAAGTTTATCAAATTTAGTGATGAAGGAGGAAGTAAATAATGGTTAAGAAAGTAGTAAAAACAAATCCTAACCTTATTGAACTTATTAATAAACTTTATGAACAATCAAGAAATGAGGATGCAGCTATTTGGAAAGCTGTTGCACAAAAACTTGAAAGGTCTAATAGAAGAACTGCTGAAGTAAACTTGTCTGATATTGCAAGATATGCTGAAGCTGGTGAAACTATTTTAGTGCCAGGTAAAGTTTTATCAAACGGTAATTTAGAAGAAAAAGTAGATGTTGTAGCATTAAAATTCTCAGCTAAAGCACAAGAAAAAATTGAAAGTGCTGGTGGAGAATGCATCTCAATTGACGAGATAATCGAATCAAATCCTAAAGGATCAAACATTAGGATCATGGAATAAATAGGGTGTTATTATGATTATTGATGGTGAAGGATGCGTTTTAGGAAGATTAGCTAGTATTACTAGTAAAAATCTTTTAGAAGGCGAAGAAGTAGTAATTATTAATGCTGAAAAAATTATGTTAACTGGTAACAAGGATTGGGCTTATGCAAAATACAAACAAAGAGTTGACAGGGCAAGTATTTCCAATCCTCGTGACTTAGGTCCTAAATATCCTAGAAGGCCAGATGATATATTTAGAAGAACTGTAAGAGGAATGTTACCTTTCAAAAAAGCAAAAGGTAAAACCGCATACAAAGGATTAAAAGCTTTTGTAGGTGTACCTGCAGAATATGCAGATGCTGAACTCACTGCAGTTCCTGAAGCAGAATATAAAGATCTTAAAAAAGGTATTGAATTAGGAGAAATCTCCAAACTTTTAGGAGCTACCTTTTAAATAAAATGGATGTGTGATTATGGTTAAAGTTATTCATACAAGTGGAAAACGTAAAACAGCTATCGCAAGAGGTACTGTTCAAGAAGGAACTGGTAAAGTTAGAATTAACAGAATTCCTTTAGAACTTTATTCTCCTGAGCTTGCAAACTTAAAGTTACAAGAACCATTAACCTTAGCTGGTGACTTAGCTAATGAAGTTGATATCAACATCAAAGTTGTTGGTGGAGGAGTAATGGGTCAAGCTGAAGCTGCACGTATGGTAATTGCAAAAGGACTCGTACAATGGTCACAAGATATGGATTTAAAAGAAAAATTCATCCAATACGACAGAACCATGTTAGTAGGTGACCCAAGACGTTCAGAACCTAAAAAATACGGTGGTCCTGGAGCAAGAGCACGTAAACAAAAAAGTTACAGATAATTACTCTGTACTTTTAAATTTTATTTAAATTTAAAAAAGATGATATAAATGATTCCTATTAGATGCTTAAGTTGTGGAAAACCAGTATCAGCTTACTTTGATGAATATAATAAAAGGATAGCTGCTGGAGAAAAGTCAAAAGATATTTTAGATGACTTAGGTTTAACTAGATATTGTTGTAGAAGAATGTTGATTTCTCATGTGGAAACATGGGAATAATTTTACAATTTAGGGATATTGTATTGCAAATAGAATCTTGGTAAAATATATGCCTAATAAATGGAGTATTATTCATGAATGTTGAAAAAAAATTAACAAGGTTTGAAAGAGCTAGACTTCTTGGAGCTAGAGCAATTCAAATATCTATGGGAGCTAAACCATTAGTGGAAATTAAAGACTCTCTTGATCCGATTGATATTGCTTATGAGGAGTTAAAAGCTGGAGTTTTACCATTAGATGTAATTAGAGACGAATAAATAGTTTATCTATTTATTCTTAAATTTCTTTAAAAAAAATAAAAAATACCAACATAACTCTATAAAGAAACTTACTGATTTTTTAAAGAGTATAGATTATATGGTAATAAATTAAATGACACTGAGGTGTTTTTTTGGATAGTATAATAGAAGATGTCCAAGTTCGTAAGATTTTGGATAGCAGAGGAAACCCAACTATTGAAGTAGATGTACTTACTTGGAATGGTTTCGGTAGAGCTGCTGCACCAAGCGGAGCCAGTACTGGTTCTAGGGAAGTGGTATCTTTTCCAGAAGGAGGAGTTGACTTAGTCGTCCGTGAAATGGAAGAGTTCATAGCTTCTGAGCTTATTGGTATGGATGCTGAAGACATAACTACCATTGATGAGGTATTAAGAGAAATTGATGGTACAGATAATCTGTCAGCTATCGGCGGCAATACTACTGTAGCGGTCTCCATGGCTGTGGCTAAAGCTGCTGCTAAATCTTATAACATGCCATTATACAAATACATTGGTGGAAATTTAGTAAACGAATTGCCATTTCCTTTAGGTAACATGATGAACGGTGGAGCGCATGCAGGTATAAATGCACCGGACATTCAAGAATTTCTGGTTGTTCCAATTGGGGCTACTAACGTTGTTGAGGGCATTTTTGCAAATGCGGCTGTTCACAAAAGACTTAAAGAGTTGATTCAAACTAAAGACTCCAATTTTACTGGTGGTAAAGGAGACGAAGGTGGATGGGTACCAAACATTACCAATGATTCTGCTTTAGAAATTCAAGCTAAATCATGTGAAGAGGTTGGTGATGAATTGGGTATTGAAATCAGGCCTTCTCTTGATATGGCAGCTTCTGAATTATGGAATGCTAGCGAGCAAAAATATGTTTATGCTCAAGATGGTGTTAAAAGAGACACCGGAGATCAAATTGATTTTGTAAAGGATATCATTGATACCTACAAAATGTTCTATGTAGAAGACCCATTTGATGAATCTGATTTTGACGGATTTTCTCAATTAACTTCAAAAGTGGGGGATAAATGTTTAATTTGCGGTGATGATCTGTTCGTAACTAATAAAGAATTATTGGCTAAAGGAATAGAGAAAAAAGCTGCAAATGCTATTATCATCAAACCTAATCAGATTGGTTCTTTATCTGAAACTTATGCTACTGTAAAGCTAGCAAAAGAAAACGATATTGTGCCTGTCGTGTCCCATAGGTCTGGTGAAACTACTGATGAAACTATTGCACATTTGGCTGTTGGTTTCCAGGCACCTATGATAAAAACTGGAGCCATTGGCGGTGAAAGAATAGCAAAATTAAACGAGCTTATTCGTATTGAGGAAGAAATGTCAAATCCTGCAATGGGCAAATTCTAACAATATAAACGGAGAGAATAATATGGCTAAAGTAACTATTGATTACGATAAATGTGATGGTGCTGACTGTGCAGAATGTTCTGATGTTTGCCCAATGGAAGTTTTAGTTCTCGAAGGAGACAAAATTACAATCAACAATCCAGAAGACTGCAGTTATTGTGAAGTATGTATGGACGTATGTCCTAACGAATGTGTAAAAATTGAAGATGAAGATTAAATATAATAAAAAAAGGTGATTATAAATGACTAACGAACTTTTAATTGATTTAGACAATTATTTAGCAGCAGGTTTACATATCGGAACCCAACAAAAAACCAGCGATATGGAAAAATATATATTCAGAGTAAGATCTGACGGTTTATACGTTTTAGATATTCAAAAAACCGATGAAAGAATCAGACAAATTGCAAAACTTTTAGCAAAATACGACCCAGAAGACATTTTAGTAGTAGCTACCAGACAATACGGTCAAGCTCCTGTTAAAAAATTCGGTGAAATTACCGGTGCAAAAACTATCCCTGGTAGATTCATCCCTGGAACTTTAACCAACCCTAATTATGCTAAATTCATTGAACCAAAAATCATTGTTGTAACTGACCCAAGGTCTGACGCTCAAGCAATCTTAGAATCCAAACAAAACGGTATTCCTGTAATTGCTTTATGTGATACTGAAAACTTACTCAGTTTTGTTGATATTGCTGTACCTGTAAACAACAAAGGTAGAAAAGCTATCGCTTTAGTTTACTGGTTACTCGCAAGACAAATCTTAAGAGAAAGAGGCGACATTCCTGAAGACGGTGACTTAGATATTGAAGCAACTGACTTTGAACTTAAATTCTAAATGAGTTAAATGTTAAGACAACCTGCTGTTGCTGGAGCATTCTATCCAGGTAATCCCGAAATCCTTAAAAAAACCATTGAAAAGTGTTTTTTAGATGATTTTGGCGTTGGTGAAATACCAAAACTTAACGCATTTGAAGGTAATGATTATCCTATCAATATTATGGTTCCGCATGCGGGTTATCAATATTCTGGTGCAATAGCTAGTCATGGCTATTGCAAATTAGTTCAAAATGGTTTTCCTGAAGTTTTTATTATATTGAGTCCTAATCATACTGGATACGGTAGTGAAGTTTCTGTCTTCAATGAGGGGGAATGGATTACTCCTTTGGGAAGTGTTGATGTGGACAGTGAATTTGCGGATGCCGTAATCTCTCATTCGGATATTGCAAGCGCAGATTTCTTGGCCCATAAATACGAACACAGCATAGAAGTTCAACTGCCTTTCTTACAATATTTTTCAGATGACTTTAAGATTGTTCCCATCACAATGGGATCTCAATCATTCATCGCTTCTAGTGATTTGGCAAAGGCGATTTTTGAAGCGGGCAATGAATTAAACAGGTCATATGCAGTTATTGCAAGCACCGATTTGTCCCACTTTAACAATCAAGAAAAAGCGAACACTGTGGACGGATACGTTTTAGAAGATATTGATGAAATGAATGAATTTAAACTTTTTGAAGAGGTCATTCAGTATAATATAACAATGTGTGGTTACGGTCCGGTAATAACAACCATTTCTCTTTCAAAAATGTCCAATAAAAATGATAGTGAAATATTGGCATACGGGACAAGCGGTGACGTTACTGGAGATTTTACTTCAGTTGTAGGTTATGCTTCAGGTATTTTTAAATAAGGTGTGTTTATGATAGCAAAAGCTTCTGCTCCAGCAAAAGCAATTTTATTTGGAGAACATTCAGTAGTTTATGGTGAACCTGCTATAGCGGGCGCTGTAAACAAAAGGGCTTATGTCACTGTTAAAGAATCTGAATGCGATAAGTCTATTTTTAAAGCTCCTAATATTAATTTTGAAGCGGAATTACTTACAAGGGAGAAAAAATATATTTTAAGGAAAGGAAAACCAGGTATTATTCGATATATTTTAGAATCTGTTTATAGAGCTCACGACCATACTCCAATAGAGATTACATTGACTTCCAATGTACCTATTGGTTCTGGACTCGGTTCATCTGCTGCAGTTACTGTAGCAACACTTGCAGCATTATATAGATATCATAATATTCGTTTCAATAAAAAATCCTTAGCTCATGATGCCCATATGGTGGAACAGGCCGTTCAAGGAGTGGCCAGTCCCCTGGATACTTTGGTTTCCACATATGGCGGCCTTGTTTATTTATCCAGAAATAAGAAGGTGGAGCGTTTTAAAGTGAATTTCAATGTTCCTTTTGTTGTGGGTTATACAACAAAACATGGAAACACAGGTAAAATGGTTAAGGATGTAAGACATCTGAAGGAAAAAAATCCAAAAATCATCAATCCTGTTATAACCGCAATGGGAAATCTGACAAATTATGCAAAACAGGCTATTTTAAAAAGGGATTTTAACAAGGTAGGTGAATTAATGAATATCAACCATGGATTTTTGGATGTCATTGGTGTGAACACTTTAGAATTGTCTAGAATGGTATATAATGCAAGGGAAGCCGGTGCTATCGGTTCCAAAACTACCGGTGCCGGAGGTGGAGGCAGTATCATTGCACTTTGTCCTGGAAAGGTTGATGAAGTTGCAGAGGCCATAGCTCGTGATGATAATATTTTAAAAATCCATTTCACAAGAAAAGGGGTTTCTTCAAGGGTTTATAAGTGATTTTATGATTATTTTAAAAATTGGTGGGAGTATTTTAACTAATAAAGATTCCACTGTAAGTGAAGTTGACAACGTCAGTCTTAAGAGGATTGCTTCAGAAATCAAGGCTTCACTTGATATTTCACCGAAACAACTGATAATTGTTCACGGTGCAGGTTCCTTTGGCCATCCCCCTGCAAAGAAGTACAAAATTGGGGAGGCATTTGATGAGTCTGAATATCCGCAAAAAAGAATCGGATTTTGTGAAACTCAAAATGAGGTAAAAAAATTAAACATGCTTATTTGTGAGGCTTTTATTGAAGAAGGTTTGCCTGTTGTTGCTATTCCTGCTTCAAGTTTTATGAGTGCAACCAATAAAAGAATCACTGAAGGCAATCTTGATTATTTTGAGAAGTATTTGCAAAAAGGTTTCATTCCTGTTATCTATGGGGATGTGGTTTTAGATAGTCAATTGGAAATTTGCGTCATATCCGGTGATCAATTAATTCAATATCTGGCTAAAAATTTAAATCCGGACATGGTTGTTTTGGGAACTGATGTTGACGGAGTTTATAATAAGAATCCTAAAACTCATGATGATGCAATTTTTTACGATAAATTTTCATCACTTGAAGATTTGGATGCATTTGAAGGAACTACAAATGTGGATGTTACGGGCGGAATGGTCGGTAAAATCAAAGAACTTTTATATTTAGCAGATTTAGGGATTGAATCTAAAATAATAAATGCTGAAGTTAAAGACAATATTTTCAAAGTATTAGAAGATGAGGACGTTAAAGGCACAATAATTTCAAGGGGAAATTAGGAATATGATTTCAGATAGAAAATTAGAGCATTTATTAATTTGTGAAAATTATGATGTAGAGTTTAAAAATAAAACAACTGGATTTGAAGATGTTGAATTAATCCATAATGTTTTACCGGAAATAGATAAGAATGAAATAGATTTGTCAACTTCTGTTTTTGGAAAGAAATTAGACTCTCCTTTATTTATTACAGCCATTACTGGAGGACATCCTGCTGCAAAATCCATTAATAAACAATTGGCAATTGCAGCTGAAAATAATAACATTGCTTTAGGAGTGGGATCTCAAAGGGCGGCATGTGAACATCCGGAACTTGAGGATACATATACTGTTGTAAGAGAAAATGCTCCTGATTGTTTACTTGTTGGCAATATTGGCGCACCACAATTAAATTTGGCAGAAAAGGCTGTTGAAATTTTAGATGCCGATATTTTGGCCATTCATTTAAATCCACTTCAAGAATCAATTCAACCTGAAGGGGATTTGGATGCAAGAGGATACTTTGATTTGATTAATCAAATAACACAAACCGTTGACATACCTGTACTTGCAAAGGAAACAGGTTGTGGAATATCAGCGGAATCCGCTAAAAAATTGGTTGAAGTGGGTATTGATTATATTGATATTGAAGGTGCTGGGGGAACCAGTTGGGCCGCTGTTGAAACATACAGGTCTGATGATAAATATTTGGGTGAAATATTTTGGGATTGGGGAATTCCTACAGCCATCAGTACTGTGGAAGTAACCAATGCAGTTAATGTTCCTGTTATTTCATCTGGAGGAATTAGAACCGGTCTTGAAGCGGCTAAAGCAATCGCTCTTGGAGCAGATGCAGTTGGTATGGCATTGCCATTTTTGAAAAATTCCGCATCCCAAGAACAACTGAACAAGTTCATAACCAGATTTAATGATTCACTTAGAATTGCAATGTTTTTAGTCGGAGCCAGTAATATTGAAGAGTTAAAGCAATCCAATCTTGTTATACGTGGAAAAACAAGGGAGTGGCTCAATGAAAGAGGAATTAACACTAAAGATTATTCAAGGAGATAAAACATGAGCGTTGAAGTTATCGCTATTGGCGGATATCAAGAAGTCGGGAAAAACATGACTGCTGTCAGGATTGGCGAAGATGTCATAATCTTTGATATGGGAATCCATCTTGACAGAATCAGTATGCACGAAGATACTGATATTGATAGGATGCATAGCTTAGATTTAATAGAAAGAGGAGTTATTCCTGATGACACCTTAATGAAAGATGTTGACGGCAAAGTTAAAGGAATAGTATTCTCTCACGGTCACTTGGACCATATAGGTGCAGTAGCTAAATTAGCACATAGGTACGATGCACCATTAATAGGAACACCATATACTGCCGCTTTAATTGAAAAGCAAATTAAAGGGGAACGTAAATTTAAAGTAACAAATCCGATTAAACCTTTAAACCCTGGAAGTAAAATGAAATTGTCCAAGGACATTACATTGGAATTTGTTCAATCAACACACAGTATTCCTCAGGCGGTATTTCCAGTATTGCACACTCCGGAAGGAGTTATTGTTTACGCATTGGATTTCAAATTTGATAACCATCAAAAGGTATCTCCACCACCTGACTACAAAAGACTCAAGGAATTAGGTAGAAAAGGAGTGCTTGCATTAATAGTGGAGACAACTAATGCAAAAAACTATAATGAAGTTAAAACCCATTCCGAAAGAATTGCAAAAAATATTTTAGAGGATGTAATGAAAGGACCTCTTCAAGAGAGAACCGGAATGATTGTAACTACATTTTCATCTCACGTTGAACGTGTACAGGCAATAGCAGACATTGCTAAAAAAAGCCACAGGGAAATATTCTTCCTTGGAAGATCCATGGAAAGGTTCTGTGGAATTGCACAAAAATTAGGAATATTAAAATTACCAAAAAATGCCAGTATTTATGGCTCTCCTAAAGCAGTGAACAAAGCTTTAATGAAAGCTGATGAAGACAGGGCAAACTATTTGCTTGTAACTACAGGTCACCAAGGTGAACCTGATGCATTACTTCCAAGAATAGCAAATGGAAGAACCCCATTCAATATTAAAAAAGGAGATAATGTAATCATTTCAGCACCGATTATTCCAAATCCGACAAATGCTGCTAACAGGCACATTATGGAGAGGAGATTAAAAATAAAAGGTGCAAGAATTTATCCAAATGCTCACGTTTCCGGACACGCTGGAAGGGAAGACCACAGGGAATTCTTACGTATGTTAAAACCACAACATATTATACCGGCACACGGAGATTTATCAATGCTTGCAGCTTATGCAGAATTGGCAGAAGAGGAAGGATACAGAATAGGTTATGATATTCATATCTTAAGAAATGCTCAAGCACAAGTTTTTAAAAGTTAAAAGAGGGATATAATGAGTGATGTAAAAGAGGTACTTGGAAGTTATTCAACTGACATTACTAAAACTATTGAAGAGGAATTAGCCACTATTGCTCCAGATAATCTTGCAGAGGCATCCGTTTACCTTACAAGAGCTGGTGGAAAAATGCTTAGGCCTGCATTGACCTTAATTGTCTCTGAAGCAGTTGGAGGTAATCGTGAATCTGCATTAAAATCCGCTGCAGCTATTGAATTGATCCATACATTTTCACTTATCCATGATGATATTATGGATCAGGATGATATGAGAAGGGGAATGCCATCTGTCCACAAGGTTTGGGGAGATGATGTAGCGATTCTTGCAGGAGACACATTATTTTCAAAAGCTTTTGAAATAATTATCGGAAGTGAAGGAACCAGTTCAGAGCAAAACAACAAGGCTTTGGCCACTGTTGCGGACGCATGCGTTAAAATCTGTGAAGGTCAGGCATCCGACATGGGCTTTGAAGAAAGATTTGATGTAACTGAAGATGAATACATGGAAATGATTTTCAAAAAGACAGGTGCATTGATTGCTGCTGCTACAAAAGCTGGAGCAATTATGGGTGGAGCATCTGATGAGGTCATTGATGCAATGTATGAATACGGACGTTTGATAGGTCTTGCATTCCAAATCCAGGATGATTATCTGGATATTGCAGCTGATGAAGAGACATTAGGTAAACCAATTGGTTCTGACATCGGTAAAGGAAAGATGACCATCATTGCAATCAAAGGTTTGGCAAGTGTCGAAGATGATAGATTGCTCGAAATCTTAAAAGCTGATAATAATTCTCAAGATGAGATAGATGAAGCGATTGAAATTTTAGAAAATTGTGGTGCTATTGAATATGCTCGCAATTTGGCACTAGAATCTGTGGACCAAGCAAAAGAAGTACTTGAAATATTGGATGATTCTTCATTTAAACAGGTACTTGTTGACATTGCAGATTTTGTACTTGAGAGAAGCGCATAATTTCTCTCACTTTTTTACTTTTTTTTTTTAATGATTTTTCTAAAAGCAGTTTATGTGAAAAAAAATTCAGGAATCCCCACCCTCTTTTAGGGTGGGGTGGTTCAATTTTAATGATTCCAGATTTCTCCGGAATCATTTTTCTATGTTAGTTTTGATTTTGTTTTGAAATTTCTATTTTTTTAAGTAACAATGGATATGAATTTATCCAAAGAAATGATTCTTTAGATGTTTTTGAGATATATGTTATAGAAATTTCCATGTTCTTGATAATAACTAGTATTATCGTCAATAATTATATTTAAAGTATTATTTAACTTTTTTCTTTGATTTTAAAACAATTTTACCAGTTTAAGTCAATTTTTCTAAATGGAGTCAATAAGTTTATAACAGATTAAACACAATATGATAGTATGAAAGGAATTATTGGTGCTATTGCCGGAGACATAATTGGATCAACTCATGAGTTTCATCCAATAAAAACAAAGGATTTTAACTTATTTAACAGATATTCTATGTTTACAGATGATACCGTAATGACATTGGCTATTGCCAAATGGCTATGTGAAGATAAGGATTCTAAAGATGTTTTAATTAGATGTGTAAAGGATTTTGGAAATAGGTATCCCAATGCAGGGTATGGTGGAATGTTTAAAAATTGGCTTTCCCAAGAATCTCCTGAATCCTATGGCAGTTGGGCAAACGGTTCGGCCATGAGAGTCTCACCATGTGCATGGGTCGCTGAAAGTTTAGAGGAATCACAAAGGTTGGCTGAATTATCAGCAATAATAACTCATGACCATCCGGAAGGTGTAAAAGGGGCTCTTGCAACATCAGATGCGATTTATCTGGCACGTGTCGGAGCATCAAAGGATGAAATCAGAGAACATGTTGAAGTTCGCTATGAATATGATTTGGACCGCACAGTTGATGAGATAAGGCCTACATATTCATTCGATGTGTCATGTGCTGGAAGCGTGCCTGAATCCATTATTTGCTTTTTGGATGCAAAGGACTTTGAAGATACGATAAGAAATGCAGTATCTTTGGGCGGTGATGCCGACACTCAGGCAGCAATTGCAGGCAGCATTGCAGCTGCATATTGGGAAGTTCCTAAAAACATTGCCTATAAATCCATTCATCGCTTGGATTATTTCTTATTAAATGCATTCATTAAATTTGAAGAAACTATTGCAAGATAAGCTATAATTTCTTCTTCTCTTTATTTTTGATTTTTTTAAGCTGGTTCATGAACCTTTCATCGTAGTTTTTTGCAACATCCTCATATTTGTTCCATATTCCAATTGCAGTTTGTGGAATAACATTGCGCTTGTCTTCTGAAAATTTGGTGTAAGTGTGCATCATTTCTTTGGAATCGGAAATCATCACTTTAACGAATGGAATGTCTGCTTTTTGAATATTAATGTTGGCATCTTTAAATAAACGTATTATGTTTACCTCTTCATCGTTAACATAACATGTCGGTGAAGCCAGGATATTCACATTTAATGAAGGTCTGTTTTTGAATGCTTTAATCAGTGCTTCCCCTTCTCCTTCAAATAGGAATCCTATTCTCATGTTGACGGATGTTTTTGCTCTTTTAATGATTTCTAATTCTTGGGATATGATTTTTTCAACACCATATATTCTCCATATCGGTGCTTGAACCTGGCTCATTCCATTTTCATATATGTTTGTTAATCTGGAAATCGCATCATCAATTTCTCCATCAATTCGTTCTTTTTCACGGTTTAAAACTTCCATTGGTGATTTGACATGGTATATTTGAGGTCTACCGTCTTCAACTTCAATAAAATTTTTCTCGACAAGTCCCTTCAAGACATCATAAATTTTGCTTCTGGGGATGCCCGATTTTTCAGCTATTTCTGCTGCTGTTGCAGAAATTAATGATGTGAGCGCCACATACGCTTCGGATTCATACAGTGTCAGTCCAATTCTCTTAAGTACGGTTACATCTTCCTTCATGTTAATGTATTTGTTGCAATTGATATAATAAGTTTACTACTTATAACCCTTGTTTAGTGACAAAACCTTTATATGCTTTCATAAGATAATTTTATTCAACGAATTAATGAGGTTATTAAAATGACAGATAAATTGGATATGTTTTGTTACCAATGTTCCCAGACCGCTCACGGTACTGGATGTACTATAAAAGGGGTTTGCGGTAAAAATGCAACTGTTGCAAGATTGCAAGATAATTTGATCTTTACCATGAAAGGTATAAGTGCATACAACTACAATGCAAATGTTTTAGGTAAATCCAACCCTGAAATTGATGCATTCCTAACCAAAGGATTATACACAACATTGACAAATGTCAACTTTGATGTAAACGATCTGGTGGCATTGGCTCTTGAAGCAGGTAAAGTAAGTGTTGATGTAATGAGATTACTCAAAGATGCACACATTGAAGCCTACGGAGAACCGAAACCTGTTGAAGTTAAAGTTGGAGCACAGGAAGGCCCTGCAATTATTGTAACCGGCCATGACCTAAAAGCTTTGGAAGAATTATTAAAACAAGTTGAAGGAACTGACATTAAGGTTTACACTCACTCTGAAATGTTGCCTGCACACGGTTATCCTGGCTTAAACAAATACGAAAACCTTGCAGGACAGCTTGGTGGGGCATGGCATGACCAAAGAATGGTATTCAAGAAATACAATGCGGCTATTGTTGGAACCAGTAACTGCGTTTTACCTGCTATGGACTCATACAAGGAAAGAATGTTTACAATGGATGTTGCAAAACTTGAAGGTGTAAAAACCATTGAAGATTATGACTTCTCCGAAGTAATTGAATGTGCAAAGTCTCTTGGATCTTTAGAACCTGAAGAGTTGACCACAATCACTACCGGATGGAGTGCTGGAGCTATTGTAGAACACGCTGATGCCATCAAAAAATTAGTTGAAGAAGGTAAAATCAGAAGGTTCTTTGTCGTTGGAGGATGTGACAAAGCTGCTAAACACAACGACTACTACAGAGAGTTCGTTGCAAACTTGCCTGAGGACACCGTTATCCTAACATTGGCATGTGGTAAATACAAATTCAATGACTTGGATTTAGGCGATATCGAAGGAATCCCAAGATTATTGGATGTTGGACAATGTAATGATACAATTGTTGCAGTTGATGTTGCAGTGGCGTTATGTGAATTGTTTGGTATGGAATTGAATGAATTGCCATTAACTATTGTTCTCTCTTGGATGGAACAGAAAGCTGCAGCAGTACTCTGGGCATTGCTCTACTTGGGCAAAACCGACATGTGGATTGGACCTGTGCTTCCTGCATGGTGTAACGAAGATATTTTAAATGTCTTGGTTGAAAACTACAACTTAACACCAACAACAGGTGATGCAATAGCTGATATTAAAACCATACTGGGTGAATAAGATGACAGAAGATCTAAAAGCAAAACCACTCGATATTCAATTTTTGCTTGATTATCAAAAGGACAGCGTAGTTAGTCGTGAGGTAATAAAAAAGGAATTAGGAACTGTGACATTTTTCGCTTTTGATCAAGGTCAGGGATTATCTGAACATTCAGCTCCATTTGATGCAATGGTTCAAGTAATTGATGGTGAAGCAGAAATTACCATTTCCGGTGTAAAACACACTGTTAAAGCAGGTGAGATTATTATCATGCCTGCAAATGAACCACATGCACTTCAAGCTGAAAACAGTCCATATAAAATGATATTGACCATGATTAAATCAGATTAAGGTCATTTAAGACTATCATTAATGCTATGATGTTATTGGGTGTTAATCGCTCAATAACTATTTCATAGTATATTTGTTTTTAAAATTAGGAACACACGTATTTCAGAACTATTTTTTCCACCAAACCATTATCCAATCTGCCTTATCTTTAACGTTATAGTATTTTTTGGTTTCATTGTCATATGTGAGTATTCTTTCCAGATAATCTTTCAATAGTTCCTTTTCTTCATCTGAATATAAATCAAGCCTGAACTTGCCGTTGTCCATAGCCTCTTCTATACTGTCATATTCACGATAATTATTCAAATCAAAACGTTGGATATTTGCATAGATTCCCATATTAAATAGAATGTTGAAGAAATAATCGTAATCAGGAAAATCTTCGGTTTGCTTATTTAATTCCCTGTCGAAGTCTCTTTCGATTTTTTTGTTTTCGGGTCCAAAAATAGTTATGAAAACATATTTATTTGCAATTTTATCCAATTCCTCCAAGACTTCTTCAATCGGCATTATTGCATTTAGAGATCTTGAGCAAACGACAACATCAACATCTCCAATCTCTTCGTATTTAATCTCTTCAATCGGTTTTAAAATGGTTTCAATATTGACTGCACCCTCATCTTTTGCTCTTTTTTCCAAATACTCAATCATTTTGGTTGAGGAATCAAGACCTATTACTTTTTTAACCTTTTTGGAAAGCGGCACAGTGATTGACCCTTCGCCGCATCCCACATCTAAAACGGTATCATCTTCATCTAGGATTAACATGTCAAATAAAGCAGAGTTATAGTCCTCTTTTCTTGTTCTTTTAAAAAATCCGGGAGCCGCCTTATCCCAATCCTTATTTTTCTTGCCTTCAAGCCTTTCTCTCCAGTAGCTGGCCCAGTCAACTTCATTTGGATTTTCAATGCATTGTTTCATGGTTACACCTTGGTTTTCCCGGACAATACGTTTTGATAGTCTTCATAGTTTTCCTTTAACAGTTCAGGGATATCCAGTTCGTATGGACATTTGTCCACACAGGAATAGCATTCAATGCAATCTTTTGTATGGTCCATCATTTCTCGGTACTCTTCGGTGAGATATGGTTCTGACGGAAAACGCCTAATCCAAAGTGACATTCTCGCACATAAGCTAATGTTGATTTCTTCTGGGCACGGCATACAGTATGCGCAGCCTCTACAGAAGTTTTCACCAAGTTCCTTTTTATCTTTTTTGATATCTGCTTTTAAATCATCTGTTAAAAGGGTATTTTCATCGTATGATAGGAATTCATCGAGTTCTTGGAGTTTTTGAATTCCCCAAATCGGAAGGACATTATCAAATTGGTTTAGAAAAGCGAAACTGGCTTTGGAATTTTTAATCAATCCTCCGCCCATGGCCTTCATTGCAATAAAACCTACGTCCAGTTTTTCACATTTTTTAACCAGCTCTATCTCTTCATCACCACTTAAATATGAAAATGGGTATTGCAGGGTTTCATAAAGCCCGCTTTCGATGGCTTCATGGGCATGTGTGATTTTATGAGTTGTAATTCCGATATGTTTCACCATTCCCTTTTCCTTAGCTTCAACCATGGCTTTGAATACTTCATCGTCTTTTTTGGGGACAAAGGAAATATTGTGAAATTGGTATAAATCAAGATAATCAGTTTTTAAACTTTTAAGAGATGTTTCCAGATCGCTCCAAAACACTTCAGGTGTTTCAGCAGCGGTTTTGCTTGCAATATAAATATTTTCACGGGGAATGTCTTTGAATGCATTTCCCATCTTTTCTTCACTATCTGTGTAGAAATGTGCGGTATCAAAAAAGTTTATTCCATTGCCATATGCTTTTTTAAGTATTTCAACAGCCTCATCAATAGTGCATCTCTGAATTGGCAGTGCCCCAAATCCATTTTTGTTTACTTCCAGATTTGTCTTTCCAAGTCTCATTTCAATAACCTTGCATCTTTAATATAAAATATAAAACTAAAATTATGGCCAATCCGATTAAGGCATATTTTGCCGGTAAAAATTTTGTTTGTTTGAATTCCTTATCTTCAATGTCGCCATGCCTCATGATTCTGTCTTTTTCAAAGGAACATTTCTGGTAAATGGCTTCAATGTCTTTTGGAAGCCTCCCATGTTCATTCAACATGTTGATTGTTTTGTTCAAATATTGAATTGCCTTTTGGTCATCACCAAGTTTAACGCAACAAAATGCGGCCTTATAGTTAAAATTGGCAATAAGTTCCAAATCATCCTGAATCTTATTTTCATATGGAATGCATTCGTTATATGCTTTCAGTGCCTCATCGTATTGTTTAAGTTCATATAATGCATCGCCTTTCGCATTGAAAGCGTTGACTGTGGCCTCTTCCTTAAGGGATTTGTCCAAATATTCCAGAGCCTCCTTGTTTTTTCCTGTTTTTTGAAGCATCTGGCCCTTATATAAATCTGATTTTTGAGTTGAACCGAATTGATTTTCATAATTGTTCAAATTTCTTAGGGCATCATCATATCTTTTGGCCTTAATCAAAAGCTCGATTCTAGCCATGTGAAGTTCCTTTTTAGATAATCTAGGCTCTTCAATCTTGGAATATGTTTTGTATTTATCCAAAGCTTCATCCATATATTTCAATGATTCATCAATGTCTCCTTTATTAAATCTTGACATTGCCTTATCGCAAATCACATTGATGGATTTTGGTTGCTTTTCAAGGTATTCATCAAAGTATTTCTCGCCATAATCCCCATTGTCATGGGTTTCATCATAATACTGATAATACATTCCCTTCTCTTCAAGTGCGGGCAGATGGTTTTCATTGATTAAAAGGTCTAAAATTGACAAATAGGATTCAACATCGTCTTTTCCATGTCTTTTTCTAGCCAATTTCAGAGCTTCTTTAAGATTACCTTCTTCAATGTATTGTTTTGCTTTTACAGTAGCATCGCTCATGCATATCAACCTAATTTTTTTTGTAAAGCTCCAATTTTTTCAATAACTACTCTCATTATATTTATATATTTATAGATAGATAAATAATATTGCTTATTTTTATTATTGAATTAATTAAATTGTGATGATTAAATGAATGATTTAGAAGAAATTATCTATAAACATGCTTTACTCAACGCAGCAAAACATAAGGGAAGTGCAAATCCCGGTGCTGTGATGGGTTCTATCATGGCAAATGAGCCTGAACTTAGAAGTAAAGCTAAAGAAATCGGTCCGATGTCTGGTAAAATTGTAGCTAAAGTAAATGCTTTAAGTCCTGAAGAACAGGCAGCCGAAATGGAAAAATTAGGTGTGGAAATTGAAGACAAAAAGCCTAAAGCTAAAGAAGTGGGCTTACAGGAACTTCCAGGAACTCATGAAAACATCGTATTGAGATTTGCTCCAAATCCAAGCGGACCACTTCATATTGGACATTCTCGTGCTGCAGTTCCAAATGCGGAATACGTAAAAAGACATGACGGTAAATTAATCCTAAGGATTGAGGATACTGACCCAAAAAGGGTATATGAGCCTGCTTATGAGATGATTCCAGAGGATTTGGAATGGTTGGGAATCACTCCGGATGAGGTGATTTATCAGTCTGACAGGTTTGAAATTTATTATGATTACGCTCGCCAATTAATTGAAAAAGGTGCTGCATACATGTGTACCTGTGATGGAGCTACCTTTAAAGAGCTTAAGGATAACTGCAAGCCATGTCCATGTAGAGATAACTCTGTTGAAGAGAATTTGGAGTTATGGGATAAATTCAGTGAAATGGATGCCGGTGATGCAGTACTAAGAGTTAAGACAGACATTAATCACAAAAATCCTGCAATTCGTGATTGGGTTGCTATGAGATTGGTCGATGAGGAACACCCTCGTTTAGGTACAAAATACAGAATCTATCCAATGATGAATTTCTCAGTTGCAGTGGATGACCACCTATTGGGATTGACTCATGTATTGAGAGGAAAAGACCATTTGGCCAATACGGAAAAGCAAAAGTACCTTTATGATCATATGGGATGGGATGTGCCTGAATACATCCACTATGGAAGGCTTAAAATGGAGGATATTGCACTCAGTACTTCAAAAGCAATGGCAGGAATTGAAGAGGGAACCTACAGCGGATGGGATGATCCAAGGCTTGGAACCTTAAGGGCCATTGCAAGACGTGGAATTGACCCAAGGACAATTTATGAATTAATCACTGAGATGGGTGTAAAAATGGCTGATTCAGCTATTAGCTGGAAAAAGATTTACGGTTTAAACCGTAACTTTTTAGAACCGGTAGCTAACAGGTATTTCTTCTGTGAAAATCCTCAGCTAATTGAAGTTGCAGGATATGAGGCAGGTAAGGTCGATATTGAAAGGCCGCTTCATGCAGACCACCTTGACAGAGGTAACAGAGTGTTACCGTTTGACGGAAATGCGTATCTTGCCGAAAATGATATCAATGACGGAATATTCAGATTGATGGATGCCGTTAACGTTAACATCAATGGTGATGAAATCACATACCACTCCAAATCATTCGAAGATGCTCGTGAAGTTAAAGCCAGAATTATCCAATGGGTGCCTGTGGATGACAATGTTAATGTTAAAATAGTTATGGATGATGCATCAACCAAAACTGGTCTTGGTGAAGGCGCACTCACTGATTTGAATGTTGGAGATGTAGTCCAATTTGAAAGAGTGGGTTTTGCACGTCTTGATGAGATTAAAGATGATGAACTGATATTTTATTATGCCCACAAATAGGTGATTCGATGACAATGTTTTCAAACGGATTTTCAACTCTTCTAATGCCTGAAGATTTTGAACAAATCCCTCCTAAGGATGAATTTACAGATTTGTATTTGGTGAACACCAAAATTCCAATGTCCATAAAGTTTTCAACAACACCTACACTATCCGGACTTCCAGACATAATGGAAGGCATTGAGAAAAACTTGGAAAACAATGACAGAATTACTGTGGTGACTTCAGATTTCATCGTTATTGATGGAAAAATCTATTATATGATTGTTTCTTCATTCCAAGATGGTGAAAACCAGATTAGACGAAATGAATTTTTATATGTTGAAGATGACAATCTCTATATCTTCGAATACACATATCCTTATGCAGATAGGGAATTGGATGACTTTTATCTAAACATAATTCGTTCCCTAAAAATCATTGTTCCCAAATACATTGTGGAAAATGGCAGTTATAGAATTAATCAGGAATGATTAATTTTATTTTCTTTTTTTAAAGATTTCTATTTTTTTCAAACAACTTAACAGCACATTTCGTTTATAATATGTGTTTATTAATGTTCAATTTTAATATATTTTGTGAAAACTTTTAATGCTTATACTTTTTATAATTAACATTTAATTTGGTGATTTTTTGCAAAATCAAACTAAAACTAAAAGGATATTCTATTTTGATGCTCTAAGAATGCTTGCAATTATTTCTGTAATATTATTTCACATATTTGGAAGCACTAATCAAATGACTGTTGGAGGATATGGTGCTCCCCCTTCATTGAGTTGGTTTATAAACGATGTAAATGTTGTTTGCTTTAGATTTGGTGTTGATTTGTTCTTAATGCTTTCAGGGGCATTGTCTTTAGGTAGAAACTGGGATATTAAATCTTTTTTAGGAAAGAGATTTCCTAGAATTATAGGGCCATTTGTTTTCTGGGGGTTTATTTTAAGCTTAGTATCTGTTTTAATCTCCTATTTTTATCCCAATGTTTTAAAAACAATTGATCCATATACAATCTATAATTTTTTAATATATCTTGTAAATTCCTATTTGGTTAATAATGAGAATTTTGGTCCCTATTGGTTTTTTTGGATGATTCTTGGGACTTATTTAATCATGCCAATATTAAATAAATGGTTACTTAATTCGGAGTTGAAAGAGGCGGAATATTTCTTAGCAATTTGGGCAATAACCTGTATTTTTGATTTTACTTTTTTCATCAATATTCCAATTAATCTAAATTATTTCACAGGACC
Organism: Methanobrevibacter sp.; assembly: GCA_017434525.1. Taxonomy (GTDB): domain Archaea; phylum Methanobacteriota; class Methanobacteria; order Methanobacteriales; family Methanobacteriaceae; genus Methanocatella. The sequence goes on from JAFRFD010000095.1 coordinate 21,393, forward strand.
AATTGGGATGGTGGTTTTAGGTTATTATTTGAGACATACAAAAAGAAAAATTTTCAATAATGTTAATTATTCAATCATATTTATAATCATTTCAGCATTATTGTTACTTTTAGTTTCACATATGCTTTCAACATCTAGCGGATATTATATATTTAACAGATATAACATTTTAATAGTCATTGAGGTAATTGGAATATTTAATTTGCTTAAAAATTTAAATTTAGACCTTGATTCCTCCTCTATATTTTATAAGACTACTTTTTCAATAGCTAAATATAGTTATGGGATTTATTTAATTCATCAATTTGTTATATTTATTGTAATGGTTATTCTCAATGAATTTATAAGCATAGGTCCTGTTTATTATATGTTAATACTGTTTGTTTGTACTTTATGCGGATCATGGGGATTATTGGCTATGTTAAATAGAATTCCTTATGTAAATAGGGTTATTGGTGCTAAGTAATATAATTAATGTTTCTATATAACTCAAAACTTTAAATTCAGTTAAAAATAGGTAATATGGTGTTAAAGTAAAAAAGATATAATCTAATATATCTTTTTCACATCTTCTGGTTTGATAGTGATATTTTTACGTCTGTATCTAACGGAAATGTCATCACCATTAATTGCATAAACTTGACTGGAGTATGTTTCTCCATCATGTCTGAATATGATTTCATCTCCTTTTTTAAGAACAATATCAGCATTGCCCAATTGTATTTTAATATTATCCCTAGATGGTTTAGGTTTAATGGCATCAACTTTAGGGATTGCTAATTCAGGTTCCGGAGCTTTTTCGACTTTATTTAATAATCTGCGTGTATTTTCTTCCCTTATGGCTTGGTCGTAATCCGGTTCATACACTTCTCCAAATTCATCGTGTGTTTCGTTGATGATTGGCTCGTATTCATCATATTCTTCAAAGTCATTAACATTTCTGATGTATGACTCTTGAATGTCATCTAAAGGATCAATTTCCGGTTCTGATGGTCCTTTTAATTTTTCTTTGACATCTTGGAATAATCTTGAACCTTTAATGGTATTGGTGATTTTAGCCAAATCTTTCCTGTAATCAAGGTCATTTACTTCTTTACTTTCAAATAAATTGCGGCCATCAATCGGTGAGCTTAAATCTTCTGTTTTTTCCTCAATTTTAGTAGGGGATTTTAAAACAGGTTCTTTAATTTCCTCTTCGGAATTTAATAATGTTTCAGTAATGTTTTCGCTTTCGGAAATGCTTTCAATTTCTTCTTCTTTTTCTTGAGATGCATTGTCAATAGCTTCTGCAATCTCTTTTTGTGACACGACTGGAGTTTCCTCTTCAACTTGAGTTTCTTGTGTGTCTTCAACATCTAAAACATCCTGAATTGTTGGTTCTGTTTTTTCTTCGACAATTTCTTCGGTTGGTTGTTCTTCGATTATGTCTTGGATTGTTGGTTCTGTTTTCACTTCAGCGATTTCTTCAGTTGCTTGTTCTTCGATTATGTCTTGGATTGTTGGTTCTGTTTTTTCTTCGACAATTTCTTCGGTTGGTTGTTCTTCGATTATGTCTTGGATTGTTGGTTCTGTTTTCACTTCAGCTTCTTCATTATTTAAAGCACCTACAATTTCTTCATCCGCTAAGATTTCTTCAATGAGTTTTTCTTCAACATCCTCATTTTCTTTTCTTTGCCTGATGCTTTCTTTAATTTCTGTTAAATCCTCATCATCTTTTTGGATTTGTTGGGATTCTTTTTCTCTTTCACTATCTTTTCTTTTAGATTCTTTAATAAGTTCATCAATAGTAAATAAGTCTTTCAATTCATGTTTTTCATTATCTGGAGTCATAATTTCAACCTGCTTTTGTGTCATTGGTTCTTGAGTTTTTTTAACTTCATTATCATAATTAATTAGCACTTGATTTTGAGATTTATATTCAATATTTTTATAGTTGTTATTTTCAACTATTGGTTCTATATAACCGTCAAAGTTATCTTGTGAAACTTCTTCAATAGGATATGTGTCGGTTGGTTGAGTAAAATGAGTTTGAGGAGTATTGGATTCTTTATTTTCATCCCGTGAGAGTATTCCTCCAATGGTATCTTTAGATATGATTGATCGTTCGTCTTTTTCTAATTCGGCACCTTTATAATGTAATTTAACTGCGATTATGGCAATTATACCAATTATTAAAATTGTTATCCAAAGTAACATTGTCAATTCATTCATTTATCCCAACTCAATCCTAGTTTATATTATAGTATATATTTGTAAAATCATAATTTAAATATTTTTACATGTTTACAATTTTTTTCTTATTTTTCTTAAATTAATAAACAGTTTACTATATTTTATCTAATTTTGATTGTAGATGATTCTAGATTATAATTACTGAAAACAATTGAAGATAACCTTATTTTACTAAAATTAATATTTTACTGTTATTTCCATTATTTTTCATTTGGATTTCGTGTGTTTTTTCCATACATTCATATTTATATATCCTTAAAATAAAATATAAATTAGATTAATATTTATCAAAAATATATCGAAAACTATGGCTTTCATAAGTCATGGATGAATTACACAGTAGGGCATTTGTTGTTAAATGCTCTTGAGGTGGATTTAAATGGTTGTTAAAATTAATGAGAATTATCTTAAATTAAAAAGCAGTTATCTTTTTGTTGAAGTTGCAAGAAGAGAAGCAGAATTTACAAAAGCGCATCCGGATGCAAATGTTATCAAAATGGGTATTGGGGATGTAACTAAACCATTAGTACCTGCAGTAGTTAACGCATTTAGAGAAGCTGTTGATGAGATGGGCAATGCTGATACTTTTATGGGATACGGTCCAGAACAGGGTTATGGCTTTTTAGCGGAAGCCATCATCAAAAATGACTATAACAAATATGGAATTTCACTGGATACAGATGAAGTATTCATAAGCGATGGAGCAAAATGTGATACTGGAAACATCCAAGAGATATTTGGAATTGACAATAAAATCGCAGTGACTGACCCTGTTTACACAGTATATGTTGATACAAATGTAATGGCTGGAAGAACTGGTGAAATGGGTGATGATGGAATGTATGAAGGTTTAACATACCTTAAATGCAATGCTGATAACGGTTTTGTCCCTGAACTTCCATCCGAGCCGGTTGATATACTATATTTATGCTATCCAAATAATCCAACAGGAACAACACTTACAAAAGATCAACTAAAGGTGTTTGTAGATTGGGCAAAAGAAAATAAGGCCATCATATTGTTTGATGCAGCTTATGAAATGTTCATAACTGAAGATAATGTTCCTCACAGTATATATGAAATTGAAGGCGCAAAAGAAGTTGCAATAGAATTCAGAAGCTTTTCCAAAACCGCAGGATTTACCGGAACCCGTTGTGCATATACTGTTGTTCCTAAAGAACTGAAAGGATATGATAGTGAAGGAAATGAAGTAGAAATTAATCCATTATGGAATAGAAGGCAAACCACAAAATTCAATGGAGCATCTTATCCGGTACAAAGGGCTGCTGAAGCAACTTATTCTGCAGAAGGCCAAGAGCAAATAAGTGAAGTTGTTGACTATTACATGGCTAATGCAAAAATTATTAGAGAAAGTTTATCTGACATCGGCCTTGAAGTCTATGGTGGAGTAAATTCTCCTTATATATGGGTAAAGACTCCTAATGATATGGATTCCTGGGCATTCTTTGATTTATTATTAAATGAAGCCAATGTTGTTGGAACTCCAGGTTCAGGATTTGGTCCGAGTGGAGAAGGTTACTTAAGGCTTACAGCATTCAATACTTTGGAAAATACAAAAGAAGCAATGGATAGAATTTCAAAATTAGAATTTTAGGTGTTTAATTTGAAAGCTAAATTTGAAAAACCAATACAAATAGAAGATGGCGATTCTTTTAAAGTAGTTTTATCTAAATATGGTGCTTTGGCACTTGATAAGCAAGAAAATCTTTCAGATTTAATCGGTGAAACTCCTGGCGATTTAGATATTGAAAAAGGTGTTATTTCCTTTGGCGATATTGAAATGCCTGTTCAAATTTTAGGTTTTTACTCAGATGAATTGCATCAATGGTCATGGGCATGGGATAATGAATCTATTGGATTTGACGATGCTTTAATCCAGTCAGCCCGTCAAATGAAAGCCATTGGTGATGAATTTGACATTCCTGAATTCAATTCACCTGTTATTGCTGGAGATATTAATGCTTGTCATGCCCTGGCAATGACAACAATTTCAGTTTTAAATCTAGACGGATACTATGCAGTATCTGAAGAGGGTTTAGACATCTTTGTTGGCATCGAATCAGATTTAATCAAAGAAAATGATTCAGTTCAAAAGTTCAGAAATACATTTGCGATTTTCCAAAAGAATTTCAAGGTATTTCCTAAAATTGCATTCGAAGGATATACAAAACTTAAAGGATACGTCTACAAACCTCATGATGATTTTGCAGTTGCTAAAGTTGGAGAAAGTAGGGTTATTGTAGGATTCACCGAAAGAGGAAACGTAACCCATATTCAAATGCTTGTAGAAGAAGATTAGGGGTATTATGAATCAGGATTTAGTTGATGAATTGGATTATATGATAGATTTACTAGCTAAATCTGGATTTTTTAGCGAAGATGAGATTATAGAAATATTGGAAGATCAATTTATTGATGAAGATATTGATTTTTCCAAATTCAATATTTCTTTGAATGATTTTGGCAATGTCAATTTTAACAGGCTTGAAAAAGTCTTTAAGGCATTATCTCACAGAGATATTGTAGCAATTCATAATTGCGGATATGATATTGAAGAAGGAGTGGGTGATGCTTTTGAACTTTACGTCCATCTGAGAAATAATAAATTCAACCCTGAAGGATTTTGCTTTTACACTTTTGAAGATGTTGAAGAGGCAATTGAAGATGAAAAGTTGAAAATCACTTTTGGGGATTTTGAAAACAATGAAAATAAGGCATTGCAGATAGGTCATATTGTCAGTGATGCTTTAAAATCAGAAGGATTTTCGATTGTTTGGGATGGAACCATTAATAATCAGATTGAATTAAATCCATTTAAATGGGATAAATCCTTTGATGATAGTAAAGAATTTGAAATTGAAGGAGCATACGATATTTTTACTAAAAACAGGTGTTAAAATGAATATGCGGTCACTAAAACTAATTCATGATGTAATTGTTAATTCAGGTAAATGGACTTCTATTGAAATGGCTCAGGATTCAATTTACATAGAATTTAAGGATGTCGAGCTTGGAGTTCCTAAAGAGACTGAAGATTTTTCACTGACAGTTCGTTTTGCTGTTGATTCATTTATCACTGCATTTTATGATAATATTTGGGACATTGAATTTTTGGCCAAATATAACTTTAAAAGCCAGCTTTTAAGTGAAGAAGTTGATTTCAATGTCAAAGACATTAAATTTGTTGATTTCGAATATCTCAACACATTTTTCTATAACTATAAAAAACAAAAAACAATATCTGTCATTGAAGACTTTGATATTCATAATATTCGAAACGACTTTTTCATGTTGGTTGAAACAGATGAGATGGCTATTGTAGTTGGGGGAAATCAGATGGATTTCTTCACCAAATATGAAAGGTTGGATGATACATCACTCAGGGAACTGTCCAATCAATGGATGCTTTACTTTTTAAAATATCATTTGAAAAGAAACATTATTAAAGATCCGATGTGTGAAAATCATCCGTTGAGATATACCAAAAAATAATTTTATTTTATTTTTATTAAATATATTAAAAAAATTAGTTTAATAGATATTTTAATTAACTCTTTTTCAATATCTATTAAAATTATTATTCGTCATTTTAAGTATATTACAGTTAGTGTGGAATGTGATTTGCTATAAAATTATATATGAACCACACGCCTGATACAAATCCATTGAATTCATGGTTATGGATGTTGCTCATATCATCCTCAATACGGTCATCAATTTCTTTTACAAATGTGGAATTGTTGTAGTCATGGTCTGTGAAATAATGGACCTGTATTGCATAGTTTGTATCTTCTTTAGGGAACACATAACTTACTCCAACATGGCTCCAAACTTGATCATTATCTCTAGAAGGATTTGAGAAATATTGTTTTGAAACTTCAACTCCGCTTAAAGTAGACTTTTCATTTTTTAAAACTTTATATCCTCCATCTTCCATGGCTCTAAATTTGGCTTCCGATATGGCCGTAATATGGTCTTCAGGCCAATCATCCCAGTGATCAATTACGACATATCCATTAGAAATTCCTTGGAGAGTTTTAGCAGCATCTGTCATGTTGATTTCATCAGTTGTGTTCCATGCTTGCGGAACAACTGTGATACTGTGGCCAAAATCAATTGTTTTGTCAGTATGGAAACTTAAAAAACTATTAATTCCATTAATATTAACTGCAATAAATATGATGAAAACAATAACTAGGAATCCACGTACCATGTCTTCTCGTCTCATTGAGTTTTACCTCCTTTATGTACTGTTTTAGCCCATCTTCTTTCTTTTCTTGTCATCATATTATGCATAGTAAGGAAAAACAATGGGATTAAATGGAAACAATAAATGTAATATTTCACCATGTCTTTTATGAATTCTAACGGTCCTAATTTATCTCTTAAAAGTGCAACAATCATTCCGGGGAAGAATGCTATTGCAGACAGTATCCCTACAAATAATGGAGCTTCCATTCTAATTAAAGTAACATTTTGGAAAAAGAACCAGGAAATAGCATTAAGAATGGTAATGACAAATCCGAAGAAGATTAATAAGTTGAAACTGTAAAAGGAAATATGTTCAATCACATTAAATTTTTTCCTAAGTGTTATGTCTGATCTTACAATCTGTGGAAGGTAAACGAACAATGTTTCAAAGTTACCGATTGCCCATCTAGTTCTCTGTCTAAAGAATGCTCTCCAATCTGTAACTGCTTCTTGATATACTGCAACATCTCCGCAGTAACTAATTTTTCCACCATTGAGAATAATTTTTATAGCTAAATTCAAATCTTCAGTTACAGCAAATCCGTCCCAACGTCCGCAGTCTATAATTGCTTGTTTTCTTACGAATTGCCCATTTCCACCTAAAAATCCGGTATGGTCAAGGTTATCTTTGGCGATTAAGGTATTTCCGAATGTTGAGAATTCTACATGTTGCATACGAGCTAAAAAGTTTTCATTTTTATTAAACATTTTAACCCTTGACTGTACACCATCTATGCCTCCGTTAAGGTATTGAACAACGGTTTTTAAATAATGTGGCTTGATTTGAGTGTCTGCATCAAATACTCCAATGATTTCCCCTCTGGACAATGTTAATGCATCATTTAATACAAATCCTTTCCCTTTTCCAGATCTAGGAGGGTGTCTTGTAACAATTCTAACTTGGGGAAATTCTTTTTTCAAGTTAGATAATATTTCACCTGTACTATCAGTAGAACCATCATTAACAACAATCAATTCGTATTGAGGTTCTCCTTCTTCATTGTGATAGTCAAGTCCACACACGCTTCTCACGGTATCTTCAATAGTGTACTCTTCATTGTGCGCTGGGATAAAAATGCTTACGTAAGGAAGGGTTTCAAATGGTTCCGGTTTTTTTTGTTTTTTAAGACTAAAAAGTGAATTAATTAGCATAGCTCCTGTTGGAACTAATAACACCCATTGAAGCCAAGTAGCATTTCTGGATAAAACAGCAATGATAATTAAAGAAATACATAGAATTAGAAGCAAACTTGAATCTGATTTTTCAATTAAAAGTTCTACACTTTTTTCTTTTATTTTGGACTGTGCTTCTTTAACATTTTGAATATTCTGTTCATGTTTCCTTAAAGCCACTGCCATTGATCTTTGAAGTTCATCTTCATCAATAGGGGCAAGCAGGTAACCATACGGATTACTCATTAGCAATTTGTCAACAGTATCGTTAAAGAAATCTCCAACAATGATTATTATAGGTATATTGAAAAGTTCCAAATCTTCAGTTAATCCAACTAAATTTATATTTTCAACATCTGAATCTAAAAATATGAGATTGACTTCTAATTCGTCCACTTTTCTAAAAATGTCGTCTTCTTCAGAAGCAGAACCCACAAAATCATATTCATAGTTTTCTACATATTCTTGAATTTGATTTAATAACTCTTTGTTAGAGCTTATTGCAAATATTTTAGGCTTCCCGCTAATTAATTGGAATTCAGTCATTTTAAATCATTTATTCTGTAAATCCACTAGCTTGGTTAATTCTTTCTTCTTCTAATTTTGCTCTTTTGATAGTAATTTTGAGAGTTTTGTCGAGTTTTTGAATATCATATGGTTTTGATACGAATCCGTATGAGCCTTTCACATTGGATTTCTCAAAGGTATCTGTGTCTGTGTTTGCTGTCAAGTAGATGATTGGTATTCTTAACTCAGATATTATTTCTGCTGCTTCAATTCCTTCCATATCTCCTTTTAATTTAATATCCATTAAAACTACATCAGGTACGGTTTCTGCAGCGGTATCGATTGCGTCTTGACCGGTGTCTACTGTATCAACAATTTCATAACCCAATTCTTCTAAACTGTATTTCAAATCTAATGCGGTAATCGCTTCATCTTCTACAATTAATATTCTTTCATTCATTTTATCCTTCCATTAACAATAATAAATTTTTATTACTCATTTTATTTAAACATTAAGTTATATTTCAACAATTATCCCTCAATAGTGTGTTCCATATCTAATGGGAATGTTAATTTATAACCTGTTCCGTTTTCGTGTTGGTATAGTTCAATGTGTCCGTCAAGTTGTTTTGTGAGATTTCTGATAATTTCACAACCAAGGTTCTTGGTAATTTTTGATGGGTCTTCAATACCCACTCCATTATCCTTGAGAATCAACTGACCAGTTTCATCATCTAATTTTGTAATTTTCTTGTAAATTACTTTGTTAGGTGCAGTTTTATCTGGGAATGCATGTTTAATAGCATTCATTGTCAATTCATCAATAACCAATAGTAATGGTGTGATAACTTCAATGGTTAAGTTAATGTCATCATCAACTTCAGATTTGAACTCAATACCGTCTCTTAAACCGATTAAACCTCTTAATTGACTGTCCTGATCAACAATATACTCTTTTAAGTTAATGTTCTTAAAGTCGGTAGTGTTGTATGTTTTTTCGTGAAGAATCGCAAGTGAAGACAATCTTGACTGCATGTGGTCAATAATTATGTTAGGTTTGTTTTTATAGGCTCTTTTTTCTAAGTTTAAGAAACTGTTAAGCACTTGCAAGTTGTTTTTCACTCTGTGGTGAACTTCTTTAATCAGTATTGTTTGATGTTCATTAGCTTCAAGTAATTCTTGTTGTTTGTTTCTTTCTTCGGTAATGTCAGTTACAAATCCAATACTGTGGGTGATTTGACCGAATTCGAATCTCTCAATATACATATCAACCACTTTTTGATTGTTTTCATCACCGTGGACATTGAATGTGAAGGTTTCTTGAAGTTCATTTATTTTTCCGTCAGCCAATTCTTTAAGTTTGCATTGAACTTGTTCCTCAACAATATTGTTTATTATCTCCCGGTTATGTTGATACTCGTCGGGGCTAACTTCAATAAGATGATAATATCCTTCGGAGAATTCATGTTGTTTGGCATTCAAAGGATCAATCAATAAGGCTAATTTTTTATTATTCTTGAATCCTTTAAGTAAGAAATCAACAGGTCGTGTCACTTTTCTGGATGAATCAGTACTTACATCTTTGATTAAACCATATCTGCTTAATAATCTTCCTTCTTTGTCAAATTTGGAGTAGATGTCGACTTCAACATATTTCAAAACACCATCATCAGTTCTAATTCTGAAAATTGTTTCATATGTTGTTCTGCCTTTATCCATTTCCACAAGCAATTTTTCAATTACTGGCCTGTCTTCAGGGATTGCTAAATCAAACACGATATTGTAATATTCATCGTTTTCAATTCTTCCACGGTTAATGATATTGTAAACTCCCTGTGTCCAGGAATACCTGTCATTAATTTTATAGTAACTTCCAGTTTGTGAGAAATATTCAATCAAATTAGCTTTTTCATCAAATTCACTATCAGGAACATGTAATCTGGTTTCCTGATTATCTCTGTGGTCTGAAATAATGATAAGTTTGTCCATGTCATAAATTATTTTAATGTTTGAAAATCTGGCTAATTTTTCATGGAAATGGTAATAGAACATCATTTTTTTAGTTTTATGTGTTTCATAGACCTCTTTTAATGGTTCCGCTAAAACTTTATAAAACCCAGGTGATGTTTTACTAAGTAAACGTCCTGCAACATCTTTTTGTGTGATTTCTCCTCTAGTTAATGCACTTAAGCCTAATCTGTGGATAATGAAATCATTACCATTGTCATACGGTACAAAGATGTCCAAATCATTTGAAAGTTCGTCCAATGTTTTTTCAAATGGAGTATAGAACATTTCAAATTCTTGAGGAACATATCTGAATAATTCACCTTCAGTGATGTCATAGATATGGACTTCCTCCAAATCCTCTAATTGCCTATATGTTTTTTCTAGCCTCATGCTACTCCTCCCCCTCGTTGTAAAGGTGGTATTCAAGTGTGTGATTGAAGTTTTCAGGGAATATGATTTTAAATCCTGTTCCCACTTCACAATCTAAAATTTCAAGTTCTCCGTTAATCTGTCTGGTTAAATTATTTATTATCTCCCATCCTAAGTTATGGTTAATTAAGGATTCTGGGCTTTCAAGTCCAACTCCATTGTCTTTAAGTATTAGTTCACAGATATGTTCATCAATATAGTCAATTTTTTTGGAAATTGTTTTATTCGGCATGTCTGGATTAGGGAATGCATGTTTAATTGCATTCATTGTCAGTTCATCAACAATTAACAGTAATGGTGTAATTACATCCATGGATAAATGAATATCTGGATTGACATCGGATGTAAAACTGATGTCTTTTGCACCAAATAGTGAGTGTAATGTTGCATCTTGATCTTTCATGTAATCTGCAAGATTGATGTTAATGAAATCTTCTGTATTGTAGGTTTTTTCGTGAAGTAAAGCAAGTGAAGACAAACGCGCTTGCATATTATCTAAAATGCTGTTAGGGTCACTTCCATATGCTCTTCTTTCAAGGTTCAAGAAACTGCTTAATACTTGTAAATTGTTTTTAACTCTATGATGCACTTCTTTTATTAAGATGTTTTTAGTGGCATTTGATTCAATTAGCTCTTGTTGTTTTTGACGTGAAAGGGTAATGTCAGTTAAAAATCCGATACTGTGCTCTTGGTTTCCATATTTGAACCTTTCAATAAATAGTTCGCATATTTTTTGATGGTTTTCATCTCCATGCACTTTATATGTAAAAATTTGGTTTATCTCATCAATTTCCCCATCAAGCAATTTATAAAGTTCCTCTTTAAATTCCTCTTCAAGAATATTATCAATAATGTCTTTGCTATGGCGATATTCTTTTTTTGGAATTTCAATCATGTCGTAAAATCCTTCACTAAATTCATATCTTTTACTTAAAGGCTCAACAAGCAGTGATAGTTTGGAATTATGATTAAATCCATTTAGCATGAAATCCACAGGTCTTGTTAAGTGTTTGTGTGAATCAACACTAATGTCTTTAAATAAACCATAATGGCTTATTTCTTCACCATTTTCATCGAATTTAGAATAAAGATAAGTATCCAAGTATTTTATATGTCCTCTTGGTGTTTTAATACGAATAATATTTTCATAAGTGTCTGTTTCCGGACTCATGGTTTCAAGCAATTCTTCAACTAATGGGCGGTCTTCAGGTATTACCAAGTCAAAAATAATATTGTAGGTTTCATCACCGGGTTCTTTTGACCGGTTAATGATGTTATAGACGCCCTGAGTCCAGGCGTATTCGTCTCTTGTTTTATAGTAACTTCCCGTTTGTGAGAAATATTCTATTAAATTAGCTTTATTCTCTTCTTCTTCTTTTTTCTGTTCCGCTTCACTTTTAGATTCTTCAAAAGTGTTTTTCAAATCAGAGATTACGTAAATTTCGCCTTCATCAAGAATAATCTTCAAATTCGCAAGAGTTCTGATTTTATCACTTACATAATAAAATATTCTCATGCCTTTTGTTTTTCCAGTGTCCAAAACCTCTTTAAAAGCATCTTTTAAAATATCATAATAAAAAGGTGAAATTTGGCTAAATTTACGACCTTCCACATCTTCTAAACCAATATTTATTCTTTCCAACATGTTCCAACCAATTCTTTCAATGATATAATCGTCACCATCATCAATTGGCAGGAATACATTAATATCGGAGGGCACGTGTTTCATAATATTACTGAAACGAACTTTTTCGGGCTTTTTAACTTGCGGGGCTTCATTATATACTTCGTCCATGTTAAGATTATAAACTCGAACCTCTTCGATTTTTTCCAGTTCCCTATACTGTCTTTCAACATGCATGCGAATTACCCTAAATTTTTTTTAAATATTATTATACATTTTTATTTAATATTATATTTATATTATGTGAATTAAGTTCAGTTATGCTTTGTAATTTTGGAAAAACTTTTTTAATAATAAATGATAAAATAATAGTGGTATGGAAATTTTAAAAAATTTTCAATATTTACTATTAATTTTATAGGAGTTATCAAATGACTTGTAGTATTTTAGTTGGTGGAGCTTGGGGAGATGAAGGTAAAGGAAAATGCATTACCTACCTTTGCGATACAGATAAACCAAATATTATTGCCCGTGCAGGAGTGGGACCAAATGCAGGGCACTCTGTTGAGTTCAACGGGGAAAAATATGGTTTAAGATTAACCCCATCCGGTTTTGTACATACTGATGCCAAACTCATGATTGGTGCGGGAGTTTTAGTAAATCCGGATGTTTTATTTAAAGAATTTGAAGATTTAAAAAAGTATAATGTTAAAGAAAGAATGTGTGTTGATTCTCGATGCGCAATTATTAATGATGAGCACATGGCAAGAGATAAAAACTCCGAATATCTGTCTAAAAAAATTGGAAGTACAGGTTCAGGCTGCGGACCTGCCAACTCAGACAGGGTATTGAGAACAATCGATTTGGCTCGTGATGTCCCGGAACTTGAAGATTACCTTGCTGATGTATCACTTGAAATCAATGATGCAATCGACAATGGTGAAGAGGTATTCATTGAAGGTTCTCAAGGGTTTGCTCTTTCACTTTATTACGGATCTTATCCGTTCGTAACCAGTAAAGACACCACCGCATCCACATTCGCTGCTGATGTCGGTGTCGGGCCAACTAAAGTGGATGAAGTCATTAATGTTTTCAAATCATATATCTCTCGTGTAGGAGAAGGGCCATTCCCTACAGAAATGACTCAAGAAGAGGCTGAAAGCCAAGGTCTTGAAGAATATGGTGTTGTAACTGGAAGACGCAGAAGAATTGGTTACTTTGATATGGAACTTGCAAAAGAATCCTGCAGAATCAATGGCGCAACCCAAATCGCTTTAACCTGTGTGGATAAATTATTCGATTGTGCACGTGTTCAAAACTATGATGAATTGTCCGCTGAAACAAAAGCTTTCATTAATGATATTCAAACTGAAACTGGCGTTCCGGTAACTATTATCTCAACTGGCCCTGATTTAAAAGACACAATCGATTTAAGAAAAGAGTTATTATAAATAACTTCTTTTTCCTATTTTTTTTAATAATTGTATTTTTCACAGTGGGTTTTCATTTTCAGGTAAAATTCTTCGCTTGTGAAATCAAATTTGGTTGGGAATGAATTATAAGCTAACTTACAGTCTGTTTTTAGATTAAATCTGTAATTTGGGCATTTATCAAAGAATTTTTCAAAACAATCTTTAGGATTTTCTGGAAAGGGAACCTCCTCAAAGGAAATTTTATTCATCACCATTTCCATTGCGCAGGATAATACTGTTAATTGAAGGGCAGATGCATAAGCATCATAATACTCACCATAATCCAAATTAACATTAAAATAAATCATAAAGTTAATCATCACATGTGAAACCCAAATTATGGAGTTCGGTTTGAATTTTTCTAATTGCAAATCTGTGAATTTAAAAATCAATTTTTCTAAATCTTCATTGTTATTATCTTCACAATATTCTACAAACTCTTTAAATGAATAGTTTGTTAAATATTTAATGTATACATCTTTAATCTGCTCATTGCAATTGTATTTGGAAATTTTCTTCAAATCTTTTCTTTTCAGTATTTTAGGATAAGTAAACATGATAATCAACTATGATATTAAATTTGGATTTATAATTTTTAATGTTATTGGTAAAATGCTGTTTTTTTCAATAAAAGATTATTTACATTACTTAACAAATGCCTTCAGATTAAATTTAAATTGTTAAATAAATAAAATAATAACTAATGAAGAAAGTAAAATAAACTTTTTTTTTCAATGATAAACAAATTCAAATATGGTGATTTAATGGATAACAAAATTATTGCAATAATTGTTGCTGTTATAGCTGTTGTTGCTATTGGAGGATATTTCCTCATGGGAGGAGCTAATGACACAGTAACAATTGGGTATTTGCCTTCAGATCATGATGCTGCCTTATTTGTTGCAGATGCTCAAGGCAAATTTGCTGAAAATGGAATTAACACTAAACTTGTTCAATTTAACAATGGTGGAGATTTAATGACTGCCATGGCAAGTGGTGATGTTGATGTAGGTTATGTTGGAATAACTCCGGTTTTATCTTCAATTGAAAAGGGAGTCCCCGTTAAAGTAATTTCTGCTGCTCAAACTGAAGGATCAGGAATTGTTGTGGCTAAAGATTCAGGAATCAATTCAGTTTCAGACCTTGCCGGTAAAAAAATAGCCACTCCAGGAGATGCTTCAATCCAACACATGTTGCTCAAATATTATTTAGGCCAAAATGGAATGTCAATTGATGATTTAAAGGTTTCAGCCATGAAGGTTCCTTCAATGAATGATGCACTTAAAACAGGGAAAATTGATGGTATGATTACTTTTGAGCCTTATGTGACTATTGCTGAAGAGAATGGTGCAAAAGTATTGGTTGATTCATCTGAAATATTGCCAAATCATCCATGCTGTGTTGTAGTGGCTTCAGACGACTTCATTAAAAACCATGAAAATGAAACCAAAACCATTTTGGAAATTCATGAAAATGCAACTGCATACATCAACAATAATACCGATGAGGCTGCAGGATTGTTGCCGGCGGATATTGTTAAGGATGTTGAAATAGAGAAAAAGGCTCTTGCAGGATTCCCATTAATATCTGGTTTAAATGATTCATACAAACAGGATGTTATGGATTTCATGAATTTGGAAGTTGAGCTGGGTGTTTTAAAGAAAGCTATATCTGAAGATAAAATCTTTTGGGAAGATAATTAATTATCTTTCTTTTCTTTTTTTGATTTTTAGGTATATTTAAATATTAAAAACTACATAACACATGTTATCATAATATAACAATTGTGATAAAAATAAATAACGGGAGGATAATATATGTGTGAAATTTTTTGTTTTAATTCAAATACGCCTAAACAAGTGAACGAATGTCTGCAATGTTTTTATAATCACTCTGAAGAACATCCACACGGATGGGGATTAGCCAATATGCAATCAAATGAATTTGTTATAGATAAAGAGCCTATAAAAGCAAATTGTAGTCAACACTTAAAAGATATATTGTCCAATCCTGTTATTGGTAAAAATGTATTCGCTCATATTCGGTTAGCTACTGTGGGTGAGATTATATCTCCCAATTGCCACCCATTTATTGAAGCGGATGATAATAATAGGTCATGGATTTTAATCCATAATGGAACCATATTTGATCATCCAATACTTGATGAATATAAAGATAAAGAAAGTGGCGATACTGATTCTGAGCGGATATTACTTTATATTATTGATAAGATTAATGATTTTGAGAAGTCTAAAGGTGGCCTATCAACAATAAAAGAGAGATTTAACATATTAACTGAAATTGTTGAAAGTTTATCAAAAAATAACAAACTTAACTTAATGATTTATGATGGGGACTTAACTTATATTCATTCCAACATGAGGGACTCACTATATTATTTAAAAAATGAAGAAGGTTTTTTAATTGCTTCAACTCCTTTAACTGATGAAAATAATTGGCAGCCCGTTGAATTAAATAAGTTATTTGGTCTTATTGATGGAAATATCATTTTTGAAAGTCAAGAACATGATAATGAGTTTATATTAACAGAAGAACATGAAAAGGCTATTGAAAAATTTTTAAATTCAATAAATCGGGATGAAAATAATGATTAGTGGGGAAATGATAAGAGACAAACTGTATGAGGAGTTTATAAAACCGACGAACCAAAAAAAGAATTTTATAGGTGTTGAAATAGAAATTCCTATCATTAACCTAGATAAAAAAGCTGTTGATTTTGAAGTTGTTCACAAAATCACCAATAAATTTCAAAAACAATACTCAGATTTCAAAGCTGATGGAGTAGATTATGATGGCAATATCTTTGCACTAAAAAACCCTAAAAATGAAGATATTGTCTGTTATGATTGTTCTTATAACAATATTGAATTTGCAATGGGTCGTGAAAAGGATTTATTTAGCATTGATGAAAGATTTAGTGAATATTATACATTTGTTAAAGAATCATTTAATGAATATAATCATACATTGACTGGAATGGGAATCAATCCATATAGGAAATATAATGAATATCAACCTATTCCATCTGAGAGATATTTGATGCTTTATCATCATCTGAAATCTTTTAAAAATTATGACGATGTTCCAATGCATTTTCATCAATATCCAGAATATGGCATGTTCTCTTCAGCTTCCCAAGTACAATTGGATGTAACAAAGGAGAATTTAGTAAAGACTATAAATGTTTTTTCAAAAATTGAACCCATTAAGGCATTATTATTTTCAAATTCCGTGTTAATAGATGAAAATAAACATGTAACTTGTTTTAGGGATCCATTATGGGAATATTCAACACATGGTGTAAATCCTCATAATATTGGAATGTATGATGTTGATTTAAAGGATTTGGATGATTTACAATCTTATCTGGAATCTTTAAACATTTACTGTGTAATGCGTGATGGTGCGTATATTAATTTTTCATCAATGAATCTCCTGGACTATTTTAACCAAGAATATGTTTGTGGTGAAATCTACTCTAATGGAGGGTACAGAAAAATTGATGTAAGGCCTTTAATCAGTGATATAAAATATTTAAGGCCATTTAAATTTATTAATTTAACATTTAGGGGAACTATTGAATTCAGAAGTGTATGTACACAACCAATCAAGGATTCAATGTCTGTTGCCGCATTTCATTTGGGTTTAAAAGACAAACTGGATGAGTTGGATGAGTTAATCACTATGGACGATGTAATTTATCATAAAGGTTACACTGCCAGTGAACTCAGAAAATTGCTAATTCAGGATGAACTTCCTGCATTCGTGGATATAAATGGTATATGTAAATTATCTAAAGATATTGTGGATTTAGCATCCTTGGGCCTTAAAGAAAGAGGAATAGGTGAAGAAATATTTTTAAAACCGTTATATGGCCGTATTAAAAATCATAAAAATCCGGGAAAAAATATAATAACGTTGTTAAATAATAATGCTAAAATAGAAGATGTAATTGAAGAGTATGGTAAATTAAATAATATTTAGATTGGGGGATAGAAATGAATTTATTAAATTTATCTAAATTGTCTTCGGATGAAATATTGGCTGGTTCGTTTGGAATAGAATGGGAATCCTTAAGGGCAAAAGACGATGGTGAACTATCATTAACTCCTCACCCTGAAATTTTTGGTGATAAACTAACAAATCCATTAGTCACCACAGATTTTTCTGAAAGCCAAATTGAAATAATAACTCCAACTTTCAACACTATTGAAAAAGCATTTAGCACATTTTCTCTATTGTCTGATTTAGTAAACTCTTCTCTTCCTGATGATGAGTTTCTTTGGTTTCAATCAATTCCATGTATTCTTCCATACTGGGATAAAATTCCAATAGCCCAATACTCTGAGGAAGGTGTGGCATCACAAAAGTATCGTGAAGATTTAGCTAAGAGATATGGTGTTAAAAAACAGATGATTTCGGGAGTTCATTTTAACTTTTCATTCACTGATGAATTCTTGAAAAAATTGCATTCGGTTGAGGGCTCCAGTTTAAGTTTTAAAGAGTATAAGAATGATGTTTATCTAAAAATAACTAGGAATTATTTAAGGTATTGCTGGTTAATTATCTATTTAACTGGTTGTTCCATTGGATCTCATAAAACATTTTCCAATGACTGCATTCATCTAATGGATGAAACCGATGATTACGGCAGTTATTATTCAACAAGAGGTCCTTCATTTAGAAATGCATCCTGCGGATATAAAAATTTAAAGGAATTATATCCTTCTTATTGTTCTATTGACGAGTTTGTAAGGGACGTAAATCTATTCATTGAAAATGGGGATTTGTCTGAGGCTAAAGAATTATATACTCAAATTAGATTAAAACCAAAAAATCCCAAAGACCTATTAAATTCACTAAAAAATGACGGAATTGAATATATTGAGATAAGGACCCTTGATATCAATCCATTTTATAAATGCGGACTTGTAATGCATGACATGAAATTCTTACATTTATTTTTAATTTACATGCTTATTAAAGAGGAATCTGATTATCCCGATTGGCAAAAAGAAGCGAAAATGAATGAAGAGAATACTGCTGAAAGTGCCTATGTTGATTCAATGAGATTATTAAGAGATGGGCATGAGGTTACTTTAAAAAGTTGGGCTGCTGAAATTATTAATGAAATGTATGGAATGTGTGAAGTGCTGGGCATTGATGAGTTTAATACTTTAAATTTGATGCTTAACCGTATTTCAAATCCAGATTTGACCTATGGTCAAAGACTTTTAAAATTAATTAAAAAAGACGGTTATATTAACACTCACATTGTACTGTCAAAAAATAATAAGCAGACTAGTATAGATTATTTGGATACTATTGACATTGATGAAAGTGAAGAACTTAAAAAATATGTCGATATAGCTTTAGGTGGTAAATAATGGAATTTTTAAGGCAAACTGATGTAATTCAATGGGTGGGCGGTGAATATAAAACCATTAAGGAAAACAGTGTTGATGATGAATATACATATTTATTCATTGATTACTTGCCTCCGCGTAAATTTTCAACCTATCCTAAGGATTTAGAGGATTTTGCAGTAGGATATTGTCTTGGGGAAGGATTGATTAAGAGTTATGGTGATATAGAATCAATTAAGTTGGATGGTACAAACGTATTGGTTTCAACAAACTTGAATCATGACCCGGAAGAGGACTTGGAACAAGAGGGTATTGTTCAGGAAAGGAAAGGAAACTGTGAACATGCATGTGTTTGCAGATTGCTTGAATATCAGGGAGTGAACTCTGATAATGCAGGTGGGATTCGATCTGAATTAAAGACAATTGAGCCAAACACCTCTGATTTAAAAATTAATGCAACTCAAATAATTAAAGATGTTAAACACTTAACTGATGAAGCAAAAATCTGGCAAAAAACTGCGGGGGTTCATGTTGCACAATTAAAATATGAGGACAATATTATCATCAGGGAGGATGTAAGTCGCCATGTTGCAGTTGATAAAGTAATTGGAGCCGCTTCAAGGGAAGGTTATGACTTTAGTAAATGTTATATTTCATATAGTGGAAGAATGCCTGCTGATATGCTAATAAAAGTGATAAGGGTTGGAATTCCAATAATTATTTCAAATGCAGCGCCTGCATCTTCAGGTATTGATGTGGCGCGTGCAGGCAATATTACTATGGTAGGCTTTGTCAGAGATAACAGATTCACTATTTTCACTGCACCTGAACGTGTAGATTTGAAAAAGTAGAGTTTTTTTTTTAAAAAATAAAAGTTAATAGATGTTTTCACATCTATTAAAGTTCTTCTAAACTAAATGAAGCTAAATCAAGTAAATCAAATGTTAATATTTTTGGTGCCACGGTAACTTTTCCGACACCAGTTATTATTTTATAAGCTTCAAATGCTTCTAAACATCCAATTAAATTAGGTGTAGGTCCAATGACTGGCGGAACGCCTGAAGTCACATTTTTTAAAGCTTCAATTGTTTCATCATTTAATTCTTTTCCAATTGAAGGCAAGTTAAACATTTCTTCATAGGTTTTTTCACTGTTCGGTAAAAATACTGTAATTTGTCCCATGGTTCCATGAATTGCCCCATGGATATAGGCAATACCTTTTTCTTTGGCTTTTCTTGATACGATAACTCTTGTTAAAACATTGTCAAGTGCATCAATTACAATATCTGAGTCTCCAATAACTTTCTCAATATTTGTTTGGTCTATATGCTCATTAAATGTAGTGACCTTAACATATGGATTTATTAGTCTTACTTTTTCAGCTGCAACATCACTTTTATCAAGACCTAAATCTGCTATTGATGCTAAAGTTTGTCTGTTGAGGTTAGATAAATCAAATGCATCCTTATCAACTAAAACCAGCTCGCCAATTCCCATCCTTGCAAGCATTTCAATAGTTTCTCCACCGATTCCTCCACAGCCGATGACTGTGATTTTGGCATCTTTAAATCTTTGTTGTTCACTTCTTGTTACTATGCTCATTTGTCTGGAAGCAATTTCCCAGTATCCGTCGCCTATGTATCTTGTTGGCATTTTTTCACCTAAATATTTCTCCGTAGTTTTGGTAATGTTTCCATAAATGTGTCTAATGCAAGTTCATAATTTTCAAAATCATGTCCTTTTATCAATCCATTTTCAAATATTGTTATTTTATCTAATTTTATTTTTTCTTCATCATAAGAAATTATATTTTCTATTTGTTTTTTGGTATGTTCAAGGTTAATTGTAAATGGAAGCTTGTATGAAAATGATCCGTCAGTATAGTCGATATTGATGTATTCGTCATCATCAATTTGTGATAAATTTAAAGTAACTTTTCCAAATTTATGCTTTTTTAATTCATCATTGATTTGATTAAATTTGTTGTCTTGAAAAATTTCATTAATATTATCGACTTCAACTATAGCGGTTTCTCCCAAGTCTCTAACTTTTACAATTTTGCAGTTGGTGTTTGCTAAAATGTAATCTTCAGCATAACTTATTCTTTTAATTTTTTCAGGTGTTGTCTTGGTATTTGTAGGAATTCTAGTTGCAAGGCAGGTAGTGGATCTTGAATATGGAATATTCTGTTGGTCCAAATATTCATGAATTTCTTTTGATGATAATTTTGCATCAATAAATGGAGTTTTAAAATTCTTTTTGTAGGTTACTAGAATTCCCGGTCTGTCAATCACTAAATCACTGATGTTATTTCCATCGCAAATGAAATCAAAATCATTCTCACGAGCAATTTCTTCAATTTTGGAATACATTAAATTTCTGCAAGTGTAACATCTTTTTGGATTATTGCTTAAGAAATAGTCATCTTCATAAAAGTTAATGTCAACGATTTCATGTTTTATTCCGAAAGATTGTGCTAGTTTTTTTGTGTTTTCAACAAAATCTGTTGGAAGTAAATGATTGTCAATTGTAATGGCTAATGTGTCAGATGCGACTTTTGAAGATAAATATGCTATTAATGTAGAATCGGCACCACCTGAAAAACCAATAGCTACTTTTTTATCTTTCAAAATATCTTTTACAATATCAATCTTGGTTTCTAAGCTCATATTATCCTCTTTAAATATTTTAGAGCATCAATTGATGCTCATTTTATATAAATTCTTAATTTATTTTTAAGGAGACTTTTATAATCTATTTATAAATTTGTTTTAAAAGATTATAAAATGGTATTGCTTGAATGAGTTTTGTTCAAGCTTTTATTTGAAATATTTCAACCCGAGCTTATGGAAAAATATGAATCCCTTCTAATTGTAAACTATATAACAATAGTTATTTTTTCCACAAATAACAATTGTATAATTTTATATATAAATGTTATGTAATTGAATTTACTCATGTTTTGTATTTGAGCAACTGTATATCCGATTCGTTATTCTTTAGAAAAACTTATATTATAAAAAAATAATATAACAATTGTTAATATTTTGTGGAGGGATAACTATTTATGATGTTATTGTTATTGGAACAGGTGCTGGCGGGGCAACTGTAGCTAAAGATTTATGCGTTAAAGGAAGAAAAGTTCTTATTTTGGAAAAAGGCAAAAAACAAAAAGACGGGACTTATGTAGCGCACATGAAAAGCAAAAAGATTCATCTAAAAAACAATCTTTCAGATGAAGATAGGAAAAACTATGAATTTTTAACATATCCTTTAGAATTAACTAATATTGAAGAAATTGGAGGAACAACAACTTCATCAATAGGAAATGCGTGCTTTTCATGTAGTGGATGTTATTCCAACTCAATAATGCAGCAGTTTGAAGATAAAAATTTAGATATCTTTGAAGAACTTTTGGAATCCAGTGGAGAATTGAATGTCACATATTTCCCAAAAAAATTATGGGGACATTCAACACAGTTAATCGCAAAAGCAGGTGATGAATTGGGATATGTTGTTGAACCTATGCCTAAATTTATTAAGTTTGATAAATGTAAACTGTGCGGTAAATGTGTAAACGGCTGCGTTTTTGATGCAAAATGGGATGCTACCTATTTTGTAAAGCAAGCTCTGGACTATGGAGCTGATCTGATTTGTGATTTTAACGTATTTGAAATTTTACATGAAAATAATGAAGTTGTTGGTGTTGTGGGGATTAATAAAAACAACGAAAAACAAATTTTCAGGGCAAAAAAAGTAGTTCTTGCAGCAGGCGCACTTAAAAGCCCAATTATTCTAAAAAATTCAGGAATAAATAATGTCGGAGGACAGTTATTTTTCGATATATTTACAACAATTGGAGGATATTTAAAGGATGCAAATTTAAAAAATGAACTGCTAATGGGTATTAAAGCAGAATTCGGCCCATACTTCTTATCTCCACATTATTCAATGCAATTACTTCCATTAATGGAGAAAAAAGGAATTGAAGCAAGTGAAAATGATGTAGTTGGATTAATGCTTAAATTTGCCGATACATGTATTGGAACAATAGATATTGATGGAAACATTGAAAAAACTCTAACAAAAGTTGATGTTGACTTAATTAAGGAGGGTTATGAAAAAGCAATTAATATATTGTTAAAAATGGGTGTTTCAAAAGACTCAATTGTTGCAACTTCTCTTAAGGGAGCGCATCCTGGAGGCACTGTTGCTGTTGGTGAGGTTTTGGATAATGACTTTGAAAGTGAAATCAGGGGTTTGTATGTTGCGGATGCCAGTGTAATACCTGAAGCACCTGGAAGACCTCCAATTTTAACAATAGTGGCAATAGCTAAAAAAGTAGCAAAGATAGTTGATCAAAATGTTTAAGGTGATAAAATGGAATTTAAACTAAAATTTAAAAGTATAGATGAGACAAGACAACTGAAGGAAAATTTTACAATTAAAGATTTGTTAAGTGAATTAGAATTATCAGCTCAAACAATTGTTGCAAAGCAAAATGGGGAACTTACAATTGAAGATAGTGTAATAAATGATGGTGATGAAATTCATTTGGTTCAAATAATCTATGGAGGATGATTTGTCAACAGATTTTAAATGCCTATGGTAAATGTGCTATTTTGTTTAAATAGCTCATTTTATACAAACTTTTTTTCAAAACTTTTATATATTTTTAAATTAATTATTTAAATAGGGATTCAAATATAACAATTGTTAATCAAGTGTAATATATTTATAGTACACTTGTAATAATTAATAATTGTAATAAATTTAAATTAATTAACGGTGATTATAAAATGAATAAAAAGATAACTTTTGTTTTAGTGTTTGCACTTGCTGCATTTTTAGTAATGGGTTCAGCTAGTGCTGGTCTCTTTGACTTTTTAGGTGGGGGAGACGACACTGTAAAGATAGGTTATTTACCTTCAGACCACGATGCAGCTTTATTTGTTGCTGACGCTCAAGGTAAATATGCCGAAAAGAATATTACAACTGAACTTGTACAATTCAACAACGGTGGAGACTTAATGACTGCTATGGCTAGTGGTGAAGTCGATGTTGGATATGTGGGTATTGCACCAGTATTGTCTTCTGTTGCAAAAGGTGTTCCAGTAAAAGTTATTTCTTCCGCTCAAACTGACGGTAGTGGAATTGTTGTAACTAAAGAATCCGGTATTACCTCTGCAGCTGATTTGAAAGGCAAATCCATCGCAACTCCTGGTGAAGCTTCAATCCAATATGTTTTACTTACATATTACTTAAAAGAAAACAATTTATCTACTGATGATTTAAACATTTCCGCAATGAAAGTACCTTCAATGAATGATGCTTTAAAAACCAAACAAATTGATGGAATTATTACTTTCCAACCTTATGTAAGTATTGCAGCAAACAACAGTGATAATGTTGTTCTAGAAGATTCCGCTGATATTTTACCAAACCACCCTTGTTGTGTAGTTGTTGCATCAGATGACTTTATCAAAAACCATGAAGACACTGTAAAAGACATTATCGCTATTCATAAAGAAGCTACTGACTTCATCAATGAACAAATAGCTGCGGGTAATGCCAGCGCAGTAGTTAAATTATTACCTGAAGATATCGTTTCCGATGGTGATTTGGAAGCTCTATCATTAGAAAGTTTCCCATTCATTTCCGGTATTGATAAAGATTTCAAAGCAGATGTTGATACATTCCAACAACTTGAAGTGGATATTGGTATCTTAAACGGCACTGTATCTCAAGACAAACTTTACTGGGAAGCATAGTTAAAAATAGCTATGCTTTTTATTTTCTTTTTTTAAACTAATTTTTCAAAAATAGATTATATTATTGGTATTTTATATAATTAAAAATAAAAAAGAGGTAATTTCTCATAAGAGAAATTATAATTTAATTTTAATATCAAGAGCGCTTGATCCTTCTTCATAAACAAAGATTGGGTTGATATCAAGCTCTGATATTTCTGGGAAGTCTAAGGTTAATCTGGCTACTCTTTTAATAGCTTCTTTAACTTCCTCTACATCACAAGGTGCTTCTCCTCTGTATCCTGCAAGTAATTTGGATACTTTGGTTGATGCAATTTGTTCATCGATTTCTTGAGAACTCATTCCTTTTGCAAGGTTGAATGAAACATCTTCGATGAGGTTTACATAGATTCCGCCCATACCGAATGCAATCATTGGTCCGAATTGTTTGTCACGAATCATTCCAACGATGACTTCTTCTCCGGAATCCATCATTTTTTGCACTTCTACACCATCAGGGACAATATCTGGGTGAGCTGCTTTAGCGTTTGCAATGATTTCATCAAAAGTTGCTTTTGCTTCTTCAGCTGAAGATATTCCTACTTTTACACCACCGATATCTGATTTGTGTAAAATTTTGTCTGATGCAATTTTAAGCACAACTGGGAATTCCATTTCTTCAGCCAAACTTGCGGCTTCATCAGCACTTGTGGATAATTTGATTGGTGCTGCTGAAATTCCATATGCTTCAGCTACTGCATATGCTTCACTTCCAAGTAATGTGTCTCTGCCGTCAGCTTTAACCTTTTCAAATATTGCTGCTACTGCATCCTTATCAACATCATCAATGTTTTCAATGACATCGTCATATACTCTGTCTTGCAGTTTCGCATAATCGGTCATTGCTTTGAGTGCGGTTACTGCAGTTTCAGGGAAGACGTATGTTGGAACACCATTTTCTCTTAAAGCTTCATTTGCAGCTTCAAAGGAAGGTCCGCCCATGTTTACAACAATAATTGGTTTGTCAAATTCTTTTCTTTCCTCTAAGATTGCTTGTGCAATTCCATCAGGGTCTGCTGATGCGGTAGGACATACCATAACAATTAAACTGTCCACATCTTCATATCCTAAGACAATTTCTAAGGATTCTTTGTATCTGCTTACTGGTGCATCACCCAATACGTCAATTGGGTTTTTAGCACTACCTTCTTCAGTAACGCATTCTTTTAATTTAGCGGTTGTTTCTTCATCGAATTGAACGAGGTTTAAACCAACTTTTTCCATTGCGTCTACGGTAAGTACTCCTCCACCGCCTGCATTGGTAATAATTGCTACATTGTCTCCTTTTGGAAGTGGTGCCTTGGAGAATGCTAAACCTAAGTCGAATAATTCAGCCATGGTTTCTACACGCATGATACCGGATTGCCTAAATGATGTGTCGAATGCCAAATCACTGCCTGCAAGCGCTCCAGTATGTGAAGATGCAGCGGCCGCTCCTGCGGAACTTGAACCTGATTTAAGCACGATAATTGGTTTTTTAACTGCGGTTTCTCTCATGGTTCTTACAAAGTCATCATCATCAGAAATAGATTCTAAATAACAAATAATAACTGCAGTTTCATCATCGTCTGCCAGGTATTGAAGTAATTCAATTTCACTTACTCCAGCTTTGTTACCTAAACTGATTACTTTACTGAATCCGATTCCGGATGTTACACTCCAATCGATGATAGCCACCATCATAGCTCCACTTTGTGAAATGAATGCCATGTTTCCGGTTGGAGGCATCATTTGTGAGAATGATCCGTTTAATGGAGTGTGGGAGTCAGTTATTCCTAAACTGTTTGGTCCAATAATGTTTATGCCATATTTTTCACCGAGAGCGGTTAATTCAGCTTCTAATTTGGCTCCTTCTTCACCCACTTCTTTAAAACCGGCGGTAATAACTACCATGTTTTCAACGCCGACTTCACCACATTCTTCAACAGCGGTGTTTACAAATACGGAAGGGATTGTAATTATTGCCAAATCTACTTTTCCCGGTACATCTTTAATATTTGCATATGCTTGTTTTCCTAAAATCTCTCCACCTTTTGGATTTATAGGATATATTTCGCCTTCAAAGCCATCATTGATAAGGTTATCAACAATAATGTATCCTACTTTTCCAGGAGTATTGGAAGCACCAATAACAGCCACAGATTCAGGTTTAAACATTTTATTGAGATCTATCATAAGTTTTTCTCCTTACTAAATTTATAATTGCATTAGAATCATCATAATTTATAATGATAAATAATTAACAATTACTAATGATATAATATATGATATATTAAATATTTAAATATATTGATAAACATTATGCTAATTTCTTATTATATAATTTCAATACTTGTTTATTCTTTTTTATATAATTTACAAAAAGTTAATTTGTTTTTTAATTAAAAAAATATTTTTAATAATACTTAAACTATTTAAAACATAATAAATATAAATATATTTA
>JAFRFD010000096.1 GCA_017434525.1 Methanobrevibacter sp.
ATCATTTTCAGTAAACTTGACAGTAACATTGGCCACACCGCCTTTAACAGCAGTGATTAAACCATTCTCATCAACTGTTACAATAGCTTCATCAAGACTTACGAATTCCAATATGCGACCATCAGCAGAAGCATCAATAACAGCTGTTTTACCATAATCCACACTAACAGTAGAGTTAACAACAATAACAGTCGGAAGCTTATTGACAGTTACTGTTACATTGACTTCATTAGCCATGTATTTGTCACTTTCAGCAACTTTAATTGTTATATTGACTTTACCACCTTTCACAGCTGTGATGTTTCCGTTTGTGGCATTTACTGTCACTATTGTTGGGTCACAACTTACATATGATACGACTCCATCGCTTATGATAATCGGATTAATCAATTGACTTTCAAATACATCAATGTCAATAGGTTCTGCTGAAATTGTGGAAGTTAATCTGTTAACTGTAACGGTTACATTTACTTCATCACCTAGATATTTGTCAGTTTCCTGGAATCTGACAGTAACATTTGCCTGACCGCCTTTAATACCTGTAATTAAACCGTTTTCATCGACTGTTACAATAGTTTCATCAAGACTGATAAACTCTAAGGTGCGTCCGTCTGCAGTAGCGTTAATGGTATTTGTTCCATCGGCATCGACGCTGATGGTTGGCTCGACTATGATTGTTGTTGGAAGCTTATTGACAGTTACACTAACGTTAACATCCTCTGCAGCAGAATATTTATTGTCTCCAGCATAGGAAATTGTGATGTTTGTTTTACCTCCAATGATACCTGTTACTATTCCGTTTTCAACACTTACAATGGATTCATTGTATTTATAAGTCAAATCTCCTTCATGATTCAAGATTGCGCCAATGGTTGCATTGCCATCCACGTCTATTGTGAATTCGGAGGAATCAACAGTAATAACGGAAGGAACCTTTTTGACAGTTACTCTGACAATTTCTGTTTTTGCAAGATATTTCTCGTTTTCAAGTGCAATGACTTTTATCTCGGCAGTGCCTTCGCTAACTCCGGTAACTACATTATTTGCAATCAGAACAGAAGGTGAGTTGGATGCATAATATAATCCGCCTTCATTATTTGTTGTCGCATTGATTACATCTTTTCCATCGACAAATAATGAAAATTCGCTTTCATTAATTGTGATTGTTGTTGCAAGTTTGTTGACTGTTACTGCCACATCAGTGCTGTTTGCTACAAACTGTCCGTCTTCTAAATAGCTGATTGTTATAGTTGCAGTTCCTCCAATGATACCTGTTATTAAACCGTTTTCATCAACGCTTACAACATCAGGGTTGCTGGATTCATAACGTAACTGGTTTTTATTAGCATTTTGTGGAATCTTGACTCCCAAATCATCAGTTTGATATACATTGATTGAAA
Source organism: Methanobrevibacter sp. (assembly GCA_017434525.1). Lineage (GTDB taxonomy): Archaea > Methanobacteriota > Methanobacteria > Methanobacteriales > Methanobacteriaceae > Methanocatella. Next base: position 1,401 of record JAFRFD010000096.1, read on the forward strand.
TTGCGGAATTCACTTCAAATGGAGTGTCCAATTTATTTACAATTACCTTAATGGTTACGCTTTCGCCCAATATTTCATCTTTGATTGTTAAGTTAGCTTCACTTCCAACTTTAGCTTCGAGAATGCCCTCATCGGTTACGGTGAATATTGTTTCATTAGATGAAATGTATTTTAAGTTGCTTGGATCACCACCAAAGTTGTACAATGCACTTACATCAGCTTGTGAGAATACTGATACTTCAATAGGAGTATCGTCATCAGGAAGTCTGGCAACTGTAACTGTAACGGTAGTTGAATTTGCTTGATATTTATCGGTTGCATCAACACTTATTGTTACTTCGGCAATACCTCCCTTAATAGCTTTGACAAAACCAGTTGCATTAACAGTGATTAAATCGGAAACTGTTTGATAATGTATGTCCGCACCGCTTATGACAGTTGCAACGATAGTGTTATTATCACCCATCTTAAGACGCATGGTTGGCTCAACAGTGATTATTGTTGGAAGCTTGTTTACGGTTACTGTGACATTTGCATCTTTTGCTTCGTATCTTGGAGTTTCACTCACTTTAATGGTTACGTTAGCTTTACCTCCGATAACACCAGTGATTTCACCAGTATTCTCATCAACAGTAACGATTGAAGGATTGCTGCTTACATATGTAACTGCCCCATCACTCACGACAATAGGACTTATTAACTTATCTTCAAATACGTCAATTGCAATCGGATCAACTGTAATTGTAGGAGTCAATTTATTTACTGTTACGGTTACATTGACCTCTTTAGCCAGGTACTGGCCATCCTCATGGAATTTAACTGTTACATTGGCAGTTCCTCCAATGACACCAGTAATCACACCGGTAGCTGAGTCAACTTTAACGATATATTCATCAAGGCTTACAAATTCCAATGCACGTCCATGGTCAGCAGTTGCTTCGATTGTATTTGTTCCATCGACATCCACAGTGATTGTAGGATTTACGGTAATTGTTGTTGGGAGTTTTTTAACTGTTACGGTAACGTTTACTTCCTTAGCCAAGTATTGGGTGCCTTCAGCTATGCTAATGGTCACATTGGCTTTACCACCTTTAACACCAGTGATGTTTCCATTGGTTGCATTGACTGTAACGATTGCAGGCTCACAACTTACATATGATACAGCACCATCTCCAACGATTGTTGGGCCAATCAATTGACTTTCAAATACGTCGATTTCAATAGGATTAACATCAATTGTTGAAGCTATTTTATTGACTGTAACTGTAACGGTAGCATATTTTGCTTGGTATTGTCCGTCTTCAGCAAAAGTAATGTTGATTATGCCTGTTCCTCCAATTACACCAGTAATTACACCTGCATCATCAACAGTTACGATATCAGGGTTAAGGCTAACGTAATGGAGTGTACGGCCGTTGTCAACTGTTGCGCCCAGGGATTTGAAATCAAAGACATCAACATCATTAGTCGGATTGACTGTTATTGTTGTCGGAAGCTTATTGGCAGTTACTGATACATTGACGTCTTCAGCTGCAGCATACCTGTCATCATCTCCTGCAAATGAAATTGTAATGTTTGCTTTACCACCTGCAACAGCAGTGATTTTACCGTCAGCGTCAACGGTTGCAACGCTTTCATTGCTTGATTTGTATGATAGGCTTCCTGCTGCGGAAGGAGTTAAAGCAGCTGTGATTTGAGAGTCGGCAAATACATCTATTGTTACTTCACTGTCACTGGTTAAAGTAATGACTGTTGAAATTTTACTGACAGTTACTGTGACAGTATCGCTTGAACCCACATATCTTGTAGTTTCATCAAATTTAGCAGTGATTGTTGCTGTACCTTCACCGACTGCAGTGATTTTACCTGTAGAATCAACAGTTGCAACAGCTTCATTGCTGCTTTCATAACTGAGAGCTAAATCCTGTCCATCCTCAGCAGTCAAGGTAGCTGTGATTTGAGATTCATCATCAATTTCAAGTTCAAGAGTTTTATCGCTTGTAACAGTGGTTTCTGTAGTGTATTTTGAAACAGACACTGTTATTGATTTGGATGAGCCTTCATGTGTTGAATTACTATTGAATGTAACTGTTAAAGTAGCCATACCCTCACCAACAGCCTTAAAGTCACCGGTATCAGAAGTGAATTTGATTACATTCTCATCACTGCTTTCATAAGTTAATGCAGTGGTCTTTTGAGTTCCGTTGCTGTAGAATATAGCATTAAGGTTAGAAGTGTCATCGACCTTAAATGAATCTTGATCACCAATGGTGATTTCTGTAGGAATCTTATTAACAGTGATTTTTATTGTATAATTTTCACATTTGAATTTATCTGTATTAAGCCTAGCCAGACATATTGTTAGGTTTGTAGTTCCACCGCCTTTAGCGGTAATATGTCCGGTTGCATAATAACTTGGATCATCAGTTTTGCTGTAGTAGTCATGTGTAAATGAAATTATACTGCTGTCAAATTTATAATCAATTATAGTCTCCCCTGCATTAGCAAAGCCTTTATGGATTTTATCAACAATAGCTTCGATATCCAAATCCAAGGTATCAGTGATATTCAATGTAATTTCCCTACTTGCAAGATTAGTGACATTTATTGTAAGTGGTACTTTAAAGACTTTTACAACCAGCTCATATGTTTCAGGAGCATCATAATTAGTTACAGATCCATCATAAGTAAATATGAGTTTTGCAGTTCCTTCGGTAGTCCCTGCCCTAATACCTACATCGGTATTAGGGTTGATTAAAGAAGAATTGCAAGAAACTGTGATTCCATTATAATTGCCTGAAACTGTTTTAATAAGTTTATTCTTATTTAAGTAATGGCCAGCATACATGATGTAAGGAACATCAACTATAGGGGCAATGTAAGGCCCATAAATCCAAGTTTCATAGAACTGATTATTGAAGCAACTGTTTATACAGACAGAACCACAATCTGTCATTCTGAATAGTAAATCCTCATCAAGAGATACAACATCACTGCTTAGTTTCCCAGAACTCCATTCCACATCAAATTCAAATTCAGGCAATTTGGAATTATCAAATTCAACGACATTTGTTCCATCAAATGATTGAAGTGAATATTTAATGGTTGTAGTTTCATTATATTGAAGCTTGTTTTTGCCGACTGCGGAATTAATGAACAACCATGTATTTGGTGTAATACCATGAGTATAATCTGAATCCCATGCAATGTTATTGTTTGTAGTGGTTCCCCACCAGTTATCATCAAGAGTAACAGTACCAGATTTTAATAAAAATGCAAATTTATTATTTTTAGCAGAATTACCATTATTATCTATGAATATTGAATTTTTCACGACATTGTTTCCGTTTTCATTTGCACTATCTAAAATAATTGCACTACCAAGACTTGACCACAGACCAGTAGGAAGAGCGTTTTCTTTAAAAAGACATTTGTCGATTGTTGTTTCACCATTATCTGTTTTTATATATACTGCTCCATTATAAACTGCCGTATTTCCAAAGAAACTGGAATTATATAAATTGAATTTGGAATCTTTAGTGTTGAAATAAATTGCTCCACCAAAATCACCAGCAGCAGTGTTTTTAATGAATACACTGTTTTTTATATTAAAAACACCTTCATTGGAGTTTATGTAAATTGCACCACCCTGATACTTATTAGCTAAATTCTCAATAGCAGTGTTATTTACAAAAGTACAGTTATCCACATTAAACTCAATTGCTCCAGTATTATCCAGATTGTAGTAAATTGCACCACCATCGTTACTTTTACCAGAAGTATCATCAAGATTGCTTTTACCGTTTGCAAAGATAATGTTTTTGAAAGTGACATTTAAAGCCTGCACATTGAAAATCCTTGTCATTTCTTTTGCATCAATAGTATGGCCTTTACCACCATCAATAGTAATGTTTTTATTAATGATGATGCCTTCAGTAATTTCATCAACACCTGATATGTAAGTATAGTCACGATCCAATTCGATTTTATCATTTTTATTAATTAAATCCTGAAGAGAATCAAAATCTCCAACGATTCTTTCTTTAGTCAATGAAATATCCTTATAACTTACAGTCAATGCACCAGAATCGCCAATCATAGAATATGGAACTTCAGCTCTACCGTTACTATCGAGAGTTATATTCTTTACATTATGAAGGTCCAATGTTGTAGAATTGATATTAAGTGTGATTTCTGGAAGACCGTAATTAGAAATAATGCTGGATGAAGTGGAACTTGAAGAATATAAATTGTTTAAAGAAATAATAGCATAATCATCATAGAATCTGATTTTTAAGTATAACCAACTATCATAACCTGAACCTACAGGAATATTATAATCATCAAAAGTATTTCCAAACCAATTGTTATAACTTTTAGAAGTAGTTTTTAACTTTAAAATATTTTCACTTGCAGTATTACTTACAAAAATTGAATTAGACACAGAATCATATGAAAATTCTTGATTAATAATATAATTTCCAGTGTTGTTTATAAAAATACATTTATCAATATCACCATAATCACCATAATTAAAAATAGCACCAGCACCAGTAGTAGCAGTGTTATTAATAAATTTTGAGTTTATAATATAACCCATATCATCATATGCTTTAGAATAAATTGCGCCCCCATCTGTTGCAGTATTATTAATAAAAGTACAATTTTCAATATTGATAGGTTCCACTTTCAGTGGACAATAAATTGCACCACCAAAATCAACAGAGGAACCATTGATAAAGTTAATATTTTTCAAATAAACCCCATTTGCAACAATATTAAATATTCTAGATTTGCCTTTTGCATCAATTGTAAATCCATTACCATTAATAGCAATTCTTTTATCGATTAAAATTCCTGTAGTTATTGTGTCATTTTCAGAATATGTATAATCTCTAGTTAACTTATACATTTTACCTTCTGGAATCAAATTAAGAATTTCTTGAAGGGAATCGAAATCACCCTTATCAATGAATTTAATTTCTTTTGTGAATACCGCACCATTATAACTTGCAGTTAACAATCCACTAAGTCCAGTAAAAGAGTAATCAACAGTACCTTTACCTGTTGAATCTAAAATCAATTTATTTTTATTTGAATTTGCATTAACAGCTGAAATATCAAATATTAATTCAGGCAATGCATAACTATAATCAGAACCATCATTTAAATTGTTTAAAGAGATTTCAGCTTTTTTAATCTCATCATCAACAGTTATGTTCAAATAGAACCATTTTTCAATAGTAATTCCTTCACCAGCATTGGCTATGTTAATATTATAATTGGTTGCATTGTTTCCCCACCAATTATAATCAGCATTAACATTACCAGTTCCTTTAGAAATAGTTACTCCAGTATTATTAACAATTACAGAATCACTCACTACAAATGAAGCATCATTAAATGCAGAATTGAGATAAATAATTGAATTATCACATGTGTTGTTAATAAAAGTACTTTGAACTATCTTATTTTCAACATTATTGTTTGCACCATTTACATATATTGCTGCACCTTGACTATTAGCAGTATTGTTAATAAAGGTACAATTGACAATTTCAATTCTGTTTCCGTTGAAATATACAGCAGCACCATTTTCACCGGTTGCATTTGCAAAAATTATGTTTTTTAGGATTAATGTTTTTGTGTTTGTATCATCATTGAAATAAAATATATTGCTTAGTCCTTTTGCATCAATGGTGAATCCTGCACCGTCAATAGTCAAAGATTTTGAAAAGATAATGTCATTTGGATTATCCGCATTAGGATTAAATGCATAATTTTGATCTAAAACCAACTCATCAGTAGCATCATTAATTTGAGTTTTTAATTCAGTGAATGATGCAATATTAACAAATGATTTAGTTAATTCGATCCCATTATAGCTTGCAGTTATTGAATACTTTTTAGAGAATGTATGTTCGATATTGCCCTCTCCTGCATTGAGAGTGACATTATCTTTAGTTAATTGAGTATTGGTGGATTTAGTATTGAATGTGATTGCAGGTAAAGCATAATTATTATCTATACTGATGCCATTACCATCATATAGATTATTTAATGTTAGTTCTGCATTTGTACTTATATCAACAGACATATTCAATACATACCAGTTATTAGCAGTTACAGTGGACCCTATATTAAAAGGTGTTGCATAATTATCAACAGTATGTCCCCACCAATTATTATTTGCAGTAACCGTAGTAGATCCACCAATAATATCTCCACCAGCATTACCTACAAATATAGAATTAGATATATCCATAGTTTTTCCATAAGTATGAACAACACTGCCTCCATTAATAACTGAATTATTAATAAACGTACACTTAATAATATTTTTCAAATTATAATAGTTATATACTGCACCACCATAATCAGATGCAACATTATTAATAAAAGTACAATTAATTATCTCACTATCACAATACTGATATTTATAATAAGCATAATAATAAATTGCACCCCCACTGGAAGAATAACCATTGACAAAATTTATATTTTTAAAAGTGACTTCAACTTCGTTAATCTTAAATATGTTAGTTTGGCCTTTTGCATCTATAGTATGGCCTTTACCGTCTATTACAAGAGTTTTCTTTATTATCATGTTATTAACTAATTGAGAATCAGTTGATGAATCATAATTATAATCCCCTTTTAATTCAATAGTGTCTCCCTCTTCAGCAATGTTCGTGATTAGATTATACAATGATTTGAAGTTTCCATCATCATCATAAGTAACATCTTTTGTTAATCCGATTTCCTCATTATAACTAACAGTCAATGACCCTGTTGTTTTAACAACATAATTTAGTGAAGATTTTCCTGTTTTATTGATTTTTACATTATTTTTGTTAATTTTTGCATTAGATGAGCTAATATTTAGTGTAATTTCTGGTAAGGCATAAGCTGAATAAGTGCTGTTTCCAAAACCAACAGTGTATAAATTGTTTAATGATATTTCAGCCAAACCTTTTTTATCATCTGTAGTCATGTTTAAGAAAAGCCAATTATCCCTTGTAACTGAACTTCCCACATTAACAATGCTTGTAGCGTAATTGTCTGCAGTGTTTCCCCACCAATTATAATTTGCATTAATTGTTGCAGTGTTTTCCCCATCAACAGCAATGTTTTGAGCATTTATAATGGAATCATGGATATTGTAATTTCCATTACCACTGAAATAAATTACAGAACTGCCGGCATTATTAGTGAAAGTATTTTCGGTAATTTCACCAGTATTGGCATTTAAAGCAATAGCCCCACCATAAGTATTTGCAGTGTTATTTGTAAAAGTACAGTTTATTAAAGTTAAACTGTTAACAATTGCATTAATCGCACCACCAACATCGGCGTTACCATTTACAAAATTAATATTTTTTAAAACGACATCCTTTGTTGGGTCATTAATATAAAAAATCCTCTTAAGTTTTTTCGCATCCAATGTATGGCCTTGACCATCTATTGTAATGCTTTTAGCAAAGTCTATCCCATCACTAAGAGTACTGTCCTTATTTTCATCATAAGTGAAATCTTCATCTAAATAGACTGTTGACTCTTGTGAGTTAATTATCTTATTTTTTAAGCTAGTGAAACTTAAGTCCTTGATTACTTTTGTTAATTCTATATCATTATAACTTACAGATAAATAACCTACACTTCCTATTAACTCATAATGGAATGTCGCTTTACCTTCATTATCCAATTTTACAGTATTTTTATCCACATTTATGTTTGTAGCTGCGATATTAAATTCTATTGAAGGTAATTTACCATTATAGGCGCTTGTTTCCCCACTACCTGAGGAATACAAATTATTTAATGAAATGGTTGCAGTTCCTGTAGAATCATCAGTTTCCAATTTTAAGAATAACCAATCATCTGCCTTTTTACCACTGTATAAACTATACTTTGGACTATTAAAATCATCTTCCGTGTTTCCCCACCAATTATTATTTGCATTATAGGTACTAGAAGATATATAAATAGCAGACATGTCATTATTTAGAAATACTGAATTATTTACATTGATATTAGCATTCGAAACATAAATTGCTGAAGACATCTGTGTAGCTTTATTATCAATAAAATTACACTCATCAATGAGGTAATCAGATCCAGATTTACCAGATATATAAAGAGCACCACTATAAGCTAAATTATTAATAAAAGTAGACTTAACTATTTCACAATTTGTTGGAGAGCCTCCAATATATATTGCTCCACCATATCTACTGGACCCAGTTGCATTATTCCCTCTGAATGTAACGTTAAAAATATTAACATTGTTCGGAGTATATAAATATACTGCACCACCATACGTACCAGTCCCCGCATTATTTTCAAAAGTGGAATTAATTATTTCACAATTTGTTGGAGAACCAGCAATATATGCTGCACCAGCATATTTATTAGATCCTGTTGCTTTATTACCTGTGAAAGTAGAATTAATAACTTTAACATAGTTTGTAGCGGCTAAATAAACTGCACCTCCATATACTCCAGATGCAACATTATCTTTAAAAGTACAATTTATTATTTCAATACTAGAAGCTTTATTAGAAGTACTAGACCAAATGGCACCACCACCACTTGATGTGGCTTTACAATTTGTGAATGTTATATTTTTAAAAACAACATTTATACCTGAAGTACTCATATAAAATGCCCTATATGACCCTTTTCCATCAATAGTGTGTCCTTGACCATCAATTGTTATGCTTTTAGAAATAGATGCATAACCTGCAATTGAATAATCATTTTCCAAATAAACCGTACCCTCAGCATCCACAGCAGCAATTTTATTTCTTAAAGCAGTAATATCACCAGCATCAGCCACAGCCAAAATTTTTCCGTCGTTTTCCGTCGCCAAATTATTATCATTAGCTACATCTCCACTTGCAGCATTTACAGTAACATTAGTCACACTGACCGTATCAGTTGAACAATCAGCCGCACTAATAGCCGAAATTGTAAAAAGCATGCAAATAATAAGAATGATAGCTATTATTTCTCTTTTAAATTTCAATATCATTATCTCCTTTTTACACTAAATATATTATATAATCATTAATATATTTGTTTCATATAATATTTAAACTATTTTAAAATATTTCAACAATCTTATATAATTTATTTAGAAATTAAACTTTAATTTTAAATAAAATGCAAAAAAATTTGAAAAAAATAGAATATACTCAAAAATTTTGAATATTATTAAAAAATTTTTAAATTAAAAGTATACAATCTACTAAAAATTGGTTAATCCAAGTATCTATCTACATTTAAAATACAATTCGTTTATTATTTTTTGTAGATACTTCTTTTTTAAAACAAACTCGCGCCTATTGGCCAATTTTTCACTGTTGGGTTGAGCAACCTTTTCATCCAATCTTGATGCACCCAAATATTTGGTATCGCCTTCACGCAACTTATGGGCATCGCCGTTATCTATTGCCTTTTTGATGTAGTAATAATCAGAAAATAACACGTCAAAATCATTGCTTAGATAATAAAGTTCCAAATCAGTAATGAGTCCTGTTTCATCATGCCATATTATCAAAACTGATTCAAATCTGAACAAATCACTAAAATCAATGAGGTTAAAGTAATCAATGTCTACCAATTTTAACTTTGATGCTGGATATCTCATACCGCAGTTCTTATAAAAATACTCCAGTGGAGCAACAAAAAAAGTGTCCGATTCATTCAAGACCACATCATTTATGTTTTTTCCGATAAGAGCCTCAAATGAATCCATGTTAATCTAGTCTTTATCAAGTGCAGGAATTCCTGTAATTCTGAGTCCGCCGTAGTGGGATTTGTATTTGATGTTCATTCCAATAAGTAAAGGAGTGATCTTTTCAATGATACGTGCCTTTTCAAGCACTCCAGTATCGATTGTCCTTACGCCAGGAATCTTGTCGATAATCTCTGCAGCAATTTCTTTAGCTTCCTTATCATCACCCGCAATAAGACAGTCACAGTCGATTTCTTCAGGAATGTTTGCAAGGTGTGAGTTTGAAATGTTACAGAATGCACATATTACCTTAGCACCGGTTCCTTCAAGAATTGAAGCGGTTCTCTCAGCGGCTGACCCTTCCATGAGGTCAATGAACCTGAATGGCTTACCTCCGATTGCTGTTTCAAGAGGCACTGTTGCATCCATGACTATTTTATCCTTACAGAACTCCTTTATTCCTTCGATTGTTGGCTTTTGAGCGGCCAAAGGAACTGTTATTATCAATACATCCCCTTCTTTTGCGGCATCCTCGTTTGCCATTCCCCTCATGTTGGATAAATCATAGTCTGCTAGGTCCTCCTTTGCTTTTGATACAACATCAAGCGCTTTTTCTTCCTTTCTTGAACCTACAATCACATCAACACCTGCAATAGCCAATCTTTCTGCAATTCCAAGTCCTTGAGGTCCGGTTCCACCGATTACACTAACTATCATTTAATCACCTTCCTTTTTATCGTATAATAATCCGCCTACGAATATCAAATATTCCGGAAGCTTGCCGTTTTCAGCATATTTGATTTCGAAGCCGAAAAGATCTTCAACTGTCTTATCCACATATGCGCCTAGAGATTCAAGTGAGTACCTCATTTTAAAAGGCATCTTGCAGGGCATGTTGAATTCCCTAGTGCATCTCATGCACAGGTTGCATTTTCCCAAAAACAGTCCCAGTGCATCTTCGCTTTCGAGCATGTATATTTCATTCATGAATTTGACTTTCATGCGTTCGAATCTTTTTAAAATAAATTCCAATTCCCTTTCATCGAAAGTGTGCTCCAGCTCTTCAGCTGAAAAGTCGATCTTAAAAGCAATTATCTTTAGTTTGTTATAGGAATTCCAAACGTCTTCAACGTCAAATTCGAACGGGGGATAGTTCCAATTATATCCCAAGGTCTCCTGCTCTTCTATGCATAGCTTGGAGACTTCCTCAAAATTAACATATCTTTCAAAATAGTCCGAAACGTCCACATCTACTGTGAGCTTTTTAATCTCTGACATGATTAATAATATAAAAAAAGAATATAATAAAATTTTCTAAAAATGAACATCATTTAAAATAACTTCTGTTTTTGTTTGCATAATAGTATAGAAATTATCTATCTGAAATTTTAAACTTAATATATAATACGAACAAGCAACACCAAAAAGTAATAGAATTATCCATTACTTTTGCGAATTTGTTCCATATCTATCAAAAGTTGTAGCAGAGATTTATTTGAATCCTTTCCCAAAAAATTCTCCAATGAAAATATCAAAACATCACTTCCAAACTTCTGACTAATTCATCATTATTTTTTCTTAAGTTTTTCCATCATTTTATCTTTTCTTTCTATCCTGTCCTGCCTAGTTTGTTTCATGTTTTCTCTGAATTCATCTTTTTTTCTTTGATTTTCTTCCCTGAGCTTTTCTATTTTCTCTTTTCTTTTTATGTTGAATGTTTTAACAGTGTATTTAAGTTTATACTCTTCGCCAAAGTTATTGAACAGATACCTTATGAATAGATAGTAAATGATTGAACTCAATATTTCACTGAATAAAATTCCAATCAGAACACAAGCCCCATTTGACATGGTATTTGCAAGAAAGACTATTAAGGCCACTTCAAATATTACTTTAATTATGGTAAACATTAGGGAATACATACTTTTTCCAAAACCATCCAACATCTTTGCTGAAATCGTAGAAATTGGTGTTAAAACCATAATGACTGTTCCGCCAATTGCTATCCAAAATATTTCATTTTCCATTCCAGTAATAGAAAATAGGCCAAATGCATATTCCCGCAAGAAAATGACTCTTTCAAAAACTTTGTTGATTTGAAATTTTTTCATGAAAATTAGTTGTGAATTTTTAATTTTGCTTAAAAATAGTTAAATTTAATAAATAGGTGGAGTAAAAGTTTTTATCATGCCAAATCAAAAAAAATTTACTC
>JAFRFD010000097.1 GCA_017434525.1 Methanobrevibacter sp.
AAAGTCGGATAAGTCGGAGTGATTACTCACTCCTCCTCTCCTCAGAACCCATCGTGTACCTTTAGATACAATGGGCTCAAGCATATTCTTTATCTGTAGCAGTATAAACATCAAATCACACATATAAACATTTAACAATAGGTTTAAACTTTATCCTCTCAATATAATCCCAATCATCTTTATTATATGGTGAAACACCATATCTTAACGGATAGTTATTATGTTTAACACTAAACCAATTCATCCTAATCATTTGCCGACCACTTTCAGGATCAGTGAGCAAATATTTATCTTTAGAGTTCTTATTAGAACTAGGTTTATAGTGTTTACCTTTTATCCATTTATGAGATTTCTTAGGATATAATCTACGAAGCAGTCTTATATTTTTATGAATAATAAAATAATCCATATTCCTGAAGACCTTTTTAGCAGAAGTCATACGCCAATACATAGCAGTACCTTTAATTAAATTATTCAAAGATATAATAAAAGACTCAAAATCTCTAGTATGTAAAACAATACGATACAAATCTCTGACTTTATTTTTAAAGGAATTAATACTGGCTTTTGAAGGTTTAGTTCTAACTTTAACCCCATTCTTTATCTTATAACTTCTGAAATTAATACCTAAAAAGTCAAATCCATCATCTAAATGAGTGATAAATGTCTTTTCAGGTGATAATTTTAATCCTCGTTTGTTAAGATATTCTTCAAGCAGTTTTGGCACTTCTTCTGCGTCCTCTTTTGTTTTACAGAGAACAACAAAATCATCTGCGTAACGAACCACAACGTATTTAGATAGGTTTTTATAAGTATATGTCCCATCAGACTTTTTATATTTCTTATATTTGATATTAAGGGCTTTTTCCATCCCGTGCAAAGCAATATTTGCAAGCAATGGAGAAATAATGCCTCCTTGAGGAGTTCCAGATTCAGTGACATAAAATTTGTCACCATGAATATAACCTGCTTCAAGCCAATCTTTAATCAAGTCAACCAAAGGAAAGTCTTTAAGTTCACTAATAATAAAATCATGGTCGAGATTATCAAAACAAGCCTCAAAATCACCTTCAAAAATATATGGTCGATTATAATATCGAATATGACTATATATTTTAGTTATAGCATCCTGTGGACCCCTTATAGGTCTGAAGCCATATGATGTGGACTCAAAATTAGGTTCCACCATTGGTTCTAAAGCCATTTTACAAATATTCTGATAAATCCTATCTTTAATAGTTGGAATACCTAAAGGTCGTAGTTTTTTATTCTTTTTTGGGATAAAAACTCTACGAACCGGTTTAACTTTATGTAATTTAATATTTTCTTCACACATTTCATAAAACAGTTGCATTCTACTCGCATGGGTCAAGTATACTTTATTATCAAGACCCGGAGTTGATTTACCTCCATTCTTCTGAGTTACGACACGAATACTATATAACAAGACTCTTTTATCATGAATTAAGAGTCTAACAAGCTTTTTAGCTTTTCTCATGTCTCCTTCCACTACAGCACGATATATCCGCTGTTGTATCTTCAATATGCCTCGTTCGACCTTATACCAATTGATATTAACCCATTCAGATTCGAGTTCAGACGGTTCGGCAGACTGAACCACAATATTATTTTGTTTTCCAGTTTTCATTACTCAATAACCTCTTCAATCACATTTAAAGATACTTTTCGTTTTATATAATCGTGTTATACACCTTCCGAAGTCTGCATATCCACCATAGTTATTATTTGTCATTTTCCTACTGTCTTTCGACACAGTGGCATTCGCTTTCTCGGAATCCTCTGCCCAGAAGTGAATTCAAGTTCCTTCACAGTTACCCTACCACAAAATTATTTGTGGACAATTCTGGGTTTACCAGGTTTAGCTTTTGTCAGATACGGCTTTTGGGTTTAGGCTCTCCCATTACACCGGCACACCTATGGGTTATGACCAATATACATGCTTTATCACTCTGTATGACCTATGTGCAATGCCTAGTAGTTTTTCATCATCCTTATTCTACCGTTATTTTTACGATGCTTATAGAAGTTCATTTATCATTAGCCTTGCCAGCCTTTCTCTCGCCCCCGCCAAATACCAAACAAATGCTTGATACGGATGAAATGGCCAAGTTAGGCTTTACCTATCATGCAACCCACCCCACCGTTACCGGTGACGCAGTTTCAAGGGAGAATAACCCGCATAACAAGGTCAACAACATATTAATAGTTGTACTGACATAAAAACTCATAACAAGTCCCTATAACAAATTTAAAAGCCAATTGCCTGTCGCACAA
>JAFRFD010000020.1 GCA_017434525.1 Methanobrevibacter sp.
GATTTATTAGAAATATTAAAAATAGGCTGTGATGACAAAATCATAATTTGTGATTTTAACAATAGCACCAACTTGAAGTATATGCCAAGCTCAATAAGAAAACAGGTGTCTATAATTACAGACGATAGCCTTATGATTCCTAGAATCTATCCTAAATATGAAGAATCATATGTTGAAAACAAAGTGCTTAAAACTACTATTGCTGAAAACGCAGTTAACGAGAGATTCAGGCTGTTTAAGAAGGAATTGCAAAATATGATTGAAATAGATGACTATGGATTGTATACAGCTTGTATCATTGAAACTGTAATCAATGAGATTATAGCAACAAAAACAATGCTTAACATTTTTAATATTACTTCAGAGCCGCATGTAATTGAGGATGAGGAAGAATTTGAAAGATGGTTACAGGAATTTCTCGGTGAAGAAAAAACGCAGTATATATTAAAACAAATGAAATGAATAATAGAGCTATAGATATAATTGCATCGGATCTAAAAATAGAAAAGCTACTTTCAGAGAGTGATAGCCAGTTCTTTGCAAGAGTTGTTTATTCTGCCATGTCACAATGGGTAAAAGAAATAACTATACAGAAATGTATTGAGCAGCTTCCAAATCATACATGCTCTAAAGCTAGTGTTACTCGCCAAAGCTCTGAATTATTAGGAACTCTATTTGACGTTTTTCCTGAATCAAAATCTTGGTATGGGAATGGAGACTTAATCGAGATCTCACGGATGATTAGAGAGTCCTTAGAGTCCGTAGGCGATATTTCTGAAATAGATTTCGAAAGCAGAATAGCAGTTAGCAACAGTGCTAGCATCAACATTTCTGAAGAGAGCGCTATTTTGCTGGGAAGATATACGGATGGTCTCCGATACGCCTCAGGCCTAGGGATAATTTGTGCTTTATCAGAAGATAGTAAAAAAAATGATGGAACACGATTTGACGAGGAGACAGATCGAATATATGAAATAAACCAAAAGAATGGTGATCGAATTAATGATATTGACGGTTACGAAATGTTTGATCCAACAATAAAAAAACAAGCTCTTTCAGATTGCTGGACTGAGATTAAATCTAATCTAATGCCAGGTGAGTTCATTATCAGGAAAAAACAGATTCATGGCCCAGGAACACATCTATGTCTACGTGTATATAAAAACGGGCTTATGAAAGCGTCTTCTTTTGATGAATATTTAGTTTCATCAAAAGACTATAGATTACACTATCTTAGATTAAGAGCAGAATACAATAATCCAATAATTGCACGGATTAAAGAAATGGGATCATACTTCCAATTGGATCTCTTTTCAAGGCTGCCAAATTACGAAGAAGAAATACTTAACTATTTAAGCTGGCCTATCGGATCAATTACAAATCGTAATAATCGTTTATTTCATATTAAAGCAAAAGATTATATTGGTAGATTGCTAAATAATATTTACATACAGGTGGAATACTATGAGTGAGTTGTTTGGAATAAGAGAGTCCCATGAAGCGCTAAAGGCAAAGATGCTTGACTATATAAATACTGTTTATCTCGGGCAGAACGAAGACTTGCGTTTAGAGTGTGAAGCTGATTTGGAAAGAGAGGGACATCTCTATCAGCCAGTTTTTGTTGAAGCAAATCAATCATATAAAATCCACCAGGGAGGTGTCGAAAACACTGATATAAAAGAAAGTGAAAAAAAGATTCTAACTGAAATGCAAAAAAGGGGACTGGGTGTTTTTAGCACTCCGTTCACGCATCAGACGGATGCCTTGGAGGCTTTTTCAAAAGGGAAGGATCTAATTGTTGCAACAGGAACTGGCTCCGGTAAAACAGAATGTTTTATGTGGCCTTTGGCCGCAAAGCTTGTGTCAGAGGCAATGGATAGCCCAACCACATGGTCGACTCGTGGAATCAGAACTATGATTCTTTACCCGATGAACGCATTGGTATCAGATCAACTGGGAAGACTCCGAAAGATGATAGGTGATAATAAAGGCGAGTTTCACAATCTTTTTAGGGCTCTGACTAATGATATGAGAATACCTCAGTTTGGTATGTATACCGGCAGAACGCCATACCCAGGACCAAAGGATGAGAAACAGGACAAGAAACTGGCGCAAACAATGCGAAAAGACTTGCTTGACAAAGATCCAATTGTTATAGATCAGCTGGTAAAAATAGGGAAATACCCAGCAAAAAGTAATCTTGATAGTTATATTACTGCTTTGGAGGAGAATACATACTATTCCTCAGAGAAAGATGCTGAGTTGTTTACTAGATATGAAATACGAGAATACTGTCCAGATATACTGATAACCAATTATTCGATGTTACAGTATATGCTCATTAGACCAATAGAAAATCCAATTTGGAAAGCAACAACTGAGTGGTTGGAAGAAAATGAGGACAACAAGATCCTTTTCGTCATAGACGAAGCTCATATGTATAGAGGTGCTGCGGGAGGAGAAGTAGCTCTTTTAATCCGCAGATTTATGGATAAGCTTGGGATAGGTAGGGATCGCCTCCAGTTTATTATCACAACAGCATCGATACCATCAAATAAAGATGATGAAGTAAAGCGCTTTGCGTGTGAATTAACCGCAAAGCATTTTTCAGATGATGCATTTATATTAATTACAGGCGACCCGGAAACAATTGATGAATCATCTGCTAGAGACTTTGGCCCAAAGCTGATATCAAATGTTAATCTTGATAAATTAGAAGGTGACGATGAGAGCAAAATAGAGGTCTTTCGTTCTGTTGGGAGTGCATTGAACTTCTCGGAACTTACAAATCCATCTATGGAGAATGCTAAAGACTGGCTTTTTCAAAACCTATCTAATGTAAGGCCAATGCTTAGAATAATGAAAGCCTGTCGGGGTAAAGCAAGAACAATAGATGATATAGCTAAGGAAGCCTTTCCGGAATCTGATAGCGAAACAGCATATAGAGCAACAAATGTGCTACTTCAGATAGCTCCTTTTGCCGTAAATAGGCAAGGACAAGTATTGTTACCAGTTAGGTTACATATGATGTTTAGGGGTATTCCAGGTTTATATGCATGCTCAAATCCTCAATGCGAGTATAAAAGGAACCAAAAACTACCATTGGGCAAGGTGTATACAGAAAAAAGATCAGTATGTGATTGTGGAGCAAAGGTCTACGAATTGCTAAATGACAGAACTTGTGGAGCACTATTCATAAGAGGATACCTTGATGAAAATCAGGCAGCAGATGATGATATTTTGTGGAATACAAGAGGTGATGCACATGTTGATTCTATGATAGAACAACAATTGTATGTGCTGCCTAAAAATAATAGTCTATCAAAATCCGATCTTCCTAAAGAGGCATCTTTTGCCTGGATTGATAGTTTCACTGGAAAAATATCATACTATGTAGATGAAACCAGAAAAGATGAATATCTTCCTGTCGTGATTTCGAAGAGAGTGGATAAAAACAATACAAATCTCAGGAGCTTTTATTATTGTCCAAAGTGTGGAAAGAGCCACCTAAAAGTGACAGATTTTTCTACAAAAGGCAACGAACCTTTTTTTAACTTAATTTCTGAGCAGCTAAGAATCCAACCCCCAACAATTACTGACCCAAAACTTATAGAACATAACCCTAATAAAGGACGGAAAGTATTGCTGTTTTCTGATAGCCGACAGCGAGCGGCTGTGTTGGCCAAGGAATTTACTGAGGCCGCAGATGAAGATGCCATGAAAAAGGCATTAACTGTAGCAGCGGCAAATCTTTTGCAATGGGCTGAAGAAAAAGACATGGATCCAACCATGCGACTGCTATATGTCTCATTTCTGAAAGTTGCAGTTGAGAATGACCTAACATTTTTCACAGGTGACGATTTATCATTATCTGAAGGAATGAAACAGATGCGAAAGCATCTGGAGTATTTAAATAAACGGGGAAAAGAAATCAACTATTCACAATACTGTGAAAGACATATAGAAAAAATACCGGATTTATTTTGCCAACAGCTGCTGGTTCAACTGTGTAATAATTTCAGATCTTTGACAGATTCAGCATTATGCTGGATTGTACCACTTGAATCAATTTGGGAAGAAAAGTATGAAGAATACCTTATTGATACAGAGGTTGATGAGGAAGAATTACTACATCTGTTTTCTGCGTGGGCAAATGAAGTTATGACAGATTCATATGGAATCGGATCTGAGATTTCAAATGCTATCAGAAGAAAGCTAACAGACTATGAAAGATTTGGAATTGATCCAGATTCTCC
>JAFRFD010000006.1 GCA_017434525.1 Methanobrevibacter sp.
CTCTTTCAAAAACTTGTGTGATTTGAATTTTCACTAGTTTTTGAGTCACGAAATTTTTTCGTTCTATTTTTTCTTTATTTTTAATTTAAAAGCAGTAAAATTAATATATTAGGTGGAACTTAAATATTAATATGTCCAGTAAAAATATTAAAGCTCCATATGAATGTATGGAGTTAAAAGAATATAAACTTTCCGATTTTGTACCTGAGTTTTCTGAATTCCGCCAATTTGATGATCTTTCTCGATTTGGTTGTGAAAATATTGAGGATAACCTTATCAGATTGGAAAAAAGAGGTAAAATTCATTTTCAAAATAGAGTTGCTATTTGTCCAAGTTGTAAGTCTCATCATGCTGTTAAAAATGGTGTTTATGAAAGAAAACTAATTTTTTTAAGAATTGGGGAGCAAATTTGCACTGTTCAAAAATATAAGTGTAAATAATGCGGTAAAGTCTTTTATTCTGATTTATCTTCTATTGTTTATCCTAATTCTAATATAACCTTGCCTGTTATTGATTGTATTGAAAATTTATATCAAATTTATGGTGCTGGACTCCATAAAATACGATTTGACTTAAAACAACAACATAACATTGAAATCTCACATCAAAGCATAGAAAATATATTATTGAACTCCAATTATGAATTTAACTATGAAACTAGGAGTTATTCCGGTTATTACTTATTTGATAGTCTTTGGGTTAAAATTAATGGCGAATGGAACTATATTTTGGCTTTATTCGATGTTAAATTAAATACTCTCGTTTCCATTAAATTGGTCGATTCAGAAGATTCCAAGACCATTTATCAATTTTTAAATGAATCACTGAGAAATCAAGAGAAAAAATCAATTGGAACAGACTTAAAACACGAATATCGAGAAGCAATAGATAAATTAAAAGTAAAACATCATTTCTGCAAATTTCATGTTAAACAAGCAATAAACAAAAGATTTAAAGATTATTTTGACAAAAATCAATTAAAAGAAGAAGAATTCGAAGAATTAATTGATTTAAAAAAACATATTTTCAAAATATTGGATGCAGAAAACTTAAATGATGCAAAAAATCTACGAAAGAGACTGTTTGAGAGAAAATTCCCTCAAAACACATTCACAATTAAAATTGTAGACAAATTCATCATTCCTTACTTTCAAAAATTGACGAACCATCTCGAAAATAAGAATATGCCATCTACAAACAATAAAATTGAAAATATCTTCCAAAAAATATTTCCAAAAAACATAAAAAGAACAATGAAAATAGAACAAGGACTTTTAAGCCGATTTATGCTAAAATTAAATTATTGGAACATAAAAAATGAAAAAGAAAAAAATCACACAAGTTTTTGAAAGTGCCTCCCCTAATAAGAATTTATATTATATAAAATCAAAATATTATTTCAATGGAAAAGAAAAATTTAATCCTTTTGATTTGTACAGTATTGTCATTTTTCACGGTTTTTGCAGTCAATGCAGTCAATATTGTCATTCCAACAATTGCCAGTGAATTTTATATGAGCAATATTGTTCAAAACTGGGTTACTATTATTTTTTTATTGGTAGTTGCGGTTTTATCGATTCCGGCCGGTCAGATTTCGGGAAAATATGGTCTTAAAAAAGTTACAATTATCAGCATAATATTGTTTATTGTAATTTCCATCGTCAATGTGTGTGTTACTTCCCAAGAACAATTTTTGGCCTGTCGTTTTATTTTGGGAATTGCATTATCATTTATTAATGTTACCTCAATGGCAATGATAGTCTCAGCATTTCCACCACAGGAACGTGGCAAGGCCTTGGGAATAAACATTACGGGAGTTTATGTGGGTTTGTCATTGTCTCCGGTTTTAGGTGGAATTCTAAACTACAACCTGGGATGGAGATCCGTAGTATTGTTTGGAGTGCCATTCTTGTTTGTCATCCTTGCATTGCTTCTAACAAGAATAGATGAAGAGTGGATTTCATTTGAAAATGTTTCCTTGGATTTAAAGGGGTCATTTACATATGCCATCGGTATGGTACTGTTCATGTATGGATTCACAATTCTCAATACCCAATTGGGAATAATCTTGACTATTTTGGGCGTGATAATTCTTGTGGTCTTCGGATTGATAGAACTAAGACAAGCAAATCCAGTATTTGATATTAGATTTTTCAAAAATCACAAATTCCTATCAGCAAATTTCGCTTCATTATGCGCATATTTAGCCACTTATGCGGTTACCACAATCCTAAACTATCATTTACAATACATTAAAGGATTCGACTCACAGACTGCAGGAATAATATTGCTTGTAGCGCCGTTATGTCAAGTGGTATTGGCGCCGATTGCAGGCAGATTGTCAGATAGGTTCGTACCGCAGATACTTGCGGCCATTGGTATGGGGCTCGGAACAGTATCCCTATTCTTGTTCTCGTCTTTAAATGCAGGCACTTCCATGGAATTCTTAATAGTGGCTATGGTAATTTACGGGGTTGCATTTGGATTGTTCTCCCCTCCGAATACGAATGTTATCATGGGTTCAGTTCCGCCAAAGGACACTTCCGCCGCTTCAGCTGCAGTCGCTACAATGCGTTCAGTCGGGCAAGCAATGAGTATGGGAATATTAACATTGGTATTTGCATTTATAATGGGTGATGTTCCTATAATTGCCGAATATTATCCTTTATTGATAACAAGCTGTCAAATAACATGTGTAATTTGTGTGGTGTTGTGTATAGCATCTGTTTTTGCTTCACTCGTTGGAATGAAGTCAAATGAAAATTTAAATTAAAATAAAAAAAGAGTTTAGAAAGATAAGATTTATCTTTCTTCAACGGTCACTTTGTTCATCTTGTCGCCTTGTTGGATTGCATCGACAACATCTTGACCTTTAATGACTTGGCCGAATACGGTGTGAACACCGTCTAAGTGTGGTTGTGGGCAGTGTGTAATGAAGAATTGACTTCCTCCAGTGTCTTTACCTGCATGTGCCATGGATAATGCACCGGTACCATGTTTGTGTGGGTTTCCTTCGGTTTCACATTTGATGGTGTATCCAGGTCCGCCAGTACCGTTTCCTCTAGGACATCCTCCTTGAATAACAAAGTTTGGAATTACTCTGTGGAAAGTTAATCCATCGTAAAAACCTTCATTGATTAATTTTTCAAAGTTAGCTACAGTGCCTGGAGCCTCGTTTGGGAATAATTCTAATTCAATATTTCCTTTATCAGTTTCTATTATAGCGACTTTCATTTTATCACCAATTTTAAATAATATTAATATTATAAATGTTAATGATTAAATAGTTTATGGAGGGATGAAAAATAATGAATACTCAAGAACTTATAAAAATTGAAGATGATTATTTCATTAACACTTTCACAAGACAACCAATCGTTTTAGATCATGGTGAAGGTGTAAAAGTCACTGATATTGATGGAAATGAATATTTAGACATGTTTGCTGGAATTGCCGTTAACGCCTTAGGTCACAATCATCCTAAACTTGTAAAAGCAATTCAAGATCAAGCAGAAAAACTCATTCACATTTCAAGCATTTACTATAATGAACCAGCATTAATATATGCTAAAAAGTTAATTGACAAAACCAACTTTGATAGAATATTTTATGCAAACAGCGGAGCTGAGGCAAATGAGGGCGCCATTAAGTTAGCCGTCAAATACACTGGTAAAAGTGAAGTGATTTCCACTGTCGATTCATTCCACGGAAGAACAATAATGACTCTTGCAGCAACTGGACATGAGGAATATCATGAACCATTTAAGGCTGTAATGCCAGAAGGTTTCATTAATGTTCCTTATAATGACATTGATGCCATTAAAGAGGCGGTAACTGAAAATACTGCAGCAATTATCGTCGAACCTATTCAAGGTGAGGGTGGAGTGCATGTTCCAGATATGGATTATCTAAAACAAATCGAAGAGCTTTGTCATGAAAAAAACATAGTATTCATAGTTGATGAAGTCCAAACTGGTTTTGGAAGATGCGGAACATTGTTTGCCCATGAATTATTCGATGTCAAACCAGATATCATGACAATGGCTAAAGGAATCGGTGGAGGAGTTCCTATGGGTGGAATTCTTGCAACCGAAAAGGTAGCCAGTGCATTTGTACCTGGAGACCATGGAACCACTTTCGGTGGAGGTCCATTAGTATGCGCTGCAGCCAATGCTGTTTTAGATGCCTTTGAAGAGGAAAACATCTTGGACAATGTTAATGAAGTTGGAAACTACTTTATTGAAGAGCTTAAAAAGTTAGATAAAGAAGTCATTGCTGATGTAAGAGGTAAAGGTTTAATGGTCGGTTTGGAGTTGACCAAACCTGGAGCAGAATATGTTGACAAACTCAGAGAAGCAGGATTTTTAATTAACTGTACTTCTGGCAATGTTTTAAGATTCGTTCCACCATTAATAATTACAAAAGCAGACATTGATGAATTTGTTAAAGCATTGGATGAGATTTTGTAGGTGATGATATGGGTATCCATACTGAATATTCATGCAGCGAATGTGGGTTTAAGTTAGTTGACTCTTCAGACATTTTTTGGATTGATGGAGATAAGAAAATTCATGTGGATATGCAAACCGTTGACTCATCTAAAAAGGCTTCTGATGCATTATCCTCTGGAGGAATTTATAAATACTATTGCTATAAGTGTGATAGTTACATTTATAATTTCCACATTTCCAGAAAATCCCGATTCATAGAAAAAGAGGAGATAATCCAGCTTATTGAGAATCTGGATGATAATATAAAAATCATAGATTTTGACAATAAGTTCCAAAGTTGCATTCATTGCCGCAAGGACATTCCTTTAAAATCAGAAAAATCATTTGCCATGGACAATAAAGGCGAATTTTCCATTGATAATTCTCTTTATAATGATTTTGACAGCAAACAATTTGATTTTGCAGGAAAATATTATGGCTATTATTGTAAGGATTGCGGAAAACAAATCAACAAGTTTGTCATACTTGAAAACAATGCGAACCTGGAAGATTCATTAATTAAAGAACTTTTAGAAGACCATACCCATGATTTAACAGTTTATATTAATGACACCTATTCTTCATGCCCGAAATGCGGCGAGGATCTTCAGATTTTAGGCGAATCATCAACATGTCCAAAATGCAGAATAGGAATATTAAACATTGAAAACCAAACTTTATTTGATTAAATATCCCATTTTCTTTTTTCCAATACTTTTTTAAGGGATGTTGAAATCTCCAAACCTTTTATTTTTTCCAAATCAGCCCACATCCAGTCAGTGTGCTCATCACTTATTTTGACGTCTCCTTTCACATCATCTAGATACATCATAACCTGCACAGTTCTTTTGTGCATATAGTCATTTTGAATCGCTTCTGCAAAGTCTCCTACGTTAACATCAAGATTTGTTTCTTCTTTGATTTCACGAACAAGTGCATCTGCGAAAAATTCTCCTTTTTCGACTTTTCCACCTGGCAATTCCCACATTTCAGGGTCAGTTCTACTTTTGGGATGTCTTTTTACAATCAGAATTTCGTTTGCATTGTTCTTAATTATTCCTCTTACGGTTAATCCATATGGCCTATCCATTTCAATCACTAATTTTAGTTTCTTTATTTATATTAATAATCTAATCGGAAAAATCTTTTCCTTCACTAGTTTTAAATAGATTAAAACTCATAAATAAATGCATAATGTAACTTTTTAGGAGTTTTATTATGGATTTAAATATTAAAGTTAATGATAAAAACCACTTGGATATTGGTGGAGCAGATGCTTTAGATATCGCTGAAGAATTTGGAACTCCAACCTATGTAATAGATGAGGCTAGAATAAGAGATAATTATAACAGATTTTACTCAGCTTTTTCAAAATATTATTCTGATTTCAAAGTGTTTTATGCATGTAAAGCAAATACCAACCTTGCAGTAATGAAAATTTTAGAGTCTGAAGGTTGCTGTATTGATGCAGTTTCACCTGGAGAAGTACACATTGCTAAAATGACTGGATTTTCAGGCGATAGGATACTATTCACCGGTAACAACATTACCAATGATGAGTTAAAATTTGTCCATGATGAAGGTGCCGTTTTAAATATCGACTCAGTATCAGCACTTAAAAGATTAGCTAATATGGTTGATCCTGAAGGCTTGAAAATATCATTCAGGGTAAACCCAATGGTGGGTGCAGGACACCACGACCACTGTATTACCGGTGGAGTAATGAGTAAATTCGGTATAATGGACAATGAAGCTGTTGAAGTTTACACATTAGCTAAAGAATTGGGTTTCAATCCAATCGGTATGCACTCTCACATTGGTTCAGGAATCCTTGACCCTGAACCATTCAAATTAGCCATAGAATCCACTATGGATATTGCTGGTAAAGTACACCAGGAAGCTGGAATCGACTTTGAATTTGTTGATTTCGGTGGGGGAGTAGGAATTCCATACACTCCAGAGGAAAACATTGTAGATTTGGATAAATTTGCCGAAGTCAACGTCGGTTTATTTAAAGAAAAACTAGAACAATATGGCATGGGAAATCCTACAATGTATCTGGAACCTGGAAGATATCTTGTCGGTGATGCAAGCGTGCTTTTAGTAACCGTAAACAGCGTCAAACAAAGTTACAGAAAATTCATCGGTGTGGATGCTGGATTCCACACACTTTTAAGGCCGGCAATGTATGATTCATACCATCATATTGTCGATGCAAGTAAAATGGATGCTCCTAATACCCAAGAAGTGGATATTGCAGGTAACGTTTGCGAATCCGGAGATTTATTTGCACGTGACAGGCCAATGCCTGATGTGGAAGAAGGGGATGTTTTAGGTATCCTAAATGCCGGTGCATATGGATTTACAATGTCATCCAATTATAATTCAAGACCTTTAACTTCTGAAGTATTGGTAACTGATGGAAAATGCTCACTTGTACGTGAAAGAGAAACCTTTGAAGATTTATATGCCAAACAACGCATTCCACCACATTTAAAATAAGTTGATACTATGGTAGATTTAAAAGGATTAAAATTTTCAAAAATGCATGGAATTGGCAATGACTTTCCAATAATTGATGAAAGTAAAGGGGAAGTTATTCCCGAAGCAGATAAGCCAGAAGCATGCAGAATGTTATGTCACAGAAACTTTGGAGTAGGCGGAGATGGCGTTTTGTTTGTAGAGCCATCTGATGTTGCTGACATTGGATACAGAATGTTCAATCCTGATGGAAGCGAAGCCGAAATGTGTGGAAATGGTATAAGATGCTTTGGTGATTTTGTCTACAGAAAAGGCATTTTAAAACAAGAAAAGATGACTGTAGAAACAAGAGCAGGAATAAAAACCATTGAAATCACATTAAAAGACGGAGAACCGGTCTTATTTAAGGTGGATATGGGATTGTCAACTTTCAAAACTCCTGAAATTCCAATGACTTCAGATAAGGACGAATTTTTGGATGGGGAATTGAAAGTCTTGGATACAACATTCAACCTGACAGCAATCAGCGTTGGAAACCCTCACGCAATAATATTCGTTGACAATGTCGATGAGGTTGACATTGACAAATACGGCCCTGCCATTGAAGCTCATGAGGTTTTCCCTGAAAAGATCAATGTACACTTCGTAGAGGTCATCTCTAAAAATGAAGGCAAGATGATTACCTGGGAAAGGGGTGCTGGTGTGACACTCGCTTGCGGTACCGGAGCAACCTCCACTGCAATTTCCGGTTTCAAATTAGGTTTATTTGACAGTGAAATATTACTTCATTTGCCTGGTGGAGACTTAAACTTTACAGTTTATGAAAAAGAAGATGCTCTTGGAGCCTTCATGGAAGGTCCAGCAGAGCTAGTTTTTGATGGAGAAATATAATTCTCCTTTTTTAATTATTTTTTCTATATAATCCAAGCGCAATATCAATTACGGCAAGTATAATTATTAATATTATCCATATGCTGATACTTTTTCTGATCACGGCGAACATTATTGCAAGAATTGCAAGTACTACGCCTGTCAAAACTGATAATTTCCATTGTTCCATATTCAATCACCTTTTAATATTTTGTAAGCATTAATCAATGTAATATCTTCAAAAAAGAAGTGTTCTGATGCTGCAATTTCAGCTATAAATCCCAATTCATCTAACATGTCCAATGTCTTTTCGTTATCGGAAAATGAAGACTGAATTAGTTGGACAATTCCTCCCTCATTTAAATGATTCGGCACTTCATTTAAAAATAAATCGATAACTTTCCTACCATTTAATCCACCATCAAATGCATAATTTAGATTGCTGTCAATAACTTCATCTTCTTCGGTTGGTAGATATGGAGTATTAAATAAAATTACATCAAACTTTCTATTTTTCACAGGTTCAAATAAATTCCCAAACAGAATTTCAATGTTTTCAATGTGGTTGGCTTCAAAGTTTTTTCTTGCAAGTTCACATGCATCGAAATTAATGTCTGTAACTGTAATCTTATCAGTTAATTTTGAAGCATACATTCCAACGATTCCAGATCCGGTTCCAATTTCTAAAACACTTTGACCTTCTTTAATTAATAGATTTTCAGCAAGCAGATAACTGTCTTCAGCTGGAATATAAACGTTATCGTCAGTATTTAGGATAAATTCGCTCATGTTATCTACTCATTTAAAATTGAATTCAATTCTTTTGATAAAAACAGTATTTCTTCAGGTTCAATGGCTATTACTCTTTTTTTAAGATATTCCTTAATCTCTTCGGACTCGATACTGTTTATTCTTTCCTTCATTTCCTTTTTGTCAAGTTTGCAAATCACATGCCTTGAATCAATCAATGCATTTCTAATTTTTTTGTTCCTATGTTGGAATAATGCCTTTGTAAAATTGGAATATATCTTAAAATCATCCTTTGATATCTTATTTTCTTTTGGTGTCAGCTTTACAACTGTCGAATCGATTTTTGGCTTTGGTATAAAGCTTTCAGAGCTCACATCTGTTAAGGTTTCAACATCACATTTAAAATAGAGCATTGCAGATAACCTTGAATAGTCTTTAGTTCCTACAGCGCCGTTCATACGCACTGCAAATTCTTTTTGATACATTAAAATAGCAAGGTCAAAATCATAATTTAAAAATTTGAATGTTATTGGTGATGAAATTTGATAAGGTAGATTTGAGACGATTTTATTAAATTTTGGAAAATCCACATTTAATGCATCATCATTGATTAGTTCTACATTATCTATTTTCTCTTTTTCAAGTCGTTCGCTTAATATTTCAGCGATTTTTGGGTCTTGTTCAATAGCTATTACTTTCCCAGCTTTTTTGGCAAGTTCAATTGTTAGTGTTCCTATCCCAGTTCCTATCTCCAGAACAGTATCGTTTTTGTCAACATTTCCGAAGTTGATTATTTGGTCTCTTTTGTTTTTATCAATTAAATAATTCTGGCCAAAATTTTTATTTAATTTTATCCCGTATTGATTTAAAATGTTTTTTGTTGTTTTTGATAGGGATTGGGAAGATTCACTACTCAATTTATCACTTTATCTTTTAGCTCTTCTTGGAGGTTGAGTAAATATGTAATATTTATTTTTACCCCTTCTAACTGTAGTTGTGTCAAGTTCTTGTTTTACTCTGTTTACAATCATTCCTGCAGGATCTGTTAATGTAGGGAGCCTTTTTGTAATATCTTCGAAACTTTCAAAAGGCTTTTCTTCTCTTGCTTTAATAATGTCCCACATGTATTTTTTACCAATTCCTGGAATTAACTCTAAAGAGTGAAGTCTTGTACTTACAGAATCGGCAGTATTGAAAAATTCAACGAATTTTTCTTCATTTGCTTCCACGATGTCACGGATGGCATATTCCAATTCGATTCTGCTGGTTGCAGTCAGATTTTCAAAATCTAATTTGCCTAAAACTCTATGTATCTTATCTCTTTTTCCTTTTCCAATGTATACGGTGTCTTGAATTTCTAAATCTACACCATTTTTAGGAGCTAATTCTAGTAAAGTGAATTTTTCTGTACCAATAGCTTGAGCAATAGCTTTTCCACCAAATTTGGACATGTCTGATTTAACATATCCCCTACTTAAATAATCAAGTATAACAGCATTTTCTTCTTTTTTCACTGTTGGTGTTTTATTTTTTTTGTCATTATTATTCATAGTATCACTTCACTATTGTTGTTTTTTGTGTCAAAAATATTGACCATAACATAACTTATGGTTAATTTTAATTTTTAAATGTAATAAATATATCTAAAAAAAGCTAACAATATTGCTATAAAAATAGAAATTGCAAATTAAAAAAATAATAAAAAAAGGGGGAATAGTTGGTAACTATTCGATAATATCATATTGTTCGAGAAGTTCGAGAATTTTTTTCATTTCTTCGTTATCGACTTTACTTGGCTCTTTAGCAAATATTAATCTTAAATCTGCTAAATCCTGAGGAACTAAATCAACAATATGTACGGCGACTTTAGGTCTTAAGTTAAAATCACTTACAAGTTTTTCGATGATTTCCTCTGAATCTTCAACAGAGTATCTTTTGAATCTTGCAAGATGGTTTAAAGTTATGTTCTGTTCATAATTTAATTCGTTATCCTCAGAAAATTCTTCAAGAACTTCTTTAACTTTAACACCTGGAATAGGTTCACTTTCAATAACGTTTTTTCCAATCATAAAACTCAGTTTTGTAATTTTAAGTGGTCAGGTCTAACAATTAATTCTTTTGCTTTGTTTCCATCTTTTAAAGAAACAATGTATGCTTTTCCTTTTTGACCGGTGATTTTTCCAGTTTTACCGTGGAATCTAGGAGCAGGTTGTCCTTTTTGAATACTTGGGTTAATAGTAATGTGAACTAAGTCTCCTTCTTCAAATTTTTGGAGTCTGTTGGTAATTGGGTTGGTTCTACCTGGTCTTTGCACTTTAGTCATCTTTTTTCTTGATCTACTTTTTAATCCTCTTGATCTTTGCATTGTATAACCTCTTAAATCAGTTCTTGTCTGGGTATATAATTATATCTATGTTATCAGCTATCTAGTATTAAAAAAGCCCATAAATACTAGTAACATAGAATGTGAAAATAATAAATTATCATCAGTGATATGATAATATTATAATTTTAGTTTAATGGTATTAATATACTTTTAGTTTTTCATTGATTTTGAAAAATTATTTCGATTTTTAAAAATTTTTGTAGGATGGTGTTTTTGGTGTTAAAAAAAATGGTGTGAAGAAGATAACTATTTAGTTATCTTCAAATCTTCTTCTGTCAATTAATTCTTGACGTTTACCTGGGTTCCAACCTCCAGATGCAGATTTTGCACGTCCAACTTGTTGTACGTATCCGGTAATTCTATCATACCATTCTACATCTTCTTTTTCACCGCAGGTAGGACATGTATTATTTAATCCTTTCATTAAGGTTTTACATTTAAGACAGAAACTTAATGCTGAGCTGTATGCCCAGAATCCGATATCGGATTTTCTTGCAATTTTATTTGTTAAGCTCATTAATGAGTCAGGATCAGAGTAAGATTCTCCCATGAATGCATGGAAGATGTGTCCACCAGGAGTAATTCCGTGGTATTGCTCTTCAATTTTGATTTTTTCAATTAATGATAATCCAGTGTCTACTGGCACGTGTGAGGAGTTGGTGTAGTAGTTAGCATTTCCATCACCTTGCACGATAGATTGGTCTCCGAATTGTTTTTTATCGAGAGTTGCAAATCTGTAAGCAGTAGATTCAGCTGGAGTTTGGATGACAGACCATCTGAGTCCAGTTTCATCTTTTAATTGGTTAGCTCTATCATTGATGTATTCAATACATTTTACACCAAATTTATTTGAATCAGGGTTTTCAATACCTTCACCGAAGAGTGAGGACAACATTTCGTTAAGTCCAACAAAACCGAAGGATAAAGTTGAGTTTTCAATTCTGTAGTAGGATTCTCCAGCTACTTGTTGTTTTAAGAATGGTAAAATGTGGAAATCGTTTAAACATTTTAATCCTTGTTCTCTTCTAAGCATTAAAGTCTCAACAGCTAAATCCATGTATTCATCTAAGTATTCGAATACTTGGGTTTCGTCTTTGGATTGGTATCCAATTCTTGGTAAGTTTAATGTAACATATGCGAGATTACCGGTTCTTAAACAATCTTTATCCCAATCACCAGTCCAGGTATCTTGTAAACAGGTTCTACAACCCATGTAGTTAGCCATTTTTCCTCTGTATTCAGGGAACATGTTAACGAAGTATGATGAACCGTATTTTGCAGAAAGTTCGTGAACTAAACGGAGGTCATCTTCATATTCACTGGTCATTGTTTCTTTACGGAGGGTGTAAATGGTATTTGGGAATAAGTGAGGTTTACCTTCATTGTCCCCTTCAAGTAAAGTTTCAGTGAATGCTCTTTGGATTAATCTGGTTTCTTCTTCATAATCTGCATAAGTTCCGACAACCTGACCTTTTGGTCCGTAAGCGGTTTCTTCTTTTAAGAAGTCTGGAACACCAAATTCTAATGCCATACTGGTAAATGGAACTTGAGATCCACGAGCTGCATATGCCATATTTAAGTTGTAGACAAGCATTTGAACTGCTTGTTTGATTTCATCATAGGTTCTTCCTCTTGCAAATGGAGCAACAAATACGTTCCATAAGGACATTGATTGTCCACCGGACATGTTTTGTTGTGCTGCGAGCATGATTTCACCAGTGTGGTTCATTAAAGTTTCCATATGGTTTGGTGCACCTGCAATGGAGGTGTGGTCACCGGTACCGTCTACTTTAAGTCCATATTTGATGAAGGTTCTTATATCATGTTGAAGACAGTTTAAAGGTCTTCCAGCGAAGAATTCCAAATCGTGAATGTGAATGTCACCGGACATGTGTGCATCTGCCAAGTGTGCAGGTAACATTTTTAAGAGTGCGTATTGTTTTAATGCTTCGTCTGCTACATGTTTGTGAATACTTTCAGGGTTGTGAATCATGTTTGCGTTATCTCTGTTACCGTTTTCAATTAATGAGGTGATATTGTATACAGGGATACCTAAACGAGTGTAACGGCTTCTTAAATCTTCTAGGCCGTATTCAATCAATTTTGTGTTAACCATTTCCCTAATCATTGGAGCGGTCAAGTATTCCACATTTAATTTTTTAAGTTCTTTCCAGGTTTCAGTAGCGATTTCAAAAGCAGTTTCTTGGCTAGCACCGGTTTCTTCAATTAAGGTGTTAGCAATTTTTGATAAATCGAATGCTTCGATAGTGTCTCTTGAAGTACGTACTTTTAATTGGGTACTTGCCAAATATTTGTTTGCGATTTCAGGATCAATGTCCTCTAAGCATTCGTGAACAATTTTTTTGATTTCTTTGGTTTTAATTCCATCGTATAATTGTGATACTACTGTAGCTACGATTTTATCTGATTCAAAGAATGGAGTTTCTACCATTACTAATGATTTTAACAGTTTTTCGTAACTGAATCTTTCTCTGATTCCGTTATTTTTTTCTACATTAATTTTAACGGAATCATTTAATTTATTTCCTAATTCTGATATTTTTTCCATATTTTTCACACCATTTTTCCTACGTTTTTAAATAAGTATAAAAAGTAACGAGAGAGCATGCTC
The DNA here is from genome assembly GCA_017434525.1 of Methanobrevibacter sp. GTDB lineage: Archaea > Methanobacteriota > Methanobacteria > Methanobacteriales > Methanobacteriaceae > Methanocatella. The sequence continues at coordinate 13,610 of JAFRFD010000006.1, forward strand.
TCACATGTTTATACTATATGTTTGCACATGTATAATTATTGTTCGTATAAATACGAACAACTCTATTTAATACGTAGACTTTTATCATATATAAATTGTTCGTCTTGATTCGAACGTTATTTATATGCTCTGAAATTTTCTATGTATTTAATATTTAAAACAAAATGTCCAAGAGCATTTGATAAGTAATGTTCCTAGAAGAAAACATCCAGTGAACTTTGTTTAGACTTGTCACTTTCAAATAGTGATTTAATACCAAACTCTTGAATTTCCAAACGTTGTCTTAAGTATGGGGAAATTGGGTATCTGTCAATCAATTCCTGTGAAATTTCAAGATACTTAGTAACTGATCCTTTTGAAACTGAAAGGATTAGGTTACCTCCACATTTTTCACACTTTCCCGTAAGCGGTATTCTTCTGTATTTTGAACCACACTTAGTACATCTTACCTTTTGTTTGGAAAATGCTCTTGAATTGCCCATAATGTCTGGCAAGAAATGGGAAGATAGAACTTTCTCAACAACTCCACGTTGGTCAACAGCCCTAATGCTTTCGGCAAGAGCGATTTGAGCTTCGACCTTTTCTCTCATGGATGGCAATGTTTTATAAAGACATATTGTCGGTCCCGCATGGATGTTGGATGTGTGATGGGAAAACATCAATCCTTCATATTGCTGTGGAGTTCCCAAATGCTTTTCAACATTGTCAATATATTCCAAAACTTCAGCAGGTTTTAGAGGACTATATGTTTTTTCATAAAATTCCACAGGGAATCTTTCAAATATGTCCAGGTTGTGAGATTCGTCGTCTATCTCTTCAGGGTCAATTCTTGAGGATAAAACTAAAGGAGCATCCATACTTCCTCCTCTAGTATTCGGTAAGTATGATTTTGAAAAGTTAATTAAAGCATCCAGGAGTAACATTATTGCATCTTCGTCACTGTCACAGTTTCTACGTTTTGCAGAGTGGAAGTATGGGTGGGCATAGCATCCTAATGCTTTTGTAAATCCAACAATTCTTCCAAGCACTCCTGCGGATGTGTGGGGTGCAAGCCCTGCCACCAAATGTCCAATCAAATCACTTTTTTCTTTAACGTTGTAAAACGGTTCCATATCGTAGAATCTTGTAAGTTCATCATCTATAAATTGTGCTGTTCTAAGCAGGTATTCACCGCAATTATCTGAAATCACAATGTCTTGAACCCTAAGTTCAATGATTTGATCTTCATTTTCAATTGGGTTTCCATAACAATCCTTTTCATAACCCATTTCCAGGAGTTTTTCAACACTAACTCCAATTTCTCTTGGAATGAAGTGAGTTAAAGGCAAGTCTGTGGAATCGTGACGTATTGTTCCATCTTTAAAGGTAAACACTTCATTTTTAGCTCTAAGTATTCCTTTTTCTAAAGGTTCTGCCAATTTTGACTCGGAAATCATACCCATTACGCCTTTTACTTCATCTACTCTTCTAACCTTTACATTATCAGATGCTTTTTTAAGCATTGATGCTAGAGGGATGTTTTTCTGTCTGGCAGGAGTGATTTCTGTTGGACTTCCACACTTTGGACAAAGTGAATTGTTTGAGCTTATTCCACATTCTGGATTGGTACATTTCCTTCTGGCTAATTCTACTTTGATGTTACCTTTTTTAGCGGCTGTTGCTATCAATCTTCTTGAACCACCATAATTTCCAATAGGGAATAATCCATGTGGCGCCGGCCTCATCAGTCTTTCTTTAGATTTTTCAGGCCTACCTACACGGGTACCAATGTATGCAGGTGCTTTGTTCTTAATTTCAACGGGTGAAACCTCATTTACGGCTTCGATGGTAGTTTCTTTATTAGGTAATTTATTAGATAAAGTAACCAAAAGGGCATAGGAATGATCTTTATCGATGATGATTTTCCCGTCACGAACAGTATGTGGGACGCCAATGACTTCTAAAACTCTTTTAGGATAAGATAAATCTAATTTTATTCCTTCGTTAGGCTTGTAAGTTGATTTACATTTTATTATCAAGTCAATCAGTTCATTTAAGTCGCTGATGGTTACATCATTATAACAGTAGGTGTATTTTGGATGCAACGGTATGTCATATTCTTTTGATAATCTAAAAGCTTCAATTGAAGATAAATAATCATGTTCAAGTTTATGTAAATCTAAATCGTTGTTGTCCGCATCAAATTTTTCGCTGCTGGTTAATAATTGAATCCACCATTCCTCAACCCATCCTGAAGGGTATAGGGGTTGGTTGTTTCTTAAAAATTCTCCAAATGCAACAAGCATGTCTCCTAAAAATAATATTTCAACAACATCTTTTTTGACTTCACGTGCCTTTTTAACACTATCAAGTATCAAAACGTCGCCATTTTTAAGCTTAACAATAGGACCTTCGATGGAATCCACCGGTACAACACAATTTCCCTTTCCCGGGTATTCAATTTTAAGTTGGGTTCCAACAGCTAAAAATTCAAGAAGAGCCATTGTCGCTGGGTGAACTCCCATGGTTGCAAGACCGGTATTTCTGGACCTTCCGTATCTTAATCTAAATGCTCCTTTTTCAGAAGGATATCCTAAAATAGGTCTTCCACCAATAATATCCTGGATATATTTTGGTTCACTAACGATATCTGAATCTCCACCATCATCTCCTGAAGAATCATCCTTTTTAGGTTTTGAATATTCAGTAAGCCATTCCCAGTCCAGTCCTAATTTTTTAGAAATTTTATGAATCTTTTTAGATTTTTGGATTACTCCTTCAACCATCGCCAGCAATGCTCCGCCACGAATATTATTGGTTTCAACACGTTCCAAATCTCTGTGTGAAACTTCAACCTGGTCGGTTTGTTCTCCGGAGACTTCTACCGGGATATGTGTTGCGGCAAATCTCACTTCTTCAGGTGTTGGTGAGTATTGTAAATTTGTAACTTCGGATTCGTAAAGTTCAACTTCTTCCACATATCTTTCAATTTCATCATCGATTGGCTTAAATGCATCAATGCCTATAGCCTGTCTAATCTTATCTCCCAAAAGCACGGCCAATGCTGCGGCTGTACCTCCAGCACTTCTAATAGGTCCTGCAAAATAAACTCCAATATATTTTGTTCCGTCAAAGTTATCCTTGATTTTTACATCGGAAATTCCTTCAAGCGGCGCTGCTACCACTCCTTCTGTTAGGATTGCAAGAGCGGTTCTCAAACCTTGGTCGCATCTTTGCTCTTCGCCCCACTCTGCCTTTTCGCCGGTAAGTTCAAATTTGCCTGATGCAATTTCTGCAGCAATTTCAAAAGCAACTTCTTCTCTTGTTATATCTTGTTCTAATTCCTTAATACGTTGCGCCACACCTTCCGGGCCTACAAGCCCTTCTACTCTTTCAGCTAAATCCTTTGCAAGGGGAACTTCAGTTTCTGTTTCAACATCAAACCCTTTGGATCTTGCCTTATTAGCTATATCGTATAGGTGATGGGTTTCTGCTTCTAATCTATCAAAATAATCCATGGTATCGCCACAACTTACAAAATTAATTTCAGTATATTAGTATTTGTTTTCATGATATTAATAATATTTGCAAGTGTGAAAAATCACAATTAAAAATAGTTAAATATGTTGTAAAATATAACTTCTATTACTGTACTCGGTTGTTGAATTTTTAATTATTATTGCTATTTTGGTGATTTTAATGTCAAACGATAAACCAATGAATGCCATGTATGGGCAAAAAGTAAAATTAGATTTAGATAAGATTAAAAACAGAAAAGAGAAAACTGCAGAGCCTGTAGAAGAAGCTCCTGCAGAACCTGTTGTTGAAGACACTCCTGTCGAACCTAAAGTCGATGAGGTTGTTGAGGAAGTAGTTGAGGATGTTCCTGAGGAGCCTGTTGTTGATGAGGTTGTTGAGGAAGTTGTAGAGGATGTTCCTGAGGAGCCTGTTGTTGATGAGGTTGTTGATGAGGTTGTTGAGGAAGTAGTTGAGGATGTTCCTGAGGAGCCTGTTGTTGATGAGGTTGTTGAGGAAGTAGTTGAGGATGTTCCTGAGGAGCCTGTTGTTGATGAGGTTGTTGAGGAAGTAGTTGAAGAAAAACCAGCTAAAGAAAAATCCAAACAAAACTCTAAATTAGATGATTTGAAAATTAAATTGAAAGAGAAGGACGAAAAATTATCTAATCAATCAAGTGAACTTAATTATTTAACTAACAAGATTATTCCTAAACTTAAAAAAGAAAATGCTGAATTAAATGGTCTTAAAAAAGAATTGACTGATGCATTGGAAAAATCTACTAGGAAATATTTTGATCAATTAGATATTAACGCAGATTTAAGTAATAAAATTGGAAAACTCGGTGCAGAAGGTGCTGTTAATAAGGTCAGGGCCGATAAACTTGAAGCTGAAGTTAATACTATTAAAGAAGACCTTGAGGCTAAAATTGAACATTACAAAGAAAAATTGGCCGCCATCAATGTTGATGACATTAAAAATGAAAATCAACAATTAACTAATGAACTTGAAGAAGTAAAAGAAAAATTAGCTGCATCCAGAAAAGAAAATGTTGACCTTTCTAATGAAGTGGACATGTTAAGGGCCGAGCTCATTGAACTTGGAAACTATAAGGATGAAGTTGACAGTCAAAATAAAAAAGAAATTGACGGATACAAGGAAGAGATTTCTTCTCTTAGCACTCAACTTAAACTTAAAGAAAGCAGCTATGATAAATTATCTAATGAATCTAAAAAAGAAATTTCTGATTTGCATAACACTATCAGAAGACTTGAAGAGGATTTAGAAAAAAAATCCAATAAAGGATTATTCAATAGATTAAGATGATTAATTTCATCTAATTTATTCTTTTTTTTAAAATGACACAAGACAACTATTTTATGAGTGAAGCTATTAAAGAAGCACAAAAATCTTTAAAAGAGGGCGGAATTCCAATTGGGGCAGTCCTTGTTAAAGATGGGGAAATAGTATCTAGAGGTCATAATAGATTAATTCAAAACGATTCTGTTATTTTGCATGCTGAGATGGATGCTATTGAAAATGCAGGTCGCCTTAATTATGAAGATTATATTAACTGTACATTGTACACAACTTTATCGCCCTGCCCTATGTGTTCAGGGGCTGTAATACTGTATAATATACCAAAAGTCGTAATTGGAGAAAATACCACATTGATGGGAGCCGAAAATCTACTTGAGGCCAATGATGTTGAAGTGGTAGTTTTGAATGACTTGAGGTGCAGGGACTTATTTTTGAAATTTACTTGCAATAATTGCGAAATCTGGGATGAAGAGCTTTCTAAAGTTGGAAATACTACTGAGGTCAAATAATGGAAATTGTAGTTACTGATGAGAGGGATGAAAGATTTATTGAATTTTGCGCATCTTTTGGATGTGAAGTTGGTGAACCTCAAGTAGTTTTACTTTTAATGAATTTTGGTAAAACTGTTGGGTGTAGTAGTTTTAAGGTATATGATGCCGATTCAGCAGAAATCACTACTTTATTTTTAAATTCTTATGATAATAGGGAAAAAATAGCTTATAAATTAATTAGACAGCTTGAAAAAATAGCCATGGATTATGAATTTAAAAATGTTGTTGTCAGTTTTGAAAGCAGGGATGATATCCTAATCGAGATATTTGAAAAATTAGATTATCAACCTGTTGAGAGTAGTGATGAAATTCTACTTAAAAAAGAATTCAGAAGTTTAGTTTAAAAAAAGAAAAATTTAAAAGATTAAGCTTCTTGTCTTAATCTTTTTACAACAAAGTCTTTGTCTAAGCTTAACAAGAATGATGCTGCTCTTGGGCCTTGTTTTTGACCGAGAATCATTTTGTAAATAGCTTGGAATCCTTTTTGTGGTTTTAATTCTTGAGCTTCTAAGAGTTCATACATTGCATCGTGTAATGCAGTTGCATCTGCAAACTCATTGTTTTCCATTAAATCAGCTAAATCATTTAAGAATTTAGTTTGCTCATCGGTTAATGGTAATTTTGGCACTTTTTTAGTTTGCACTTGGAATTTTACAAATTTAGGTGCATAAGTATCTAACCAGTAAATTACATTATCAACTCTTTCTCTGTACTGAGCTAATTCAGTTTCAGTTAAGTCACCAAATTCCTTATCTTTAAAGCTTTTAGTTAATTGTGAGTTCTTTTTAAGAATTTCAAAGATTTTTTCAAGGTCATCTCCAGCAATTTGGTAAGCGTTTACCAAGAACCTGAATGGAGGTCTGAATGGTAGTGGACTTCCTTCATTGATTTGAACTATTTCATATATTTCCTTGAATTTCCTTGCTTCTTTTTCTGATGGTGCTTCCACTTCATCATAGAATACTTTTTCAACAGTATCGAATTGATCAATAAAGTCTAAGAAAGGCATTTTTGGTGAGAAATCTTTTGCTTTCATAGGTTTTGATCTAAATAAGTAGTAGTGGAGACTTTCAGCAGGTCCAATTTTCAACCATTCTTCAGGTGCGAAGAATACTCCGTGGGATTTACTCATTGCTTCACCATCAAGTGTAATCCATTCGTATGGCACAGGATATGGTGCAGGATAATCGAAGATTTTTTCAGAGATTACGCTACTTACATCATAAGATCCGCCACTTGCCGCATGGTCTTTTCCAAACGGTTCACATGTAGTTCCGAATATTTTCCATCTTGCTGCCCATTCCACTCTCCAGGTGAGCTTACCGTTTCCGGATTTGATGTCCATTTCACCTTCGTGGCCGCATTCGCATCTGTATTTAATGATGTCTCCATCATAATCGTAAGCTTGTGTGGTATTTACTCTTCCACATTCATCACATATAGGGTTGTAAGGAAGCCAATCATCAGCTAATGGTTCTCTTCTGTATTGGTTGAAGATTTCTTTTATTTCTTCGACCTTTTCAAGTGAGGTTCTAATGTAATCATTATAAACTCCTGATTTGTACATTTCAAAACCGGATTTTGCTTCCATTTCTATTCCGTAGTCGTCCATTACAGAAAGTAAAGGTTTTTCGAAGTGTTCTACGAAGTTAGCGCAGCATCCGTCAGGACATGGAATCATTGAGTATGGCATTCCTAAGTATTTGTCATAAGATTCAGGTAAAGGATATGGAACTTTTCTTAAAGGGTCGTGGTCATCTGCAATCCATATTGTTTTAGCTTTTTTTCCTTTTTCTCTTAATTTCTTTCCAATTCCGTTAGCTACAAATATGTCACATGAGTTTCCAATGTGTATTGAACCAGAAATGGAGGTTCCACTTGCAATGATATGTTCTTCTACATCCATTTTACTTAATTCGTTAGCTATGTTTTCAATCCAATGTGTCATCTATTCTCACCATTATTTAATAAAAAAATTATCATAAAATAAGTTATATTATAATAGTATATCTAGTTAGTAATATAAAAAGATTAACTTATTTGCCAATGTTCACTTAAAATCATAGGTTATTTTTTTAACATTGACGAAGTGTATTCTGTATTTGCAGTTAATATTGAAGTTGATTAAATTTAAAGTAGAATTAAAAAAATAAGATAAAATAGATAGAAATCTATCTATTTAATTAAGTCAGAATCAGATTGATCTAACCATTCGTTAACGATTTTTACTGCACAGTAGTTACCACACATGGTACATGTGTCTTCTTCTTCAGGAGGTCTTTGATCTCTTTTTGCACGTGCAGCTTCAGGGAACATTGCACAAGCATATTGTGCTTCCCAATCGAGATTTTTCCTTGCTTCAGCCATTGCCAAGTCTTGTGAACCATCAATTTGGCCACTTGCTAAGTCTCCAGCATAAGCTCCGATTTTAGTAGCAATTACACCTTCTCTTACGTCGTCAGGGTTAGGTAAAGCTAAGTGTTCTGCAGGAGTTACGTAACAAATGAAGTCTGCTCCAGCTTTTGCAGAGGATGCTGCACCGATTGCAGATACTATGTGGTCGTAACCTGGTGCAACGTCACATACAATAGGTCCTAACATATAGAAAGGAGCGTTTGAACACATTTTCTTTTGAATCATTACGTTTGTTGGAATTTCATTAATTGGAATGTGTCCTGGTCCTTCAATCATACATTGTACTCCAGCTTCACGAGATCTATCGATTAATTCTCCTAAAATGATCAATTCTTGTATTTGTGCCCTGTCTGTTGAATCAGCAATAGATCCTGCTCTCATACCGTTAGCAAGTGAAAGAACAACGTCATGTTCTTTTGCAATTTCTAAAACATAATCGAAGTTAGCGTATAATGGATTTTCTTTTTCATTTTCAACAATCCATCCGGACATGAAGGAACCTCCTCTTGAGACTAAACCGGTTACACGGCCTTGTCTTTTGAGTCTGGTTAAGGTTTCAATGTTAATACTACTGTGGACTGCCATAAAGTCAATACCATCTTTTGCTTGTTTTTCGATGGTGTTGAACAAATCATCTTCAGTCATGTAAACTACAGAACCGTCTCTTCTGATACTTTCGATTGCTGCCTGATAAACCGGCACTGAACCTACTGGTAATGGAGACATGTCTAAAACTCTGTTTCTGATTACGTCTAAGTCTCCTCCAATACTTAATTCCATCAAACAGTCTGCACCATTATCGATTGCGATTTGTGCTTTTAAGACTTCTTCATCAAAATTAACAATATCGGTTGAAGTACCAACAGTTGCATTTACTTTGGTTCTTAATCCTGCACCAATTCCTGATGCTTCGATATCTCTATTAACATTACTTGGAATTACGATAGTACCGTTAGCTACTGATCTTAAAATAAAATCTTCTGAAACACCTTCTATTTCAGCGACATGTTTCATTTCATCAGTTAAAATGCCTTTTTTTGCATCACTAATTTGTGTCATTATTATCCTCCTTATTTATAGATTAAACAGTCAAATTCAATTTATCTTATTTTCATCAATGATTGATAATGACTTATATTTATTTAATAGTATTTAAATTAATTGGATTAATGTTAATTCAAACTTTATTGATATGTGTAAATTTTTTTTTAAAAAACAATAATTTTTCAGTTAGTATGGCAAAATTAAAGCCGTATTGATAAAAATAAAGTTTGCTTTAAAAAAAGTAAAAAAAGTAAGGATTTAATAAAATCCTTGCATTCTTTCAAATGCTTCATCAAATGTAGGCATGTTGGTTTGACAGCCTTGATGCTCTACAATAAATGATGATACTGCAGATGCAAATTTAGCGGATTCTTCTAATGATTCTCCATTCAAGAACCTTGATAAAAATCCTGCCCTATAAGAATCTCCTGCTCCTGTTGGATCAATTGCTTCTCTTTCGATTGCATCAATTTTTATTTTATCTTCATTTGAGTAGATTTCACTACCTTGAGCTCCACAAGTTTTCACGATTATTTTTGGTCCTAACTGCCTTAGGCCATTCAAATCAACTTCCAGGGCATCCAATATTCTTTCGATTTCATGATGGTTTCCGAATAGGATAGTAGTGTTTTCAATAACATCCAATAATTTTTTGGTATCATACATTCCAAGGTCTTGACCCGGGTCAAATGAGACAAGTAAATCTTCATCTTTTGCTTCCTGTGAACATTTCCAGTTAAAATTAGGGTCACCTGTAGCCAAGTGGACTGCTTCAGCATTTTTGATTGCTGAAGTAGGTACTTTACTGTCAGCAAATTCACGTGCTGCTCCCCAGTAGAAGTAACTTATTTGGTCATCATTGTCATCAGTCAAAACGAATGCTGTAGGGGTAGCTTCACCTGGAACAATAATCAATGAATTGGTATCGATACCTAAATTTTGCATATGTTCGAAATATTCTGTTTTTTTGAAATCTCCACCAACAGCTGAAACCAATGATGTTTTTAATCCTAATTTAGCACCAACACATGCAACATTTGCTGCTGCTCCACCATTAAATGTTTTCATTTTTGTTATTGGTGCTGAAAAGTTCGCTTTTGGAAATTCAGGCACTCTAATAATGTAATCATGAGCAGAGTGACCAATCGCAAGTAAATCTCTGTTTTTCGCCATAATATCGCCTTTTTGTATTTCAATTTAATATTGGATTTTATCGTTATTTAATTTTTTGAATATCATATCTGTGAAATTTCACAAATGCACAAAATCACATAATGTATATACTTATTATTATATTTTTTATAAGTTTTAACTTTGCCGAGAGCATTTGAAAAGTATTAGCTGATAGGTTCAAAGCCCTGATTTTTTATTTCCTCTTGACCTTCATTTAATAAATAATCAATGAATTCATCAACTTCACTTTTATCTTCGTTGATTTTGATTAAACTTATTACATGTCTTGTATCAAATTTTAAAAGCTCATTTCCTTTAAAATAGCTTGCATTCAAAAAGCAATGCAGGTTTTTAGAATTCTTTACAAGTTTAAATGCATCAAATTGGGAATTGACCTTATGGGTTATATTGTAATCAAGGTCATAATGTTTTAATGAGCTCCATGCAAGCCTTTGAGCGGAACCTGTAACATTGACGAAATCAAGTCCGTTTAAATCATTGATGCTTTTGATTTCTTCACACTTTGGGCTTGAAATCAAAACGAGATAATCATAAGCTATAGGGGTAAAGTCAATATCTCTTTCATAAGCTATTAGCGGGTCGTCTAAGGTTAGAATATCAACAGCTCCTCTTTTTGCAAGTTCAAATGCATCCCTATCGCTGCTGCTGTAAATGTTAGTGTTGAAAGGATGCTTAATCGTTTCCAAAAGTCCGGAACTAATGTGGCCTCCGACAATATTTATGTTATTGGTTTTTTCAATTTTTATCTGATATTTCTGAAACTCTTCAAGTAATGACAATCCGTTTCTTGTCAGCACTGTCCCATTGCCTACTTTTTCAGTAATTTTAAATCCCAATTTTTCTTCAGCCTTGAGCAATCTTCTATTAAAAACAGTATGTGAAATATTTAACTCTTTAGCTGATTTTCTTTGAGATTTTGTTCGGGATAATGATTCTAAGCTTTGATATAACTTATAGTCATAAATGCTGCCATTTATGTCCAAGCTTATTAATCCTTTACTTTCAAATTTCATTAATTATATATAATTATTTAATCATAATAAATTATATTGTTTAATTGTTTTGGGACTTAGATAAAATGGAAATAATGAAGGATTCAATTAATGCTATTTTGGAAAATATTGAAAATGCTGTTGGGTATTTAGATGAAGAGACTGTTGAAAAGTTTGAAAATGATATTTTAGCTGCAGAAAACATTTTTGTAACAGGTGCGGGAAGATCTGGTCTTGCAGCTAAGGCATTTGCAATGAGATTGATGCATTTGGGTTTAAGTGCGTATGTCGTTGGTGAAACCATATCTCCAGCCATTTACGAAAAAGATTGTATAATTGCCATTTCCGGTTCTGGTGAAACCAATACCATTGTTTCTGCTGCAAAAATAGCAAAAGGCAGGGGTTCTAAAGTATTGGCCGTAACTTCTTATCCTGAATCTACTCTTGGTAAATTGGCTGACAGCTATCTTCTGGTTAAAGGTAGGACCAAACAGGAAGTCGATGATGAAAATTACATGAAACGTCAAATCCATGGTAATTACACTTCATTGACTCCACTGGGTACCGCATTTGAGTTGACCACTTTAGTGTTTTTAGATGCCATTATTTCTGAGTTAATGGAAAAGATGCAACAAACAGAAAATGATTTGAAAAACAGGCATGCAGTTTTAGAGTAATTTAGTCAAAAATTACTCTTCCCTGATTATTATATACATTACAACGTTGGCCTCTTAAAAATCCGACCAATGTTATATTACCTTTTTTTGCGATATTGTATCCGGAATTGGCTGGAGCAGCATTCGATGCTAGAATGGGAACTCCTGATCTTGTCATTTTTATGACCATATCCGCCGGCATTCTGCCACTATAAATTACATATGAATGTGATAAATCAAAATCATGCAGCAGTCCGTATCCAATTACCTTGTCGACCGCAACATGACGGCTAACATCTTCTTTTACTATAAATTGATCTTCATAGACAATTCCTGCCACATGGGTTCCTCCTGTAGCCTGCCATATTTCGGCATTGTCTTTTAACTCTTCAATCCTATCGATCAATTCGTTGACATGCACTTGAAAATCTGATTCTACGGGATTCACATGTTTGATTTTACTTCTCCATCCTCCGGCTGAATCGGAGCAGAGTACTGTTTCATTTGTTTTTAAAAGTGTATCATCAATTTCCACATTAATTTGAACACCATCAACATCAATCTTTTTAATAGCATCCATTGAATTTACCATATTCTCGTTGAAAAGATAACCTACTGCAAATTCTTCCATAGAATCTTCAATAGCTGATAAACTACGGCTGATTTCGTTGTTGATGGTTAATGTGATTGTTTCATCAAGAACAACTTTTTCCTTAACTTCTTTTGCTTTATTATTCTTATAATTGATGGCATCAATTTCTTCAACTTTCATCATAATCACTCTATATTATAATGTTTCAATAACTGTTTTAATATCTTTTCGACTATTGTAATAATTAATTATTATTAATAATTCCTAATGTGATATTTTGTGAGGGTTGTAATTTTCAAATCACGATATGATGTCCGATACAAAATAAATTATATGACATGTTTTAACATTGAATACATTTTCTTAAAATTATATTGGTATTGATATTATCGAAAAATATGGCATATAATAAGAAAAGAAAAGTATGTGAAGATTTAACAACCAGTGAACTAATCATGTTTCCTTGTTTACTATTTTTTTAATTTCATATCAACTATTTTATTGATATGAACACTATTTCACTTCACTTTTTTATTTAGATTTATATTTTTTTGTTTCTCTAAAATTCCTATTAATATCTGTTTATTTCATGTTAAATTTATTTATTTTTATTTTTTATGTAATTGTAATTATCTTTCATGATAAATAAAATAAAAATGCATATTTTTATTGATATGAACTATATTTCACATTATATTCAGTTTTTTTTAAAAATAAGATAGTAGTATTTAAATATTTCTTTTTAATCCTAATAATAAATCCTTTTTATATAGTTAAGTTATATATAATATCATAATACTCCGAACTGTGAAAACAGTGGATTTCATTAGTATTATAAAAAAATTATAAAAAAGGGAATAAGAGGTAGATAATATGGGTTCATCTTTTAAAAGTCCAGTAGATACCGCAAAAGCAATTTCCGGAACTGCTGGAGCAAAAAACTCTGCAAATATTGTTAATGTAATATTACTCTCCTTCTTAGCAGGAGCATATATTGCATTTGGTGGATTATTAGCTGTAGTGGCAAGCGCAGGTATGATAAAAGCAGGCGCACCAATCGGTTTAGAAAAATTCGTATTTGGTGCAGTGTTCCCTGTCGGTTTGATTATCGTTGTCCTTGCTGGATCTGAATTATTCACTGGTAACGTTATGTTCATGACTCTCGGTGTTTTAGATGGTAATGCTACCGTTGGTGGCCTCGCTAAAAACTGGGTAATCAGTTGGATTTTCAACTTCGTAGGTGCTTTATTTGTAGCTTACGTTCTTGCTTTCATGGGCGGTATCGTTCCTGCAGACCCAACCAACGCTATTGCTGCAAAAGCTATTGCAGTATCAGAAGGTAAAGTTAAACTAGACTTCTTAACCGCAATGATTAGAGGTATTGGTTGTAACTGGTTGGTATGTTTAGCTGTATGGTTAGCTAATGCATCTGATGATATTATCGGTAAAATTGTCGGTATTTGGTTCCCAATCATGGCGTTTGTATGTATCGGATTTGAGCACAGTGTCGCAAACATGTTCTTCATCCCATTAGGTATGTTCTTAGGCGCTGAAGGTGTAAACTGGGGTACTATCATTGTAAACAACTTAATCCCAGTTACTATTGGTAACATTATCGGTGGAGCAATCTTTGTAGCATGTATCTATTGGTACACTTACTTAAAAGATTAAGCTAGTAAACAAAAATCTTAAAGAAGCTTTTTAAGCTTCTTTTTTTTAAATTATTTTAAAAAATAATATATTTTGGAGATTATAAAATGGTTGAAATAAAATATGTTCCAACAATTTGTCCATACTGTGGTACTGGTTGCGGACTCAACTTTGTTGTAAAAGACGGCAAGATTGTTGGTGTAGAACCTTTAAAAAGACACCCTGTAAATGAGGGTAAAGTATGTCCAAAAGGTAACTTTGGATATCAATTTATTAATAGGGAAGACAGATTAACTACTCCTTTAATAAAAGAAAACGGTGAATTTAGAGAAGCTTCTTGGGATGAAGCATTAGACCTTGTTGCTAACAAACTCAAAGAAGTATCCGACGAAGATCCTAACAAAGTTGGATTCTACGCATGTGCTCGTTCACCTAACGAAAACATTTACATTACTCAAAAATTAGCAAGAGTAGCTTGTGGTACTCAAAACGTAGACCACTGTGCACGTATCTGTCACGGTCCTACTGTAGCAGGTTTAGCTACCACTTTCGGATCAGGTGCTATGACCAACGGATTCGACAGTATCAAAGAAGCTGACTACATTTTCTGTATTGGATCTAACAACATGGAAGCACACCCATTATTTGGACGTAAATTAATCCAAGCTAAACAAAATGGTGCTAAATTAGTTGTATTAGACCCAAGATTTACTCCTACTGCTAAAATCGCAGATGAATACGTTCAATTTGAAACTGGTACTGACGTAGCTTTAATGAACGCAATGATTAAAGTTATCATCGACAAAGACTTACAAGATGATGAATTCATTGCAAACAGAACCAAAGGTTACGAAGAAATGAAAGAAACAGTTCAAAAATACACTTTAGAAATGGCTTCCGAAATTACCGGTATCAAACCTGAAGTAATCGAACACTTAGCTGTTGAATACGCATCTGCTGATAAAGCTGCTATCGTATACTCTTTAGGTATTACTGAACACTCTCACGGTGCAGACAACGTTATGTCCACTGCAAACCTCGCAATGTTAACTGGTAACATTGGTAGACAAGGTACTGGTGTAAACCCATTAAGAGGACAAAACAACGTACAAGGTGCTTGTGATATGGGTGCATTACCTTCCGATTACGTAGGTTACAGAAAAGTTAAAGACCCAGAAACCACTGCATGGTTCAACGACTACTACAGTGGATACGGTTACGAAGTAAACTTACCAACCACTCCTGGTTTAACCTTAGTTGAAATGATGAATGCTGCTCACGCTGGTGACTTAAAAGTATTATACATCCACGGGGAAGACCCAGTTCTCTCTGATGCAGATGTACAACACACCAAAGAAGCACTTGAAAACTTAGAAATGTTAGTTGTACAAGAATGTTTCTTAACTGATACTGCACAATGTGCTGATGTTGTATTGCCTGCAGCAGGTTGGGGTGAACAAGAAGGTACCTTCACCAGTGGTGAAAGAAGAGTACAATGCTTACACAAAGCACAAGAACCTCCTGAAGGCGCATGGGTAGACTGGAAAATCATGGAAGAAATCGCTGTTAGAATGGGCGTACCAAGAGAATTATTCCACTACGAATCTGCTGAAGAAATCTTTGATGAAATCAGAGAATGTGCACCTATCATGGCTGGTATGGACCGTAAAAGATTAGACACTCCAGAAGCACTTCACTGGCCTTGTCCTTCCGAAGACGACCCATGTCAACCATTAATGCACAAAGAAAAATTCGCACACCCTGATGGTTTAGGTGTCTTCCAAGCATTAGAACACAAAGGACCTGTTGAAACCGTAGATGAAGAATACCCATTATTATTAACTACTACAAGGATATTGTTCCACTACCACGCAGCAATGACCAGAAGATGTGAAACCTTATCTAATGAGGTAAAAACTGGATTCATCGAAATCAACACTAAAGATGCTGAAGCAAGAGGAATTATTAACGGTGAAGTAGTAAGAGCATTCTCTAGAAGAGGAGAAATCGCAATCCCTGCTCGTGTAACTGATGACATCAGAGAAGGTATTGTAAACATTCCAATGCACTTTGTAGAATGTGCTGCAAATGTATTGACTAACTCCGACTCTTTCGACCCTAAATCCAAAATGGTTGAATTGAAAGCTTGTGCTATTAATGTAGAAAAACTCCCAGACGTTGTTGAAATGAAAGGAGAAGTCTACAAAGATGGTACTGACACTGAAATTAAAGCTGAAAACATGGCAACTACCACCGTAAAAGTAGGTAAATAAATAGGGAGTAGATTTAAATGAGCGCAAAAATTAACGATATGTACTACGCATACTCTGCTATCGATGATATCAAAGAAAAAGGAGAGTACGGTGGAGTAGTAACTACTATCATGAAATACTTATTAGAAGAAGGTATCGTTGACGGTGTTGTTGGTGTAACCCAAGGTCACGATATTTATGATGGTGTACCAACCCTTATAACTGACCCTGCTGACGTTATTAAAACTGCAGGTTCCATTCACTGTGGTACTTTAAACATTGCTAAATTCGTATCCAAATACTTAGACGGTGCAAGATACATGAAATTAGCAGTCGCATGTAAACCATGTGATGCAATGACCATCAGAGAATTAATGAAAAAAGGAAAAATCATCGAAGATAACGTAATTATGATCGGTGTAAACTGTGGTGGAACCATGTCACCTGTTCCAACCATGAACATGATTAGAGATGTATACGAATTAGATCCTAAAGACGTTATCAAAGAAGAAATCGCTAAAGGTAAACTCATCATGGAAACTGCTGACGGCGAAAAAGGATTCAAAATCGATGAATTAGAAGAACAAGGTATGGGCAGAAATATATGAACTGTGCGAGAAAAACGGAACTGCATTGACAGTGATGAAAGGATTTGCTGGTGGAAATTTATTGTCTGATGAAACTTCTCCATTCGGAGTGGCCTTAACCCCGGTTCAATGCATCCATTATGCATTGTCCCAAAAAGGCGTTTCAAGCATTTTTGTCGGTGTTAAAAACCCGCAGGAATTGGAAGAATCCCTGAAATATTGTGATGCAACAGAAGCGGAAAAAGACTATTCCCAAACATTAAAGAACGCTCCTAAAAATTCATATAAAGGCCAATGTACTTATTGCGGGCATTGCCAACCATGTTCCTCAGGAATAGATATAGCAATGGTTAATAAATTGTTCGATCTTGCGCATTACAGGATGAAGGTGCCTGCATACCTGCCTTAAGCAAGTTTTTAATCAAATCATC
>JAFRFD010000021.1 GCA_017434525.1 Methanobrevibacter sp.
AATATTAAAAAGACTTTTATTTTATAATGCAGTATATTGATTTAGATAAGCGGAAGGAAAGATTATGCAAGTTATAGCAGACCTTGGTGGAACTCCTGGAAAAGATTGCAGAGGCTTTTGTAAGTTTTGCTACTTTAGAAAAGTGAAACCTTTGACAGAAGCTCTCGGATGCCAACATTGTCCACCTAATAAAGTAGGTTGTCCAAGATGTCTGGAAGGAGTTCAAGAGGCGGGAAAGGAATTTCAACAGCCATTTTCAGTAATAAGTGAAGTTCAAATGGCTTTGATGATGAATCCTGTAAGAGATGCTAACTTGAAGGTCAACATCAGTGGTGGTGGAGATGTCAGCTGTTACCCTTATCTTGAGGATTTGATAGCAAGCTTATATCAAATGCAATTGCCTATCCACTTAGGTTATACAAGTGGAAAGGGAATTGATGATGGCGATATAGCTACACAATTCTTGAATCAAGGAGTGGATGAGGTAACCTACACTATTTTTGCAGCAGACCCAAAACTCAGAAAGGAATGGATGTTGGATCCAAGTCCAGAGGAATCTCTTAAAGCTGCTCAGCTTTTTGCTGAAGGTGCTGACTTGCATGCGGCAGCAGTTATCATTCCGGGGGTAAACGATGGTGCAGTGCTTCAAAACACTTGTGAAAAATTGGAAGAGTGGGGTGCAAAGGCATTGATGATGATGCGTTTTGCAAATAGCTATGACCAAGGTTTGATTTTAGGAAATGAACCTGTTGTTGAAGGAATAACTCCTCATGAACCTCTTGAATTCGAAGAGCTTGTAAAGCAAATAAACAGTGAATACAATCTGAGGGTTACAGGAACTCCTTTATCAGATCCAACTATTGGAGCGCCATTCATTTTAGCAAAAGATGAGTATGAGGAATTTTTAGGCATATTGCCTAAAGTTACTGGCGAAGCTACACTTTTAACATCTAAGATTGCAGCTCCTTTCTTGAAGAAAATCTTTAATAAGATAGCTCCAGACAATGTCAATGTTGTAGCTACCAAGAAGGACATTGCATGTTTGATGACTAAACAGGACCTTGAAGTGTTGGATTTAGATGACATTAAGGATGCAGTCATTCTTCCTGGAAGAGCTTTCATACACCAATTGGATGCAGAAAGAATATTAAGTCAGGATGGAAAAAGCCGTCTTGTTGGATATGGTCCTGACACTTTAAGTGTTGACGGTGAGTTAAGCAGCGGCATGAGTGAAGAGGAAGTAATTGAACATGAGCTTGGTTCATTCATTGATCTTATTCAAGCAATCAATTTCTTTGGTATGAAAAGGGCTTTTTAATTTTTAATATTTTTAAATTTTTTATTATTTATATTTATTATTCATTATTGCATTTTTGAAAATAAAAATAATTGAAAAATGAGAATATATTAATCACAATAAATAATATAAATTTTATATATTCTTAAACTAATTTTTTAAACTATTTTTTAAACTATTTTTTTCACTATTATTTACACTATTTTTTACACTACTTTTTCAAGTATTGATTAATTTTTCATTTGTTTAATTTTTTGATATTTTTTAAAAAAAATAGAATGTTTTTAGTATTACTAATAGTATTACTTTTGGCTAATTTATGTAATATTTTAATTTAACACGATTTTTAATTTTTTTCTTTATTTTCAATTAAAACTCTTTATTCAATTCTATTTTAGATTTAAGAAAAAAATTACATTTATTTTTTAAATTTAATTGAATGTATGTTATTTTATATTATTTGCTCCATTTTAATCAATTTAAAAAAGTATTACTATTGAGCTAATATATAATAAAAAAATTAAAAAATCTTATTACTTATAAAGTTTTCTATTTAATTCTTAAACGAATGTTTATATTATATTTTAAATAAACTAATATCTGTATACCAAATAGCTGGCTATTGCAAAAATTTTGCTGGATAGCTTACTCAACATAACTAAAAATTAGTTATTTTGGGTGGTATATTAACTCTATTTATTTAGGAGGGAAAAAATTGGCAAAGTTTGATGATAAAGTCGATTTATACGACGACAGAGGTTCATTAGTCGAAGCTGATGTACCAATCGAAGCTCTAAGTCCGTTACGTAACCCTGCTATTAAGAACATTATTAGCGGTGTTAAAAGAACTGTAGCTGTAAACTTAGAAGGAATCGAAAAATCTTTAAAAACTGCTTCCGTCGGTGGAGCAAAATCTAAAATCTTAGGTAGAGAAATGGATCTTGACATCGTAGCTCAAGCTGACTCCATTGCTGCTGCTGTAAAAGACATGCTTCAAGTAACTGAAGACGATGATACTAAATGTGAAGTACTCTCTGGTGGAAAAAGGATTTTAGTCCAAATTCCAACTATCAGATTAGACTCTTCCGCAGAATACTCCGTAGCAACCTTAGCTACCGCAACTGCATTAACTCAAGCTATTATCAAAGAGTTTGACGTAAACATGTACGACGCAAACATGGTAAAAGCTGCTATCTTAGGAAGATACCCACAATCTGTAGAATACATGGGTGCTAACTTAAAAACCATGTTAGACGTACCACAAAAATTAGAAGGTCCAGGTTACTCCTTAAGAAACATTAAAGCAAACGACTTCGTAGCTGCTACCTTAAAGAACACCTTACAATCAACTGCACTCGCAAGTATTTTCGAACAAACTGCAATGTTTGAAATGGGTGACGCAGTAGGTGCTTACGAAAGAATGCACTTATTAGGTTTAGCTTACCAAGGTTTAAACGCTGACAACATGGTATTAGGTCTCGTACAAGACAACGCAAAAGAAGGAACTGTAGGTTCTATCGTACAAGACACTATTGCTAAAGCTGAAGCAGATGGTGTAATCGCTGTAGAAAAAGAATTAACTGGATACAACATGTACGCAACTAGTGACGCAGCTAAATGGAACGCATATGCTGCTGCTGGATGTACTGCTGCTATTATGGTTAACGTCGGTGCAGCAAGAGCTGCTCAAGGTATTCCATCAACTATTCTTTACTTCAACGACAACATCGAATTCGCTACCGGTTTACCTGGTATTGACTTCGGTAGAGCTGAAGGGGTAGCTGTAGGATTCTCTTTCTTCTCTCACTCTATCTATGGTGGAGGAGGTCCTGGTTTATTCAACGGTAACCACGTAGTAACCAGACACAGTAAAGGATTTACTATCCCTTGTGTAGCTGCTGGTATGGCATTAGATGCTGGTACCCAACTCTTCTCTCCAGAAGCAACTTCTGGATTAATTAAAGAAGTATACAGTGAGATTGACGAATTCAGAGAACCACTCAAATATGTTGCTTTAGCAGCTGCTGAGATTAAAGGTGACATCTAATTATCGAATTAATTTTTGTTAATTAAAATCTAATTTAAAATTCACAT
>JAFRFD010000098.1 GCA_017434525.1 Methanobrevibacter sp.
ATATAAATTAAATCATTAATGATTTAAAATTAAAGATTTTCAGTTATATAAATTAAAGTATCTATAATAAAAATCAATCTCAAAGCAACAATTTGATTTGCATCAACAACTCCTGTGTGTGCTATTCCATTTCTATTCACTAACCCAATATCTTCTTTAAAATCTATGTTGTCACCTAAAGGTTTCAATATTTCAGAAATGAATTTTACATTAACTTTATTTAAAAATTTTTTCCATGAATCATCATTAGTACATTGATTTAACTTATTTTCTAAAGATTTTCTTAAGCCTCCAAACATTTTATCTACACCCAATTCATCCCTTAATATTCCCTCAAGTTGCAATGTTAGAATAATTACAGCTGCCTCATATTTTCCATGCATATAATTAAATATGGTTTGTTCAATAATAGTTCTTCGAATATCAGTTAATCTCCAACCATTAACTTTTTCTATTATTAAATTAGGATCATCATAATAATTATTTAAGAAGAATTGGTTAAAATTTTCATCATCACTTTTAGATAATTCTTCATAATATTCCTTATCTATTGTTGGAATAATCCACCAATCATCAAAAACTATTCTTCTTATAATTTCAAAGGTGATAGTATTGATGAAGCTTTAGATGTTATAGCCAACAAGAAATTGTATAGTAAATACTTTGATTCACAAAAAACAGACAAGAAAACAATAACAGATGCTAAAGCCAGTAAAGGTTCCAATTGTGTTGACTGGGGACAAGTATATTACAGAATAGCTAAATCATTAGGTTATGACGTGCAGTTTGTCCATGTCAAATGCAGAGTCTCCGGAACCGGCCACATCAGATTAAGATTAAGACATAAGAAACATACTGGGGGAAACTGGATTAACCGTGATCCTGCTGCAGTTGCAGATACAACTTCAGGTAATGTACGATCTATCTGGTGTGAAGATGGATACATTATAGCATACGATCCAAGTTGGATATTTACAGATTTATATTCTAGTTAGGTGATAACATGAACTGTGGCGAAGCAATTGAAGTTTTAAAGAAATTTCCAAAAGATAAACCATTAATGATAATGGGATGGTACAGCATTGTTGAAACAGATATACCTGAAGAGATTAACGAAATAGATTATCTTAAAGAAGTGGACTATAACACATTAGAAGTTAAAGGCGAGATAAAATACTTTGTAGCTATTGTTAGTGATAAATATCATGAGATAGCTAGTGAATTTCCATAAAACATTAACACCCGCCATCACCAATTCAAAACTTATTTTTCGAACCCATTTCATATAGAATAAATTTGCTTTGGCTAAACAATATGCTTGAGTAGTTTTTTTTGGAAACTGACACCAGCCGTTGTGAGAAGAAAGGAGTGAGCAATCACTCCGACTTATCAGACAACTAGTAAAATATCCTTGCGACAATTATATTCAAAGCCATCGATTAAAAGATGGATGATGTATCTCAATTTAAGAATCATCCTCCTGAAGGGTTTCCGGAATCTCACCAAACCAGTTGCTTCTCTTTCCGATGTAATAAAGTAAGATACCAAAAATTACAGTACTCATGGTTGAAATTATTAAATCAGACATTACTATTGTTGAGGTTGAGGATTGAATTCCGAACATGACCAGTAAGCTGAAGGATAAGTTATTAGCAGTATGGAATGCGGAACTGACTTCCAGACCATTTGCTTTCCATGCTAAAAATCCCATTACTAAACCTGAAATTATTGTCCCAATGATTCCTATACCATTGTATCCGTGGGTGAATCCAAAGATTATGGCTTGGAGAATCACTGCCAATAATGGTATGTTAAACCATGATCCTAATGTTTGCATAAGAAGTCCACGGTATACGTATTCTTCAGCAATACATTGTATCGGCACTACAATTAGGAGGATTATAAAAAACAGTATTGTAAAATGATAATTTCCCACATTACCCAGTATTACGTGTTCAATAATTCCAACGACAAGGAATAAAATAAACGGTATTATAAATGCCTTGAGGTAGAGTTGGGTGTTCCATCCTCCACGTGAAGAGGAGTATGAGGAAAACGGTCTGTCCTTAACAATTTTAGTTGCAAGGTACAAAGATGGAATCATGATGGCTATTGCCAAATGAGAATAGATTTCGCCTATCTCGGAGTTCATGACTTCATATCCTCCACGTAGGAGTTGGGCCATAATGTTTTCTCCATATATTGCAGAGAAAACGGCAATTAATATTAGGTTGAGTATTAAATATATTATTGCACCTATTATGAAAACAAGTATAGGTTTGTACCATCTGTATTTTTCAAAAGTTCTTGGAAATGTTATATATTCTGAAATCTCTTTAACTGTCATATGGACATATTTCTATTTATTTGTATATAATGTTATATGAATAATATGTTTTATAGGTGTTTTTGTGAAAATTATTCGTTAGATAAAATCTGATTTTTCAAGAATTTCAGTGACTGCCAAATATTAAATTATATCTCAAGTATTTCGATTCACAAAAGACAGACAAGAAAACAATAACAGATGCTAAAGCAGGTAAAGGTTCTAATTGTGTTGACTGGGGACAAGTATACTATCGTATAGCAAAATCATTAGGTTATGACGCGCAGTTTGTCCATGTTAAATGCAGAGTCTCAGGAACCGGTCACATCAGATTAAGATTAAGACATAAAAAACATACTGGAGGAAAATGGATTAACCGTGATCCTGCCGCAGTAGCAGATATAACTTCAGGAAATGTAAAATCAATCTGGTGTGAAGATGGATACCTTATAGCATATGATCCATCATGGATATTTACATATTTATATTCAAGTTAGAGGTGATAATATGATTGTGGTCAAGCGATTGAAGAATTAAAAAAATTCCCAAAAGATAAACCATTAATGATAATGGGATGGTATAGTATTGCAGAAACAGATGACCCTGAAGACATTAACAGTATATGTTATCTCAAAGAAGTAGATATA
>JAFRFD010000099.1 GCA_017434525.1 Methanobrevibacter sp.
ATATCCTTAGGAATGCACTTAAACGAAATCAACTTTGTGTTCATTTCATAACGGTCTCTAAGACATTGTTCATCAATCCATTTATCGAGATTTTCATTTATAATATTCAATGCCTTTACAGGACCAACACCTCTTTTAAGACCTGGAATATTATCACCCTTATCACCAAGAATAATCTTTACAAGCAATTCCTGTTCAGGATTGAAGCATTCGATAAATTCATGCTTTACACCGTCGAATTGCCGATAATTTCGGAATTGATACAACTGGTAAAAATCTTTATCACCAGAAACGTTGATAATTTCCCATTCTGGTTTATTCTTCACTATAACTGCTATGATATCATCGGCTTCACTTCTGGGAATTTTCATGAACTGAATATTGCCAAAGCACTTTTGTAATTTTTCAAGAAATTCAGCGAAGACAGGAAAGAAAACATCGAAGTTAACAACTGATGCTTCTCTCTTTGCAGCTCTATTGGCTTTATAATCTGGATAAATTTCTTTTCTCCAACTTTCTGAATCTTCTACGACAATAACCTTATCAGGGTTATTGTCCTTAATGACTTTCATAAACGATGATAAGAAAGTCATTTTAAATTCTCTGAATTTCGTTTCTGTTGGACTCGGTATCTGTGCAAACAGACATCTCATCATGAGATTAGAAATATCAAATATCAATACTTTCATTATATGTTTCCTTATTTTTGCATTTAAATATAGAAAAGTATTGCAAAATGCAATACTTTGTAAAAATAATTTAATTTTTCTTATTAACCTAATAAATATGCAGCATATTTTAATATGATAGATTCATTTTTTGTAGATGCTATATTTTTAGATATTTCTCGTAGAACATCATTAGGTAAAACATAAGAAGAATGTTCATAAAAACAAGATAACTTTAAATCACCATAAGAAGTAGCTGTTAATTTAACATGTCTTTTATTTTCTGTTTTCATATTTTTAAAATATTCTATTGGTTCTTCACTTTTATATAATATATTGCCTTCAATATCAAATATTTCAATTTTTGTACATTCGGGATCAGTATATCCAAAAGTTATTGTTTTACCCTTATATTTTGAATCATCTCCTATACTGCAATACATGAATAAACAACAATATATATTATCAATTTTACCAATATCTATAGAACCATCTTTATTAAAATAACACATTTCAAGATTATGTTTGTTTAATTCATCACGAAAACCACTGAATTTTTCCTCATCTGTAGCACGGAAGAATAATCTATCAATACCAGTATTATCAACGTTCCCCTTTTTATCAAAAAGAGGTTTAAATGTTTTTAAGTCAATCAAATATCGTTTATCATTACTATAAATCATTACTGGAACATTCATTGTTGTTATATCATCTATACTATTTTTTTCAACAAAGCGTTTAATCTCATAACCATTATCAAGTATCTCAAATTCATCTTCTGGAGCAAGTTCTAATTTAAATCCATGCTTTTGATATATTAAATTAAATTTTCCGCTATCATTATTTTTTATTTTAAATAATAAATCATCATTCCTAGATTCACCACAAATTAAATCTGCATAATTGTTATTAACAATATAAGATTCAGGTAAATCTATATCTTTTGCTTTTAAAGATGCTTTTTTATGATCCTGTGAAAATACAACAAGACCTAAGTTATTACCTGGGAGTGTTATAAAAATTTCATTACTATCAGCTAGATCATTAGGTTCATGTATAAGTAAAATTTTGTTTTCAAAATCTACTTCTAAATTCCTTAGATTGCCATTATTTATATCTACTGCTATAAATTTATAATAATCACTATTATGTTCTTTTATTGCAAATATACCGATTCTTCTTTCCTTAGTATAAATTGGTTTAATATCGTCACACCAATTTGTAATCGAGTCCATTCTAGGATTGCGACCTAGTATTGGACACATTAATTTAAAGTAATTATTAGTAGTACATATTAAGAAAGTATTTTCATATGCTGCAGTTTTTTCTGCATCTATTGAACCAACAATATCTTGACCAAATGCTCTACCAAAATCCCAATCAATATGGTCTAATACGTCTGACCAACTCATATCATCTGGGTTAGTTTCATCAGAATCAGGATCATATCCATCTACTAATTCATCATTAAGACTATCTAAATTTCTAATTACTTCATTAGCAAACAAAGAATCATCTTCATTTAAATCATCTATGTTGTCTAAATGATAACGCTTAATCATTTCTAATGCAAGTTTAGCTTTTTCTTCATCAGGAACAAATACATCATTAAAATTTGCACCAATAAGTTTACTGATTGTTATTTTATCACCAACGCCTCTATCTGCTGCTACTGCTTTACCATTTGCATCTTTATGATTCCAACGTGTAGTAAAAGTACTAAGTTCACCTAATGGATTGACTATAACACAAAGCATTGATTTGCCATATTCATCTAATGGACATCTTTCGCCAACTTTATATTCTACGGTATCAATATCATCTCGTAAACAAAAATACATTGTATTTTTGTCATAATTCATATAACCATTATAATTTTCTATAGAATATGTAAGACACCATCTTGACTTTGGATTAGTATAATCATAATATTTTTGTGATTCTTTAAAACTATCAATTCTAATTATTTTATATTTATGATCAGGTTTTTTAAATTTTATATTGTTTAATTCTGCATTTTTTGCATTACGTACTTGTTTTAGTGCATCTTCATAATTATCGTATAATTCTTGATATGTTTTACCATTTAAGTCATTTGAAATAATATCACGATCATTATGATTTTCTGTTATATAATTAAGAATGTCCTTAAGCATTCCTAATTTTGTTGCATCTAAATTTGGATTTTCATCAAGTAATGGATTCCAATTACAATCAGTAATTGCTATTCTAGCAGCACCAGGTTCAAAACGTCTATCTGCATTATTATGAAATAAAGCATCTGCCAGCATACGTTCACAGAACTGATTGACAGTCTGTTTAGCACCACCCATAACTAAAACAGGTTCGCCATTTTTGGTCATAACCTGCTCGCCTTTAGTGGCATCATTATTATATAATAATTTTGTAAATACTTTATAAGTATTTTTTATAACAGAACTAGAAACTTCATGCAATAATCTCATGCATTATTTATAACTTTCTAAATCTGCGTCTTTATGTTCGTAATATAGACCTTTCTTTTTACGTTCTTTTCTCTTTTCTTTAACGTAATCACGACTTGAATTTAAGTGTCTATAACAATATTTGAGACATTTTCCCATCTTAATCAATAGTTTATGAACTATAAAGTGTTCCTTTATAGTTAGCTCAACGAGATTTGATTTTTTAGAAGAACCACCCTCACTTCGAGGAATAATATGATGTTTTTCTACTTCTAATATTAAATTGTTATCTCGTTTCTGTGCTCTGTAAATAATATCCCAATATATTTTTTGATAATCCATTAAAAACCTTTGTTTCCAGGTGCAAGGTTAAAATCTGTATTAACTTTATCTTCATTAGTTATTACAAATTCTGGTGATACTTCTAAGTATTTAGGTATGTATTGATTTTTAATTCTGTATGCGTCGAATACTCCCTTTCTATTATAACATCTGACTCCTTGAACTATATTTGTATAAAGATTATATAAATCTTTAGTTCCAAGTATAACTCGTTTGTCATTTCCGTTAGTTATGTCATAATAGTCTATCATTCCTTGCAAAATATACTCCTGAACACGTTTATTAAAATAATGGAAATTAACTGCCCAAAAACAATTTATATTGTTTTGGTCTGGTGCAAAACAGTAAATTACAGGCGCTTTATCATAGCCTTCTTTTTGCGCTTGTTCTGTCATTGCATCATAATATATGATATAAAAATATCCGTTTACTATATTATTAGTACGGTCACATTCATTATCATCTATTGCTATATGTAATTGGTCTTTTAACATTTATATATTTATAAAATAATAAAAAACGGGCCGTTTTAAAGCCCGTAAAAATTTAATTCTATATTTTACTGAATTGTTCTATCTATTGTCTCAGTTAAATCTTCTTTATTTTCGAGCTGTAACTCAATTTGTTCATATTCAAATGTAACAACATAAGTAACATTATCAGCAGAACCATATTGCAATGATAGCTGTGCCAAATTATTTGGAATGGCATGTTTGAATTTCATCTTTGAAATAATCTTGTTATTATTGTTCAAAGAAATTAATTCGATTGCATCGATACAGTCCATACGTAAAAGTTCTTCACCTTTTGCTGTAGTTTTTCCACATGCTTCACCAAAACGCATCCAATAAATCCAGCAATAGAACAAATAATAGTTCTGCATATTTTCATCGAGCATAAACTCAATATTCATAGTTTGCAAATCTCTTGCACCTATTGGATTTGGGTGTAACTGTCTTTCATGCTGATAACGGGTATCAAGCATTGGAATAGAAAAATCTGGAACACTTACATTCTTTACATAATTGTCCAAGATATGAGTATCAAGATCATAATTCGTCATATTAACAAGATTTGAAAAACGAATTATAAACTTGTTATTGGTAAAATCATTAATTTGTGTTGTAATTCCTGCCATATTTTTATTTATATTAAAAAACCAGGCTTTTAACCTGGTTTTTAATTTTATTTTTTAATGTCTTGGAAAATAAGATGTTCTGTTAGCTTACCGTCAAATTCAGTAGTATTCTGAATTATATTATTACTATAAGTGCTCATAAATTTTATGAATTCTTGAGAAGCACGTTCTGAAGCTCTTACTACAAGAGTGTTTTCATTACGTTCCCACTTAAATTCATTTTCTTTAGCTTTCTTTGCAGCAATACTCATAACTTTATCCCAAACGTTATAATATATTTGCTTAAGACCAGCTTTAGCACGTTGTTTCTTATCTTCATCAGATATATAGCTATTAATAAATTTATCAACTGTAATCTTATTCAATTTTTCGAACTTCTTTCCAGTAAATTTAATACCGCCTTTTTCATTTATAATTTCAACGATATTCTTAATTACTTCTTCACCAAGCGGATTAGCAGCACTTGCACCAGCTCTTGCTTCATTCAACATATTGATAGAACGTAATAAGCTAGTTTTAAATGTATTCTTAAATGATTCCGTTGTAGTTTCACCTTCTGTTTCAGCTGGTTCTGTTTCAGTCGATTCAGGTTCTGTAGATGTTTTTATTTCAGTTTCACTAAATGAACCAATAAATCTTGCACCTGCTAATAATGAACCTACACCACAATTAGTAAATAACTTTTCTGGAACAAGCTTTAATTCCAATTCCTTAGTAATAAAGCCTAATTTTTCTTCATACTTATCAGAGAAGAGAGCAATCAAATTACTTGGATTACACAATTCCTTAATCTTGCTAACGTCGCCGCTTGTGAACTTAACTCTTTCAGGAGCACCATTATTAAATTCAAAGAATTTAGTGAGATTTTCAATATTAGAAATCTTTTCCTTAATAAACTTACAAGATTCTTCCTTACGAGAGTAGAAATTAATTGTAGTCTTATCTGGAATAGAAATACCTTCGAAATTATCACTAGTCTTAGCTGCATTTATAACTCTGTCAATAAATGAGCTAACCGCTGCTTTATTATCTTCCTTAGAAATAGCAGTAATAAAATCAGACTTTATTGTAGCAGTAAATTTATACAATTCAAGAACGTCTTTATACTTTTCTTTAATTAATTTAATAACATGTGCTCTAGCAAATAATGTATTCTTAAAGAATTCTGTCATTGCTTCATCACTACCATCACCTGGATATTTCAAATCTAATCCATCGAACTTACCAAGTAACTGATAATGTTGAGACATCTTCTTGTCATATTTCTTACGTTCCTTTGCACCTTCTGGACCAGTCTGATTTAATTTTTCAGCAAGGTCTTCAGCAGTATCTTTATCTTTGAAATAAAGGTTAAGTCCATAAGTTTTTGTTGGAATAAATCCAATATAGTCATCAATCTTAGCAACTTGCTTTAATGCATCACCCAATTCATTATTGATTCTCTTAGCAATAGCAGTATAGCATTCATCAATATTATGAATCTTATCACTATTTACGATTTCTCTAATTAATTCATCATCAATCTTCAATGGAACCATGTAAACAGAAACTAAGCTACCACGTTCAGACTTTTCGTAAATTTCCTTCAACTGTTTTTCAACCTTACCACTTAATTCAGCAACAGTAGAATCAACAATTTTGTATTTGTCAATGTCTGCTATCATATCATCAAAATCAGGTTTTTTAGTCATGAACAACTTATAAAGGACACTTCCTTTACGGTCTTCTACAATATCGTTCTTGTAATATGTTTCAGGCACAATATCAAGCTTCTTGCTTATAAGAGCAATTTCAGGATCACGCTTTACGGAGTCAATGAAACGTTCAGCATAAGCCTTAGGATTGGATTTAGGACCTTTAAAGAAAACAAACTCTAATTCTGTATTTCCGCTTTGATTAATTGCTGCTAATGCAGAACCAGCATCTTGGAAAATTAAATCTTTGGAAATTCTACGACATGCAAAAATCATATCAAATATGAGTCTAGCAACTCTAAAACGTAAATCTTTCTTAAATCCTTCTGCACCCTTATCAGCTAATGTCTTAGCAGCTGCAGCAGCAGTGGTAGAACCAGATTCAAGTGCATTAATAAGTGCTTTTGTCATAATGTCAGCAACTTCTTTGTCACCAAAATTAATAGTTACACCATAACACTGATATTTCTTATTATCACCAAAAAGTTTTTCGCTAAGTATTTCTTCAGAAGGAGATCTTGAATACTTATTTTCAGCCGCTTGCTGATTCAAGTATGATTTAAATGTGCCTTTCATTATATTTCCTTTAAAGTTTTATTTTTATATTATTTATAATAAAAAACCAGCATTCAACATGCTGGTCATTTACTATTCATATCTGAGTTTTTGCTCTCTTTCTAATCGCTGCGTAAATACTGCACGATTTTTATCAATCCAGTTGATAATATCCAAGAAAGCCTGCTTTAAAGTGAAAGGTTCTACCAATGTTCCCTTTGGCAAGTCTTCATCTCTAATATCCATTGCCCAAGAACCTGAATCAAATCTGAATTTTCTCTTATCAATCTGGTCCCTATAATATCTGCATTGGTCGATTGCCCAATCTGGATAACGTTTGACTGTATCAACACAATGCTTCAGCAAAGGGTTATAATTGGGATTATCCATCAAGCTTTCAATACTTCTGCTTGTGATACCCTGGTTAATTACGTAAAATCTGACGATTTGTACTACTGGTCTAATCATATATACCTCACTTATAAAAAATAAATATACGCATGGTCTAAAAGCCATGCGTCTTGTTCAATGTTATAAAGTATATATAATTTTTGGAAATTAAAATTTGTATTTTTATTAAGCTATGTTTTCTCCAGTCTTTTCTATTGAAACAATATTTATTCTCTGAACTGGATGCATTTGACCAAACCAGACTAATGCGTTTTCAACGGATGTTTCATATATTTCACAGGTATGCATAATTCCACAGCATTCTTGCCAAGTAATTAAATAACTATTCCATCCTTTTGGTGCATTTATGTCATTATGTGCATACCAGTCTTTATCATATGGCCATATTTTACTCATATTTGACATCCTTTTAATGATTTCATCCGTAAGTAGATCTCATAAGATTAAATTCACGTTTTAATGCATCATATGCAATTTCTAATTCTTTTAAATCACCTAATATGTATTTTTCGTTATCCCATTCAATAAAAGATTCCCCAAACCATGTATCATCTCGTCGATGTCGAGTATTATCAAATTTCCAGATATTTGGAAATACTATATGACCAGTCATATGATGTGGCATTCTACCAATACATGGTTTCTGTGTTGTCCAACACCAATATTCATCAATATATAAACAAATTGCAGGAACTATAATTCCTTTATATTCTTTATACCATTCTTCAAAATAATCTGAATTTACTACCCAATCATTAAGTTCTGATACTTTATTTTCTTTAATTTCAATATTTCTAGTACTATATCTACAAATACCCAATGTTGGATAATATTTGGCATTTATTGAAAAATCTGAAGGATCTCCCCTTTCATCGTCACTTAAATGCCAAGGAATACCAAATAGATATTCATTATTATAATCTCTATATGTATGCCATTGCCCTCCTTGATTATGATGAATAATTAAATATGGCATTGGACCATTAACATCTTGACTACGTTCCATTTCTCTAACATATTCGTCTTCTTTAGTATGAGTGCGCATAAGTGTTTTAAATGGATTATAATCTCTGAAACAACAATCATAAGACATTATTCTTCTACCTTTATTTCGACAGACTTTTCAACATATTCAACGTTTGCCTTTTTATAAGCACGATATTTCTTCCAGTAATCTTTCGTATCTTCAAACAATCCATAGTACCAGCCACGTTTATCCAGTTCAATATGCAATGCATACATTTCTTTTTGGACCTTTTTACTAGCCCAACCCCAACCGCGTTCACGATATTTGTCTTCAATGGCATAGACTTTATCCCATAGTTCTTTGTCTTTACCAGTCAAGTCTTTAATATAGAATTCTTCTTCATAGTCGGTATCGTGGAAAGTGTAATCTGCTACAGCACAGATATGATGATCACTCATTTCTCGACCATTATGCTTGTAAGCATATTCAAACTCATACCAATAATTTTTTGGTAATGTTGCATCAAAATCTTTCCTAATCGGTTTTTCATCCATATAATGCTTTGCAGATTGAAGAGAAGAATAACCCATGCCAGCTTTGTCTAAGCTAACACCTTTATACATTGGAAAAATACGTTTCATTAAAATGCCGCCTTAAAATTATAAACTGGTTTAATAATCTTTTCAATAGAACAAGTAGGTTCAATATTTGCTATAATTTCTTCCATCGGCTTATATGCCATAGGAGACTCATCAATCGTCGCAGAACTGACACAGGACGTGAAAATTCCCTTCATAGCATCTTTATAATCCTTCATAGAAATTGAGTTCTTAGCATCGCTTCTGGTCATTAAACGACCTGCACCATGAGGAGCACTAAAATTCCAATCAGGATTTCCCTTACCTACACAAATCAAAGAACCGTCTCTCATATTCATAGGAATAATTACACGTTCGCCTTCTTGTGCAGAAATAGAACCTTTACGAAGAATCATATTCTTAAGGTCAATGTAATTATGGATAGTTTCAAACTTTTCCAAAATCTTAAATCCCATTTCCTTAACAATCACATCAAGCATTGCAGCACGATTCATAACTGCAAACTGTTGGACAATTTCCATATCATGCAAATAACCCTGCATGTGTTCACCTGTCAAATAAGACAAATTCTTAGGAACAGAGAAATGGTCATAATCTTTCATCAATTCCTTAATTTCTGCATCAGTCTTGCCTTGATTCTTATACTTAGCAATTTCTGCACCACGAATAGCTGTCAAATCAGCACAATCCTTTATTGCAATATTTTGCCAGTATTCACAAGTAGCAACACCTAAGTGGCGAGAACCGGAATGAATAACAATATAAAAATTTCCTTCATCATCTTTATCGACCTCAATGAAATGATTGCCCGACCCGAGGCTACAAATACTCAGAAGTTCTTCACGCTTAACATTAGCGATGAGTTTTTCAAATTCTTCATCAAATTCTTTAGCATAACGATGTTTTTTATCATTATGACTTTTTCCTGATGGTATCTTTTCTTTAATAACTTTATCAAGTTTACCAAATTCAATAAACTTATCTTTAAGCTTAGCTACTAACATACCGCATCCAATATCTGGACCAATTAAATTCGGAACTGCCTTATCGGTAACTTTCATGGTAGTGCCTACCAAAGCATCACGTCCAGGCGAAACATCTGGCATAAATTTAATATCAGCATTTCTTGCCCAGCACTGATTCATAATATTAAGAATCTGTGTATATGCTTCTGTACACACATTATCTGTAAAAACTTCAGCAATACCGTATTTACCTTGTATTTGCATCATAAGATTTGTCTCACAATTTCATTTAAAATTTTTTCTTTGTTTTCTTTATAGTCATCTGCCCAAACTTCTATAACAATATATCCTTGTTTCTCAAAGACAGAACGTCTAAAATCATCTCTTTCCCAAATTTCTTTTGCTGTTATATTATGATGAACAATATCATCAGCTTTAAATTTATTTGGATCTGCATGCCAAAAATTTCCATTATATTCTATAATAAAATTTTTGAATTTAAAATCCGGAAATATCCACTTATCATCATATTTTATAGTCGCATTACACTCTAAATCATTGCATGCTTTACCTAATATCTTTTTAAGTTCTTTACCGAATTCTACTTGCTCTTTTGAAAAATTTGGAGAATAATGTTCATTTTTAAGAATCAATCCATCTTCCCAAGATTGTTTCATCATTTTTGAACGTATTTCACGTTGTTCATTATTTTCAAATTGTTTTAAAGCACGTTGCCTTTGAGTTTCTTTAAATTCTTCGGAACGTTTTAAACCAGTAGCGCCATCAATCACATGAGTTCTATATTCTTCATTCTGCCATAATTCATGCGATCTAATAGCACAAGTTTTCTTTATTTTATCAACTGTTTCTTTAGAATGACGCTTTCCATAAAATGAATTATTTGCGCCTGTCCTATCTCTATGTTTATTACAATATCCAGATTTATTTTTATCATTAATCAGTTTTCCACAAACTGGACATGTGCGATTTAATTTATATGTTAATGACATATATTCTCCTTATTTTTATCTTTATTTTTAAATGGTCATTCCAGTGACCATTTTAATATTTATAATATATGGTTAGAAAAGCAGAGTTACTTTTCAATAGGCTGGAACCTACTGTCCCATATATCAAAAATATTAAACAATCCTGTGAGTTTCACTCCACTCTAAGAAATATTTTTTAATTGTTTCTGATGCACTTTGAGCCATTGCTTCTGCATCTCGCCATGTATAATTTTCACCTATACGTTCATAATGAAAACCTGTTTTACATGTATCATAATCATGAAAATAATTATATACATAGGCTACGAAAAAACCGCCTTCATGTTTAATCTTATATTTACCTACTTTTGCAATAGATCTTTCCCATGCCATATCATAGAAAAAGATATAAGCAAATGTTCCACCAAAAAGTAGAATCAAGAAAATCATGAAAATAATAAAACTACCGAACATCATTTTTGTTCTCCTTTTTCTGTTCCCTATCATCATACTGAACTTCTTTCCAGATTTCTATTGGGTTTTCTGTAAAATGATCAAGAACAGCGGCTATAATGCCAATAACAATAATTACACCTATAAAGAATATAGCTACAGAAGCTCCTGGTGCTAAAAAACCAGAAACGATTGAATGCGGAGAATCTCCAGCGTATTGCGCTGCTAATATTTTTAATCTAGTTGTATTATCCATAATCTATAATATAGTAAAATAGTCTTAATTTGTAAATAGAAAAACCTGTGACCTAAATCACAGGTTTGTGTAAAAATTTAGAGGCGGTGGTAGGATTCGAACCCACGGAGGGCTATTAACTCAATTTATCATATAATTTGATAAAATCTTTACCATATATTTTATATACATAATTTAAAAAACATTTCATATCATTTGCATAATAAATTTTTAAATGTTTATCTTTAGGAAATTGTTCAAATTTATATTTACATTTATTATCTATACGGCCTTTTATTTCAATATATGTATTACCAACAATAAAATCAGGAATATAATAATGTAATTCATTTTCTATATAATATGGGAATTTATCAGTATTTCTTTTTATAGTTATATTATGTTCTAAACAATATATTAAAAATGCTAATTCCCATGAACTATCACACCAAATACCTTTATAAAAACCTTTCTTTATATTTTTATACCCAGCACCTTGTCTATATCCACCAGATTTGCCATTCTTTTTTGCGCTATTAGAAATTTTCTGTCTAATTTCTTCAGTATTTAGATGACTAATATATTTTACATGGTTTGGATTTAATAAACAATAATTTTCATGAAATTTTTTATTATACTGATAATTAAATTCTCTATTACAAAATTGACAATAACAAATATTTATTTTTATAGGTAATTTTTTATTATTATGTATTTCTTTTCGATGTTTTTGTAATTTACGACGAGATTCAAAAAGTTCATTACATAATGGACATTTCCATTCTTTATTAGGAACATGTTTATAATGTTTTAATTCTTGTTGATGTTTATATAATGTTCTTCTAGTTTTTAAAACATCATTACAAATTGGACAAATCCATTTATATTCTAATTTCATAATTATTTTCCCTTTATTTTAAAGAGGTTATTGCTGTAACCTCATTAATATTTATAATAAAAAATAAAACGGTTAGTAAGGTAATCACTCCTTACAAATGGCAGCAACCATCTGTCCCGTTTTAAATACCGAGGGTGAGAGACTCGAACTCCCAAGCAGCTTACGCCGCAGCGGTGTTCAGGACCGCGCCCTTACCATTAGGGGTAACCCTCGTTAAAAATTTTTAGCCGAGGATGAGAGGCTCGAACTCCCATGCAGTTTCCCACGTCTGATTTCTAGTCAGGTGCCCCACCAATTGGGCGAATCCTCGAAAAATGGTTCATAGTGACCAGTGAACCGTGCTGTATAAGTTTCGCCTATACTGAAACTTACAAACCCTAGACCTTATCTTCGACGTTGCGCACCGTATATAGGAGCCGACAGTCCGTTTTGCTTCCTATAGTTTCCCTCAAAAGTTATAATATAGTATTTCCTGAACGCCACGAAATATTAGTGTAATATCTATATCTCTCTTCCAGTCTCAAGGACGATCTTTCAGTAATATATGCTGTAATCCGCACCCGACCATTACTCACATATACTTGATGTTAACACCGTTGCGTCATGTTAACTTATACACTCTATATTATGTTAGTCCCGGTGGCTGGTCACGATCCAGCGAACCTGATGCGTATGAAGCAACTGCTCTACCAACTGAGCTACACCGGGGAAAATGACTTTTTGACGCGTACTAAGTCTAAAAGCGCAATAGCGAGAAGTAATTAGTCTGATTTCAAGTCGGATGCCCACTGGGCGTATAGGAACTTCTTATGCTATTTAGTAGCGGGGGTCGGACTCGAACCGACGACTTCAAGGTTATGGGCCTTGCTTGCTAGCCACTGCATCACCCCGCGATAAACTCGACAACGGTTTTTACCCGAAGATACCGCTAAACTTCAGTGGCCTACCACCTTGTTCACCTCGTCAAACACGACCACTGTTTAAGATTCCTCTTTCTCGCACAGCGTCAGAAGCGATTTTAGTGGGTAGAGTAGGATTCGAACCTACAAAGCCGTGAGGCGGCGGATTTACAGTCCGCTGGTGATCACCATCCCACCAGTCTACCCAAATGTTAGTGACAGCTGTAGGACTCGAACCTACGGAAGCCCGTTAGGGCGGGAGGGTTACAGCCTCCAGGAATTGCCGCTATCCGAAACTGCCAAAATTACTCAATATCCCGAACTAAGGCTTTTATTATGGTGAGTGCCCTAATGGTTCCTAAGTGTCTCACACAGCCGTATTGATTTACATAATCTACGATATTGAGATTCCATCGATTATCACAATATTACGACTTTTAAATTTTTCCCGGACTTTCACCGAGTGTTTCCTTAGTCAATCCTATACAACGTTTGTCTCAAGGGACCAAGAAATCTATTGTGCGGAGTAATATAGTAAAATTATTATCGTTTGTAAATAGCTTTATAAAATAAAAAATGTCGCAGTTTCCTGCGACAAATAAAGCTTAAGTTTGATAATAAACTTTACTTGCCGCTATACCCCATCATATAATAGGAATAACCGAACATGGAGTTCGATGAGATTACAAATGATGTATAATGTAAGTTTTGCATTGTTATTCCTTATTTTATATTATATATAAAAATTATTTTTTGTTTTTCGCTAAAAACTATCTCCGATGATAATTTCTTGACTCTCTAGTTTTTCATCAACTGTATAATTGAATTTAACACCTACTACTTTCAAATTCCATGCTTCTGCAATATCATTGATTGCATCAAAATCTTTAAAATCAGAAATTGCAGTTAACAATTCGTGTGGTAAGCCTTTTGATGATTCATTTATTACATTGATATTCATGTATTACAATATAGTAATTTATTTCTATCTTGTAAACCCCTATTTCTCTATTAATTCATCATAACTACGTGCTAAAGCATTATGGTCAATACTGGATTTTTTGCCTTCATGTAATTCTTCATAAACGACAATACCATTTCTTGGTCCACAGTCAACTCCAAGTTTTTTCTTAATAAGTCTAAGTAAGTCCATAGCTTTATCGAAACCAGGAACTAGAATATCTTTATCATTATAACATGACTGAGCACAGCCAATAGTAATTTCATTATATAAAGAACTTTTAGCTAATTGTTCCGCATTATATTCGGCAGTTTGCCAATCATGTTTAATAAGTCCAAAAAATGACGGATCTTTTTTATATTGAACAACATAATACTGGATGTCTTTTTTACGTCCATTAAAATAATAATCATATTTAGACTTATAATCAGCTTTAATTACTCTAAATTCCATAAATATACTTTTATTAAAGATTATAACGATACTGCGGTATCGAACCGCCAGGCAATCCACGCCAACGCCGGGTCGAACGGCTATCATTCCATGACTCAATCGGACTCGAACCGAATTTCAGCCCCTTTACTAAGTTATCGTCATTTAATAATATAGTAAATTATTTACTAGTTGTAAACCCCTTTTATATTTTATCCATTTTTATAGCCATATCAAGATTTGATGACATTGATAGTCTAAACTGTCTCAATAATTGTCTATATTCAAGTATTCCTTTTACAAGATAACTTTCTTTATTAAACAGTTTTGGAAAATCATCTATTGTCGTCGGAATCCTGATACTTAAATGCTGGTCTTCGACTTGAATCGTATCTTTTTCACTAGTGCAATGAATATATAGATACAATGTTTCCTTTTCGCTGATATGTAGCTTTATATAAAGCTCTTCATTTAAACCATTTGTTTCATAACCCAGCTTTTCAAGCCTTTCTGCAACATCATGTACATTATTGCATAACAAGTCATAATTATGACTACGTTTATATGAACGATAATCATGGTCAATACTATGCATCGATTTTTAATCCTATTTAATATTGTATAATATAGGAAAAATATCGATAATAGTAAATCCCTTAATTTTCATTAGCCCATGTCATGAATCTTTTCCTGCATGTATTATTGCATTCTTCTGTATTAACTGTTCCGTCCGAATTTGTTGGATTCTTTATATCACAGCTTTTACAGAAATTATATGCGGGACATCTTGGACAATAATCCAGGTCAACAAACTTACTCGCCCATTCTTCGGGAGTAAGTGATTCTTTTCACATTTCAAAATTTGTCATAATTATACTATAATTTTTTCAAGTTTCTCTATATCTATTTTTGTTTGTTCAATTGTAGCTTCATATAATAAATTATGTTTTTCGGAATATCTCCAGAATTTACATTTTAGTTTTTCCATTATATAAAGTTGCCTATATTTATCCTTTAATTGACCTTTTAAACTATTATGTTTTGATTTATTTTCATCATATTCAAAAACAATATTTAAATCTTTATCATAGCCATCTAAACTATAAGGTCCAATTCTAATTTCACCACCATTTAATGCATGTTGTAAATGCCAATTATTTTTTATATTTAATTCATCAATAAATTTACAAGCAGTTTCATTATAATTACATTGAAAATTTATAATTTGACGACGTTCTTGCATATTTGTAGCTAATTTTGCTCTTAAATCTGCCGAGCAAGGATGCGCAATGTATTTTAATTCACCTGTAGCATATTTTTTACTTAATGTTTCACCTGCATGTTTATGAGCAACCTCTGATATTACTCGGCCTTTTGAATCATGTGGAAGCTTTAATTTTTCATCACAACTTTTATAATGTTCAAATAATTCATTACGTGTATTAAATATTAAATTACAATATTTGCAAATCCATTGTTTTGTATTTGTTTTTTGCCAAAAACAATTTTCAGGATGTAATTCATGTATATGTTCATATAAAAGTCTTTTAGAATCATATTTTTCACCACAATAATTACATACCCACCCATTAGGATTACGTTTAGATAAATTTAATTTGAATATATGATTTTTGCATTCTTCTGAATGTTCTTCTTTTTTATGATTACGTAATTTTGTACTTGAATCAAATATACAATTACAATAATTACATTTCCATTCTCTTCTTAATCTTGTCATATATTATATATAACAAGTTGTCTACCAATTCCGTCATATGGCGTTTTATCCGGATCTTCGGATTCGAACCGAAACTGAATAGGGTTTAAGCCTAATACCTCTGCCTAATTGGGTTACATCCGGTTATCGCTTGGGTGGTATTCGAAACCACACTGTCATGCTTCTAAGGCACGTGCCTCCTGCCAAGTTGGGCTACCAAGCGTTATTTAGCGGAGAGCACAGGACTTGAACCTGTAAGCCCCGAAGGGCGGCACTTTAGCAAAGTGCTGGCTTACCTATTAGCCTAGCTCTCCTTATATCGGTTCGGCGGAATTCGAATCCGCACTACATGCCCTCTCATGACATTGACTCTGCCAAATTGGTCTACGAACCGTTATTTTATTTTTATCGGTTTGGTGAGATTCGAACTCAACACTACACGCATTTTGAGTGCGTCGACTCTGCCAGTTGGTCTACAAACCGTTTTTACAGCCCTACTCCGATTCGAACAGAGAACCCGAGATTTGGAGTCACGTCGGTTACCAATTACCACATAGAGCTATATAAAAAATTAAGGTCCCTAACTTTCGTAGGAACCTTAAAATTCTATCTAATACAGATTAAAACTATTTAGTCCCTACAGGTACACTACTAAGCAAGCACCAGCTGAGTAAGCTGCTGCTGAGTAACTGACACTGTAAACTTAGAGACTTCATTTGTTTCAATCCTTTATAATTATATATAAAATTTTTTTCCTAAAAGTTGTTTTTGTTTTTTACGTTGTTAAATATAGTAAATTCTATTTCAGTTGTAAACCCCTAAAATAAAATTATTTTCCTCTATATTCCCGCCAAGTTGGTAACTTAGCTTTACTGGTTAAATGGAACGTCTGACACAATGGACAAAAGTAAATTCTTTGCTCATGTCTATTATGGTCATTCTTCAATCGACTTGCAGCTTCGCACTTATATAATGCAAACTGTGCATCGATTTTTGTCTTATAGCAGATTTTACCGCATTCACATTTTTCATATGTATTTTTCATAATTAACTCCTCTTGAGTTGAACATGTAAATGCTCATTAGCTGTTCCTACATCTTCGTGTAATACAGTATAATTATTGCCAAGTGTTACCTTGATTCCATCAATGATATTCTTTTTAGTAGCTTTATCTAAATCTTTAACTCGAATATCAATCGCTTTACCATGATAATGTGCCGAATTTTTAGAATGACCAATATAATCATTTGCACTTGTAATCAATGGCATATATTTTGGGTCATTTAAAATCTTTCTGTAAACATTAATGATTTCATATAATGCAGTATCGATTTCAGAAACGACTGTCATATTTACGCCATCTTTCTGCTTAAGATTCTTAATCACATAGTCATGTATATTGAACTTCTCAGAAACCTTTGTCAATTCATCTTTGATTTCTTCAGACACCTTTATTGCAGTTTCATTCTTCTGATAGAACTTACTGAAGTAAATGTCAAATCCGACACAAGTACAGAAAGTTAAGGTTCCAAGGATAATCAGAAACTGCTTCATATGTTTCATAATGAACTTAATTCCAAAATATGAAATTATGAGAGCAAGACCTGAAATAATAAATGCTTTAACAAGAATAATGCCCATTTATTCTCCTTTTTTAAAATGGTTTTCTTGTTTTTAAATATAGCAAAACAACGGGTTTTTGTCAATACCCGTTAGAACTCATCAATATATACGCCTGTTTCCTTAGAAGGGTCATACATGACGTTTATATTGTTATATGGATCTGGATTTTCCTTTGCACTATTATTGACCATATCGTTAGTAGCCAAAATATCTTTAATTTGATATTGACTTGGCAATAAATCGGGAGCAACTTTATAAATTGGATCATTCGGATCCGATAATGTAGGAGAATCTGCAGAAATTGTATACTTATTATCTTTGTAAACTTTTAATGTAAAAGTATAAGTATGTGGTTTTAAACCGAATGCTTGTTCATAATATTTTACGTCTACAATTCTGTAAAAGTAATCATTTGCAGGAATATAAATTATATCACCA
Organism: Methanobrevibacter sp.; assembly: GCA_017434525.1. Taxonomy (GTDB): domain Archaea; phylum Methanobacteriota; class Methanobacteria; order Methanobacteriales; family Methanobacteriaceae; genus Methanocatella. Next base: position 18,429 of record JAFRFD010000099.1, read on the forward strand.
ATAGAAGGTGGTTGTTCTTCATATACTTCTGGAGTATTCTTATCAACACCACCATATGTTGAATAATAATTGAATGCGTCGATACTTGCAAACATAGTTACAGTATCTTCACCCCAAATTCCCTGTAATTGATAACTTCTTACATTAGGAGGCAACTGTTCAACATATCCATTAAAATACCAGCTTCTGAGAATCATTCTTAACTGGTCTTCACCATAAAGCTTGTCTCTAAGTAAATCTTCTGTTACACGATAATAGACACACTTGAGTCCAAATGTATCATATGCGTCAGTAACAATACTATCCGCAGTATCGGTTTCATTAGTACAAACTATATTATTTCCGTCACTTATTGGTTTCGTCAAACCGTTAAGTGTTCCACATAACCATGGATATGCATCTGTATTTTTTACCTCAGCTACCATGTATTATTTATAGTAAGCTTTCAGTCTTCAACCTAAGATGCTTGTAATAATTCCTAGTTTTATCGATTTCTTTTTGTCTATCAATAGCTGCTTGAAATGTGGCAGTATGGAAAGTTTTACCCAAAATTTCTGTATTTTCCGGTGTTAATGTATCTGCAACAGAATTGACATTTACAGTTCTCTTAGTAATACCATCATCAATAACAGCGATATAGTCAATTTTGACTTTCTTTGCACGTTCAAGTTCTGCCTTAATACTATCTTCTCTTAACAATTCAGCTCTGATAGAATCTCTAACATGAATATACTGAGCTAGACTATCACGAATACGTTGCCTATTTCTTTCCTGTTCTTCTAATGTTGCAATACGTCTTGCTTCCATTAAAGAATCGAATTTTGCGATCAGTTCTGGATTTCCTTCTACATGCTTATTCAAGAATTTAGAGAATGTAGTAGGAATATCTTGTTTTGGTTCATGCTGAACAACAGTAACAGTTGTTGTTGCATTAACTTGACGTTCTGAAATCTCAGCATTAGTCATAAACAGAGTTACACCCATAAGGCAGACAAAGACGATCATAGCAATGAATGTATTTATTTGCATAGCTTTACCATATCTTACAATAAAATTATAACCAAAGTTCGGTTTTCCATAATGAGGTTTTTCTGCTGAAATATAAGGTTTTACTTCTGGTTCAGGTTCATCTGGAATATCATGCTTTAAATCCATATTTACAACAGGATAACCATCTGAAAGATTTTCAGCATAATCATATTTCTTAGTTTTCTTCATTTACAATCCTCTTTGTGTAATATTCCTTATTGTTATCAATTTCGTTTTGTCTTTCTCTTGCCGCTGTATAAGCAAGTTCACCAAAAGAATTACCAAGTAATGTCATATCTTCTGGAGAAAGAGAATCGGTCACAGTATTAACTACTACTTGTCGAGAAGTAACACCATCATCGATAAATGCAATATAGTCAACTTTAATTTTATGTTCTTTTGCAAGTTCAGCATTGACACTATCTTGAATTTGAAGTTCATTTATTAAACTATCATGTAGAACTTCATAACGTGCTATACTGTCAGCAACAAACTTCTGTCTTGCTTCAGCTCGTTTTGCTTCTTCCTCAGCTCTTACTCTGTCATTTGCATCCTTACAACGTTGACAACCTGCACAAAGACAAGCATTACCAAATGACTTGTCTTTATCTAAATCTACTTGGGTAAATGCAAAAAACATTAAACCTAAAAAGATTGCCATGCATATAATACCTGAAACGCCAAGAATTACAAATTCAGATTTTGACAATTCTGAATTGCCAATATAATGATCACCGTCATACGATGAACCTATACTGACAATGTATGGATGATGCTCTTGATTATCCATTAGTTATCATCCCCTATAAAAGAAATGTCTACTGGAGTAAAATCTTTTTCCTTACCTACATCGACAAACTTAGCATTTCTCCAATACCGTTCATTATGGTCAATTTCTTTCTGTCTCAAAGCAATCATCTTATGTGTTGCTTCTTTGATAGACCTATTAACCATTTCTGTATCTTTGTGAGTAATAGAATCAGTTACTACTTTGGATGCAACAATTCGTCTTGTAACGCCATCATTGATAACAGTATACATTTCGATAGTTACTGGCATAGAAAACTTACGATCTTCTACAATTTCTTTCTGAAATGCCGGTTTATGCCAAATTTCACCTATAAAATAAAACGATGCACAACCGGCTAAGAAAACAATCATCGTTAAATATTTTTTAAGTAATTCTTCCATAGATTACTCCAAAGAAATGAAGTTTTCAGTCTTAATCTTAGAAACTCTATAATAAGTTTTAGAAGTATCGATTTCAGTCTGTCTGTCCTTAGCCATATTTGTAGCCATTACAGTAATAGTCTTAGTCAAATGCTTCATATCTGCTTCTCTAATTGTATCTAATACTGCTGCAGTCTGAACTTTTCTTGTAGTAATACCATCTTCGATAACGGCTACAAGTTCAATCTGAACTTTCTTTTCTTTTGGCAATTCAGCAATAAGACTATCATGCTTAATTGTTGCTTGTGCAATAGAATCAGCACGATGATTCAAATCTGTTGCATAGATAGAATCAGCTAACGCCTTTACATCAAGTGAATCCTTTGTTCCATCTTCAAAGACTGACATGCTGTCAATAGCCAAAGCCATTGCTTGTGCCCTAGAATATGGATTCTTTGTAATGGTCTTAGTAACATTTGTTGCCATTGCCTCTGCAGAACGTTCGTCTAACCATGCTTGATAACGATGCATCAAATTAGAAGCAATAATTCCCAAACCAATAACAAATGCAATAGACACAAGTAATGCTACACAACCGAGTTTAGCATCTGTCCAAAATGGCTTCTTAATTTGCTTTTCTACTACTTTAATTTCATCTTCGAAAACAATCTTAGGGCGTTGTTCTTCAGGAATACTTCCAAAACGCTTTTTCCATTCAGCATCCAGTTTTTCTTCACGTTTCTTCTTGCGTTCTTCTTCACTAATTGTATTATGTAGGAAATTTTCTGATTCTACAGTTTCATATACTGCAGGATTAATAAACTGTAAAGTATATCCTTCGAATGCATGAGACAATTTGAATCCAGCTTCTTCTACACCAAAGGGTACTCCAGTAACACTACTTTCGAATGAAACTGCTTCACTGACGATAATAATGTGTTTATCGTCTTTGAACATGTCCATATAGCCCTTACAGATACCAGAACGAATACGAGAAGGAATTGTAGTCCAGTCATACTCAAAGATGGTCTTATTGCTCATAAGGACTACAGGAGCTGTTTTCTTTTCGTCATAATAACCAAGAACATTGACATCATTAAATGCGTCAATACCGGTTACAGTATAAGTCCAATCATACATTGCTCCTACTGGATTTCGTTCTGCTGTAACTTTGATTGTAAGATACTTATATTTTAAGCAACTGTTATTATCAACCATATATTAGTCCTTGATTAATGAATCATACTCTTCCGAAAGTTCATTACTTGTTTTCTTTTTTACTGGATCTGGAAAAACTTGTTTTGTAATACCGTTAAAGATTACATTAAAAATAGCAATAATTATAATAAATGGCAATGCTACAGCCATGATACCACACGAGAATAGGTGTAAAAACAAAATCATTGACAATTTAAGTGTAAATCGTTTATCTTCGATACTAAGTTTATCATATTTAACTCGGTTAAGGCCTGATTTAGACTTTGAAAGATAATGTCCTAAACCCATAGTCAACCAATAAACCAATGTAGAAATACCCCAAGAAATAGTAACTAAATTAAATCCCAGTTTAAAAATAGCATATATCCAAAGAAAAGGAGATACAAGCTCAGCAAGCAGTAAAATCACATAAAGGCTTTCGAAAAAAGATAAACTGCCCGAACCGCTTGTATAAAAGAAATAAATTGTGTATTCCTGAAATTTTTTAAACATTATTACTCCTAAAAAATCAGATAAGATAATATTCTTAACATATAATATAGTAAAAATAGCTATATTTGTAAATAGGCAGTTTTATAAATAAACCGTTCAGGTTTCCAAAAACGTATTGTCAGACGACAGTGCAGTACGCCATAGAGGCGGAAGGGTTTTCCTTCAAAAACCCATAGCGGAGGAACATGATATGTCTTGAGACATGGATTATCCGAAGGTAAACATTAAAAATTAAAGAAGATAAAATGAATATAAAAGAAATAAACATTTTAAAGAAATGTTCAAAAAACGTTTTACAATTTTCACGTTATACAAAAATATTAACTGATCATGGTTTTGATACCTTCAAACCATATTCCTTTCAGAAAAAATTACTCAAGAAATTTTCTGATGGATTAAAACCAGAAAATGCTGGGAGAAGGAATCAAATTGTTTTAGCACCAAGGCAATGTGGAAAAACTACAATTATTGCAATTTATGCTCTTTGGTATATAATTTTTAATCCAGATAAATCAGTTGCAATAATAAGTCATAAATTAGATGCTGCAAAAGAAATTTTACATAAAATAAGGGAAATATATTGTAATCTCCCAGAATTTATGAGACCATTTGCAACAACTAATTGTAATGAAAAACTACAATTTGAAAATCATTCTTATATAATTGCTGCTCCTTGTTCCAGTAGTGCAATTAGAGGAAAAAGTATCGATTTATTAATTGTAGATGAAGCAGCATTTATGAGAAAGTCTGATTTTGATAACTTCTTAATGACTGTATTTCCTACACAAGCTAGCAGACCAGATGCACAAATGATTTTACTTTCTACACCACATGGTATTGACCATGGATTTTATGAAATCTGGAAGCGAGCTATAAAAAAACAAAATTCATTTATTCCGTCTAAAATTCGTTGGAATTGTACTCCAGGTAGAGATGATGAATGGAAAGAACGAATGATTAGAAATTATGGTCAATCGTTCTTTGATCAAGAATTTGCAGTAGAATTCATAGGAAGTAAATAAAAGAAAAGCGGGTTAAAAACCCGCTATTTTTATTTAATCGCCATAAAGTAATCAAGAAAATCAGTTTCATCAGCACCTTCTAATTTTATAATTCCTTTAGGAACTGATTTCAATGATTGTCTTAATTCTATCCGTTCTGCTTGTTTTATTTGTTCAGTATGCCACCAGTCATCTAATTCTCGTTCTTTTTTCTTAAGAAACTGTGAATTATACCTACAACCATATTCTCCATTTTTATCTTCGGTTATCATGTCTTCAGCATTACTGCCAAAAATACCACAGGTCCAATCACTTTCGTCCCATGGATTTACATAACAGTATCGACAATTACAACACCGCATTATTTTCTCTTCTTTTTAGCTTTCTTCTTTTCTAATGATTCTTCATATTTCTTGAGAATAGTCAAACGGCTTCGAACTTTACCTCTTTTACTTTTTTCAAGTTCCAAATTTTCAAGTGCGCTAACTACATGATAATAATCATCATTATTATTTTGTTCAAACTGCTTTAAATTCAAACCAGCATCGAGACACTTTATCATTTCCTTAAAATCCGCGTCAATATAATTAAACATAATAAATTGAACAGCAGGTGTAGTAAAAAAGTGTTTAGTTGTTTTTTCATTTGCACAAAACTGATTAATATTATACATAGGAACTAATCCGTTTTTTGCATCTTCAATGAAACCACCGTTTTTCTTTTTCAACTTACATACCTGAAAAACAAATTCTTTTTCACCAAGCTTACCAATAAAGCTATAATCATCACGAACTGGATTGTAATCATTTCCTAAACGTGCCTTCGCTTCTTCTTTTGGTTCTTTTTTGTATTCTTCTAAAATTTCAAAACCGTGTTTTCCAACAACCTTTTTGATTTCATTAATTTCTTCGTCAGTAAAACGGATTTCTTCTTCATAAACATGGTCAAGTGCAGCAAAGACTTGTCCAATTCCTTGATCACCAGTTCCATAAAGGTCTTCGTAGAACGTTTTAATCTTTTCTTGATTAAACATAGCAGGATTAATTTCTGCGGCCTTTTTGAGTTCTTCTAACAATTCATTTGCGTATTCTTTCGATACTAATGCACCCATGATTTACTCCTTTAATAGCTTTTGATTATAATATAGAAAAAAGATTGACTATCGTCAACCTTTTAACTCATTCCATCTTGTTGTCAGTAAATCACCATATGTTTCAGCACTCATTGAGTAACTACCGCAACTAAACGCATCATTTATTTCTATTAAAGCAGTCTCGCCAGTATCTAAAACTCCTACATCCAAGCAATATGCCTTAGGAGAATCTGCCCAGTCATCAATCATATTTTGAACAACCGATTTATCTACCTGTATATTTGGATTTCCGAAATAATTACAATAATCTCTAGGAATTTTGTTAATTACAGGAATACGATATTCTGTAACCCATTTAACTGGTTCTGAACAAATAATATTTGTTCCATCTGCAGCACCATCTGTAAGAAACCAGTCATCTCTTGAATTTAATAAAAATCCGGTAAATTTCTTTAATTTATCTTTTGGTTTTATAAAAATTGGATTTATTAAATATTCATTAAATACTTTGTCTTTTATATAGCCAAGTTTTGTTTCCCAAATTTTACGATAAAGATATTTTCTTAATTGTTCTGGATAATCGTCATGTTTATATTCGATACCCAGTTTTTTCATTGCTGAAAACATGACTGGAATAACGCCAGCAATAAAATCGTCTTTTGTAATACTAAATCTATTTTGTATAAAATGTTTTTTATAGAATGTAGTATAATTGCCGACTCCAAAATAGTCGGCAAGTTTTTGCTCATCACTTCCGAGCTTACCTTTATCATTCAATTCTATATAATTCATTAGAGCGGCTATCGGGGTACGATCCCGAAACTACAGTTTGGAAGACTATCGTGTTGCCAGTTACACCATAGCCGCATATTTTAGTCCGCCTGCCGAGATTTGAACCCGAACCAACTCCGTCACACATTAGTCGGAAATTCAATAAGTGCGTGTGACTTTAATTTCTCACGTTCTTTTTCAAGTGCATTTCCGATTTTTTCGATGTCATTGACAAATAGCTGCACAATTTCATCCACTGTTCCAAGCGGAACCATGCCATTATTAGATTTTAACTTGAATAGCTTATCTTTTAACTCATCTGATACAAATTCAATCCAGACATGTTTTGGAAAATTTCCAATATTTTCTTCATTAGTTATATCTTCCAATACTTTATTCATTACTTACCACATTCCATTTCTTTTATAATCTTATTATTTAAGTCAAATACTTTCATATATGAAATATATGGATTTTCACGACTTAATATATCAAATACGGCAAGAGCTTCTGCTTCTGTATTATAATAGCCATACTTATAGAACTTTCTATCATCCTTCACGCCAATATATTCTACTACATATTGAGTATTTGTTGCAATAGCAGGTGCTTCTAAATGCCTAATGTAAGCATCCTTCGCTTCACATTGAAGTTTTAGTTCTTCTATATTAGACAGCGCATCATAATCACCTGCCTCATTTTCTTTGTCAAACCAAGACTTAATCTCTTCAAGTCTTTCTTCATAATTTTCTTTTGTGAGAAAAGTATTTTCTGCTAAATAATTCATTGTTTTACCTTTTTCTAATAATATTCTTGTCCATTATTTATTCTACAATTTCAGTCCATGCAATCACTTTATTGTAGCAATCACCATCGTTTTTACGGAAGCCGTAAAAAACGCCCCCATCATCACACAAAAGTACCTGATGGATAGGCGTGCCAACTGGTTCGTCATTATCACTATGGTACATTTGAACTTTACAGAGGAAAACATCCTTTTGATATTCGGCAACCTTAGGAGCATCTCCACAATCCTTGTATGGATGCCAAATCATCTTGTTTGAGTTATTATTTGTTTCATCTGCTTTTAATAAAGACCATGCACGGGTAACCAATTCTTCAGCAATGTCATGGGCCAAATTTTCTACGGGTGCCATCTTCAAAATATCTGTAATAGCAGGTTGCTTGAAAAATTCTTCACAGGCTATATTACACATAGTAAGAATTTTTTCTTCTTCAAGTTCCAACTTTGTTTCGGCCTGTTTATTTTTAAGCATATCCAAATGTTCTCGGTACATCTGAAGCTGGTTCAGCTTAAGGTTTCTGTTAATGCAGTCGCTAGAAAGGACATATTCTAGGTCCTTGATTTCATTCTCAAGCCATTGAATTTTTCTCTCTTCTGTCTTTAATCTATTTGCATTCATGTCTAGGGGTTCTGTATCAGTTTTCCCTTTTGTTAATTCATTCAAGTATACTTTTTTCATCATATTAACTATCCTTATTATTTAAAATTCATCATTCTTATATATGAAATTTTAACACTTAGTCCGTAAACAGATTAGAGATTTAATACTCATTTTTTCTGCATCAGTAAGGTCAGTACCAAAATCTTTTAAAAACTCTGCTACATCTTTGGATAAATTATCCTTTATTTTCTTAACAGCACTGGCACGACAAGTAGCTATTTTAATAGAAAGTAATTCTCGAAACATCTGTAAATCGCACTCTACATCTTCAGCATCAACGTTAGAATCATATTCTAGCAGATACTCTAAATTCTTTATTCTCTTATTCAGCCAATCCATTTTTTGAACTTCTGTTGTTAGAGGATTGTCCTTAGTAGTATTATCTTCTTTTGTAATTTCCATATAATTAATCCTTTGGAATTTTCATCCATTTATAAAATACATAATCATTTATGCCAGTACCATCCCACCAGCATTCGTCAGACTTACGCTGTTCATCAGTCCACCAATATCCACTATGATAAAAATAGATTCCGGACAATTCCTTCTGTGTACAATGGTCTTTACCGACACAGTATACCAATTCCCCATCAGGTGGAGTTTCTTCACATGTTAAATGAAATCTGCGTTCTTCTTCATCTTTCCTTAGCGCTTTATAGTAGTCTTCTGCTCGCTTACGTCCTACTTGATAAGCACTCATGATATAAGAATGCATAATCGCAGTAGTAATTTTTCCATACTTAGGACTTTGCTTTAATTCTTTTTCACACTCTTCAGTAAATTCAAAAAGAGCTTCAAGTCTTCCACCATCTAAGTCTTTCTTATATTTTTCAAAGAGATCAAGAAGTTGCTGTTCTTTATCAGCCATTATAGTACTCCATTTCTCTTTAACAATTTTAAGACATAATCACAACCTGCACTAAAAATCTCCTCAGCAGTTGATACCTGAACTAATTGTTCTTCGCCTAAAGAATTTGTGCGATTTTCAACTAATCCTTCTCTTTCAAGAATATCCTGAATTTCATTTCTGTAAGGAATATA
>JAFRFD010000022.1 GCA_017434525.1 Methanobrevibacter sp.
CTCCCAAAATAGTATAATGAAAACTTCTAAAATAGTATAACAAAAACTCCCAAAATAGTATAATGAAAACTTCTAAAATAGTATAACAAAAACTCCCAAAATAGTATAATGAAAACTTCCGAAATAGTATAATTAATTATGTAAAGATAATTACCGCCGATGCCTGAGATAGATTTAAATACTTTAACACACAATATATACACAAGGTGATAATATATGTATATAACAATAACCGCACTACACAAGTTTCACGGTCAAAAACCATTGAAAATAGACGCAATAGTGAAACTGGTAAAGGAACCAGACAACAAATACGACACCGAAGCCATAGCATGCGAAATGAGATACTTCGGAAAAATAGGCTATGTTGCAAACAGCACCCACACCGTTGTAAAAGGATGCATGAGCGGAGGCAGACTGTACGATAAAATCAACGACGAATACTTTGCAAAAATCAAATTCGTCACAGATTCAATTGCAATAGCAAAGGTACTGACTTCAGAAGAGTATGTCGAAGAGGTTGAAAACCCTGAAAGCGATGTTCACTACCTGTGCGAAAATCCCTCAAAGATAGATGTGGACTTCATCAAGAAAAGCCTCGAAGGTGAATAGGATGATATCAATTCTAAACGACCTCGAATTTATGGACGCACAGGTCCACAAAAACATTGCGATAATTCCACTTAAAACGCCAGCCAACTACGGCTTTGATGTGATAACCCTCAAGAAAGGCTTTGAGCTGGGCCTTGTTGAAGTCAAGGAATGTGAAACATCAACAGTCAACACACTTGTTGTGAAAAACAATGCAGTGACACCACTGCTTCTTGTAGACGGTGAGGAGATAATCGGAGGAGACCAGAACCGTATCGTCAATGCGACAATCCTCATCGAGGCCAAAAGCGAAATGAAGGTGCCTGTAAACTGTACAGAACACGGACGCTGGGGATACAAGCACGAGTTCAAACATTCCAACTATATGGCAAACTACAGAACACGCAGCGCAAAGATAAGGGCATCAATAGCAAACGGCGATGAACAAGGTGCCGTTTGGGATGCAATTGACGTTCTTGAAAACAGCAGGGACTTTTCATCACCGACCCAGGCAATGTCTGAAAGCTATGACAATGCAAAGGTGGATTTAAGTGAGTTTGCTGATGCATTTGATATAAAAAAAGGACAAAGCGGAGTTGTGGTACTTGTTGACGGTGAGATGAAAGGCTTTGAGATATTTCTAAACTCAGACGTCTACGGACAGTACCATGAAAAAATCATTAAAAGCTATCTAATCGATGCCGAAATCAACGATTCGGTCTTTACAATCGATATTGATGTAATAAAAGATAGGATTTCAAAGGCTCTTGACAGCAAGGTCAAAAAGTCAAAAAACAATGGCCTGGAAAGTCGTTTTGACTTTAAAAACGATGAGGGCATGGGAACCCTCTACACCTTCCAGGACGAGCTCATGCACCTGTCATACTTTACAGGCGCTGAAGATAGTCCAAATTCAGATTCTCCAAACGTAAACGTTGACTATGATGATATCACAACCTGATGTTCAGTTCATCCATCATCATATCTATTTTTCTGTTCAGTTCCTTGAGGTTGGATTCCATATCCTCTTTCTGGTGTTTCAGCTCCCTGAGGGATATGAATTCTCCTTCAAACGTATCCACATACCTTGAAATTGCAAGGTTGAACTCGTTTTTCTCAATTTCTGAAAGGCTGACAACATTTGAGAACCTCTCAATGCTTTTTCTTTTGACATATGCGTCAACTACACGGTTCATGGTTTTATTGTCAAGCACCAGGTTTCTTTTGAAAAGCCCCGGAACGGAATACGGACTTCTTTTGGTGTCATAGTCGGTTGATGTGTCGATGAAGACTATGTCATCGGTTGACTTGTTTTTTCGAAACACCACAATGATTTCCGATCGGTTAGGTCTTGAAATGCCGTCGGGAATGCTTATGATTGCATCGACGTAATTTTTAGCAACAGTCAGGTATTTTCTTAATGTTTCAAGTGAGTTTTTAAACAAAAACCCTTGTGACATGCTGACCGCCATGACCCCGTCGTCTTTAAGGCAGTTTATGAGGTTTATTAAAAACAGGTACTCGCTGTCTTTTAGTGACTCGAATTCGCCGTAGAATTCCATCTCAGAGCCCCTTTCAATATCAATCTTTCTTAGGATGTTTTCAAGGGCCTCGTTTAGCTCATCATCCCTCATGAATGAGTTTTCATCCATGTCGAACCTAGATGTGAGGACATCCTCAAGCTGCTTTCTCTTGTTTCTTTTTGCCATTTCGGCATTTTGTGCGCTGTTGAGTCTCTTCAGGTTTTTAGGTGTTATCGGAGGAATTCTTGAGATGATCACGTCAAAGGATGTTGAGTCGATGCCCACGGATTCCAGCGGAGAGCCGTACTCGAGAAAGACACTGTCCAAATCGAAGTGGTTCAGGTAAAGCTTGACTATGCTTGAGCAGTATGTAATCTTGTCCAGTCCCTTTCCGTAGCTTGCGCCGAATCCCCATTCGTAATGCCATTTCAAATCTATTATGGATGATGCATCCCTTAAAAACGGATTGTAGACATTTTCACTTTTCGGTTTGATTGAGCTCACTATTGCCGACAGCATGTCCGTGATGTAGTCCGGATCATGGTCGATGTTCATGAGCTTGGACTGGCATAACTTGTCGAATACCCTTTCGAACGGATATCTCCTTTCCTGAACGTCGAGCTTTGAGATTGAATAGATGATGTCCTTGACGATGAGATGGCTTTCGCCTTCAAACTCAAACTTGTTGAGGTTGATTTCCTGCTCCACGCTTTCGAAAATGAAGTTGAAGTACTTCTCGTAGTTGGAGTTTTTTGGAAACTCGACGTTTTCTGAGAATGCCTTGAAGAATTTGTGTATGAAAAACCTCTCTGAGTATGAGCTGTTTATCACCTCATCTATAAAGAAGTCGGGGCTTTTGATGTGGTATCCGAACATCTCGAATGCGTCCCTCCTTAAAAGCTGGTGGGACATGTCGTTTTCGTATGCCTCATCCAATGTGACCGCCTTGTCCTCGATGACGCTTAAAAAGTATTCCTTAAGCAGGTCTGAGCAGTACTTGTATAAGAACGAATAGACGAGAAGGTATGAGACGTCCGGGGAAAGTTCGACCTGGCGTGTCTTTGAGAGGATGTTTCTTAAAATCTTGTAGTTTCGTGATGATTTTGGCCTATTCACCCAAATCACCCCAGAGCTTGTTCAAGATTCCCTCCTTGAGGTTTCTATCATATTCCACAACTTTCAGGTCTTCTTCGATTTTCTCGTTTATTGTGTTTAAAAGCTCGCCGTATCTCACCTGTGTTTCAAGGTCAGGTATTCGAAGCTCAATTTCCTTTATTTGTCTAAGTGATGCATGAGGTATTCTTTCGGTTGATGAGAGTTCATAAAGCTGCTTTTTGACGTGGGCGTTGGTTAGAAGATGGGATATGAATGAGGGGTCGTAGCCCTCATGAAGCCTTATTATGGCTATCCTGTCACTTATGACAAGTCCCCCTTTTTTGACGCATACCACATCATATGGATACGGCATCTTCATAAGGACATCTCCCGGATGGGTGAAATGGTGAGGTTTTAGGTTTTCCGGATTGAGTTTCAGTCTCTGGAAGTCATCCAGGATTCCGTCCTTTTTTATTGATCTTTGCACTATTACTTCAAATTCTTCTCCATCATCTCTAAGGTATCGCCTGTAAGAGAGGCCGGTGTAAACCTCGGCGATATCCTTCAGTTTTAATCTGTTCATGTTTTGGCCCCTTTGATGTTTTTATGATGTGGTTGGCGGCCACATCATTGGTGGTGGTTGAAACAAGCACATCTGTGATTTTTTAGTGTAATATGTTGTTTCATGGTCATTAGTCTTTGATGGCGGGCTATTGGTAGAGCCCGTCGACATCATCCAAAAGAGGTGCTTCTGGAACTTCCGAAGGGTCAACCTTCTCGGTGGACACGCCTCCGATAACTCCGATGCTTTGGATGTTATCCTTGAGGACGGTTGTTGATGTCACTCCGTGTCCCTGCGGTGAAAGGACAAACAGGTCGAGAAACACTTCGTCCTCTCCAACGATGAATGCCGGCTCGATTGGTTCGGCTGATTTGGTTTGGACCTTGATTAGAATGTGTTTGGCCTCGTTTTCGCCTTCAATTCCGATTTCGTCACGGATTGTCTTGTCAAGGCTTTTTACCTTGTCGCTCCAGTTGATTGAATGGTCATGGTTCACGTTATCACCTACTTTGCTTATTATCCCACTTTTTGTGGTTGGCTTTCAACTATCTTTTTTGGAAAAAAACATTTTTGGTGAAATGCTTATTTCCAAATGAACTACAATTTGCAATAATATGTTAGCATTAATAGTATATAAACTTTGCGATTATTACAAGATTTTCTTAAAAAATTCAACATATCATTGCCGTAAATAGTTATATCTTTTAGGTAGTATATAAACCTTACTGTTTTTACTGCATATTTTAAAAAAAGACACAAATGTGTTTTTGTGATAATGTGAAAAATCTTAAAAAAAAAAAAATAGAAATGAAAGCCGAAGCTATTCTTCAGCTTCCTTTTTGTCCTTCTTGTCCTTGGAAACGATTACCATCCTTTCATTTTCCTCATCGACTTCCATGACAATAGGTTCGCCTTCAACGGCACCAGGGTCCTTTTCAACGCATTCCTTGATTTTGGCGTTGATTGCACCTGTGTCCTCGGTGTCAATCAGGTCAATGATTTCAAGTTGGTTCTGGAACCTTTCGATACCGTCCAAAGGAATGTTTTCAACAAACGGAATCGCTCCGGTTGCACCGGTTATCTTCTTTTTGTCCGGATCCGCACCATTTTCATACAGTGCCTTTATGCTCTGGCCTGTGATGTGGCCTTGCACTTCGGCGCCTGTGACGATTAAAAAGCGGATGTTGGGATTTGAGATGATGTTTGCAACAACCTTTTCGATTCCCAGGTTTTCTGTTTTGCACGGACCTGCAATCGCTGCGCCTGAAAGCTCTCCTTCAATGTGAGAGGCAAGTGTGGTTACAGCAACAGGACTTTCAGGATCGCCCACAATGTAATCCCCACTGATTACCGGCCAGCCGTCTGCAGGAGCTTTTTTATCTGCCATTTCATTAACCTCCATAGATTTTTTTGTTATTTATGAATATATTATAAAGTTTATTTAAATATTTTGCAAGTTGACTTTGAAAATCTTTTATTGGGCGTTCTTAAAACAAAAATATTTAAATTGCTGCTTTAAAAATAATACCGATGAGCTTAAACATTGACTTATTCTATTTAATTAACAACGGCTGTGCAAATCCTGCCTTTGATGTGATAATGCCGCACATTAGCGACTGCGGAGGATTCGTGACTCTGCTTGTCATCTGCGTTTTGGCGATTCTGGTCTTGAGGCATTACAAAAGGCAGAGGTATTTGGAAATTGCCAAGATGTGCCTTTATGCGTTGGTATTGTCCGGTGTGATTGCTGCATGCCTTAAGCTTGCCTACCACTCACCGAGGCCCTTTACCGTTCTTGAAAATGTTCGCCAGCTTACAATACCTACCGAGCCGAATTCCTTTCCCTCAGGCCACACATCATCAACATTCAGCGTGGTGAGCGTTCTTGTCTGGACGCTTCGCGAAAACAAGGCCGTGGTTTGTTTGTTGGTACTCTTTGCATTTCTTCTCGCCTTTTCAAGAATATATGTCGGGGTACACTACCCATTTGACGTGCTTGTAGGTGCAATCGTCGGCGTTTCAAGCGGCGCCGTCGTGTTGAAACTGAAATCCTAGAAATAAAGCTCTGACGGATTTCCTATATATTCGAAGTCATCCTTGTTTTCGAGATACTTGACTCCTATCACCTTGCCGTCGGCAAATACTGTAACGACGCTCATGCCGTCATCGACATCTATGACAATGACCTTTCTATCTTCTCCGCTTCTGGCTTCAATCTTGATTATCCCATCATTTTCAAGAAGGGTAGGCTCTTCAAAATCGTTTGCAATGTCTGTGGAATACCAGTGCTGAGGCAGCTTTATTCTAATGTCCAAATCATCCAATAAATCCTTAACGTGCATTTTAACAACTCCTTACCCATAGTTTGACCTGAGAATATTTAAAGATTTTGTCACTAAACAAGGGTGAATTCGGTTATACAAGAAAGTGAATCTTTTCCTTGTCGATGTCATCAATCGTATGTGGTTCGGGAATGTCGTCGGAATGGCCCAAAGCCATGATGCCCACAATCCTGTAATGATTGTCTATTTTTACGATGTCCCTTACAATCTCTTCCGCATCGACGCCGTCCTTTTCTCTTAAATGGATTTGAACCCAGCAGCTTCCGATTCCCAAATCGGTGGCTGCAAGATGAAGATATGTGAGAGCGATTGATGAGTCCTCACACCATGTGTCTGCAACCATTGTGTCTGCAATGACGACGATTGCCTTGTCTGCTCCGGCAATGAGCTGTGAGCCATGGTCCTTTGCATTTGCAAGTTGGCTTAATGTTTCCTTTCGCTCAACCACCAGAAAGTTTACAGGCTTTCTGTTCATGCTTGAGGGAGCCAAAAGTCCTGCCTTGAGAATCTTGTCAAGCTCGTCTTTGGTAATCTTTTCATCCGAAAATTTTCTGGTTGATCTTCTTTTAAGTAATACGTCCATGAATTCCATGGTTAAAATTAGTATTTTGAAATATAAAAGAATTAGTAATAGTTGTCCAGCTTAAGAATTTCCTCATAAACCCTTCTTGAGTTGTTCCTGTCATGGTATTTGAAGAAGTCGTCAACCCTTTTCTTGTAGGTCTCCTCCATCTCGAGATTGTTGTCGATGATTTTAAGGATGTAGTCCCTAAGCTCATCCTGGCTTCTGCACACAGGTCCGAAACCGTCCTCCTCGTAGCTGAAATATGCGTTTTCAACATCAAAGTGATAGTTCTGTCCGAACTGATAGTAAATTACCGGCTTTTTCATGTATGCAAAGTCAAATGCAACCGATGAATAGTCTGTGACGAGTATGGATGCGTTGTTGAAGGTTTCGGAGTAGTTTGAAAGGTTTAAATCAAATTTGACACTTGGATGTTTTGTAAAGGTGTCGATGAACTTGTGCAGGTTTCTGTGGGGCTTGAATATCAGGGTGTAGCCTTCGTTTGTTGCCCAGTCAATGAATTCTTTGTTGCTTAAAAGTGCATTGAGATTATTGTAGAAGTCTGATTTGACAAACTCCGCCGCAGAGAGCTGGTCAAGCTGGCGCCTCCAGGACGGCATCAGGACGATTTCCTTTCTGCTGTTGTTTTCAAGCCTGTCAAACCTCGGAAATCCCAAGACCTTGACGATTTCAGAGTCGTAGCCGTATTCCGGGTTTTTGAATGATTCCTTTTCTCTCTCGGATACGCATGAAATCATTGCCAAAGGCTTGTCGTAGTCGTTGAGCCACTCTGAAACGTTGTCCTTTGTAACCCCATGCTGGAGGAACACTGTCTTTGACCTTGCAAGACCTGAAAGGTGCTTGTAGTTTCCCCAGAACGGATAGATTACCGTGTTGTCGGGGTGTGATGTTATGATGAACTCGGCAAAGAGCACATACATCCTGTGCTTTACTGAGCGGTATGGGATGACCTTTCCGATTTCTCTTACTTTCATGAAGTTTTCATCGCCCTTCGTAAGGCCGACCAAACGTTTAAGCTTCTCCTTTGCCGGCAAAACGAGATACTCCTCTTCCCTTAAGGGGGACTTGTCAAGGACAAAGTAATGCCGGATGTTGGAGTTTTGTGAATTTGCGTATCTGAAAAGCTCCAGGCCGTTGTCTCCCGCACCGTAGGGAAGGTCCATATGAATCCATATCCTTCTTCTTGCCAATACAGGATGGGAGAAAAGATAGAATAGTCTGATTAAAGTGCCCGTACGCCATCCCTCAGACCTTGTCCTAAACATTCTGAAAAGCGTTTTCATCTCCAGTTTCGCCTGTGTTAAATGTCTCTTTTTGACGATTATGATTTCGTTGTTGCCTGCAAGTGCAATGTTATCCTTTGATGCCTTGTATCCTGACACCTCATTCAGCCTGGATGTCTGGCTGTATTCAATCTTTAAGTCAAAATCGGAACTTTTAAATGATATTTTTGAGCCATCTTTGATTGGAAAGCGGACCTTGAAGCAATGGTTGAAGCCGTAATTGAAATTAATCGAGTAGTTGTCCCTTTGAGGATAAATTCTCATTTCGGTTTTGATTTGCCTACCATCGACAACTGCGGTGATGTCAGTGTCTTTTGTGAAATTCGTTAGGATTCCGTCGATTTCGACTTCACTTTCGTTTAAAAAGTGCAAATTATCAATAAACAACGTATTTAAGTTGAAGTCATCCCTAATGTTTGTCTTGTCATTGAGATAATCCCAGCCATGCCTTTTCATCAGTATTATATGTGCCTTTAGCGCAGCCGGAATTGAAATCTGGTCCCGGATGACATCTTCATCAATGTGTGAAAGGATTTCAAGAATCTTGTTGTAAAGACTCCTCAGCTCATCCTTTGAAAGCAGATGCTCAACAAAGTCAATCTCCAAAATCCACTGAAGATCATACATCAGCACATACTGGATGAATTTTGGAACTTCCTTAAACCTTTTCAATGCATATGAAATCAGATTCAGGAAATATTCATCAATCCTTGTGGTGAAATAGGATTTGTTGCTTGCGGATGTTGTTATAAGAGAGTTTTGAAACTCATCCTTTCTGTAGAAATATTTTGGCTTTGAGAGAAAACCCATCAGGGGATTTTCCATAAGCATCTGATTGATCAAAAGAGGGTCTTCGGAAACCCTCAGATTTTCATTGAAATGATATTTCTTGAGCTTGTCGAACCTGAAAAATGATGACGCACCGGAAAGCTGAATGTATTGCGGAGAGGTTATAATATTTACGAGCCTGTCCTTTTCAAACTTGAAGTTCAGGTTGTGGGGACCCCTTTTGACACCGAAGTAATGAATAGGAATGGAGACTATGTTTACCTCATAATACTTGTCAAGGAACTTGGATGCCCTCTTGAATGCATCCTTTGAGATGATATCGTCACTGTCAAGGAAGTTGACGTATTTTGCCCTTACATGTTCAAGGCCCCGATTTCTTGAAAATGCAGGTCCCATGTTCCTTTCGTTTGTAACGATGATGATGTTTTCGGGATACTTGCTTTTGTAGGCTTCAAGAATGTCCAATGAGCCGTCAGTGCTCTTGTCGTCGACAAGAATCAATTGGATGTGCTTTTTAAAGTCAAGGGATTGGTTTATTACAGAGTCGATAGCCTCAGCTACATACTTCTCGCTATTGTAAACAGCCATGACAACAGAAATTTTAAAATCCAAATGAAATCCTCCCTTGCAAATAATTCCCTGCGAGAATTGCTTTTTAAATATTATTCATCCTTGAAAAACCAAGTGAACTCGACCTCCAGATCGGAGTCTATTTCCTTGACCCTGTCGGTTAGAAAATCCCTTAACTTGAGGAGATTTTCGCTGGAGTCGGCAGTGATGTAGATGACTTCGGGATTGACATCCAAATCCTCAATCGAATTTCCTTCAATCGGACGGAAATTTGGCTTGAAGCCCTTGCAGTATCCGAAATCCGCATTGAAGGTTTTCAAATCGTCGATTTTTTTAAATGTTCCTTGCTTTAACGTTTTGATCTTGTCGAATTTGATGGCAATCTGGCCGCCGTATCTGACGGTTACAAGCATCTCACCTGTTTCGTCATCCCTTAAGACATAATCCCCTTCCAACTCGTTTAACTGTGAAATCAAGTCCTTTACTTTTTCATCCAATTTTGATTCGTTTTCGCTTTCAATCTGGAAAAAGATAACGTCTTGAGAAATTTCACCGGAATCGACGGGTTGTTTTGAAAAATACATGTGAGACGAGGACGCTGTGGACATGCTTGCATAGTTTGATATCACCCCTTCAAATTCCAGTATGGTCCTGTCATTGATAATCCCAAGAATATAGTTTCTTTTTATAGACATGTTAGTAATATTTGTTTTTAATAAAATAAATATGTTTCAAATTTTGGTGTGATGCAAGGTGTTGAATAAATGAAAAGTTGAATGATTATTTTGATAGTTTTAATGTTTGGTGTGAAAATAATTTAGTGATGAATTGATTTGGTTGATTGTGTGATTTAAATTTTAATTGGTGTGAAATCATATGCATATGAAATAATAAAAAAAGTTGAAACTTCAAAAGAAGTTTCTATTTGATGTATTTTTTCAAGTCCTCAACCTTGTCGGTTTTCTCCCATGGAAGGCCTTCAATACCGAAGTGGCCATATTTAGCGGTTTGCTTGTATGAAGTGTTTCTTAAGTTTAAGGTTTCTATGATTCCGTCAGGTGTGAGCTTGAAGTTTTCACGTACGATTTCGCTGATCGGTTTTGTGGTTTCTACTTCAGTGCCGAATGTGTCAACCATTACGGAAGTAGGTTCTGCAACACCGATTGCATATGAAAGTTGAATTTCACATTTTTCTGCAAGTCCACTTGCAACGATGTTTTTAGCAATGTATCTTGCCATGTAGCATGCGCTTCTGTCGACCTTGGTGCAGTCTTTACCTGAAAACGCTCCACCACCGTGTCTGGCATATCCTCCGTAGGTATCAACAATGATTTTTCTTCCGGTTAAACCAGCATCACCGTGAGGCCCACCGATTTCGAATTTTCCGGTTGGGTTGATGTGTTCCTTGGTGTTTTCAGTCATCAATTCTTGAGGGATGACTGCCTTGAAGAGTTTTTCCCTGATGTCTTCTTTAAGTTGTTCTTGGTTGTCTGAAACTGTTTCGTCATGCTGGGTTGAAAGAACAACAGCATCTAAGGAGATGACATTTCCGTCTTTGTCATAGTTGACTGACACCTGCGCCTTACCGTCAGGCCTGAGGTATGGAATTTCACCTGATTCTCTTAATTCTGTAAGCTTGTTTGTGAGTTTTCTTGCAAGATCAATCGGGAACGGCATTAATGTGTCGGTTTCATTGGTTGCAAACCCGAACATCATACCCTGATCGCCCGCACCGGTCTCATCTTCTCTTGCAACGCCTTGATTAATGTCTTGAGATTGAGCGTGGAGTCTGGATACGACTTCACATGTGTTTCCGTCGAATTCCAAATCCGGTTTGTCATAACCGATTTCAATGATAGTGTCTCTGATTATTTGTTTAATGTCATCTTCTGTTAGGTCAGCATCGGATGTAACTTCACCGAATACCATACAAAAGTCAGTGGTAACACAGGTTTCGCATGCAACGTGAGACATTGGATCCTGTTCCAT
Organism: Methanobrevibacter sp.; assembly: GCA_017434525.1. Lineage (GTDB taxonomy): Archaea > Methanobacteriota > Methanobacteria > Methanobacteriales > Methanobacteriaceae > Methanocatella. The sequence continues at coordinate 11,331 of JAFRFD010000022.1, forward strand.
GTATGCATCCAAGATTGCATCTGAAACGATGTCTGCAACCTTGTCAGGATGGCCTTGAGTTACTGATTCAGATGTAAATGTTCTATATACTTCACTCATTTTTTCACCGAATATATTTTAATTTAACTAATAATAATTTTGGCTGACACTACATATAATCTTTTGTTATTATGGTTATTGAACAGGTTCAAAATAAGTGAGAATATATTTTAGGTAATGTTCTTAAAAAAAGTGATTATTGACTTTTAGATGTAATTTTAAGGATTTTAAAAAAAATAGCTTTTTATTGGAATTTCAGATTACTGAAAATCTTTTCCATATATGTTATGGCATTTTGAACTTCAACAGATGTTATATCAATGAAAGGATCATAATCAGCCTTTTTTCTAAGTGAAGCCAATTTACTTAGTTCATGACCAGTACTTGCTTCGCCAAAGTTAAATAATGCTCTTCTTACTTGCTTATGTTCACTTATTATCTCTTCGCCATCATCAAACTCCCAAGGCTCCAATATTTTAAATTGCTTTTCATAGTCCAACCACAATTCACAAAATAGATATGCGCTAAAATATGCCCTGTTGATTATTGTTGCATTTACACATCTCTTATCACAGTTTTGAGGTAGAATTTGTGTTTTCAGATTTAATAGATTCAAAGTTAACAGACGAAGCTCGAATTGAGGGTACTTTGTAATATCCATATTTATCACTTCCTACAACCAGATTACTGCATTTTGATAAAACTTGGTAATGCCGTTTGCCTTTGAGAATTCTTCCATATGATTGGAGATTTCCAATAATATCTGATCCAACTCTGAAGCGGCAGTTCCATTCATCCTTTCAAAAGAAAAGATATAATCCAAAGTATCAATGTCAGGCTCTTCCCTAAGAGTCATATTGCCAATCGAATCATATTTTTTTGTAAAATCTTCCAATTCCTTAGTATACAATTCTTTTGCAGGCTCCATTTCACGCCTAAATTTTTCCAATCTTGTCACCATAATCATCACCTTTTTAAAATGCTCATTTGTATAAAATCTAAATTTTTCAAGGATTTGAAAAAAGTTTCCTAGTACAATTGATATATTAAATCTTATTAAATATAAAACTAACGATTTTTAGTACTTAAACTATAAAAATAACGAACCTAAGTAAATATTTCATTCTAAAAGCAATTTTATGAATTGAAATCAATTTTTGAATTGAGCGTTGAATATCACTAAAAAAGAAGTAAAACATAGGATAAAAAATATCCTATAATGATAAGATTATAATGATAACACCGTATAGTATGTTTATAAGGTTCTCAAGGATTAGTTAGCGGGTGATGAACGAATGTTATGTAAAAAACATTCCCATAACCTATACAATTACTTCAGACTTCCACTACAATAAACTCAAAATTCGATTAAATTTATTTTATATGAAATACAGAATCTTACTTGTGATAAGATGGTATTCTGTTCTAAATGCGGTAGCGAAAACAGCAATTTAAATGAAAAATGCGAAAAATGCGGCGAGTTCTTAATCAAAAGAGAATTTTTAACCGTTAAAAAGTATGAAAACTTTGAAGACATCTTTACTGATGAAAACTACAGGGCACTGGACAACCTGACGGTTGAAGGCTACAACACCATTGTCAAAAACATTGCAGACATGGGACATTACCATCTGGAAAAATACTATGAAACACACAACAAAAGAAACTTAAGCATTTTGGACAAAATCAAGGCAGTTACCTCCGCATATGCTCAGATAAACTACAAGTCAAGCGGTGCGGAGCTTGGAAGCTATTCATTCAACAGCATCAATGTCGATGACCGCCTTGACGATTCAAATCAGATTTCCACACTCATCCATGAACTGTCACACCACATTTTCTCAGAAATTTTCGAACAGGTCCTGATGTATGTTTGGGGATGTGAAAAAAGCGATGTGATAGAGGCACTTGCATGGTTTACCCTTATCGGAAATCCGCTTATGCAGCTTACCAACGAATACTGTGCCCATACATGCGAGGGAAGGTTCGTTCCCCATGGCTATCAGAACTACGGATCTTTCAACAATATTGTAATCAATGAACTTGACCCTAAAAATGACCAAAAGGCAATCGGGATTTCTCTGGTGCTTGGAAACACAATTGCACAGGACATATTAAGTATTCTGGAGGAGTTCATTGACTTTTATATCCGCGAAGAAATAAAGCAGCAATTCAAGAAGGATTTCACATACCCTCCGAAATATGACCAGATTCTGCTTGAAAGCAAAGAATACATGGATGATGATGTAAAAATCGAAAACATCAAGTTTGTTTTGAAATCAGGTTATGAGGCTTCCAAAAATAAGAAAATGAAGGAAATTTTAGAGATGTTCAAGGCCAAATTCGAAAATGTCAATACGGATTAGAGTAGCATTCGTTGATGCCCCTTGATATTTCATCGAGATCTTCGCCTCCGAAGACCTTAAGCAGATAAATCAATGAATCCTGTGAGGTTATGACAGTTTTGAACTGTGTGCCTGAGTATGCTATTTCAAAGAGTTCCTTAAGCTCATCAACCGGCAGGGTCAGCTCCTGCAGGAGCCCGTTGAGCTTTGCCACATCCTTTTTCCTTAATCTTGTTTTTCTTGGATTCGGACGGTTCAATGATGGAGAGTAGTTGTTGATGTCAAATAAAAACACCTTAATCCTGTTGATTAATGCACTTTCAAGCTCTCTCTTATCCTGTCTGACCTGTGCTATGGCGTTTGAATAGTCCCTGAAATACTCCCATGATTCTGATGCCACCTTTTCATCAAGTACACCGATTAGGTATTTGACCAACACATCATAAATTTCATCGCATTCATATGCCTTATCTTCAAATACCCTTAAAATATCATGGGGAGAAATCACATTAGAAATATCATCGTTTTCGACAATATATAGGGTTGGCCTGTTGTTTTCTAAAAACTCCACACCCTTTTGACTGATTTGATAATTCTTTGTCTTGAAGTATTTTTTAAGTTCATCTTCCGAGAGGTTTTCAGCCAACCGCTCAATTAGCTCATCCTTTTTGCCTGAAACCTTAAGGCCATGACTTTTGAGGATTTCCTTAAGATCACTCACCTTGAAGTTTCGAGCCTCGCTGATTGCAGGTGCGGATTCTATGAACCCATCATCCAATGCCTGCTTTTTGAGTTTGGCTTGTGTGGTTGAGAATTTTTTGGCGAGATTTATTGGGAATTCCTTTGAAGGGTTTTTTCTCATCTCATTTAAATACAATACATATGCAACCTTGAATGTTGGCGAATATGCGCTGCTTATGGTTTTTGAGTACAATTCCTCAAGACTTGAGAGTTCACTGGTTTCGGATGGGATGTCTGGTTCGGCGGAAGGTTTTGGTGAAACATCTGTTCCACAGCTGAAGCAGAATGCATCAGTTTTAAGAAGCTTTGCATTGCAGTCGGGACAATACTTGAGATTGAAGCCATAATTTCTCAAAAACATTACCCTGTTTTTAAAGTCGATTCTGTCAATGAAGGGGTTTATAACCCTCCCTGTTTCAAAATCATATCCGCACTCAGGACAGGTTTTTGAATTTTTAAGAATCTTCGTTTTGCAGTTGGGACATTTCTTATACTTTGCAATGACCCTGCCCCTTTTAAAGTCGTAATAGCAGTTAGGGCATGACTGGGTTTTTTCAAATACCTGCATGTTGCAGTTTGGACATGTTTTGCGTTTGGGCTTTACCCTCTTTTTGGAAAAGTCATAACCGCAGTAGATGCAGATGTTGTTTTGAAGATCCTGCTGTCTGTTGCAGATTGGGCAAGTCTTTGAGTCACTTGAAAACTTATGGCCGCAGCTGATGCAGAAAGCGTTTTCCTCTTGCTGAGACTCCCCGCAGTTCGGGCAGTTTTTTAGGGACGGGGTTACGTTACTTGAGTACTCCTTAATCAGCTGGTTCAGCCTGAGGACAACATCCAATTCGCCAACTTCCCCATTTTTGATTTCACTTTTAAGCTGATTTTTTATTTTGATTCCATCATCGATGGATAATCCGTTTTCCTTTAATGTCTTCATGAAGGAATTGCTTAAAATCATACCTCCAGTCAGTTTTTTCAGTTTTTTCTCAGCAGGAGAATCCTTTTTAAATAAACCCATCATTTTCACCTTGTATATACTATGTTACTGATTGTTTAAAAATTTATAGATATAAACCGCTTTGAAATAAACATTTTAGAACCCTACATAGTTCATACTTTTTTAGCCATTAAGTTGTACTGAGAAGAGTCTTCATACATTTTATAAACTTCAATGTTTCTAGAGTTGCATAAATCCAATATATAATCTTCATCTTCGGGAGATATCTTAAGCCCCATATATACCGCTTTTGGTTTTAAAAATTCCACATACATTTTATCATTCTTCATTATAAAATCAATACCTTCATAATCATGTTCATCATCAAATACCAATCTCCATTCCTTTTCATAACTCCAATTATGAGATTTTTTTACAAAAAGCTCTAATGCTGAAGCATTGAGCGGGTCTTTACCATCTAAAAGTAGTTCTGCAAGATTGGTGTTATCAGTTCGCTTTACATATTGGACAGGATAACAAAAATCCCTAAACAAATTATTTCTATGAAAATCATATTCTATGCAAATCCCTTCATGATTGTCACCATAAAAAGCCCACATGGGCGCATTATCATTATCTTGGGAAAAACAAGCAACACGATAACGTTCCTTATAACTTTCATCCACTTCCAATTGCATACCCTTTTTTTGATATAAATCAAAATCGTGTAAAAAATTCGCTTCAAAAGGATCGTTTAATTTATTAAATTGGTTAATAAACATCAAATCTTTCATCAACAAATAATAGGAGTATTTAACACTAGTATATTGAAAAAGAGATGATGGCAAATAGCTATTTTTAATAATCAACCATCTTTTATATTCTTCAGACATATATGGTTTATTGAAAATTCCTCTATAAAAACGATTTATCCAATTATCATACTCTTCTTTCATATCTAAAAACATTGCCATGAATTAATTTATATTTTTTGAAAGTAATAATGTTATTTAATACATAGCAACTGTTGAAAGGAGTGAATTAATTGTCTGAAAGTGAATGCATTAAAAAAGTCAAAATAGATAGTTATGATGAACTAGTTCAGATTATACAAGGAAAAACTAAATTTTGTGAAGATTTAAGAGAAAAATTCATATTTAGAGGAATGGGAGATAATGCTTATGAATTAACCCCTTCAGCATTAAGAAAAGACAACAAGCTAGATGATTTTGTTGATGAAGATTTTAAATTAACTTTAGCACTTTCTCATGAAAAAGCTGTTGAATGCGGATTTGCAAAAGAAGAAAAATATTATGAAGATATTAAACATTACCCTGTTAACAAATATGGTCAATTAATCGATGAAAAAGTCAAAGATTACGCAGCATCTTGGGAAGAATTCCAATGTGTAAAAGAGGTAAATGCATTGATGAAATTCTTAAGTTATGCTGATAGAGTAGGTCTAAAAGTACCAAATAATCAAAAGGTCCGCCAATTAATTGAACATAAAACTCAAAACCCATTTCATGATGAAAAACCGAATTGGCCAGATGAAAATTATTATGAACTGATAGCCATAGCTCAACATTATGGTGTTCCAACAAGAGCTTTAGATTGGTCATATGACTATAGAGTTTCATTATATTTTTCTGTGAAAAACATATTGAATGAAAACTATTTGACAAGTGAAAAACCGGAAAATGGTATTTTATGGGCTTTTAATTATAAATATTTTAAACCATGTTATATGCTTGAAAACAAATCATATTGTACAACTTATTATCGTCCGGAATACAACACTAATCCAAATTTAAATGCTCAAAAAGGATTATTCACATTTATGATAAAAAGAGTTTGGGAAGATGCAAAACAACCTTTTGACAAATTCATAGAAGACTTTTTAGATAATTATAATGATAGTGGAAGAAAAATGCCAAAAACAGAAACTGCATTTTATAAGTTTATTATTCCAGAAGATGAAAAACCCAATATCCTTAAAGAGCTATATTCAGAAGGTTACTCTGAAGAGTATTTATTCCCAGGATATGCAGGAGTAACCCAAACAATTGAGAATAGAGTAAAATTAGATAGATTAATTAACAGATTGATGAAATAATTATTTAAATGTTAAAATTGAAAATGCTGTAAATTAGACATAAATGAAATACCATTATAACAAATTTTCAACAAAACTAAATATTTATTATAGGCAAAAACCAATAAATTAATTAGCAAATCAAAAGATTTGCATACAATCTACAACTATGCCTAATTGGCAAAAATGATATTGGGGTTGCTTGCAATCCCCACTATCCCCATAAACTACTTTTACATCACAAAAATAAATAATTAACTATAAGACAACTATTAATTAAAAAAGGATTGTTATGAGTAGTAAAAGAATAGATGCAATCTTTCAAAATAAATATTATTCTCCATTAATTGTTCTAATGTAACTCATAAACTAAACCTGTTTCTACGTTTATTATTAATAAATAATTTTTGAATGAAATCTAAACGAGAACCAACATCTAACTCAGATAAAATATTATTAATATCATCAAGAGACAATGTTTCTTTATTTACCACTTCATAAATGAAAACATTGCTTTTATAGACTTGAGAATCGGCCACATCCTCAAAGGTATAACCTCCAGCGAAATCTTTTGTGAAAAATACATCATTTTTAATAATTTTAGCAGGATTTCCTGATACATGAACGTTGGAAGGAATTTTAGCATAGGACCGTATGAATGAAGCGTTACCAATAATTGAACCTGAACCTATTTTAACACCTTTTGAGACATAAACATTATTTCCTAAAAAGACATGATCCCCAATCCATACACTATTTGAAAAATTAATCCTCTCTTTGGAATTGGAATCATAAATAGAATAGCCATCAGAATTTGATATGAATACATTATCGCTTAAAATACAATCATCACCAATAATGAGGTTTTGATTTTCAAAAATATGTAATTTAACTGAAGAGCCGAATTCGCAATCTTTACCTATGAATCCTGTAGAATTATTATAGATTACTAATCTGAAATCATCAATTAAATCAGACCCCACATATACTATTGAATTGCTTCCATTAAACTCTAAAACTACATTTTCTAATTTGATGTTATTTTTACATACTAAAACATTATTTTTACCCATAAAAGTTATTTTTGAATCTTTTAAAGTAGGCATTCCTATAATCTTATTGTCCACCATCATTTCAAATTGTGTTGCATATTCAATATGTTCCATCTAATTCCTCCCATCCAATTATATGTTTTTATTGACTACTTCTCCAATATATTCCATTAAATCATCACTAAACTCATCATCATCCAATGCAAATCTAATTGATGTTTTAAGCCATTCCACCCTATCATCCATACTGAATGACTTGCCTTCAAAAATAACTCCATAAACTTCATCAAGATTTGCGAGTGCATCAGTTAAATGCAGTTCATTGCCAACACCCATTTTAGTTTCTTTGAGTTTATCAAAAATATCTGGTGTTAAAATATACCTTCCAGTGATTGCTAAATTTGTCGGCGCCTCATCAATTGCAGGTTTTTCAATTAACTGACCTAGTTTTAAAATATTTGAACTAATCTTTTCGCCATTAACAATTCCATATTTCGGTATTTTTTCATCAGGAATTAATTTAAGTGCAATTGTTGATTTCTGATATGTTTCAAAAACATTCATTAACTGCTTTATGCAGGGAGTTTTTGAACTGGTGATTGAATCACCAAGTAAAACCGCAAATGGCTCATCCCCGATGTGTTTTTGGGCACATAATATTGCATCGCCTAAACCTTTGATATCCCTTTGCCTAACATAACAGATATCCGCTAGGCCAGTAATGCCTCTAACTTGTTTTAAAACTCTATCTTTACCTGCTTTTTGTAAAGTGTATTCCAATTCATAAGATTTATCAAAATGGTCTTCGATTGACCTTTTATTTCTACCAGTTACAATTAAAATATCATCGATGCCAGAATCTAAAGCTTCCTCAATAACATACTGGATTGTGGGTTTGTCATAAACTGGCAACATTTCCTTAGGTTGAGCTTTAGTGGCAGGCAAAAATCTAGTTCCAAGACCTGCTGCAGGAATAACCGCCTTCATGATTTAACTCCCATTTAATGAATTTACTAATTTCAATGCTTCTTCAATCACTTGCCACATATCAAAATATTTATACATGCCTAGTCTTCCACCAAAAATGACTTTATCCTCTTTTTTAGATAAAGTGACATATTTATTGAATAATTCGGAATTCTTATCATCATTCATCGGATAATATGCCTCTTCTCCTTTAGACCATGATTTTGGATATTCCTTTGTAATGATTGTTTTTGGAGAATCTGAATTCTCAAAGTGTTTATGTTCAATTATACGAGTGTAAGGTGTTTCTGCATCAGTGTAATTAATCACAGCATTGCCCTGGAAGTTTTCAACATCCAAAGTTTCGAATTCGAAATTCAAACCCCTATATTCCAACTCGCCATAACAGTAATCATAATACTGGTCAATCATTCCAGTGAATATGATTTTATCGGCAATGTTCATCCATTTTTCTTTATCATCGAAGAACTCTATATTTAATTTGACTTCAATACCCTCTAACATTTTCTCAATGATTTTAGTATATCCTCCAATAGGAATCCCCTGATATAAATCATTGAAATAATTATTGTCAAAAGTAAATCTTACAGGAAGCCTTTTAATAATAAATGTTGGCAAATCTTCACATTTCCTGCCCCATTGCTTTTCAGTATATCCCTTAACCAATTTTTCATAAATATCTTTACCGATTAAAGAAATGGCCTGTTCTTCAAGATTTTGAGGATTTTCAATATTTGCCTCTGCTTTTTGTTCTTCGATTTTGGCCTTGGCTTCCTCTGGTGTTTTAACACCCCACATTTGATAAAATGTATTCATGTTAAATGGCAAATTATAATATTCTCCTTTATAATTTGCGACGGGAGAATTAGTAAATCTATTAAAATCTGCAAATTGATTGATATATTCCCAAATTTCCTTGTTGTTAGTATGGAAAATATGCGCGCCATACTTATGAACATTAATATTTTCAGTTAATTCAGTGTATGCATTGCCTGCAATATGATCTCTTCTCTCGATAACCAAACATTTTTTACCATTTTTTGTCATCTCATGTGCGAATACTGCTCCAAAAAGTCCTGCACCCACTATCAAATAATCATATTCCATTTAACCACCATAATCCCAATCTTATAACGAACAAAATAATCTCAATAAATTTAATATTTAATTAAAATATAATCCCTCAATTAAAATTTACATCTTATGATAAAAGTTGATGATATTTCACTAACATGTTAAATATACATCAACTGCCACTTAAGAATAATATTTTCTTAAATATGATATATGTTCCAACACATATATAATATGTCAGATTCCCTCATTTAAATATTCAATTTTAGCCTTTAAATCCTCCAAGGAAATTGATATACTCAAAATCTTAAAATCACAACCGAATATTATTGATATTAAAACCAAAATAAACAAATCTCAAAAATATTAATTCCGGGTTAATACAAAATTATCTGCATAAAAAGTTTGTTTTTTATGGGATATTAAAATTAACTGGATACAATTTGACATTGCAGTTTTACTTACGTTCACCTTAGTTGGTGTTTCTGAAGGTTGAACCACCACACTGCCCCAATCATCTTTTGATGATTCAAACAAGCTTACAATAACAGGCTCTTCAGGGTTATATATGGTAACATAAGCTGAAATAAAATCTCCAATATTAACATCAATTTTGGGTGTTTTTAAAACTTGACGATTGGTTTTTCCATTGCAAACCGCCTTAATGCTCCTATCACCAATATCTGCCCAATCGTCACTGGATGAAATAGATTCCATTTGGAATTCATCGAAACCGAATGTGTCTTTAGTATTGAAGGTTCCCAACCATACATTAAAATCAAATAAATTGTCTGAATCTTTAACGAATATTGAATATTCTTTACTTAGAGTATCCTCATATTTAATGCGAATTTCATGTTCTCCTCTTCCAAGGGTTGATGCTGAAAAGCCAAAATAATCTTCAGCTGCAACCAGATCATTGAAATTGAGCATATTCACTTCATCATAAATAATTATCAGGTTATCATGATTAATTTTAACAGCATTATTTGAAGAGTCAATGACCTTGAAATCATTTAGTTTAATCATATCATTATAGCTAACCACAGAGTGCAATAAATTGAATGAAACAGATTTATAACTTCCAGAAGTGGGCCGATTCAAATTTTTAAAAGATTTAAACATCTTCCAAGTATTTGATGACTTAATGGATGATAATTGATTGTCTAATTTTAAATTAGCATTTCTCAAAACATGATTTTCATCTTCTAAGGTTTTTACCTTATTTTTTAGAATATTTTGAGTTTTATAAAACTCATTTCTTTCTGTTTTCAAATCTTCAATATTACTTTCTAATCGTTTTATAGCATCATTAGCATCCCAATAGCCCATTTCATACTTAAATTCTTTTGCAGATTTGGAATCAATGCAACTATCAAAAATGGCCTTATTCCTATCGTCTAATGATTTTTCCATATACTTATCATAGAAACCGTTTGAAACACACTTTTGAAAATCCTCCTGCAATTTATCAAAATACATTTCCTCAAATTCAGGTTTAATGTCAACGAATCTTTTATAAGTCATGCTGACCTTTTTATTAAATACTTTTCCAGAGTATTTATCTAGAAGACCATACTTTTCAAATCTATCGACCATCAAATTATTAATGTCAATTGAATCTAAGAAACGTTGATCACCAGCAGTTGTTGATGAATAATCATACCAACGTCTTTTAAAAAGATATTTTCTGTAAAATGCAATTCTTTTAGCATTGAAAAGAACATCCCAAAAAAATATATTGTCATCAAAAATAAGTCCTTCTGGAAAAATAGCACCAATATCCTTGATAAATTGGTTATTGTACAATTTACTCCAAGGAGTAACGGGAATATCGAAAATCAGTTCCCCCAAATCTTTATAATCGAATACTGAGTCGCCAACAAAATCCGCAATATGTTCCATACTGTAAATATCTGATTTATAATATCTGTCTTCATCCATAACATAATTTAATGATTGGAATAAAACAAAATCGGCATCTTTTTGTTTGGCAAAGTTATAAGTTTCTTCAAAGGCGTTTAACTCTAAAATATCATCAGAATCCATTAAATATAAATATTCTCCTTTGGCTAGTTTCATTCCCCTATTTGTAGCAGCAGCATGCCCTGCATTCTCTTGGGAAATAACTTCAAATCTATTATCATTTTGGGCATAGGAATTTAAAATAGCTAAAGAGTTATCGCTGGACCCATCATTTACACAAATAATTTCAATGTCTTCCAATGTTTGATTGACAATGCAATCCAAACATTCTTTTAAAAATTCTTCAGCATTGTAAATAGGAATAACAACGGATATTTTCACCATACAACCACCTTTAAGAAAAATAATCTTAAAATATAAAATGCACACCTAATGTTTGATTAAAAATCAAATCAAATCAAATTAGGTGCTTGAATAAAACAAAAAACTCAAACCTATTTATTGAAAACTGATTTTAACTTACGAGGAACATAAGTAACAAATCTGCCCACTTTGAAAGAAACAGAATTCTTAAGATTAGAAATATCTTCCTCTTTTTTCTTTAACTCAGCATAATATCCTTCTTCATCATCCAAAGTATTCAAAAGGTTATTATATTCCTTTTCATAAATGTCATCATTATTTATAATAGTTTTAAGTTCATTGTATTTCGCTTCATAGAATCTTCTTTCCTCTTTGGTTTTCATATATGCTTCTCTTAATGAAGTCATTTCAGAGCCTGAGAAATCTTCTAATACTAATTTTGTATCTTTATACGGTGATTTATCATAATATTTTTTATAAAGCTTTGAAAGATAACCCATGTCATATTTCCAAGGCTTTTCATGGCTGCCTAGATGAATGATAGCTGCATTTTTGTAAGATTCTATTTTGTCCTCTGGAATTAACTCCCCATAGAATATAGATAACTTCTCTCCATTCCACCAATCATGGAACTTGTTAAGATAATTATACCTGCATGAAACGTATTTAACATTTTCTTTAAATACGGCATTTAAGGTATCCTGATCCATGAAATGATTTTTTCCTTTCTCCCTATAGTCCAATAGCTTATTGGTCATGTTATCTCTGCGGCATTTTGATAGATTAAGCAACATCATGCCTGAATTGAAATAGTATCTATGTTTAATGTCCAAACCTTTCATATGGTTCGGATTTCGTTCAGAAATTATGTCTTTAACCACAGCAGCATATCTCCCTTTAATGTTAGTGTTATACAACTGTAATAAATCCTCTTGAATTAAGATGTCCCCATCCAAATATAAAACTTTACCAACGTCTTTCAGAATTTCCGGCAAGCGCAATTTAAACAGTGCTGCTGGAGACACATGCAAATCTCCATCCTTTTTAGTAAATTTTTTAGATTTCTTATCAAGATTTACATGGATAAGGTCAATCTTAAAGTTTTCATCATCCAACATTAAGAATCTTAATTCACTCTCTTCTGCAACATCATAAACCAAAATATGAATAACATATTCAGTATATTCCTTTTTGTTTGCTTTTAATGAGGTTAGGGCCACACAAGTAGGCATGGCATAATTTTCATCAGTGATAAACGCTAAATGAACAGTTTTGTTTTTCGAATACTTGTAGATATCCTCATCAGTTTTGTTCATGCTGCTAAAGAAATCAGAATATTTTTTATAAGTTAAATAGGAACCTGAAGTTAATAAATCATACATATTTTTAACGTGCTGATTTTTTTCATTTCCTATTAGTTTTAATTGATAATTTGCACGCCTAATATCACTTTTATAACGTGACTTCTCTTTATTAAAATCTTTTTTCTGTTTTTCTAATTTATTTTTCAAATCTCTTTTTTCTTTTTCTAATTTATTTTTCAAATCTCTTTTTTCTTTTTCTAATTTTTTGATTTTATTATTAGGTTCTTTTAGTATGCGTTTTCTAAAATCATTGAAATAAAATTCTTCAGGATTTTCTAAAATTAATTGCAAATCCAATTTATCTTTTTCATCGAAATCATCCCAATCAATCTCAAAATTTTCATCCGCTTTTTTAAGTTCCTCTTGAATGGAAAAAACATAATCCCATTTGAATTTGTCGCTAATTCTATTAAAAGTAAATAAAAAATTTAAGAATTTCTTTCTGGAATACTGATATTTATACAAATCATATAAATCTGGACTTTCATCCAATTTCTCTTTGATATATTTATATTCTTCATGCATGCAATAAACTTTTCCATCATTATAAACAGAGGAATTGGGATTATCCCTTCTATTCATATAAAATGCTTCATTATAAAAGAAGACCTTATCGGCATACATTAATGTCTGGAACCAGAAACCGTTATCCTGATAACTTGCACCTGGAGTTTCATTATGCCTTATATTATTGGAAATTAAATACTGCCTATTATAGATTCCACTCCATGTTTGCATAACCAAATGAAATAGCCTAGTATCCTCTTTAGGAGTTACAACAGTATTATAAACATCTTTAGCTCTTGCTGCAACCTTAATCAAGTCTTTTTTGATTTTACCTTGTTTGTCATGTTGAAATCTATAGAAATCTGCTTTAATAAAATCCAATTTATTTAAACTAGCGATTTCATAAAGTTTTTCATACATGTCCAATTCGACAAAATCATCGGACTCTACAATTCCAATATATTCCCCAGAGGCCATATCCATTCCTATGTTCATTGCATGTCCATATCCTGCATTATCTTTATCTATAACTTTTACTCTAGAATCTTTATTAGCATATTTTTGGAGAATTTTTAATGAATCATCGCTAGATCCATCATTTACACAAATAATTTCTATATCTTGTAATGTTTGATTAATGCAACTTTCTAAACACTCTGGAAGAAATTCTTCAACATTACAAACCGGAACAATAATTGAAACTTTAATAGGATTATCGGGTTTTTTGAAATTGATTAAATTATGAATTTTAACTTTATTCATTGTTAGTAATGATGACTTATAATACTCTTTAGATGAACCTTTTTTATCAAAATATTTTAATTTATTCAAATGTTCATCGATTATTTTATCGACTTGTCGTTTTCTAGAATGGATAATAATATCACCTAAATTATAATGATATGCGTAATTTTGTATTAATTTATATATTAACCTTACTATTGCAATATAACTTTTAAAATCATTATTATTTTCAGATTAATAAATTCATAATTTAGAAGTTGTATTAAAATAAGTATAATCTTAATTTTTAGAAAACAATTAAATTCAACAAAGAATCAGGCTGTGTCCGATTTGGTACTGATGCTTATTTTTTGTTGATGATTACACATCGATTTATCCACCTGATGTTGTTGAGTGTTATTCTGATGAGCAGGCCTCTGTATGTTTTGAATATCCTTTTGATTTTTCCAGGGAGTGTTATTTTGTAAAATCCTTCAATTAAATTATTTGTGCTTGGGATTTTACGGTTTATTGTGTGTTGTATTGCTTTGTCCAGGTATTTGGATAAGTTTTTTATGAATGCTTTGATCTCTTTTGGCAAGTCATCTAATTTATCGTATAATTCTTGGAATCGTTTTCTTGCTGTTTTTTCAGTCTTGGATTTGAAAATTAGGCTTATTTTTTTCACAAGTTTGTCGTCTCGTTTTAATTTGTTTGTGTATTTCTTTCTTTCGGCTTTCTTTTTGCTTAATTTTTTATTTAAGTTCTTCTTTTTTTCATTATCTTTTTGTCTTTGTGTGTCGTCTTTTCGTGTTCTACCTTTTTGTCCTTTGTATTTTTCACTTATTTCTTTTATTTCTTTTTCTAATTCGGTTATTTCTGTGTTTAATTTTTTTATTCGCCTATTTATCCCATTATGTTTCTTTATTAGTTTATCCATTAGGTTTTTCATTGCATGAAAAATGCATCTTTGATGATTGAAGCCTAAATCATCAATTATTGATGCATATGCACGATATCCATCAGTTATTATTGTTTTTACTTCTAAATTTCCAAGGGATGTTTCTAAAAATAATTTTATATAATCTTTTGAAAATAAATCTCTTGGAATTATGGTATCTTCAATTATTAACTTGTTTTCTGCGTCCAATAATGTTAAACGGACGTATGGTTGGTGTTTAATCCAGAGGAATTCTTCATCATAATGAACTAACCCACTAAATTCAATTTCACCATCTATAATCTTTTCTTGAAGCTCTTTAATACTCATACTCAAATATCCATCAATCGCTTTATTAAATAAGTCATGAACTCTTTGTCTGGGAATTTTAACTCCTAAAAATAGCTCTAATATTTCACTAACTTTCTGGTTAGAAATCTGCTCAATACTTAGCAATTTAACTATTAAATCCGCTAAAAAGTTACTAAACTTACAATTTTCATCAACAAAACTATCTAAATTAGTTGTAGCAGTAATATCAAAATCATCAACTTCTTTAATATATTTCTGGACATGAACATGATTTAAATTATCCAAACATATGCTCTTGGTTCCGTTACAAACAAATTCTTCATCAAATAAGTTATTTTCTTGATTAACATTAATTAAAATGATTTATCATCATCACGGGCAATACTATCTAAAAAATAAAGTAAAACCATTGGAAAATCAAGATCAACAACACATTCACCATCACAAAAGAAAATTTTATATATCTCTTCAGTATTAAATAATACTGGAGAGTTTGTTTTAGAGGTCATAAATAAACATATCTCTCCAATTAATATATAACTCTTTTTAAATAATTTTACACTAGAAACAAACCTCAAAAAATACTCTAATTATATGTACATCAAACATATGATTAAATATAATAAATTAAAGTAACATCAACAAGATTCAAAATAAAACAAATAAAAATAAATGAAATTCAACAAACCTTCAATTTAATGCACCACAAAATCAATAAAACAACACCAAAACCAACCAATAAAAAAATCAAATTCAAAAAATTATCAAAAATCATCGAAATGAAATTTCAACTGTAAACAGAGAAAAATAAGAAAAAATCATACATTAAAAATTAAAAAATCAGTACCAAATCGGACACAGCCAGAATCACTAAATTTATGCTCTTTCAAACTTAAGTGATTTGAAAGAGTCTAAAAATCAAAATCTAATTAAAAAAATAACATAACTTCATATCCAATATGAATTAAAACATTTCACCTGGAATATAGTGAATTTTTAGGAAATGGCACAGCACCATAATTATTAAATATTAAAAATATTATAATTTATTAATAATAAAATGTATGATAAGATTTTTTGGTTAATATAATTTTAGGTCATCATATAATGCAAACTATTCCAATAAGTTTGAAATAGTTTTAACACAAGAATTAATTTAAATAATTTAATGCAAAAATCAGTTATTATACCTTTTTGAATATAAAGGTTTTTCTCGTGATGGATTCATAACGATTAAAGTAAATCAGTTTGATAAATTAAAAAAAAGGAATTGGTTATCTATGCAAATGCAAGACATGTTAACTCAAGATATAAGGGACAAAGTTGAAAAGTTGAATTCAGAAATAAATTATCTATCTAACGATATTGAGTTATTGGCCCTAGAAAACAAAAGATTAAAACATGAAAATGAACTTTTGATTAAAAAATATGAAGAATTAAGTGAAGAACAAACAGATAATTATTCTAAGGATTTATTAGATTCTTTAAAAGTTGTCGAAATGGGTTCATCAAAAGTTTCAATTCCACAGGGTTATAAAATTAATAGTACATCTACTAATGGTGTGTTATTTTATAATAACAAAACACATATAGGTATATTTGAAGTTCCAGATGGAAGTTCATTTGATAGAAAAGTTAAAGAATGGGATAATAAGTATAATAATATTAAAACAAAAACCTACAATATTTATAACATAACTTTAAAATCAGTAACTGCAATAAATGAAGAAAATATTGAAATAAAAGAAACATATTTTGAAAAAAATGGAACAAAATATCATATCTTTGAAAAAGGTGTTAAAGATAAAATAGCTTTCAATATACTAGTGGATTCAATAATGTTTAACAAACAATCATTCATTGATAAAATCAAAAAAGTTCCTCAATTATCCGCTACTTCATTTGGATATTCAACTAAAGATGGTAAAATTAAATATCATAACTGGAGATTATTATCTATAAGAGGTTCTAGACCAACTGTTGAACAGCGTACACTAATGGAAGATATTGATGGTTACTGTGAACGAATTTGGTTTACAAAGTATCTTAAACATAAATTTCCAGATGAAGATTTTAAAATAAATTTTTTTGGTGCTTATGAAACTCACCACACAATTAAATGGCCCATGGATGGAAAAAAGGTTTTTTACACCGCTGAAAATTTAAACTATCCTCCTTATTTAGACATGAAAAAAAACTGTGATACTTATGCTCTTGATTATGTTGATTTATCCATGGGATATGATTTAATTAATAATAAAAAGTATCTTAGATTTCCTTATTGGGCATGGGCTCATTTCTCTCCAGAAGTAACTGAAGAAGAAATAGAAAATAAAATAGACACTTGGAACTCAATAAATTATAAAAAAACACGAGATGTAGTTAATGTTTCTTCTCATGACCGAGGAAATACTCGAAAAAAAATTTCTGATGATATTGAAAAAATTGTGGAAATAACTTATGGAGGAAGATGGAGAAATAACACTGACGAACTATGGACAAAATATAATAATAATAAAAAAGAATTTATGAACCCATTTAAATTCAATTTATGTGCCGAAAATCTTGTAGATGATGGGTATGTTACTGAAAAAATTTTTGATTCTATTAACTCAGCATGTATACCGTTATATGTTGGAGGAGGAAATTATTTAGAACCTAAAATATTAAATCAAGATGCTATTTTGCGCTGGTTTATGGAAGATACAACTGATAATAAAGATACACTAGAATTATTTAAAAATGTTTACTCTGATGAAAAAACTTACAATGAATTTAAAGATCAAAATAGATTACTGGATTCAAGTAAAAAAGTTATAATTAAGATGTTTGCAAAATTAGAAAAACATTTTGAACGAATAATTTATGAATAAAATACAATTTACTAAAAAATTTAAATTCAATAGCCTAGAATGTCTTTGATGATGCATAGGTTACTGAAAAAATTTTGATAGAGTATATGCAAATTATATCCATTTATATACTGAGGAGGCAATTATTTAAACCCTAAAGTTTTAAATCTAAAATTTAATAATAAGATATTCAGATGATATGTCTACAGACAATTCAGATACTATCAAATTATTTAAAAATTTATTAACTGATGAAAAATCGTACTATGACTTTTTAAAGAGAAAACACTCTTATTAAATTCAAGGAAAAAATACATTGTAAATCTTGAAAAAACGTTTGAACGATTAATTTATAATTTAATAGGTGAAATAATGAAAAAAGCATTAATTACTGGAATTACTGGTCAAGATGGTTCTTATTTGGCAGAATTTTTATTAAATAAAGGTTATGAAGTTCATGGCATTATGCGCCGTAGTTCTTCATTTAATACAGGTCGAATTGAACACTTATATATGGAAAAATATGTTGAAGATATGCATAATGCAAAAAATTTTTATTTGCATTACGGGGATATTACTGATTCTACAAATATCATTGCATTAATACAAAAAATTAATCCTGATGAAATTTATAATTTAGCAGCACAGTCTCATGTTAAAGTATCATTTGATATTCCAGAGTATACTGCAAATGTTGATGCATTAGGAACATTACGTATTCTTGAAGCAGTACATTTATTAGGATTGAAAACAAAAATTTATCAAGCTTCAACTTCTGAATTATACGGTTTAGTTCAAGAGGTTCCACAAAGTGAAACAACCCCATTTTATCCTAGAAGCCCTTATGGTGTTGCAAAATTATATGGTTTCTGGATAACAAAAAATTATCGTGAAGCTTACGATATTTTTGCATCAAATGGTGTTCTTTTCAATCACGAATCTCCAAGAAGAGGAGAAACATTTGTTACTCGTAAAATTACTCTTGCAGCCGCTAGGATAAAATTAGGTAAGCAAAAAAAGTTATATCTAGGAAACCTCAATGCTAAAAGAGATTGGGGGCATGCTAAAGATTATGTTGAATGTATGTGGCTAATATTGCAACATGATGAACCTGATGATTTTGTGATTGCAACTGGTGAAATGCATACTGTTAGAGAATTTTGTGATTTAGCATTTAAAGAAGTTGGAATAAATCTTCGTTGGGAAGGCGAAGGAATTGATGAAAAAGGAATCGATGAAGATACAGGCAACATTTTAATCGAAGTTGACCCACAGTATTTCCGACCTACTGAAGTTGATCAATTGTTAGGTGACCCCACTAAAGCAATTGAAAAATTAGGTTGGAATCCAACACAAACACCATTTAAAACATTGGTTAAAGAAATGGTTCGAGAAGACTTAAAATTAGTAAAAAATGAGTAAAATTAATGGTAATATGATAGATTTAGATAGTAAAATTTATGTTGCAGGACATAATGGAATGGTTGGTTCCGCTATTGCTCGTGCATTAGAAAAAAAAGGGTTTGATAATCTCATTTTCAGAACACACAATGAACTTGATTTAATGGTTCAAAAGGATGTTGAACAATTCTTTGAAAAAGAAAAACCTGATATTGTTTTTCTTGCAGCTGCAAAAGTTGGAGGAATTAGTGCAAATATTGCAAATCCAGTGGGATTTTTAATGGACAATATCATTATTCAACACAATGTTATAAAATCTGCCTTTGATTCAGATGTAGAAAAACTAATCTTTTTGGGCAGTTCTTGCATATACCCTACAAAAGCACAGCAACCCCTAAAAGAAGAATACTTGCTTACTGGCCCATTGGAACCTACCAATGAAGGATATGCATTATCAAAAATAGTTGGCTTGAAAGCATGTGAATATTACAATAAACAGTATGGCACTAACTATATCGGAGTCATGCCCCCTAATTTGTATGGGATTAATGATAATTTTGATTTGAAAACTGCACATGTTGTTGCTTCTTTAATTAAAAAAATGCATCTTGCTAAAATAAATGATGAACCTCAAGTTGAAATATGGGGAAGTGGAAACCAACACAGAGAATTAATGTTTGTTGATGATATGGCTGATGCAACATTATTCGCGGCTGAAAATTATCATGGAAATTCATTTATTAATATTGGTGTTGGTGTTGATTATACTATACGTGAACTTAGTGAAACAATACAGAATGTTGTAGGTTATGAAGGTGAACTTTTCTTCGATACAACCAAACCTGATGGAATGTTTAGGAAATTATTGGATGTTTCTAATTTTAATGAATTGGGTTGGAAATCTAAAGTTTCACTTGAAGAAGGTTTAAAATTAACTTATGATTGGTTTTTAGAAAATGAATGTAAGGAGGATTAATTTTATGATTAATTATCCATTAGCAGCAGATACCTGGGATGAAAAAGAATATGAAGCAATTGACAGAGTTATTAAAAGCAATCGTTTCACCATGGGGCCCGAAGTCGAGAAATTTGAAGAAGAGTTTGCAAAATATTTTGGAAGCAAATATGCAGTGATGGTTAATTCTGGTTCTTCTGCTAATTTAATTGCAGTTTCTGCATTAATCTTATCTGATAAATATGATTTAAATTTTGGTGATGAAGTTATTGTTCCTGCAGTTTCATGGGCAACAACATATACAGTACTACATCAATGCGGTTTAAAATTAAGATTTATTGACATTGATTTGGATACATTTAATCTGGATTTAAATGAGTTAAAAAATGCAATTACTGATGATACTAAAGCAATCTTTGCCGTGAACTTGTTAGGCAATCCTAATGATTTTGATAATCTTACAGAGATTTGTAAGGAACATAATTTAATCTTAATTGAAGATAATTGCGAATCTATGGGTGCAACATATAATGGCAAATATGCTGGTACTTTTGGTGTTTGCGGTACATTTTCAACATTTTACTCACATCATATGGCTACAATGGAAGGCGGAATGATTTTAACTGATGATGCAGAGTTGAATGATATTATGAAATCTATACGATCCCACGGCTGGACTCGTAATTTAAGTGAAAACAGCCGTTTTAATACAAAAAAAGATAAATTTTATGAAATGTTTAATTTTATATTTCCAGGATATAATGTCCGTCCCGTTGAGATGGAAGCTGCAATTGGGTGCGAACAATTAAAAAAATTAGATGGATTCTTAAATGAACGTAAAAGTAATGGAAAATATTTTTTAGATAAATTTTCAACTATTGATTCAATATCCTTACAAAAAAACCAAGATGATTCATCTTTTTTTGGTTTTCCAATAATATTTAAAAATGCATCCAAACGTGAAAAATTCATTGAATTGTGTGATAAAAACAATATTGAATACAGACCGATTGTTGCGGGAAATTTCACAAAAAACAAAGTTATTGAATATTTTGATTACACCATTTTTGGTAATCTAAATAATTCAAACATTCTTCACGATAATGGATTATTCATTGGGAATCATCATTTTAATGTTAAAACTCAATTAGATAAAATTTATGAATTATTAATTGAAAATATGGAGGATTAAATTCATGGAAACAGTAGGTATGATTTTATGTGGAGGTTTTGGAAAACGTTTAAGACCAGTTACTGAAACAATCCCAAAACCATTAGTTGAAATTAGTGAAGATTACACTATTCTTGACAAACAATTATTTGATTTTAAAAATGCGGGCATAGATGAAGTTTATCTTTTAGCAGGATTTTTACATGAAAAAATCGAAGAGAGATATGGTGATGAATATAAGGGCGTTAAAATCCATTATGTCATTGAAGATGAACCATTAGGAACTTTAAATGCTATCCGTTTGGGTATGGAGGCAATTGATGGAAATAAACAATGCATCATACGTAATGGAGATATTGTTTCTGATGTTAATCTAAAAGCAATGATTGACTATGGAGTTAAATCATCATTACCAGTGATTATGTTTGTCACACAAATGCAATCCCCCTATGGTATTGTAGAACTGACAGGGGACCGTTTAACTTCATTTAAAGAAAAACCCATTCTTGAAGATTATTATATCAATGGAGGAATTTATTTCACAAAATCAAAAATTGATTTTGGTGAATTAAAAACTGGAGATATTGAAAAATTATATTTCCCTACAATTGCAAAAGAAAATAATTTAGGATATTATAAAGAAAATGGAATTTACTGGATTGCAGTTGATACTTCTAAAGAGTTAGAATCCGTTAAAAAAGAATATGAAAACAAAACTGACAAACCTTGGGGATATGAAAAAGTATTAATCTACACAGAAAAATATTTGACTAAAGAATTATACCTTAAAGAAGGTTTTCAAACATCTTTCCATTATCATAAAAATAAAGATGAAACAATGTATATTTTATCTGGTTCAGGGTATATTGAATTTGAAGATAGAAAAGAATATTTCTCTAAAAATGATGCAATTCGTATAGAACCTGGCGTTATCCATGCAATTGTTGCAACCGAAAACACTGTTTTACATGAAGTATCCACTCCATTTTTAGATGATACATTCCGTGTTAAAGATTATTATGTGAGATAATTTAAATTACATGTTATTAAGAATTGTTTAGGATATTTTTTATAACTGATTTAACCTATAAATAATTGTATTCTTTTTCACAGAATTGTATAAAAATATTCAAATATATTATAATTTTAGATTAATCAATATTAAAATAAAAATATATAAAAGGAGACAGTTTTAAAATGAAAATTACAGTTGCAGGTGTAGGGTATGTGGGGCTTTCACTTGCCGTTTTACTTGCCCAAAAACATGAAGTTACAGCAATTACAACAACTGAATCAAAAGCAGAAAAATTAAATCAATTTATTAGTCCAATTCAGGATGATGAGATAGAAAGGTTCTTTAGGGAAACCCGTGAAGGCAAAAGGAATCTAAATCTCCACACAACTACCGACAAGGAGACTGCCTATAAGAGTGCTGAGCTTGTCATTATAGCTACACCAACAAATTATGATGACGTTAATCATTTTTTTGATACATCAGCCGTTGAGGATGCAATAGAATGGACCCTTAAGGTCAATCCAAACGTCCTCATGGTCATTAAATCAACAATACCTGTCGGATATACCGAATCCTTACGTGAGAAATACGGAGTCAAGAACATCCTATTCAGTCCGGAATTCCTTCGTGAGTCCAAGGCGCTTTATGACAATCTTCATCCGAGCCGCATTGTTGTTGGATGCAATGATGAGCAAAAAGAAGAAGGAGAGATGTTTGCAGACCTTCTTTTGGAAGGTGCAAGAGAAGAGGAAAAAAGAGAGGGTGTTCCCAAACAGGAAATTCCAATATTGTTGGCGCACTTAACCGAGGCAGAAGCCATCAAGCTTTTCGCAAACACTTACCTTGCGGTGAGGGTGAGCTATTTCAATGAGCTTGATACATATGCTCAGACCAAGGGTCTTGATACACAGATGATTATCAACGGCGTATGTATGGATCCACGTATCGGTGGGCATTACAACAATCCGTCATTCGGTTATGGTGGATACTGCTTGCCTAAGGATACAAAGCAGCTGTTGGCAAACTATAAGGATGTTCCACAGACCCTGATTGAAGCGGTTGTTCATTCCAATTCCGTGCGTAAGGAGTTCATTGCCGACCAAATTATTTCAAGAAATCCGGAGATTGTTGGCGTTTATCGTCTTACCATGAAGAGTAACAGTGACAATTTCCGTGCATCTGCAATACAAGGCGTCATGAAACGTATTAAAGCGGAAGGAATTCCAATAATCATCTATGAACCAACCCTTGAGAATGGAAGCGAATTTTTCAAATCCGAAGTGGTAAACGACATTGATCGCTTCAAAAGCGAAAGCGACATCATCCTCGCAAATCGATTCGATTCAGACATTCTTGGAGATGTTGTGGGAAAAGTATATACAAGAGATTTGTTTATGAGAGATTGAGGGTGTTAGAACAATTATTTAATTTTAACATTAAATTCCCCTCCCAATAATTTTTTTTAGAAAAATCTTTTTAATTTAATAATAAGAGATAGTTCATTAATAATGGGATATAAATTCAGGAGGGCTAATTTTATTTAATTTCTCCATCTTTTTTATTATGGGGAGTATACCATTCAAAGATGTGGGACTTTATAGAAAATAAAAACATGTTTATTCAACTCAAATAACATAAATTTAAATTTCAACTGATACTCCATAATTATAAGAAATAGTTGTAAATTTGAATATATTCTCTAGACATCTCCCTAGTATTTTTTAATTTAAGTGCTTTAATATTTTTTACTTTATACAAATACTCGTTTTTATTATTTATTAACTTCATTATTAAATCGAAAATATCACTCGGATTTTTTATATCTATTATCCAACCACCATCATTTTTTAAAATCCTATCTTCAATAACACCAATATTTAATCCAATAACCGGAATTCCACAACTCCAAGCTTCAGTTAAAGTATGGCAAAAAGTTTCAGGCCATATAGAAAATATTCCGATGAAAGAAGGTCGAATTTCATCTACTTTTTTATAAAAGTCATCTCGTTCAAAAGTACCATGAGAAATCCCAGATTCTTCAACTCCATCATGGCAATTTCCTAAAAAATGAAATTCTATTAAATTATTTTTATCTTCTTTTTTTATTTGTTTTATGATTTCTGATCCCTTCATAATATTTAAATGATTAGCAGGGCATAAAATTTTAACAGACTTATTTTTAGAAGGAATTTCAAAATAGTCCTTTTTTAATCGTGGGAAATCCCTTCCATGTTCTATAACCTCAAAATTATCTTCATTAATTATAGACCTTTCAGAGTATATTGATAAAAATAACTTTTTAACAAAATTAGAAGTAGTTATAAAATAGTCAACATGTTTAAACATTTTTAAAACATTTTCTCTCCATTCCTCAATAAATTCTTTTGAATTAATATCTCTTAATGAGTTCATTGGACAATAACAATTTTTATCGTCATTATTGCAAACCCCCTCACAATAATTATTATTTTCATCCAACAATACATAAAATGGACATATAAAATAAAAATCATGCATAGATAACACAACCGGAATTCCTAATTTTTTTGCAACATAGGGTAAATCAAAACTATGGTTAATTAAATGCCTAATATGCACTAAATCTATTTTGTAACTGGTTAATATATCAAAATATATAAAAGATAACCAAGAATTGTGAAATTCTTTAGAACTCCATTTACGATAATCTATATTAGAACCTTCAATAGGTACATTTAAGTTAAGGTATCTGGGATAGTCTTTAATGACACTTAATTCATTATCCGCATACTTATATACTCTAAAAAAATCATTTTCAGCACCCAATAATAAGACTTCAAAATCACTAGCAACCTGTTTCATTAAATCTTTATTTGTTAAAAAAGTACCGCCAGTCACTCCAGAATGCAAAACATATAATATTTTTTTCATAGAAATTACCTAATAACTTTATTCACAATCTTTTTAATAATCTTTTTAATTTTTTTCTTTTTAGACAGTTTAACATCTATTTTTTTAAATGAAATTATTGAATTCACATCTTTATTAAGGATTAAATCAAATAAAATTACATTATTCTCATTAACATGAGGGGTTAAACCTAAATCATGCATTCTCCTTGTAAAATTATATAATATGGGAAAAATGTCAATTACTTCTTGTTTGGTTAAACTAGATTTAAAAAATTGATTTAAATAAAAATCAAGAACGCCTTCGCCACGAATCTTATAGAAATTTTCATTTCCTTGAAGTTTATATAAATCATGCATATACTCTTCAGAAGTAAAACCTTCAATTAAATATTTATATGTAATATTCTTAGTGTAAGAATCCTTATTTAAATTATGTAAACAGATTAATGAATCCCACAAATAATTTATGCCTTTTGCTTTAAGTAATGCTTTGGATACAAAAATCGCATCTTCACCTAAAATTGTGGGGAACAAAATATTATTTTCTATTAAAAAATCTTTCTTAAATAATTTTGTCCAAATAGACGGTGGTGGAAATGCAATACTTCTCTCGTTTTCATAAACATTGGAAAAATAACCATGTTTTTCATTCGGATAAATTATTTTCGTTGGAGTATCTTCATCAATACTAGCATAGGTTCCATAAACAAAATCACAGTTTGAATTCTCTATTGAATTATATAAAATTTCCAACGCATTTATTTCAAACAAGTCATCGTGGTCTAAAAATATAATGTATTTAGAAGAAGCTTCCAATAACCCAATATTCCTTGGAGTCCCTGGAGACCCCGTACCTTTTTTAATATGTATCGCCTTAAATCCCATATATTTATCAGAATACCTTTTAATTACATTATAAGTATCATCATTCGAAGAATCATCTACCATTAACACTTCAATGTTTTCAATACCTAAAGACTGATTTTCAATAGACATTAAAGTTCTATGAATAAGTAGTTCATTATTATGAATAGGTATAACAACAGTGACTTTATAATCCAATGATAACTTCGATTTGTACATATTATAATCATCGCTTCCCAATTCATATTCTTGACCATTATCATATATAACATAATCTGCAGTGTATAATTTATATTTCAAAAGAAAATCAAGATAATAATCATTTTTACATACGATATTAAAAATTACCGAATATTTTTCACACAAATAATTATTAAAATCATTTTTTAACTCATTGAACCCCTTAAAATCAGTTTTTATTAATTTATAAAACTCTTGCCTTAAATTTAATGGGGACTTTTTAAACCATTCAAGTAACATAGAAAAAGTGTGATTAATTACATCTTTTTTATAATCATCATATTTATTATTATCAAAGAAAACATCCAACATAGCATTAGTAGCTTTAATTATATCAAATTTGCTTTCATCCAATGTTTGAGTAACCGAATTTTTATGCCTTCTCCTATAATACAACTGCTTTTTTAAGAATCCCGCACGATTACATTTAAAAAAAGCATTGTAAAAAAAAGCATTATCTTCAAAAAACATGTTTTCCGGAAATTTCAATTTGTTATATTCTAAAAATGCTCTTTTATATAATTTTGAAACTGGACCCACAGGTATTTCAAATAGAAATTCATGAACATCTTCTGAATTAAAAATTGTATTTTCATGAATCCCCATATTTATAAAACATTGATGATTATATAACTCTGTTTCTACAAAATCCCCTGAATATTCCATATAATTAACCATTTGAAAAAATAACATGTCAAGATTATTATTTTTAGCTTTTAAAGATAATAATTCCAATGCTTTTGGATTTATCCAATCATCAGCATCGATAAATGCTATAAATTCCCCATTACATTCTTTTAAAGCTAAATTCCTAGCAAAACCTTGACCCTTATTTTCAGTTGATAAAATTTTAACACGACTATCTTTAAAAGAAAATTCTTTTAAAATTTCAGAAGAACTGTCTGTAGACCCATCATCAACGCAAATAATTTCGATATTTATCAAAGTTTGATTTAAAATAGAATTTAAACAGTCTTTTAAGTATTTTTCACCATTATATACTGGAACAATAACTGAAACATCACACATGAATTTCACTCGAAATAATAAAAATTAAAATATAATATAATATTAATATAATATTATATATTAAATATAACTATATATTATACTATTGATATTTAAAAAAAAATAATTATTCAATATAACTCTATTATGTGAGATTTAAACATGATTAATAAAGAAAAACTCTTTTTATTAGAAGAAATAGTGAAAAAGAATTTTGCAGCAAAGTATAAAGATTCATATTTAGGAATATTATGGAGTGTAATAAAACCATTACTAATCATGATTTTATTAACAATAATTTTCTCCACCCTTTTTGCAAGACGCGTGGAAAATTATCCAGTTTTCTTCTTATCTGGAAAATGCATTTATGACTTTTTTAGTGCTGGAACTACTTTAACAATGAACACAATAAAATATAACAAAAATATTTTAAAAACTACTCCTGCACCAAAATATATATTTTTACTTGGTGGAGTAATATCAGAATTTCTCAATTTCATAATCACATTAATTATATTAATAGCAGTGATGATAGTAGCCCGTGTTTCATTTCCTAACACAATTATTTTTTCAGTTCTACCAATTGCATCATTATTAATAATGATAACTGGTATTGGATTAACATTATCAATATTAAGAATGTATTATACTGATATTGAACATCTATGGAGTGTTGCTTTATTAATGGGAATGTATGCATCTGCAATATTTTACCCAATGGATATCATTCCCGAACCATATCATGGATATCTGATTTTAAATCCTGTTTTTTGGATAATTAACCAATTTAGAAGTCTTGCACTTTATGGAACCATACCTGATTTATTATATATAATCAATTCATTTCTTATTTCATTAATCTTATTAATATTTGGAATCATAATATTTAAAAAATTTGAAAAACAGGTAACAATGAAGTTTTAGGGGGACTAATATGAGTTCAGAAAAGGACACGACACACTTTAAGAAAACAATTCAAAATAATCCAAATAATAAAAAAATACCTAAACAACAAGATAAATTAATAACTCAAATAGCCATAAAATATAATATCTCCCCAGACAAAGCAAAAAAATTAGTTTTAGAAGCAATATATGATGGGAAAAATAATTCAAATCTGACTAATAAAACTCTTAAAAATAAAATTTCACAAGACACAACTCATTTAAAACCTAAAACTCCAAATATAATTATTCAATCAAATGAAAAAAATAACGAGAATATAACATCAGATAATTCACAACAACCAAAAAAACAACAGGACATAGATTCCATTCTTTCAGACATCATTCCCACTTATGAACAAAAATTATCCATAGAACTACAAAATATTAATTTAACATTTGAAATCACCCATGACAAGATGGATACTCTAAAAGAAACATTCATACGCACAATCACTAAAACCAAATCTAAAAATATCAAATTCCAAGCATTGAAAAATATCAATCTTAAAATTTACAAAGGGGAGAAAATTGGAATCATTGGATATAATGGTGCGGGAAAATCCACATTATTAAAAGTGATTACGGGAATATACCCTCCAGATTCTGGAAAGGTAATCACATATGGGAAAATATCCCCTTTACTTTCATTAGGTGCAGGTTTTGATCTTAATTATTCAGGTAGAAAAAACATATATTTAAATGGTGCAGTATTAGGCTATGATAAAGAATTCTTAAAAGAAAAAGAAAGAGAGATAATTGAATTTTCTGAACTTGAAGAATTCATTGATATACCAATTAAAAATTACTCATCAGGTATGCTGGCGAAATTAGGTTTTTCAATTGCGAGCATAGTTCAACCAGATATTTTAATTGTTGATGAAATACTTGGTGTTGGAGACGTGTCTTTTCGAAAAAAAAGTAATGATAAGATGAAATCATTAATGGATAGTGGAACTACTGTTATTTTAGTTTCACATACTATAAATCAAATCAGAGAAATATGTGATAAAGCTATTTGGATAGATAAAGGAACAATACGGGAGATTGGAGAAGTTAATGAAGTTTGCGATAATTATATTAAAGACTCTGAAAATGCAAGTAAAGAAGAAATAGCAAATATACAATTCAAATAACCTTCATGAAAAATTTAATCATTTCATTAAATAAACTACTACATAATATATAATAATAAAAATTCTTTAATATAGGAAAAAGATAAATTAAATCCTTTTCTGAGCAATACCCCATCCAAAATCAGTTACTTCAAAATTACAATAGTTCGGATTAGTTCTTACAAGTAAATTAAAAACTTTTGTTATATGCGGGATGTTTTTCACATCATCAGGCATATTCTTAACACGATCAATATTTTTCATTGAGGGACTTGATCCAAATGACCAATCCATATCATCAAAAATAATCCAACCCCCTGGTTTAAGCAATTTATCCACCAATAAAAATGCAAAACCATCAACATTCCAGTCGTGAGCACCATCTACATAACAAAAATCAAAAATAGGTTCATCATATTCTTCAATGAAATTCATTAATCTCCAATTATATGACTCATATTCATAATAAACAGAAACATAATCTTTTAAATCTAAATCTGTGAGCAATTTTTCAATATTAGGTTTTCTATACTGCGCACTCATTAAATCTATTGTAGTCAAATGTCCTTTCCCAGATTCCTTTAATATAGTGGCCATATAACATGAAGAAACACCATGTGCAAAACCCAACTCCAACAAATTAGATAAATTTCTAGACTTTATAAAACGTTCTAGATATTTTGCTTGGCCAAAAGACATACCAAAAATATTTTTTAACTCTTCACTTGTATCTTCAATACTCATCAAAACACCAAAAAGATTAATTAACAAATAAACTCAGAAAAATAAAAAAAATTTTATTAAAAAACATCTATAGCCGGTTTCATACTATGAATTAAATTTTTTAATAAACTGTCTGAATTTGAATCTCCATCCCATGTGAAAGCTTCATATGTCATTCCATCTTTAACAAACCAATAATGAATTACATTTGGATTTTTATTACTTATGGATTTAATCACTTCAACTTCCCCAAAACTAAATTTTGAAAAGTTAAGAGTATCATTTTCACTAACTTTGGCTGCATTGTATTTTTCTATAACATTATTTATATTATCATCTGAAACTTCTTTTACTAAGCACATATGGTCTGTTTCGGAAGTTATATTTGAACAATATTCCCTATCAACAACATGATAACCTTCAGGAACTGTAAAATAAGCATTTCCAATTTTTACTGTATTATATGTATAAAAACAAAAACCTAAAATTAAAATTGCAATTATTATGAAACCAATAGCCAACAATTTCTTATTCATTAATCCCACCTTATTTATTATAATTAGACATTATGATTAATATATTTTTATATATGCCTAGTTTGAAATAATAAAAAAATATAAAAGTTCCGTGATAAATTTTAGAGTTAATTAAAATAAACAAAACCAAACCCAATACTGATTAATATCATAAATTATAGTATTTTACGAAATGTTTACCCCAAAAAATTTCATCACCCAATTTTCATAATATGAAATTTGATCAACTTTTTCATAAAATTTTATCTCAAAGAGTTCAGTTAATTCATTCAATGAATAATAATTCTCATTATACAA
>JAFRFD010000023.1 GCA_017434525.1 Methanobrevibacter sp.
AAAAAAATAAAAAGGGAAATTATGCCATTATTTTTGGAAAACAATCAAATAATGGGATTTTCCTTGAGGAATGTCTTCACCGCAATCAGGATTTAAAGAGAACAAACTCATTCCATGCTCCTTAAAGACTTCTTCCAAGTCTTCAGGACTGCTTCTTACAGTAATAGGCGGACCATGTTTAGCTTCCTGTTTCTTATAATCCATGATAGCTATTTTTCCACCAGGTTTGAGAATCCTTTTAAGCTCTTCAATAGCTTCATCCATTCTCCTGGTTGCCTTAAATCCATGCCATACATTAATCAATAGAATAATGTCAACCACATCATCATCCAAGTCAATGTGATCAGGAATATCTGCACAAATTGGAATTAGATTATCATAACCCTTTTCATCAGCTGCCTTTTGAAGGTCTTCAATTGAAGGTTCATAGATATCCACACCATAGATTATAGCATCATCATCTAAAATCTCTACAGCTTCAAGTGCAGCATGCCCATCACCACATCCTGCATCCATAAAAACTTCATTGCCCTTAAGGCCTAATTCCATAATAATGTCATGAGCATTCAAAAATGACTCGCTTGACCTACCTTGAATACGATGTCCATTTGCAGGTAACATGCCGGTTGTATTTGCCATAAATAATCACCATTTAAATTAATAAGTTAATGTAAAAGTTATCGAATAATTGATCGTTTATTTAATTAAACTAATAATAAATTTGAACCCTTTATTATTCATCAATTATCTCGTAATATGCCCCTTCAGCACATGGTATGCATACCGGTTTTCCACCACGGTTCAAGTGACGGCCATCAGTGATCTTTTCACCACAGATTGAACAGTATGTGCTTGTGTGTGGTTTACCCGGCATTTGAGAAGGCTTTAATTCAACGTGAACCTTTTCCACATTGAAGAGTTCTTCAGCAGGAGTTCTTTTGAATCTTTCAATCATTTCATCTCTGGTTTCTCTAATCTTTTCCTGTTTGTTAGCATCTGCATCAGATACTCTAATGGCTTCACCAGTATCCATATTATAGAAAGTCACTGCAAACTTACCATAGTACATTTGCTTTAGGGATCTTTTACCCATGGTACATTTGGTTACTGATTGAACTGCATCTGCCATGCATCTGTCAATTTCCAAAAATACAATTAGGTTCTTATGACGTTTGTTCAATTCAAATCCCATTAATTCCATTCCATACATTGCAAGCTTGGTACCAATAGCTATTCCACCACAGACTTCTCCATGGAATTCCTTAGCTTTTGCCAATTGCTCTTCGTAATCTTCAACACTTACCATTTTTTCACCTTTTTTAAATTATTTTTCGTTCATTTGATTGATTTAAAATATTAAATGATTTTATGAATATGATTTTATTTATAATTTTTTAGAGTATTTCTTTGAATAGTTGCTCAAGACCAATTCCAAATTGGTCTTTTGAGGAACACAAATCTTTCTATTGTTCTCCAATTCAACAAGCTTAACATCAATCCCATATGCATTTTTCAAGTTCTCTTCAGTCAAGACATCATCAGGATTTCCAAAGTCAATGAATGACTTGTCTTTCATTATAGCCACCTTTGTAGCTGCCAAAAATGCATGATCAGGATAATGTGAAGACATTATGACAGCAAGTCCAAGTTCAGACAACTGTTCGATTATTTCCAAAAGCTTGATTTGATTTCCAAAGTCCAAGTGATTGGTTGGTTCATCCAATATAAGCAAATCAGGCTCTTGAGCCAAGACTCTTGCTAAAAATACAAGCTGTCTTTCACCTCCACTTAGATTGGTATAGCTTTTATCCTTTAAATCTTCAATTCCAAGAGTTTTAAGTGCATTTAACGCTATTTCCTTATCTTCTTCTCTAGGAGATGCAGTTAAATTAATGTATGGAGACCTACCCATCAATACCACATCAAAGACACTGAAAGGAAAAGATGGAATATGCCCCTGAGGGATATAACCTACAGTCTTTGCAATATCATTAAATGATAGCTTGTCAATATTTTCACCATTTAAGAGAACTGTTCCTGAATTAACCTTATGCAGTCCATTTAAAGTTTTAATCAATGTGGTCTTTCCTGTCCCATTTGGCCCTAAAATACATAGGACATCCCCCTTTTCTATTGAAAAGCTAATGTTTTCAAATACGATTGGAGAATCCTTATCATAAGAAAATGAAACATCTTTAACTTCAACTAATTTTGCCATAAAAACACCGATTACATAAAATTAATTCCACTCAGAATAACCTCTTCTAAGCAAGTAGAGGAATATTGGGACACCTATAACTGCTGTTAGGATACCAATTGGAATCTCAATAGAGATGAATGTTCTTGAAATGTTATCAATCAGAAGCAGGAAACTTGCACCAATGCTTAATGAAGCAGGAAGCAAGATCTTATGGTCCGGACCTACTATGATACGTGTCATATGAGGCACTACAAGTCCAATCCAACCAATGATTCCACTGATTGAAACCGCTGCAGATGTAACTAAAGTACATGCTACAATAATAATAAACCTTAATTTTCCAGGGTCCAATCCAAGAGATTGGGCCTCTTCATCCCCCATTGACAGAACATTCAAATGCCATCTTAAAATCATTATGACAGTTACGCCAATGAGAAGAGGAATGATAATCATTGATAATTTATTAAAATTAACTGCAGATAAACTGCCCATAAGCCAATAAGTGATTTGAGGCAATTTATCATAAGGATCTGCCATGAATTTGGTTCCTGAAATCAAAGCATTGAAGAATGCAGAAACTGCTGTACCTGAAAGAACAAGCAAAAGAATTCCTCCAGCCCTATATGATTTAGAGATTACATAGGTAATTGATACAGAGATTATTCCAAATATGAATGCTGACAACTGAATCAATGCATTTCCCATATTCGCTAAAATAGCAATAGCTGCACCAAAACCCGCTCCAGCAGATACCCCTAACAAATCTGGAGAAACAAGAGGGTTCTTGAATATTCCTTGAAATGAAGCTCCTGCTAATGACAAACAAGCACCAACAAGCAAAGCTGCAATTATACGAGGCAGTCTAATAGTGAAAACTATTGAATTTAGCTCAGGAGATACAGCTAAAGATGGGAAAATAGGACTTAAAATAGTCTTTATTACATCTATAGGAGCTACTGGATATCTACCTAACATAAAAGACACAAAGAATAAAAAAATTGGAAGTGCAATCAGTAAAAGGTAAATAACCAAATTATCAATATTTAAAGAAGAATTCTCACTCATCAATACAAATCCTTAAAATTATTCAAAAAATTAATAAAAGAATAGGAAAATCCTATTCTCTTTAAACTATTCAACTATAAATCTGATTCATTAAGCCCGGAAGAAGTTAAAATATCCTTAGCTTCATCATCACTTAAATCATAGTGATAGAAATTGCTGTAAAACTCTTTAGTTGCATCCACCATATTGATGTTGGAATACTTATCAGGATAAATTACCTTAGCGGTCCAAGGAACACCAATGATTATATTGGCACCTGGGGGCCTATCAAACCATTTGAATGGGGATTGCGGTGAAAGATAAACCTGATGATTCTTTACTGCCTTTACGCTGGCCCATTTGGAATCGCTGTAAACGTTTCCGTAAAAGTCTTCATCAGTGGCAATTATCACATCAGGATTCCATTTCATTACCTGTTCAATGGAAACAGTCAATTCACTTCCACTGCCTTGAATTTCAGTATCAGCCACATTCTTTCCTCCAACAAGGGATATTAGTTGACCATGGGAAGCGCCACTTGCATAAGTGGACAAACCATCCTCACCAGAAGCGTAATAAACAGACTTCCTTTCAGATTCAGGAATGGAACTTGCAGTGGATTGGACTTCAGCCAAATACTTATCATTAAAGTCAATGAGCTGATTTGCCTTATCTTCTGCATCTAACAGCTTTCCTAAAAATTCAATGGTATTGTCTATCTTTGTAACATTGGTATTGTCAGTTACAGCAACAACAGGAAGTGATCCGAATTTCTCTTGTCTTTCTTCAACAGTTGACAAATCAACGCCCATGCCTTCATCAATGCCTTCTACAACCAAATTAGGTTCTGAAGCAATGAACTCCTCATAATTACCATCTTGACTTCCAAACCATCCCCCTACAACTGGAAACTTTTCCTTGTATTGATCAGGAACATACTTAAGCTCCTCATCAGTCCATTGGAAGTTGACACCAGCTAACTTATCTGGAGCCAACATATACATGATTGTAGTCATTGGGGGACTTGTGGCAACTACCCTATTAACATCACTTGGAATGTTCACCGTTCTGTTTGCCATATCAGTTATTGTTTGATTACCTGATGAATTCATTGAAGATGGAGAGCTGAATATGCTGATAGCAACTCCACAAATAACCAATGCAAGTAGAACAACCAATATTATTTTTGTTTTCTTTTCCATAGAATTACCTAAAAATTAAATATAAACATGAAATATTTTTCATATCAATTATATAAATAATTTTCTAAAATATTTATAATAAGGTTTTTTTGAATAAAATAAGTAAATTAAAGCCTAAACGATTAAGAAAAATCTTTCATAATGATATAAAATTAAATTAAAATTTAAATAGAATTGTAAATCGAATATAAAATGGTTTTATAACACTTAAAAATGGAAAAATTAATAAGAAAATTAATAAGAAAATTAATAAAAAAATCTGAGATATGAAATAAAAAGAGTTAAAAAAATAGGAATTAAAAAAAAGATTTTAAAAAAAATAAGAATATTAAAAAAATAAAAATAAAAATGTTTTAGAGTTATTCTAAAACAGTGTGCATATTTTTCAAGTCCTCTTCGGTTTTTCCCATAGCTTCCATCAATTCAGAAACCAAACCGTCAAGGAAAACCAATGAAGTCAATTCAAAAGCAGTTCCAAGAGGAGTCAAGGAAGTGTAATTTCCTTTAATTTGTCTTTTAAGGTAGTTTTCATCATCCACTTCAACTTTTGTTCTACCTTTTACATGAATGATCCCATCTGCCAATTGGCCTAAGCTGCTTTCAGGATAAGAGGTCAATGCCAATACTTTTGCCCCTCTTTTTTTAGAAATTCTAGCAGCAGTTACAATGGTATTGGTTTCACCAGACCCTGAAATCGCTAAAATGCAATCTCCTGCATTTATTGCTGGAGAAATGGTTTCACCTACAACATAAGAGCTTAAGCCCAAGTGCATCAATCTCATTGCAAATGCCTTAGCTGCAAGTCCTGATCTGCCTGCACCAGTTACAAAGATGTTGTCTGCAGTTGTAATAATTTCAATAAAATTTTCTATATCCTCTTCAACCAAATACTCTTCTGCATCACGAATATTGTCTAAAATTGCCTCAATTGCTGATAACATAAACTCCATTTAAATCTCTACCTAAACTTAATACATAATTTCAATAATTATTTAACTCAAAAAGC
>JAFRFD010000100.1 GCA_017434525.1 Methanobrevibacter sp.
AATATAAAGGGAAAAAATACATTTTAGTCGCAACTGATTATTTCGGCGATTATGATTTTGATGTTTTTCCGCATCTACTTAAATATGAGAGCGATAGGCTTGAATTTGTTCTTCAACGTGAAATACCAGTTAAAGATAATTCTTCAAGAGAAAAAACAGCCGGAACCCTCTTATTTGAATATACCGACTAAATTCTTTCACATGCTGAGGGGGCGAGAAGACTACCCTATTCTGATGCCGTGCGAGTTCTGAGGTATACTTTTGCAGGCAAAGAGATTCGAACTTTTAGGAATATATGGTTTAATTGGAGCCGTGGAAGCCTAAAACAATGACAATAAAGAAAATAAAAGAACGACAACGTCAATAGCTAATTAATCCAGTGATATAATATGAGCAGTAACAGTTAAAAGCTTTAAAATTAAATATAATTGAAATAAAGGAAATGAATAAATGTACAAAAAAGAATTCATGGAGATTGCAATAAGCGAAGCAAGAGAGGGGATTTTTAACAATGATGGTGGGCCTTTTGGGGCAGTAATAGTAAAAAATGGCGAAGTAATTGCATCAGGTCATAATCGGGTGCTATCTTCTAATGATTCGACTTGCCATGGCGAGATTGATGCAATACGAAAAGCAGAAAGTAAGCTTAAAACTTATAATCTTTCGGGTTGCGAACTTTATACTACAGGAGAACCTTGCCCGATGTGTCTTGCGGCAATTCTATGGGCAAATATCAAAAAGGTTTATTACGGGTGTAAATTAAGTGATAATGAAAAAATCGGATTTCGTGATGCAAAGTTTAACGAAGCGGTAGGTGGATGGTTCAATTTGCCAGATGGATTTATAGAAGAAAAAGATCGGGAGATGTGCCTTGAGTTGTTTAAAGAATATAAGAAAATGAATGCGAAGAAATATTAGGAGCTATAAAAACGTATGTTTAGTGGCGCGATTCTTTTTTCTTAATAAAGTAGCGGCCAACAAAAATTATTAGCGTCACAAGAAAGACCGCAATATTTATCCGAATATCTACAGTAGCGCCTTGATCTGTCATAGTCGCCGAACCAGAATCTGGGACTTTTATATCCTCATCAGATTTTGGAATAAGACTCTTTAGTATTGGCATAATGCTTTCAGGAATATGACCAATAACAAGGTTCTCAGCGTTGTCAATAAGAGTATAAGTATAGTAGAGCGAATAGTTCTCGCCGAATGTGTTTTGAGTATAGATAGCATCAGCAATCAAAAATGGAGAGATAGCCTTAACTAATTTTGGCAAGTTTTCCTTAAGGATTTCAAATTCTGTTTCACTAATGCTTGGAGCTTGACCAAACTTAGTCTCGTAATCATCATATTGTCCTATGTAACCAGTAAGGATTATAACTAGCTCATCGACCTCACTATCAGTTGCGGTACCTTTTAAGACCTTAACTAAATCAAGGTAAGCCGGAAAGCTAGCTAAATCGCCAGCATAGTTTGCTAATAAGTCATAGAAAGCATTTCCTGCTACCATACCAGCAAGACCATTGCTAGTGTCGCTAATAAACTCAGTAAAATCGCTCTGCTTATCTAATGTTCTCATTTGATATAGTTTCATTACGGCCGATAATGGTTCCTTAATCTCGGTATCAAAGTATTCACGGGTTAGCCCATTATCGGTCACAAATTGTATCCAAGCATCCATAAAATCACGACCATTCATAGTTTCGATCTGTTCGGTAAGGCCATCATTGTTTGATAGAATATTGGCAGCAGTGTTTGGGTCGGCTAGTTCGGCAATGTTAATAACAGAAGTTGCAATTTTTAAATCAGCAGGATGTATTTCTTCGTAAATACCAGTATTATAGAATCCCCATAATTCTGGAAAGACATAACCGAGAAGTAAATCATTGCCATCTTTGACATCATGGATATTGGTATAACCTGGCTCGGTGAGGCTAGCACGAGGCGCGCCAAAAGTATAGACATAAAAATCATCCGCCTTCATGTCGTAATCTAAAATATTTTCGTTTATCTTTTTAGCAACTAGATCAACTACCGCACCGCCACGAGAATAACCAACCATCCAAATTTTATAA
>JAFRFD010000101.1 GCA_017434525.1 Methanobrevibacter sp.
CTAAACTAAACTAAACTAAAAAAAATTGTCCGACAAGTAGTGTCCTACATTTTTAAAAAGGACTTGAATCAAATTTTTTGTCGGACAGTCGGACATTAATGTCGGACTGTCGGACAAATTTTTTCTATACAAGACCTTCGCAAGAATGTCCTACACACTTTGTCCGACAAATCATAAAAGTTCCTCCACCAGAAACTCCTTAAAACCATACCAACCCAAATCCTTACAACACTCATTAAAAGCCAACCTGCACATTTCCTGATGCAAACCAATAAAAACCTCAATATTATCCATATCACTCAAACCATAATCCCATAAATCCTCCCTTTTATTATCAAAAAGAGGTTTAATACGATTAATAGCCTCCATATGCTTATCAGGAATAACCTTAGGTTGAGATTCAACAACATTATTAGCAGTATCAATATGATCCATCAAATCCTCATCAAAAAGACCAGGATTATTATTCCTTATTTCATCCAACTTTTTTTCTGTAAGTTCAATCTCAAGCTGAGTCTCACACTCAACCTTTTTAAGATTTTCAAGACGGTTAGATAACAAATCATATTTCATTTTAGCATTTCTTTTAGGATTCCTACTGTAGAACTCATGAACAAACCATTCAACAGCTTCGGCCGTATTATACCCGGATTCATCCAACTGTTTTTTAGTTGATTCATGCACCCTCGCATACAAACGTGCATCTTTACGAAACCTGCTCATCTTCTAACCTCCTGGAAGAAATAACCATTTAATTTCACATCAAGATTATCCTGAAACAATGCAATATCTTCAAGGAACTTATTTAATAACAATTGTTCCTCTGCAAGAATATTCTCAACAGGGTCCGCATACTCCATCCTTTTAGGAGTGCTGCGGTAAACTGCAAAATTTAACAGTTTACCTAATCTGATTTCACAAAGGTTCTTAAATATAATCTGAATATTTATGAAATCATCATAATCATTGGATTTGAAAGCATAATCCAAGGCTTCCTGAACATCCTCATAAAAATTAGCAGGTAACTCTGATAAGATAGATTTACTACCTGATTCTTTCTGCCTAATTTTTTTCAATGTTTTAGCATCCATCAGCAGCTGCCTCCTTATCAGATTTTAATAATTTTTCATGCAACCTGTAACTCAATACTTGGGTCACATGTTTACAGTGATGTTCAACATCAACAAGTTGGGATCCTCCCCATTTTTCAGTCTGCCTGCGGTAGATGAAATCAGGACAGTCACAAAACACGGTACCTTCACGTTTGTCAATGTCAACACCATAAGTCAAATCAGGATCAGATGAAGATTTAACACGGTATAATGCCAATGACTCATCTTCCGCAATGAGTGTGATTGGAGAATTCATAATATGAACTCTCCTTTTTCGTTCTTCTTACACTCTGCAAGGAAATCCATTATCTTTGATGCGACTTCCTCGGTAATCAATCCTTCATGGAAATATCTACCAAAACATTTGTAGTAATTGGTTTCTGTCTTCGGAAGTTTACGGAGGTTCAGGCCGATTTGAATGATACGGCAGATTTCCTTACAGGTTAATACTGTATCATATTTTTTGACCATGACACTGTTCATGATCAGCAATTCCCTTGCCTGCTGCTTTATGTCCTGTCCAGCATGAAGCTTGCTGATTACTTTGAGAATTCCTGCACTTGTGTTGTCTGAGTTTTGTGTCGCATAGGTAAGCACATCACCGGCTGTCGCATAAGCCGGTTCATCTCTGAACAGTTCCTCATCAGAGACCTCTTTGAATTCATCCTTTAATTCATTTGCTGTGACGACTTCCGCTTCGATAGGTTCCTCTATCTTTTCAGTATCATCTATGTCTGTGAATGCAGGGTCCAGTTCTTCTGCAGATACCCTCCCTGCACCTATTAGTTCTTCTATGGCTCTGTCTGTTGCACGAGTTTTCGCTATAGCCATCACAGTATGGTCTGATACCTTATCCTTACCGTTTTCAGTTCTTGAACATAACGCATCTGATTCAACACTACGCCCATTTGGGAGAGTAGCACGAACACAGTAGTACGCTTCTTTCACGCTTCCTGATTTGGTTCTTTCAAGTTCACGTTCAACAATTTTCAGATCCACATTGAAAGCTCTTCCTAACTTTACATATGCGGATTTTTTGGGAAACTGTCTTTCGACACGAATCCAGTTTCCGTTTTCATCTTTCTCTTTGACTGTTATTTTCTGGTAGTCGGATTCGTCAAGTAATCTGCGGCATAACTGTTGGTATGCTTCCCATTCGTTTACCGCATGATCCACGTTTACAATGTTGTCCTCTGTTTTTGTTACCAATTCATTCATAATGATTTTCCCCCCAAATTCTTTTTATATCTCCTATTAATCTACTGCAGGAACTGGATGCGTCACCCCAACGGTAATTACCTCCGCTGAATTGCACACCGGTATTGTCCAATGGTACTCGGCTTTGATAAAACAATTTGCCGTAATGGTTCATCAGTGGAGTGGCTGCTTCCACAAGGGTGTGTAGAAGATAGTCATCATATTCCCCATTGACCTGAAGTGACGGATAATCGTATAGTCTTCTGTCATGAGTGTATTGGAAATATTCCTGAAATAAATTCTGAACCGCTTCATACAGTCTTTCATAATCGTTTACACGTGCCTGCTCCCTTAGGAGGATAAGTTGTGTGTGATGAGTTTCAATGAATTCATTGAACATCACCATATCCTCAGGGTAAGGGTTTTCCCTATGAAGTTTTTCCAGGTCTTTCAGTGTTCTCATAGTATCCCTCCTTTTTTTAGTACCAAAAGAAACCATGGGTTTGAGGTACAATAAGTAAGCAGACTCCTATGAAGAGTAATAACATTAATGCTAGAATCAGCCAGTTAGCCACTCTGAAGGTTCTTTTGTGTGTTAATGTTTTCCTCATACTTACAGATTCCTGTTTTTCCAGTCTTACCGGACGGTTTTTACTGAACATTTTTAGTAGTCCTCCTCAAAGTTTTCCTGGTCTTTTCGGGCATTCATTTCTGCCATAGCGTCCTCGTTTAATTCGTCAAAAAATTCGTTTTCCCTGGAGTATTTTTGCTCGAGTTCCGCATCCAGACGGATACAGCGGATGTCAAGCAACTCCTCCAGTTCCCATGGGTACATCTCATCCAGGTTGATGCTCATAATCTAGCACCCCCCCCCTGAGTGTGAAGGTTGTCTGGTCAGGTTTGCAATGGCTGCATGGAGTGTATCCACGTGGTCTGAAATCCACTCCTACCCTGTTTTCCTTTTGGATCCAGTGCGCGTAATGGCATTTCCCCAGGTGATACATTTTTGTGCGATTGTTTACAACGAATACATCTCGGTTCATTGGTTTCCCTCCCTGAGATGGTTTTGGAACCAGTTGTATAATCTGCGACTGTGTTTGTTATTCCAATAACCAGTACGATGGCCGATAATGAAGCAAGCATGGTTGATTTCATGTATCATGTTATGTAATGGGTCATTGTATCCGCAGAGGTATTGGTCCATGCGGATGAGCCACCAGTGGTATGATTCATTCCATTTGTTCCATTTTGTTTTGTATTCTTCGTCGGTCATCAGTTCGGATTGGTTGAGGTCCTGTTCACAGATGTTGATCTGGTTGTAGTGGTACATCATTTCCTCAAACCAGGAATCTTGTTTTTGGAAGATGGATTCGAAGTCCGCTTGTATAAAATCAGATTGCATGGGTGGTCACCTCACTCTCAACAGTTGTTGCTGGGAGTGAAGTATTATGAGTTTCGTATGCATTGATTGTTTTTTCTCCTATACTGATGAGCATTTTGACTCTATCGAGTGTGTAGTAGGAGTTTTCGATTTTTAGGTGGGTTACACCATCTATTTCTACAAATTTCATAATACATCACATTTGGCAATTTTTTAGTAAAAAAGATTATAGGTGCTGCAACACCTGTAACCTTTCTTGTTTAATTATTAGATTGTTATAGTATATAAAACTTTACCTTTTACTTTACACTTTACATTATATAATTATATATACTACTTAATACATATTTAATAATATAAAAAAACATAAAGGAGGATATGGTTATGTTCAAATACAAATCCAAAGTAGGTAAAGGAAGTTCACAATTCGACTCCGCTAGGATCATCATACCAAAACAGGTAAGGGAATTCATAGATGTAAATCCTGGAGACACTATAGAATGGATAGTGAACGTTACTGAAAAAGGAATAAAAGTAAACGTGGAAAAATCAGAAGAATAATCCTAATTTTTCAAAATATTGATAAAAATATAAAAATAGATAACATTATTAATAACTTAATATAAAAATAGTATTAGGTTACTTTGAAAATAATATTATCACATTTGGCATGTATTCTATTTTTTTTAATTGTAACCAGTCTTTGGACGAGATTGGTTATAAATGCTGCAACATCTATTTCCAATCGACGACTCCATCGACTAATTCCTACAATAATATAACTATTTTTTAATACGTTTGTAATGTTTCACAGTACGAACAATCTTATCCCTATAATTATAAATCTCTTTCAAATCCTCAATATACACCTTATTCACTGTTTTACGGCCTTTATTATCCTTGTTGAAATCATCAAAGAAACCAACCTGCATACGGTTCAAATCATTGAAATAGAAACGGCAGATAGGATACAAATTGTTATCATCAAACAATGCAGCACTGTAGGTTTTATGATCACGGAAAGCTATCCTGTTGATGTCAACTATCTCACTACAGATACTTTTGACTATGAAGAAAGCTTCAACTTCCTCCTTACTTGTCACTATACCATCTTTCTGTTCATCGATTAATTCGGTTTCCTTGATTTCATCCTCATTGTTCTCCAATGCCTGATTTAATCTTATATCAACCTCTTCAAGTATCACCTTGTTGAATTCATTCTTAATAATCTTGTAAAATTTTTCTCGCATGCTTTTTGTCAGCACTCCATCGTAGACCTGTTTGGCTATCACTTTCACAAACTCATCACTTGGGGATGCTATTTCATCACTCAACACTTCATGTATGTCATGTGAATATTTCAGATCATCAACCCTTTTGAGTATGTTGTTGATGTCGAAGTTGTCCCTGGTGAACTTTTCCAGCTCCTTGACCTTACTTGGAGTGATGTTTTGTATGTCAAATTCCAGGAAAGGAGTCTTGTCCATCTGTCCTTTCTTCTGTGAATCAGTGTAAAACTTGTAAATCAGGCCGTTTGTCAGTATTCCTATTTCGGAATCTGTAATGTTGAAGTAACGGTATAACTGACTTATATGTGACTCATCAAGAATAGTACTGGTGCTTTTGCACTCGATTAGGAAGTTCACTTTGGAGCCGTCCAGTATTGCGATGTCGACTTTTTCACCGACTTTTCCTCCAAGGTCTGCGGTGTATTCTGTCTTGACTTCGGCAGGGTTGGTTATGTCATAACCCATTACTGTTAAAAAAGGAAAGATTAATGCTGTTTTTGTAGTTTCTTCATTATCTATATGTTCCAGTTTGCTTTTGATTGATTTTTGATAATTGTTAATTTCTTCATTGAATGTCATAAGTATCCCAAAAAAAATTTTTTAGA
The DNA here is from genome assembly GCA_017434525.1 of Methanobrevibacter sp. Taxonomy (GTDB): domain Archaea; phylum Methanobacteriota; class Methanobacteria; order Methanobacteriales; family Methanobacteriaceae; genus Methanocatella. The sequence continues at coordinate 5,585 of JAFRFD010000101.1, forward strand.
ATTAGTTATATTAAATTTTTATTCAATCATGTATTTAAAACTTTATATTAATGTTTATTTGGGCTATAAAGTTTAAAAACTACTGTTCAACATTTTCCTTTAAATTTTAAACATTTTTCAACCTAAAATTGAAAATCATATGGGTTTCATTTTTGAGTGTTCAACTTCCAAGCCTCGAGTTTGAGAGTTTGTACAATTACACGTCTAATTTGAGGATCCTGTTGATGGATTCAACAATTTCAACAAAATCCTTGAAATCCCTACAGTTTATTTTTACCTCTGCAGCAAGTGTTTTGCCTATTTTACCGTCTTTATACTGTCTTATTGTTGTTCTGAAATGTTCATCATTACTCATTTTTTAATCACCATTTTTTTAATAATCTTTTTTTTAACATTTCTGGGTATTCCAGGACATTCTCAGTATTTTTTACTGGAAACCTGTAAACCATTTCTATGACCGTATTTAGCAGAATAAACCATTCTCCTTTAAGACCCCAAACTCTTGTAACAAAATCTAGGAATTCTTAACACAAAACGGATAACAATTCTGAGTATTCAAACTTATTCTCAGTATTTCATAATGAAAACCTGTAAACCATTTCTATGACCGTATTTAGCAGAATAAACCATTCTCCTTTAAGACCCCAAACTCTTGTAACAAAATCTAGGAATTCTTAACACAAAACGGATAACAATTCTGAGTATTC
>JAFRFD010000102.1 GCA_017434525.1 Methanobrevibacter sp.
CCTACAAGAGACCTTACGCTATGCTTGTCGTAATTGTTGATGTTCACGCCATCAATCTTTATCTCTCCGCCATTTAGGTCATAGAATCTCATGAGCAGTTTCACTATTGTGGTCTTTCCTGCTCCAGTTTCTCCTACAATAGCTATTTTTTCACCCTTCTTGACTTTAAATGAAAGGTCCTTGATTACTGGCTCATCCTCACTGTAACCGAAGTTGACATTTTCAAAGCTTATCTCATCATTGATTTCCTTGATTTGCTCTTTTGAAGGGTTTTCTTCAATCCTTATCTCAAGGAACTCAAATATTCTTTCACTTGCAGCCATTGCAGTCTGTATCATATTCATTATTCTTGTTATCTGTTCAATAGGTGTTGTGAAGTTTTTGGAGTATTGGATAAATGCCAAAATGTCTCCAACGCTTATTGCCTTTTGAAGCACGAGAACTGCCCCAAGAACTGATATGATTACATATTGCAAATTGGAAATGAAGTGTACGAAAGGACCGGATAGGCTTGAGAAGAACTTGGATTTCCATTCCTGTTCATACCAATTCTCATTTTCCTCTTCAAAGATTCTCATGGATTCTTTTTCCTGATTGAATGATCGAATGATTTCGTGTCCTGTAAAGGATTCTTCAATTTGACCATTTAGGTTACCTCTGTATCTTAACTGCTTTAGATAGTAATCCTGTGAGTATTTGGTTATGTATGTTATAATCAGGAATGCGATTGGAACCAATACTATTGTGGTAAGGGTTAACCATAAGTTAATTGAGAGCATCATCACTGTAACGCCGATTATTGTTATGATTCCAGTCAACAATTGGTTGAATGTTTGAACAATTCCTGTTTGAAGAGAGTCCACATCGTTTGTGATTCTTGATAGAATGTCTCCTCTGGTATTTATGTCCAAATCACCCATTGACAAGTGAGTGATTTTCTCAATCAAGTCTTTTCTTAGATTATAACTGATGTCAGTTGTTATATCCAAGAGGAGATAACTTTGAAGATATGAGAAAACTGCACTTATGATATATAAAATCACGATTGCAATGAGCAGATTTATTATATGGTTCAAATCCATATTTCCAGAGTTTATCCCATCAAATATTGCAGTGGTAGCAAATCCTATTAAAAGAGGACTTATGACTGAAAAGACTGTTGATATGATTCCGCAGATAACTGTCAAGCTTAGCTTCAATTTATATCCTGTCAAGAGAGAGAATATGTTCTTTATTGATTGCTTAGCGTTTGCCGGTTTTTCAGGAGGTGCTCTTCGTGGTTTTCTTGCCATATCATTTACCTCCTGCTGTTTTCTTAAGGTAACTTGTATCTAAAACATAATTAGAGGATTCCTCATTATCATACAATAAGTCTTTTGAACGGTCTATTTGTGAAGATACTATTTCTCTATAGATATTGCAGTTCTCATTAAGGTAATCATGGCTTCCCTTATCTATTATCTCACCTTCATCAAGAACAATAATCTCATCAGCATCCATGATTGTTGAAATCCTTTGTGATACAATAAGCATTGATGAGTTTTCCTTTAAGCCTTTTAGGTTCTCTTTCACCTTTGCTTCAGTGTTCATGTCAAGTGCTGAGAAGCAGTCGTCAAATAGGTAGAAGTCACGTTCAGCCAATATGGATCTTGCAAGTTGTAGACGTTGCTTTTGCCCTCCGGAGTAATTGGATGCTCCTTGTGAAACACCATCCTCTAAGCTTTCTATAAAGTCAACTTCTGCCATTTTCAATGCTTTTTCAATCTCTTCATCACTTGCATCCTCTTTTCCGATAAGCATATTTGACCTTATTGTTCCTTCAAAAAGAATGGCCTTTTGGGGAGCATAGGATATTCTATCTCTTAGGGTAGTTAGTTTATATTCTTTGATATTCTTGTCATTGACTAAGATTTCACCACCAGTTACATCCTGAAGACGAGGAATTAGATTTAGGATTGTGGATTTACCGCTTCCTGTTCCTCCAATTATTGCAGTGGTTTTTCCCTTTTCCAGTTTGAAATTGATGTCTTTCAATGTTTCCTTTTCACTTCCAGGATAACTGTAAACCACATCTTTAAATTCAATTATCGGATTATCATCTATGGTGTCAATTGGTCCATCGCTGATTGTTATTTCGGTATTTATCACTTCAGCTACACGTCTTCCAGATACCAAAATCCTTGGAATCATGACAAGGAATCCTCCCATCATTAAAAATGCCATTACGATTTGTGTAGCATATTGGATGAATGCTATGATTGTTCCAGTTAATATCTCACCTTGGATTGCATCATATGCTCCAAAGTATAAAATGAGAACTATCATTAAATTCAAGAGTAAAGTCATTGCAGGCAATAACACTAAGAGTATTCTGAATACATTCAAGTTCACTGAACGGAAGTCTTCATTGGTCTTTCTAAATCTTTCCTCTTCATAGTCCTGTCTTACGAATGCCTTGATTACAGGTATTCCCATCAATATTTCCCTTGAGGTCTGGTTGATCTTATCAGTCAATTCCTGCATTATCTTGAAGTAAGGAATGGTTCTGATGAATATTATTACAAAAGGAATGATTGCAGCAGCGAATGTCACTGCAATGATCCATAAAAGGTTGGTTCCAAGTTCCATTGCTTTAAGTATGCTTCCTATACCCAATATCGGTGAAAAGAGTATTGTTGTAAAGAACAATCCTAAGAAGATTTGTATTTGGTATACATCGTTTGTATTACGTGTAATGAGTGATGCTCTTGATATCTTGTTCAATTCAAAGTTTGAAAACTTCAATATCTTCTCATAGCTTATCTTTCTTAAATCCCTTCCATAAGCTGCTGACACTTTGCTTGAGAAGTATGAAAG
>JAFRFD010000103.1 GCA_017434525.1 Methanobrevibacter sp.
ACCGGAATGCGGCCATTAACATCCTTAATAAAGGATTAGAAATCGTCGGGACGACGGTGCAGTAAAAATTTCCAAAAATAAATAAACTATATTATTTTGGTTTGCGAATCCCCGTCGTCAACACGACGGGGAAGTTCAACATGTTTAAATTTGAAATGACAAAAAAGCACAAAAATATAGTGTGAAAAAGCACAAATTCATAGTGCAGAAAACCACAAAAATATAGTTCAATGAGGTTGACAAAACATGTCTGAATGATATTACAAAAAACTGTAAGGGTAAATGGATTGTTACAAAATGAGATTTTTCAACTTAAGCAACTCTTCTTTCAATTCCGGAACTTCAACTGTCAATGCATACCACATTACCTCGAACTCTGCTGATTCATATTTGTGGGTTATTATATTGCGCATATCCTTAATACTGCGCCAAGGAATATGGTCATGAGTCTCTTTAAAATCATCGGATAGTCGGTCTACATTTTCTCCTATCTGGATAATGCACATGCTGCAGGATAATTGAAAAATATCATTTACAATGAATTCATCATAGCTGGAATCAAATTCATTAAGAATATTCTCAACTTTGTCGCAGTAATCAATAATGTTATCAAGATATTCTAAATCTCTATCCGCCATAGATTAAAACCTCATCTTTGGATATTTTTTCTAAAAATTTTTTGTTATGTGAACTGGTTGTCACAACATCAACATTGCATTTTAAAGATTGTTCCAAATCATGAATAAAATCAACCAAATCAATTAAACCTTTGATTTCACCCTTGTTGATTAATAAATCTACATCTGATTCATCAGTTGCTTCACCCCTTGCATAAGATCCAAACAGACTCATTCTAGAAACACCATATTTTATTGCAATAGGTATTGTTTTTTCTTTTATTTCATCAAGGGTGTAAATCATAACAAACCACCAAATTATAAATATTAATCATCAAAATTCAATAAGTATAAACATAAGGTTTTAACCGTAAATTTAAGGAGCATGCATGAAACAATTTAAATTATTAAACTTTAAAATATCCAATCTAAACTTGTTATTATATTTATCTTTTAATAATATATAAATTACTTCCAGAGAAAATTAAACTAATTATATAAGTTATGAAAAACATTTTAGAATGCCAAATGTAAACTTATAATCCAAACTAATTGGAAACATAATGTTTATTAGTATTGTCAATTAAAATTATACTTGCTGTTATATTTAAAAACTAGTATAGAAGGGATTGCTATTTTTTTCAGCGTGTACTAAAATTAGAGAGTGTTTTAATGAATCATGATTTGATTATTGCAAGATATGGTGAAATCGGAATCAAGAGTCCGAAGATAAGGTCACGTTTTGAAAGAAAGCTAGTTAAGAATATTAAGGCTACTTTTGAATGTGAAGTTGAAAGAAACCAGGGAAGAATCTACATTTTCCCGAAAGACTTTGAAGAAGGAATAGAAAAGCTCAACAGGGTATTTGGTGTCGTTTCATACTCACCGGCCACATCAACACATGCAAACTACGAAGACATCGACAAGACTTTGGGCCAATACACTAGAAATCTGATTAGTGAAGGCCTTATTGACGAGAACACAAAGTTTGCCATAAAATGTAGAAGGGTTGGAACCCACGAGTTCACCTCACAGGAGATGGCGGCCCATTGTGGAGGTGTCGTCAGGAATGTCGTTTTGGCACCGGTCGATTTGACAAATCCCGATTTGACAATATTCGTTGAGATAAGGGATGATGACGCTTACATTTTCCATGAAAAGATAAGGGGTCCGGGCGGACTGCCGTTGGGAACACAGGGCAAGGTAGTTGTACTACTCTCAAGCGGTATTGACTCTCCGGTTGCCGCATACCTGATGATGAAAAGGGGTTGTGAAGTCATTGCGCTTCACTGCAACAACGATCCGTTTTCAGGACCGAAAGTCACAGAAAACTTCAATCTCCTGGTTGACCAGTTGAACATCTATGCCAAAGGCACCCCAATCAAAAAGAGGGTAATCGATTACGGGGAATATCTGACCGTTGCAAAGCAAAAGGCTCCGGAGAAGATGACCTGTGTATTATGCAAGTCCGGAATGTACAGGATAGCAGAAAAGCTGGCCGTCAAATTGGGGGCTGACGCCATCGTTGACGGAAGCAGCGTAGGCCAGGTGGCATCACAGACTCTCTCAAACATCCTTGCTACAAGATACGGTGTGGACATGCCGATACTGTCTCCATTAATAGGTCTTGACAAGGAGGAAATCACAAAAATCGCCAAGGATATCGGAACATTCGATATATCCAAAATCGATGACGGCGGATGCAGTGCGGTTCCGAGATACCCGGAAACACATGCCGATTTGGAGCGTGTCAAAAAGGCCCGTGAAGACATGAATCAGGATGTGGAAGTCGAAAGGGCTTTTGAAAAAATCAGAAAATTAGATTAAAAAAAATAATTTAGTAGAAGAGATAACTCTTCTACTTGACTTTAACTTTTGTTTTTATCATTGAATTTGCAAAGAACACTTTAACCTTGTATATGCCTTTATTAAGGTTGTTTATGACATTTTTACCTAAAATTATTTTGGTTGTTCCGTATTTGTTTGTTTTGGCGTAGTATTTTTTGCCGTTGAGTTTGAATTTTATCCATTTGCCTTTTACGTTTTTGCCGTTGATTTTAAGTTTTGCGGCCAATACAAGATTTTTGGCTGTGCTCTTTTTGATTGTGGCCTTGGTTGCAGTCAAAACGTTGTTTACGGTTACTGTGTTTTGATAGAGTTTGCCGTTGTATTTGGTTACTATTGTGTATTCGCCAGGTGACTCTTTTATTTCGAGTTTTGCTGTGGCGTTTTCATCGGTTGTGATATTGTAAGTCACATTATTTATTGTGAATGTAACGACTTCGCCCGCTCCAACTGCATGCCCGTCATCGGTCACGACCTTAACTGTGAAGCAGGATCCTCCGGCATAATCGACTGTAATGTTGGTGTTGTTGATGATTTTGGTATCATCTGCAACTGTAAATGCCTTTATGACACATACCCTATTTTGACTGGCAGAATCAATCCAAGTGCCATTGTAGAAATATTCTGACACGCCACTCATAAAATGTTGTCTTGTACCGGTTAAAGCAGGAACCATGCTTGATGTGATTTTAACTGTAAAAATGTCACCTTCCTTGATTGGAACATATGAATCCAGTTTGATTGTATGAAAACCTGCAAATGGGGAAACTCCATTCTGCACAAGCTTTAAGGCATCGTTTACATAGATTTCAATGGTATAGTTTTGGTTTGGATCGTAGAAATAGGTTCCAATACCTGCAATCAAATCATCCTTCATGGCCTGATAATGATTTTGATATTCGGTTGCGTAGGTCATAAAGTCAGGAAGGCCTTGAATGTCATATTGGTAGTTCATGTTGTAGCTGACGGTGTTTTCAACTGAATATGCAAAGGACAGTGAAACTGTTGAAAAGGATGTGTCATAATATGAGATGTACATATATCCATTATCACAGGCTTGTGTACCCCAGCTGTTTTTGACAAGCCATGCACCCTTATCCGGAGCTCCGGCAATTTCCTTGTTGTCGTCCCATCCAATCAGGGTAACCGCATGGTTGATAGTGGCAGTACCATTGTAATACTGTTCAGGTCCGCCTGATATTGCATAATAGTTAACGCACAAAGCCCCGTATTTTAGGACAGCTTCCTTTAAAGGATTATTGTCTGTAAAATTGGCTCTAGGGGATATGATGATGAAGTCCTGGATGTGGATATTGCTCGGTGTGGCAAATATCGGTGAGATTTTTCCAAGCTGATCGTAGACATCATATTCCTCATTGAATACACCAAGCCAGCTTACGGCATATTGGCCAGGTGCAAACCCGTTGTTTGCTTCAAAGCTTGAGTTTGACCCATACATGTAATATTTCAGTGAAAGGTCCTGCATGTTGTTTTCGGAAAGGTCAGTGTAAATTCCCAAATATCTCAAAATTGCAGATTCCATGGCTGCGGAACCACCGAATGACCAGCATGAACCCATTCTTCCCTGGTCTTTAACGGAAGTGACCCATCCCCAGTCGCGCAAGTCGAATTTTGAAGGGAGTGTTGTAACTTCTATGCTATTTTCGATGAAAGTCAGTGGAATTCCCTCACCTGCAACTATTGTGGCGTAAAAGGTATTGTTCAAGGATTTTGAATCGTCACCACTGTATTTATTGTCGCCCAGGACTGTTATGTCCTTGTCAAAGACTGTGTATATGTCATCGAATCTGGCGTTGAAATTGACGTTTTTGTCAAACACACAGCCGTCGATGGTATAGTTTGAGTCATACAGATAAACCGCACTTCCGTTCTGCGCTGAGTTGAGTGTGAAGTTTGAATCCAACAGATTCAGGGTTCCCAAATCGAAAAAGATTGCTCCACCGAAAGATCCTCTTGATTCAGGATACAATGCAGAATTACTCTCGAATAGTGAGTTTTCGATTGTGACATTTGAATTGGTTACGTATAATGCACCACCGTCAAACACCGCATTGTTGTCTGTGAAATTGGAGTTTGCTATTGTAAGGTTACCGCCCAGTTGCAATATTGCTCCTCCAAAGCCTGATGAACAGTTGATGAAGGATGAACGGTTGATTAAAACATCACCGTAAGGTGAATGCTCAAAACCCTGAACGTCTGCAAAAATGGCCCCTCCGTTCTTATCGGAGACGATGTTGATGAATGTACAGTTGTCGATTATGCATTCATCTATTTCCTTTACACCAATTGCCCCTGCGGTTATGAGGGATTCGAGATTGATGAATTTGGAGTTCCTGACGATTGTGGTTCCTCCAGCCCTGATTGCAGCGGAGTAGTTTGAAGTGGCATTTGCAAATGTTGAATTTACAACTGTGACCGGAGATCTGTCAAGTGTCCTTATGAATCCCCAGAGCAGTTGCCTGGAATCCGCCATCAAGGCATTGTTGAGTTCAAGACTGCCCTTTGTAATGGTTATTGTGCCAGAGGTGGCGGCAGAAGATCCTATGAACTTATCATAGTTACTTACATAAGATCCCCCTTCAATGTTTACCACACCATCTCCTGAAACCGTGTTGTTTTCAAAAATCACATTGTTGGTTGTAAGGGAACCGCCGGCGATATAGATTGCGCTTCCAATAGAAAAGGAAGTGTTTCTGATGGTAAGGTTATTTATGGTTACATTCTTTGCAAAGATTCCAAAACAGCTATTGAGATTGCTTCCATCAATTGCATGGCCGTTTCCGTTGATTACAAAGTCATCCTTAAAAATCGCTATGCCCGGTCCGTCTGTGGAATTGTTAAACTTATAGTCATATTTGAGGTCCAAAACATTACCTTGCGTATTATTGATTTCATTTATCAAATCAGTGTATGTTTTTGTGGAATCATCCACGGAATATATTTCGTTCTGCTCGTTTTCCAAAGCAATGTCGCTTTGCGTACTTTCTAAACTGTCTACAACATCCTCGCCAATCATATCCTGTGAAACGTGGTCTGCTGCACAGACCCCTCCAACAGCGATAAAAAGAACAAGCAAGAATATTGCCATTTTTAAGATTTTCATGATATCACTAAATGAAATTTATGATAAAAACTATTATATAAGTATATACATTTGATTCTGGAGGGTTCAATCCCCACAATTTTGCCGACTTCATTTAGTGATGCTCCCTAATTTCATCTCTTGGATGTGGGAATGGTGGGGATAATCGTATTCATGATTTTGACTTGTAGTCGTTATTTTAAATTTTGTTTTTGGATTAAAAAATTTATTTAGTATTGTTAAATTTACTTAATATTATATAATTCTGTTGTTAAAAAAACAACAAATATATAAATACTATAATAAATATATTATTGCATGTCAAGGAAAAAACAAAACAAAGCACCAATAGGTGATAAAATTCTTTACAAGGTAAAAACACCGAATGGGGGGTCTATTATCATAATGCCCGATAATATTTTAATTGATAATTATCACGTTGGTAAAGCACATATTCACCCCGATCCTCAAAATCATGCCCATAGGGTTGAATTATCGCTGCAGGATTGTGAAAAAATCTATGAACTGATTAAAGATTACTTAAATCTTTCAAATGAGTTTGATATTGAAGAGTTAATGGAGATGTTAATATGATTATTACGTTAGTTAAAAAGCAAAAAGGCCATGAATTCATTCGTGAAATGGAAGAAACCTACAAATCTCTCAGCGAACTGGAAAAACTATTCAAACGAACCAATAATATGAAGATGTATGTGGATTTGGAAAACTGGAAATATTATAATCAAAACCCTGATGAAACGATTGAAACAACAGAAAGTTTGGTTACAAACAAATTGTCATTATCAGACCTGGATTTAATCATATTGAATACAATTAAACATGAAAAACCAAGAAGCATAAGGGATTTGGCTAAAAAAATTAATAAGGATGTCAGCAATATTCAGCCAAAAGTTAAAAAATTGGAAGAGGATGGATTCATACGATTCGAAGAGGGCATTAAAAATAGTAAAATACCTTATCTGACATTTGATGAGATAAAATTGGAAATTTGAATTTGCATCTGGGAAATTAAAGTTATTTGGACATGATAGGTGTTGAAATGAATTGATTTCCGTAAGATAATGTTCAATACGTTTAATTGAAGCTTTTTTTTGAAACATTTAACTATTTTTAATTGAATTAAATATTTAAAATTAACTTTCATCAAAAAATTCCAAATCAGCAAAGTTTTTGAAAGAGTAAGATAACAATAATTAAATAGTATGCAAATCAAAAATAACAAATGTCTAGTAAATAAACAATTTACTAATTGAGGTATTTAAAATGAAAACTACTGTTAGTGTAATTAAAGCTGATATTGGAAGTGTGTCCGGACACTGTGTCGCACACCCTGATTTAATGGAGATTTGTGATGAAGTCTTAGCAGACGCTTTAGAAGCAGGTATCTTAAAAGATTACTATGTTTCCCGTTGTGGAGACGACATAGACTTAATCATGACTCACGACAAAGGTGTAGAAAACGAAGAAGTTCACAAAACCGCATACGATGCATTCATGAAAGCTACCGAAAGAGCACGTGAATTGAAATTATACGGTGCAGGTCAAGACTTATTGTCTGATACTTTCTCTGGAAACATCAAAGGTATGGGTCCTGGTGTAGCAGAAATGGAATTCGAAGAAAGACCATCTGATCCTGTTTTAGTATTCTGCTGTGACAAAACCGAACCTGGTGCATTCAACTTGCCAGTATTCAGAATGTTTGCAGACCCATTCAACACTGCAGGTCTTGTAATCGACCCATCCCTACACGATGGATTCAAATTTGAAGTATTCGACGTAATCGAACACAGAAAAGTTATCTTAAACTGTCCTGAAGAAATGTACGACTTGCTTGCATTAATCGGTTCCACCGGAAGATACGTAATCAAAAGAGTATGGAAGAAAAACGGTGAAATCGCAGCCGCAGTAAGTACCGAAAGATTAAACTTAATGGCTGGGGAATACGTCGGTAAAGACGACCCAGTATGTATCGTAAGGGCACAATCTGGTTTCCCTGCTAACGGTGAATGTGTAGATCCATTTGCATTCCCACACATGGTAAGTGGATGGATGAGAGGATCCCACAACGGTCCAATGATGCCTGTATCTGAAATGGAAGCAAACCCAATCAGATTTGACGGACCACCTAGAGTAGTAGGATTAGGTTTCCAAGTAGCTAACGGTGAATTGATCGGACCAGTCGACTTATTCGACGACCCTGCATTCGACCCTACCCGTGAACAAGCTGCTAAAATCGCAACTTACATCAGAAGACACGGTCCATTCGAACCTCACAGATTACCTGCTGAAGAAATGGAATACACTTCACTTCCTGGTGTAATGGAAAAATTAGAATCCAGATTTGAAGACATGGATGATTAGACTTAAGAGATTTCAAATCTCTTCTTTTTTTACTTTTTTTACTCCAATCTTAAAATTGCCTTTTTTTCGAAAATTTTTTTAAATATTAATTATAAAACCTTTGATTAGTATAATAATGCATGTTAAGGCCAACTGTTTTAAGGCATGCGTTTTCACAAAAATTTTAATGGGGATATAAATTGGGGGATGTTTTTAAAAAAGCTTTGGCAATCATTTCGCTGATGCTGTTTGTGCTTTTGATAATCCAATCAGCCTCTGCACATGAGGACATTTCAGAGGGATTATCCATAAACAATTCCAGCACTGCTGTTTTGGGCGAAATGGATTTGAATGGCTCTATTGAAGATAATGAAAGTGATGTGGCAAACGGCACAGAAGGCTCCAACATGTCTTCATCAGATGACAATCTAAACGATTCTGAAGTGAATAAAAGCCACGCTCATTATGTTGCAGACAGGGGAATCTACTGCTCAACCTCCGTCAAATTTTCTCCTTCAACCTACCAGTACACCACCGGTGAAATCACCTATTTCGTAAGGGCCTATGACGTCATGGAATATGGGGGTGTGGATTACATCCAGCCAAAATATATGACTCTTGTCAAGTTGTCCGTGCGCACCGGAAAGTCCAGTGAAGCATATTTCGCACGAATCGGCGATGATGGGGTTGCAGCGATAAGAATACCTAACCTGGCACTGGGAACCCACAAGGTCAAAATCTATGTTGCAGGTGAATACTGCGGAACAACATACATCAACATAATCAAATCCACCGCAAGGGTTTATGCCCCATTTGCAATAGTGAAATACAAAAAGAACACCTATTATAATATTAAGGTTACAGACAACAGTTATCGTCCCGTTAAAGGAATCAAGCTAAACGTCATGGTTTCAAAGGGAAGCAAATCAACAACATATTCCCTCACGACAAACCATAATGGAATAACCAAACTCAAAACCAAAAAGCTCACTTTAGGAGTCCACAAGATAGTAATTTCTGCAAACGACAAAAACTATGATGTCATTAAAAAGTCCAAAATCTCCGTTGAAAAATCGGTTCCGGTCGAACCCGCCAAACTCACGGCATATGCTCCTGCAAAAACATTAAAATACGGGGATGATGCTTATTTTGCCATTAATGTCCAGGACAATTACGGAAATCCCGCTAAAAAAATCAAGCTGAATGTCCAGGTGTTTACAGGTGCAAAATCCAAAACATACACAGTAAAAACCAACTACTGGGGAGTGGCTAATCTAAATACAAAATCACTGTCACTGGGATCTCATAAGGTGATAATCAGTTCGGCAAATGCCCATTATAAGCTGTGGAAGTTTTCCAAAATCTTTATAAATAAGGATGTGGAATCAAACACAATCAAACCTGCAGGATTGGTATCAGTACATGTCAATCCGACTGATAGTGGTGATGTTTACGCCAAATTAAAATGGAATGCCAAGAAAAACGCCAAATATCAAATCTTAAGAAAATCAAACGATACCTTTGGGGTAATCGCCACAGTCACTGCAACTTCCGAGTCAATGTCATTTTATGACTGGATAGATGGAAACACACTGTTCACTTATTCTGTTAGGCAGATAATTGAAAAGGGTGCTAACGAAAGGATATTGGGTCCATATGATGTCGGAGGCCTGAAGCTATTGGCAAGCACTAATGTAACTGTCGATTTTCAAAACATAAAGGCAAAAATCCAATGGAGTGATGTTGAGGGCGCAACAAAATATTCCATATTCAGGAAGGTTGGCCGTGACGGCGAGTTCAAGGAGATTGCAAGCGTTGACGGGGACTGTCTAAGCTATGTTGACTATTACCATGACTCATTCAGTGAATTTGCAGGCATAATGTATTCCAAAACGTTCGTTGACCCAAGCCTGAACAACATATTTTACACAGTCAAGCCATGCAATATCCAAACCGCCAACGGCATTACCAAAACAAGCTATGGTCTGTATCCTATTGATGGGGATTTCCACCTGGAGGCGCCGGCTATAGTGTCTCTTGAAAACGGCACACTTAAATGGGGAAGCGTTCCGAATGCTCAGGGATATCTGATACTCAAAAACCAATATGGCAACGGCAGTTGGGAGGTTGTGGCGAACGTTTCTAAAGAAGGTGATATTGTCCAGTCATTCGATATCGGGGAAGCTGACCCGAATGCCTATTACAGCGTACAAGCATACGCCTGCAAGAACGGTGTGAAGGTCTTCAGCGATTATGATTTGGGATTCTCTCTTATGAACCGCAGCGAAGAAAATTCCCAATACAGGATTCTCTATATCGGGGACAGCATCACATACGGTTCCCAATACACTTCAAAATCAACAAGACATATCTTCTCAATACCGTACAGGGTTGCACAATTGCTTGGATGTGCATATTACAATCCGTCAATTCCGGGCTCAACATATCATGACATGGCTCAGATGAGTGGTGAAAATCACCCGTATTCCATCACAAAAGACATTGTGGACCCGATAGCGCAGGGAAAACTTCCCGCCAGATGCTGGTCTCTTGGAACGGATAAAAACAGCGAAGGGGTAAACAACACATCAATCGATGACTACAACATCGTTGTTCTTGCGGCCGGAACCAACGATTACGCATATAATGCCGAATTGGGAACAGTCAACAGCACTGACGTTTCCACTTTCAACGGCGCACTTAACCATATTCTGGAAAAAATAGAAAACGCCAGTGAAAAACGTCTATTGAGGGGAGAAACTCCAATAAAAGTTGTGTTTGTCGATTTGTATTATAGCCAACACGCATTAGGCACCAACGAAATAAGGGACAGGGACACCACTCCAAATGGAATTGGCCTCACGTTGAAGGATTATCAGAATGCGCTGGACTGTCAATACGAAAAGTGGAGCGGCAGCGAATATGTCTCAGCATATAACTTCAAGACAAGGGATTATGATATAGTAAACCCAAGCAACTGCCCGTACACTTCATCCGACAACATACATTTCACAAAATTCACATACGGCCAATACGGCAATGCATTTTCAAGTTTTCTTATGCAGGGCGTTTTTGACTAGTGATGTTGAAACTATATCTTATGTGCGGTTATTATCGTAAAACTGCCGGCATTGATTGTTATCCTGCAGCCGTCAACGGTGACATAATAATTCTTGCCCTCTCTTGTAACGACCGCATCTTCACGTTTTAATTTCAAAATGCAGTAGCCGACAGGTTCATCGTCAATTCCCAAGTTTTTCTGTATTCTTCCAACGCCCATTTCGGTGGTATGGATCTTGTCAACATTTTCAAGCAAAGCCTTCCTGTGCATTTCAATACCTCATTTTCGCATCTTGGTCGATGGCATAATTAGTTATTTATATATTACACAACTATTTAGTATTATGTCATTTTTAAAATTCATTCTTAAAAATCCATTCAGGAGAAAGAACAGTGCAATCCTGGCTATTGTAGGTATAGCAATTGGGATAATAGTAATTGTCGCTCTTGGTGGAATCACAGACGGTTTAGTCAATTCCTTTGAAGACACGATTCATGCGGGAGGTGCCGACTTTTCGATTTCCGGAAAGGAAACTGGGGATTCAGCATATGGGACTAACACCATCGATGCAAACTGGACGGATAAGATAGCAAACGTCACAGGTGTGGAGGAGGCCTATCCAATCTATGTCGTTCTCACATCAGTCGGGGACAATTACATGAATACTCTGATAGGTATCGATCCTAACGGAACCGCATTGGCTGACATATCCATGAAGGAAGGAAGGATATTTAAGGATAATGAATCCGAAGCCATTCTTGGTGAAATCTATGCCGACGACAACGACTATAAGGTTGGAGACACAATCAAGATAGACGGTGAGGAATTTGAAATAGTCGGAATCTATGAAACCGGCGACCAGAACATGGCCGGAGGGGTGTTCACATCAATCTCCAAGGTCGGGGATTTGATGGATGATGATGATTCAATCTCAAACATCTACGTCAAGGTCAAAAAGGGCGAAGACCCGCAGGCAGTTGCAGACAGAATCGATGAGATGTACGGCGATGATATAGCGACAATCACCTCTGTCATGGAAATGCAGCAGATGGGAGACATGCTCAACATGCTTCAGGCATCAACCTGGGCGATTTCTCTTCTGGCAATCGTTGTGGGAGGATTGGGAATCATCAACACAATGCTGATGTCAGTCTTTGAGAGAACCCGTGAAATAGGAGTGCTTAAGGCAGTCGGATGGTCAAACAGAAAGATTCTGACCATGATTGTCGGCGAATCACTTGTAATCACAATAGTGTCCGCAATCATAGGTTCAATAATAGGGTTTGCGGCATGCACATTATTGGGTCCGCAAATGGGAATAACTCCATTGTTTACACCTAAGATTTTCATCCAGGCATTTGGAATAGCCATAGTTGTTGGAATCATCGGAGGACTCTATCCTGCAATCAAGGCGGTAAAATTGCCTCCAACAGAAGCATTGAGGTATGAGTGAGGTGATATGATGAATGCTGTAGAGATAAGGGATTTGTATAAAAGCTATGAAAACGGAAACATCAAGGCATTGAACGGAATCAATCTCACAATTGCCGATGGGGAGTTCGTATCAATCATCGGACCGTCAGGTTCAGGAAAGTCAACCCTCTTGAACATGCTCGGGGCATTGGACGTTCCGGATTCCGGTTCCATCAGCGTTGCAGACCATGATTTGAAGACCTCTAAAAAGTTAAACGAGTTCAGGGCGCAAAGCATTGGATTCATTTTCCAGCTGCACAACCTGATTCCAAACATATCCGTTGTGGAAAACGTTGAAATACCGATGTTTACACAAAAATTGTCATCAAAGGAGATGAGGGCTCGTGCATTGAAGCTTCTTGACGATGTCGGCCTTAAGGACAAGGCGGCAATCAAGCCCAACAAGTTGTCAGGCGGTGAACGTCAGAGGGTGGCGATCGCCCGTGCACTTGCAAATGAACCATCAATAATATTGGCGGATGAACCAACAGGATCACTAGATTCAAAGACAAGTAGCAAAATCCTTAAGCAACTAATTGATTTGCACGAAGATAAGAATGTTACACTGATAATTGTAACTCATGATATGGATGTGGCCAAACTTGCAGACAGGGTCATCGAAGTTTTGGATGGTGAAATCGTATCTGCCGGTGATGATTCACTGATAAACAGTAAAATTGATGTTTAGGCATCGAATTTTACTTTTTCTTTTTTTAAACTTTTTTTTTGTTTTAAAAGAATTAAAATCTATAATAGAGAAACAAAGCAAAGAATATATGTTAAATTAAAATTAGTTAAAATCAATGTCTACAACATGTTTTTCACATGTTGGAACAAGTAGACATTGAATTAAAATCTATCTATTCAATAGTTTAGAATTTAATTGTATCCAAATACGGATTTTAAACTCTGATGAATATTATGAAATAGATTGTATATAAATGTTATTGTTTTTAATTTATAAACTGCAGAAAGTGTCGATTATAATCTAACAAATCCAAACATAACCTATTAAGGTTATCGCTAAACAATAATTACAATATTTGAATTTTCCTGCAGTTTAAAGGAGAAATCAATTATGGCATTGGATTAGTTATATGCAATCCATATGATGTAGAATGCCAAACACCATATGATTATGGTGTATATGAGCACTCCAATCCAAAATTTCCTTTGGATACTCATAAAGATTCCTCCATTTAAACAGATAGATTTGCCAAGAGGAGAGTTCATTTAAACACATGTTCTAAATTCTCTCATTGGCAATATTATTTTGTTCCTAATAATATCACCTCCTTTTGGATCAAGAGTTTGTTTACTTCTAATATTGCATTTAATAGTATAAATAATTTTTATTTGCATTATATTCAAGTAAAAATTGTTTTTTATCTGTAAAAATGTTTTATAGTTGGTATATTTGTAATAGAAAAGCAATAATGAAATTTTATCTTAATAATGCAAGAATACCACGACTTTTACAGAAGTCATGGTATTCTTGAATTAATTAAGATAAAAAGAGTGGAGGGATATAATTAGATGATTCCATGAATCATCCTTAATGCATCCAACAGGCCGTGGCTGTATTCGATGCAACCGAATGCAGTCCTCATATCCTCTTTTTCCAGATAATATTTTGAATCGTTCCAATAGTCAACGGCCCGGTCATACACTTCCTTTTCCTTTCCTTCAAAGGTGATGTCGGCTACCTGATTCAGGTTTCTTTCCAGTTTTGCAATGTCCTTTGCTATCTTTTCGGGACTTTCAAGTTCACTCATTTTAATTGCCTCCAAACGTGCACTACTCTTTGGGCCACAGTAAAGTATGATAGTATTACAAGAATGTAGATTACGTATGTAAAGAAGATGTCTCCTGCAAAGTATCCTATAATTGCCCCAACCATCAGTATAATCATGCGGACTGCCCTTTCGGCGATTCCAACGTTGCAGTTGACTCCCTGGGATTCGGCCCTTGCCCTTACATAGCTCACGCATATTGCGGAATGAATGGCCAGGATTCCCACAAACCAGTCGCAGTATCCTCCGAATATGATTCCTATATAGATTATCGCATCTGCGAATCTGTCCATTGTGGAGTCAAGAAACGCGCCGAATTTTGATGCCCTATTGTGGTATCTTGCAACGGCACCATCGACAACGTCCAAAAATCCTGATGCCAATATCGCTACCGTTCCCAAAATCAGCAGATGATTTGCAAATCCATAAGCCGCAATCAAAGCGACAAACGGGGAAATTACAGTCACGATATTCGGATTGATATTCAGATTTCGAGCAACGGGGTTCAATATTTTTGTTAGAAGTGGTCTTAAAGATTGAAGCATAATTTATATTAAATATCTCATCTAATATAATTGTTAGGTAAAGAAAATGAAAATATTAAAAACCAGCATTGACGATATTGATGATGAAATCATAAGCGAAGCCATTGACGTATTGGCCGATGGAGGGGTTGTATTGTATCCCACCGACACTGTCTATGGTTTGGGCGCCAACATATTTGACTCAAAGGCCGTTAGAAGAGTCTTTGAAATAAAGCAGAGGAGCCTCCTAAAGCCGCTGTCGATTCTGGTTTCAAACGTGAAGGCCATTGACCTGGTTGCAAGTGTGTCCAATGAGCAGAAAAGGGTAATCGATTCCCATCTTCCGGGTCCATACACATTCATTCTAAACAAGCGAAAGATTGTTCCGAGAGTCGTCACAAGCGGTTCCAGCTATGTCGGCGTCAGGGTGCCCGACAATGAAATCGCATGCAGGCTTGCAGGCATATTCCCGATAACCACAACAAGCGCTAACCTATCCGATGAGGATGTATTGTCCACTCCAAAGGAGATTTTAGAGCAGCTGGACTGTGATGTGGATTTGGTGATAGATGTCGGTGAGCTGAATTCAAACCATGCATCAAAAATAGTTGATCTCTCTGGAAGAAATCCAAAAATAATAAGAAAATAGAGATTGAAAACCAATCTCCTAAACTAGTTTTTTCTACGCATTACAACGCCAACAACCGCAATTATCACAATGACTATTACCAATAGGAATATTGGATTTCCCACGGTTCTCATTATTTTCTGCGGAATTGTAGCGTTCTGCGGATTGTCATTTGCCTTGTTGATGACTTTGGTGTTGTTCTTATTGATGACGGTAGTGTTGTTCTCATTGACAATTACAGTATTTGTCTTGTTTATCACTGTTTTGTTGGTCTCATTGACGACTGTCTGTCCGTCATCTGACTGTTCATCTCCGCCTGCAGCGGCAGTTTTGTTTCCAGCATCATCTGTTTTGGAGGTTGCATTGTCTGAAGTGCTTGCTACAGCTGCACTTTCATTGTCCATACTTTGGTTGACATCGTCATTGGTGGCCTTAAGCGCTTCGTCGGTTTTGATTTCCTTCATGGACACCTTATATGCCAGACAATCTGATTTGCTTCCATCCTGAGATGTCAGAAGTTCAAAGGTGAATGTGGCCTCAGTGGTATTGTTGAGGGTGACTGTTGAGGCATCGTTGACGGTTTCTGTTGAGTTGAATACAGCTTCAACAATGTCGTGCTCCTTGTTTCCATTGATGACCTGCAGAACGATGTCTCCAAGGTTATCTTCCTTGCCTGCCTTATAGGCTTCGATTATTGCCAGCTTTATATGGTTTTCAAGGACTTCATTTTTGGTTGGCTGTGCTGAAAAATGGTCATTGGCGGTCACTGCCGGCTTTTTGGAATCGATGCAAAATCCTATGAATCCGTCGCTGAACTCGATTCCGTTGTCTGTAATGTGGACGGGCATTACGTACTCCATCATGTCTTCAACGTTTCCATCGGTCAGGTTGTCTGTAGCGTTGTCGTCTGCCGAAACCATGCCCAAACAGCACAAAGAACCTATCAAAACAATTAAAAGGGGGATAATTTTCCTGTTCATATTCATATCTCCTTGCAGTTATTTTGTAGTTTAGCTATCATTATATAAATATATATTTTATGAAAATCAATATTTATCTATGAAAGTATTGGCAAATTTTGAAGACAATCATAAGATTCCATCAAACTCCTCACTCGATATGCTATTGGGAGGAGGCTTTGAAAAGGGAGTGATTACCCAAATATTCGGACCTCCAAGCTCCGGAAAGAGTAACATTACTTTAGCTTTAGCCGTCAATGTGGCCAGAACCAACAAAAAGGTAATTTATATAGATACCGAAGGTGGAATCTCAATCGACAGAATCAAGCAGATTTCAGGTCCTGATTTTTCAAGGGTAGCCAATAACATAATAGTTTTTGAGCCAACCAATTTCCTCGAACAGAACGATAATCTAAAGGCAATTGAGGTATGGCTTAGAAAGAACAATGCAGATGTCGATTTGATTGTTTTGGATTCCGCCGTTGCCCTCTATAGGGTGGATGACATGAAATCATCCAAGCTTAACAAGGAATTGGGAAAGCAGATGGGAATCCTGTCCAAGATTGCGCGCAAGTATGATGTTGCGGTGGTTTTGACAAATCAGATTTACAATGCTTTCGACGATGAAGGAAACAACGACATTCGTGCAGTTGGTGGAACAATACTGCAGTACTGGAGCAAGGTCATACTCCAGCTTGAACGTGGTGATGAGACAAACAAGAGAGTCGCCACACTAATACGCCATAGAAGCATTCCCGAAGGAAAAAAGGCTATATTTTCAATTACTTCAAGCGGAATAATTTAGGTTACTTTTATTAACAATTAATAATAAATATTTATTTTGGAATTATTGAGTGATATTATGAGGGATAAGGATTTCGATATTAAAAACCCGAAAAAGAAGTTTCAAAAAACTGAAAGGGTTCCTCCGAAAGGTTATGACAATGCAAATGACTTTTTCGAGGACATGTACATGGACAAAGACATGATTTGGATGGGTCAAAACACCAACCATCTTCACGGAGACACCATAGCCGACGCTATGATTGACGCCATTCGTGAAAAGACTTTCTGTAGATATCCTGCCCCTGAAGGATTCAGCGAACTGAAGCAATTGATTTTAGACGATTTGGGCTTTAAGGATTTGGAAGTCCTATTGACTTCAGGCGCAACCGAATCCCTATACCTGTGTATGCAGGCACTGCTTGAACCTGAGGATAACGTGATATTGTCAGATCCGGGATACTTCATCATAGGAGACTTTGCAAACAGGTTTGCAGGTGAAGTTAGATATGTTCCTATCTACTATCCAGAAAACGGCTATAAGCTAACACCTGACCTGTTGCGCGAAAACATGGATGAAAATACCCGTATGGTCATTCTAATAGATCCCCTAAATCCGCTCGGTTCCTCATACACTGAAGAAGAATTAAAGGAATTTGCCGAAATAGCAAAGGAAAACGACTTATACTTATTGCATGATGTGACCTACAAGGACTTTGCAAGACAGCATTTCCATGCAGAAAACTACGCTCCAGGCCAGACATTGACAATATACAGCTTCTCCAAGATATTTGGAATGGCAGGCCTTAGGGTTGGTGGGGTTGTGTCCTCCAAACCGATTATAGACGCCATAAAAAATGCTGTCGTAAACGATTTGGGCGTAAACATCATCTCACAATACGGTGCTATTGCAGGACTCAAGTCAAAGCCTGAATGGTATGACGAGATGAGGGAAACCTGTTTTGAAAACCAAAGGCTGATCAAGGAAATGGTCGACACAGTCGATGGTGTGTTCCTGCCGGTCTATCCGTCAGATGCAAACATGATGGCAGTGGACTTGTCAGGTGCCGGAATAAACCCAAAGGAAATGTCAAACTACTTGATTAAACATAAACTGTTTACAAGAGAAGGGGAATACACTTCAGAAGAGTTTGGAGACAGATACTTGCGTATAAGTTTCTCAATACCAACCGAGGAAATCAAGGTCTTCTGCGAAGAGTTCCCAAAAGCCGTTGAAGCTTTAAGAAAATGATTGATACTACTTTTGAGAGGTTTAGATACCACAAACCTCTTCCTAATTTTTACAAAATAGAAAATCCCCAAGATTATAAGAGTGAAATCTCAGATGAACTGCTGGTCGAATTGAATGAACTGGCCAAAAAATACGATTTTACAGGAATCAGCTATTCCAAACTCTCAGAAGATTTCAAAAACGAATTCAACATTGATTTTGATAATGTAATTATCTTCAGGTTTTTGATGGGCGATGACTTGATAGAAATGAAACCGTCTGATGAAAAATGCAGGCTGATGGACGACGAGTTTCAGGAATACGGAATCCATGTCTATGAATTTGCAGATTTTTTAAGAAAAAACGGTTTCAGGGCGGATTTGATTCATCCCCTGGCCGATGATTTGAGCATGAGGGCAATAGCGATGCAGTCAAACGATTGCGTTATCACCCGAAGCAACATGTGCCTTTTCAAGGAAGGAATTACCGCAGGATTTTTCATGATCCACACATCAATAGAAAACCTGCCGTTTAAAAGCGAAAACGACATGCTTTGGGTTAGCGATTTCTGCTCCACATGCGGCGTTTGCATTGAAAGATGTCCTGAAGGAGCATTCGACGAGAACGAAAGATTCATAAGAAAGCTCTGCATAGCACACCGTGAGGGATGCAACGACTGCCTTTTGAGATGTCCGTTTTACAAAAGGGGTTACGATAAGGTTAAAAAAAGGTATGAAAGAATGGTGAAAAGATGAGTGATAAGATAGCTTTAGTTTCATGCAGCGGATTGAGTCCGCTCGGATTGGTAGTAAGGGCGGCCAGCGTAGAATTGGCTTTGGAAAACGAAAACATTGTTGCAGCATGCATTACGGAATATTCCGCACAGCCGAACAACTGCTCAGCAATTCTCGACGATGCTAAAATCGTTACAATTACAGGGTGCGGGGATGATTGCGCTTCCGTAATCCTAAACGACAAGAACATTGATTCAGTTAAAAACATTTCAGCTGATGTCGTGGTCAAGGCCTATGATTTGAACCCTCTTGATGCGGTCAGACTCGACGATGACGGCGAAAAGGCAGTAAAAGTTTTAAAAAGATATATTTTAAATGAATTGGAATCATTATAGCCGTTTAATTTCAACGTTTTCTAAATCTTCTAGTTCATCGAATCTATCGTTTAAAATGAGTAAGGTTATTTCCAATGCTTTTTTAATTCCGTTTTCTGATCTTTGGAATAACTCTTCACTGTTGTTTTCACATAAGTCTGCATAAACGTCGCTTGTGGTCAGGATTTCATATTTGTCTGTTATTATGCAGATTCCGCCACGTCCAACGCCTGCAGTAGTTCCTATTGCAATGTCACATTCACTTAAATCCTTTACGGCCTGCGCCATAATCCTACTTACTTTTCTATCTCCCTTTTCATCATAAACCTTAATGCCCTTAATCAGTTTATCGGGTTTGGGAGGGTTTTTGACATTTAATATTTTAACGACAGCTTCAATCGTAGGGATGAATAAGCTGCAAGTCACGCTAAGCTCACTATAGTCAAAATCACCATAATCGTTGAGATTTTCTATATATTCACATCCGAAACTGCCTTCATAATTCTGTGCCAGTGCATGCAGTTCCCTTCCGATTTTCCCATGGGTAAAGCATTCAGCCGTTGCTATTTTTATCATTTTGATCTCTCAATAGTTTCAATGCATTCATTGTGATGATGTTTGCCACTTCATCTAATGTGTAGGGGGTTACAGGCTCCTTATCTCTAATTAGTTTGTTTGTTGTTAAAACCAGGTGATTTTCCATTATTCCTTGCTTTCTCAACTCTTCAACGGCAGGATTGGAATCGTCATATTCTGAAATGTCCTTGATTTCAATATTTTCGTTGCCAAAACCGAATATTCCCGCAGTTCCGATTGTTTTGGCTCCCCTTTCATGGGCATGCTTGATTATCTTTGCTGCAGTAGGGATTGTATTTCCTCCGGCAATGACGATAATAACGACATCTCCTTCAATCAAATCGATATTCTCATCATCAATATATTCCGGATAGCTTATGATGTTTCTAAACTCTTCCTTGTGAGTACAGAGCTGCTTTATGAAATCAGGTTTGTTTTGACCCACTTCAGCTCCGTGAAGTGTGAATATCACATCTCCCCCATCAATAGTCTGACCATCAAAGGCACCTATTATTTTAGGGCCTCCCCTGTGGACTTGCATTAGGTTTATGGCTATTCTCAAACCTAATCTTCCACATCCGATTAAGTCAATTCTCCCTTTGGGCACTTGCATGTCTTCCATTTTCTGAATTTCATCTGTCATTTTATCACCTTAGTTGTTCTATCGGCTTTTTGTCAATAATTTCTATGTCAATATTAAGTTCTTCCAGAATATCTTTAAGCGCATACAATCCCGGAACTTCACTTTCATGGTGGTTCAAATCAATCAGGGTAATGTCTAAACTTTTTGCAAGAATTGCAGTTTGCTGTGTCAAATCCCCTGAAATTAAAATGTCCAAATCCTTATCCTTTGCCAGTGAGACATATTCCGGATTTTTAAGTCCGAAACCAGATATGATTCCAACATTATTCACGACCGTTTCGTCATCCAAACGGTTTACAATTCGGGCATTGGAGAAGTTATCCAAAACGGATTTCTTCAATTCGCCGAATTTCTTGTTTGATTTGCAGACTCTTCCAATATTTGTAGAAGTGTCAAAACAATCGATAACTTCCAAGTTCAGGGTTTTTGCCAGTGCATCGTTGGCTCCACCATCAATCACGTCCCAATTTGAATGAATTGTATATGTTGGTGTTTTGGGAACAAATAATGGAGGATGATGTGCTATAATTAACGTATTTACATATTGATTGTCATCTTCAGGCAAGAAATCCATATAAATCCTGATTTTTGAAATATCCTGTTTTAAATCGTAATGCCTTTTAAACCCTACTTCATCACCATCAAGAGCCAATGATTCGGGTATTTTTCCCTCCAAAAATTCGATTATTTCCTTAAGCTTCATTTAAATCATTTTTGAGTTAATTTTATTGATTTCCTCATGGATTAATTCATCCAAATCAAAAGGTTTGATTGTTGATACTTTGAATGCATTCACGTTAACAAGTTCCATGAACTTTTCGATGTCCTTTTCTTTAAAGATGACTTCCTCAAAAAATCCCATCTCGCAGGCGCAGTAAAGCACCCCTTCCCTTTCAAGGAATCCGTTTAATAGATTGGTCAGAATGCCGATTGTCAAGGTCATTGTTCCGGAAGTTTTCGTATTGATGCCTTTGGTTTTTATGATTGCCTTATTCAATGATTTAACTGAATCCAATCTTTCATGGATGTTGTTCTTATCTTTTAGAAGCTCATCATTGTCCTCTGCCACTGGGTCTTCTATTATGAATGCATCAACATCAAATTTGGATGATTGCTCTATATTGATGCCTCCAAAACCTGTTGTGTCAATAACAACGTCTCCTGTGTAAATCAAATCAAGGTCGGATGAAAATTCAACTTCATTTTTCAAATCTCCGCCTAAATCAGCATGCAACATCTCTTCAAGATGGGGATAAATGTCAACCAATAGAATGTTTTCATATTTCTGGCTTAGTTTCTTGACGATTCCAACACCGGTAAAATAGGTGCCTATAACAACAATCTTACTGTTGACATCAATATTTAAGCTTTCAATATAGTTAAAAACAGCTTCAGACTTTTTTGAAATGATATCATTAAATATGTCAATCAGTTTGGTTTCAGATTTAATCGTAAACACTTCAGAGGTTATTCCAGTATCAACATTCATTATCTAACCTTCTATCTTTTTAAAGCCAATCTTTTCAAGGGCTTCGCATGCTTCCTCATAAACGGCTTCTTCAATTGATTTTTTATGGATTACGTGTGATGGGGAAGTTCCAGCAGTCAATATCCTCCCCTTGTTGTCTATAAAAACAAGCAATGATCCGGAACCCGGAATTCCTAAACGTCCTCGGGCTATTATCAAATCGGCATCACTCTGGTCAAGTGCCATGTATGCCTTTGCAAGAGCCGGGATCCGGCTTGTATCTGCAGTATTCGTATCGATTTGAAGCATTTCAGCTTCAGGCAAACCGTAACTTTTCAACACTTCATTTAAAACTTCTACCTTGATCCCATTTTTATTTGGGATATAAATGTTTTCAGCATTTTTTATATACTCTTGAATTTCTGCAATTTCATCAAGCGTATCTCCGAATCTGCAGTCGTTCCTGGATTCTTCAAATGCATTTTGTATCATCTTTTCAAATGCCATACTATCATTTATTAAAAAAAGGGATTAAATAGTTTGAGGTATCAGGTCTAATTTTTCAATGACATTGACAACTTCAGTGTAATTGCCGTATTGCGGAGAACCCACTCCCTTGACCTCATGAGGATAATTGTCAGCGATTACGGTCGCCAAATTATTGGCCCCGGCTTTAAGTGAAAATTCCACATTTTCCGGACCCACTGTTGGAGTAGGCATTGTAATTGTGATTTCCGGATACATTATTCTTGTAATTGCAACCATTTTCAATTGCTCTTTTAGTGGAAATGCAGGCCAATCCGCCATTGGAGTGCCTTCATATGGATTAAAACCCATTATTGGAATTTCTTCCAATGTTTTAAAATTAGAAAGGTAACGCAGATGTTTTATCCTATCCTCCTTGCTTTCGCCAAGGCCTAAAAGCAGTCCTGAAGATAATCCTACACCTGCATCGCTTACTCTTTTACATGTTTGTATTCTTTGATCCAGTGAGTCTCCAGGTTTTCTTTGATAGAATATTTCCTTGTTAATTGTTTCAAGGTTACAACAAATTGTATCTGCTCCCAGTTCGGCCAATTCCTGCACTGATTTTTCAGTTAAGTCACCACCGACATTTACGAGAATTTCCAAATCGGAGTATCCTTTTACAATTCTACATGCATTCACTGCCTGCTTTCCTTTGTAGCCATATCCTCCGGAACAGCTTACGCGGGGAATGTGTGCCTCTTGGATAGATTTTACTGCAGCCAAAATTTCATCATTTGATTTATAAAAAGCATTATAATATCCTTTTTCGGAAGTTTCTTCGGCAAATCCACAATATTCGCATCTAGGTTGGATTTGGCATTTATTTGTAAGATGCACAGTGGAGGTCAATTTGATTACTTTTGATTGATTGTCTCTTATCTCGCAAGCTATCTTGAACAACTTTTCCAAATCCTCATCGTTCTCGATATTCAACAATTCTAAAAATTCCTCATCGCTCAATTCTTGTCCTTGTTTTGCTTTATTTAAAATTTCATCAATCAATTTTACACCAACTTATTATAATATTGTCTTTAATTTAACTTATTTTTTAATGGCTATTTTGAGCATAACAATTAAAAAATAAGTTAATTGATATGTTGGATATTAATCCAACATCTTAACTTATTCTTCTTTACCTAAATAATCTAACATGGTAGGCACGAGTTCTGACAGGGACCCGAAGTTCATTGAGTCTGCGGTACCTAATAATGCAGCTGGGTTTAGGGCATCATCTATTTTGTCGATACCTTCATCCTGCATTAATTGGGTCACGTTGATTAATGATTCGTATGCCATGCTTTGTGCAAATCCTGCAGGTGCACCTAATATTTGGGTTACGGTGTCTCTGTATGCTAAGATACCTGCGTAGGTAATTGCGGTTACTGCGGAACACATGTCACAAACTGGTCCGACCATGTTTGCTGGTAAGGTGAATGCGGATCCTCTTGCTTTGGTACCTAAGTCCATTAAAGTGTCGATGGATGCTTGGTCTGCGAATCCTTCTGCGATGTATACTTGTCCTTTCATTTCAGGTACAGCACCTGGGTGGTAGGAAGCTACGTTCACGTTTTTACCTAAATCTTCGAAGATTTTGTTTAATCCTGGAGTTGGGATGGTACATGCGTGGGTTACGATTGCACCGTCTTTAATGTCATCAGCGAAGTTTTTGATGATGTCAGGTTGCATTCCTCCTTCCGGTAACCAGGTCATTACCCAGTCAGCATCAGCAACTGCTTCTGCATCATCGTTCATGCATTTCATGCCTAAGTCTTCTGGATGTGTAAAGTGAAGAGCTCCTTTAGATGGTTTTGGTACGGTTTCTGCTAATTCGTTGACTCTTGCTCTGATTGCAGGCATTACGTCTTCTGGGTTTCCTGCTTTGTGAGCTGCGATTACTTCTGCATAATCGAAATCATCTATTACTGTGAAATCTCCATCGAATACTGGGTCGGATACTACTACTTCGTCTACGCCTGCTAATTCTAATAATTCTGCACCCATTTCGATGGTGGAGTGAGTCATTGAAATGTTTTCTTTTCCTGTTGCTTCTGCAACTTCACATGCTCTTGAGAAGTTGGTAATTCCACTTGCAGCATGTGTTCTGTAACATCCTGCACCTAAAATCGCTACTTTAAATTTTTTTCTGATTTCTTTTGTTTCTTCTATTGCGTCAACATTTTCTTCTGCCTTGACAGTTTCAGCAGTGCCTGCCGCACCGAAAATTTTTTTAAGTCTTTCTAACATTTTTAACACCAAACTCAAATTTTTATAAGTATAATTTACATTAACTTATTTTTCAATGGCTATTTTGATTATAACAATTAAAAAATAAGTTAAGTTAATTGTTGGAATTTATCCAACAATTAAAACTTATCGTGTTTGTTCTTATTTTCCTAAGTAATCGAGTACAGTAGGTACAATTTCTGCTAATGATCCGAAGTTCATTGAGTCTGCGGTACCTAATAATGCTTGAGGGTTTAAAGCGTCGTCCATTTTGTCGATGCCTTCGTCTTGCATTAATTTGGTTACGTTGGATAGTGCTTCATATGCCATACTTTGTGCAAATCCTGCAGGTGCACCTAATATTTGGGTTACGGTGTCTCTGTATGCTAAGATACCTGCATAGGTAATTGCGGTTACTGCGGAACACATGTCACAAACTGGTCCGACCATGTTTGCTGGTAGGGTGAATGCGGATCCTCTTGCTTTGGTACCTAAGTCCATTAATGTGTCGATGGATGCTTGGTCTGCGAATCCTTCTGCGATGTAGACTTGTCCTTTCATTTCAGGTACTGCACCTGGGTGGTAGGAAGCTACGTTAACGTTTTTGCCGAGGTCTTCGAAGATTTTGTTCAATCCTGGAGTTGGAATGGTACATGCGTGGGTTACGATTGCACCGTCTTTAATGTCTTCAGCGAAGTTTTTGATGATGTCAGGTTGCATTCCTCCTTCTGGTAACCAGGTCATTACCCAGTCAGCGTCAGCTACTGCTTCGGAATCGTCAGTAACACATTTCATACCTAAGTCTTCTGGGTGAGTAAAGTGAATAGCACCTTTAGATGGTTTTGGTACGGTTTCTGCTAATTCTGCTACTTTTGCTCTGATTGCAGGCATTACGTCTTCTGGGGTTCCTGCTTTGTGAGCTGCGATTACTTCTGCATAGTCAAAGTCATCTACTACTGTGAATTCTCCGTCAAATATTGGGTCGGATACTACTACTTCGTCTACGCCTGCTAATTCTAATAATTCTGCACCCATTTCGATTGTGGAGTGGGTCATTGCAATGTTTTCTTTTCCTGTTGCTTCTGCAACTTCACATGCTCTTGAGAAGTTGGTAATTCCACTTGCAGCATGTGTTCTGTAACATCCTGCACCTAAAATTGCTACTTTCATTTTTTAGTCTCCTTATTTTAACGAACTTTTTTGAATATTGGTATATTTAAAAAAGTTTTACTGCACAGCTTAAATTATTAAAATTGCTTTTTTATTACAAAATTATGGTAGTTTATGCCATGCAGTAATATATTTTATTTAAAAAGTCGTACTATTTAAACCTTTACATTGGCCTTTTTTCAGTATTATTTTTCTTATTATTTTTCCTTTTTTAGTAATACTGTTATTACTTTTAGTTTATTATTTTATAGTTTAGTAATACTTTTTATTTTTAAATAATGTACTTATAATAATGATTTAGGTTTACCTAAATCGAAACCTTTTTATTAAAGATTTTACTGAAAATATATATTAGTTAAAATAATATCGGAGAATTTTTTATGTATGATTTAATAAAAAGCGCTGTTTATGATGATGACGCAGCAATCGAAATATCAAAAATGGACAAGGATGTTGCCTCTGTAGTCGATGCCATTTCAGAACTTTCCCTTGATGAAACAATGAAATTGGGAATGCAGTTCAAAAGGTTCCCATTAGGTTGCGATCTGACAGAAGTGGTTGCAGGAACATGCGCATCAGATTTGGAACTGATGGAACTGCTGGGCAATTGCAGATTGGCGGACATGATTGGAGCTCCAATACATATTTGTGCCTACGCCTTTTCAGACATTGCCGAAAAATTTGGAATGAGGGGCGTTGAAGTGATGCAGAAGGTTCATGAAATCGTTGATGTTCCCCTTGATTTGGACCACTTCGGCGAAAATGGTGCAATGAGGCTTCCAAAAAACATCAGCGGTTGCGGCGGTGAATGTTATAATAAGGGTCCGGCATTTACGGAATGTCCAAGAGGCAGAATACATGAAAGATTGATAGACAAGGAACTCGCCGAAAAGGATGACAAGGAGGAATGGATTAAATTGTCATCATCAGTTGCAGTCAATGTCACCTGCGAACAGACTGGTGATGGTCATGCGGCACCTCTCAAAGAGGCCGAAGACATTGCACAGCTGGCCAAAAAATACGGCAGAGGCCTGGAATCCATCATGTTTGTCGGTGACGGTTATGATGAGGTCATCACCGGCTTTGAAAAATCCATTGAAATCGGTGCAGATGTTATTGTGGTTGAAGGGGGTCCGTTCAACAGGTGTGAAAACACCACAGAATCATTTGCAAAGACTATTGCGGCTGCAAGAATACTGTCTCCGGGTAAGGTTGTGGCTACAAACGGAGCCTATGAACATGAAGTGAGAGCGGGATTGCGTTCAGGTTTGAACATGGTAATTACAGGCTTTCCAAAAAATCATCATGGATACATGTGCGGATATGAGCCGGGAACTGCCAGAAGAGGCAAATTTGGGCTTCCAAGAATCATACAAATCATCAATGAGGAATTTCCGAACAGGGGACTTCCAGTTCAAAAGCATGATCTGCTGTCTCTTGCAACTGCAGTGAAAATTGCAGGGCCTGATTATGTATATCCAAGAAAAATAGGGTCTTATCATGTTGGGGACGCTCATTGGGCAACTCTGGTGAATTCAAGAATGTATCAAAACATTGAACTAAAGCATACCTTGGATGAAATCGTCGCTTTGGCTGACGGAAACACAATATCTCTTCATGGTGGGAGGTTTATCTCATGGGTAATTGCCAATGAACTGGACAGATATGTCGATGAGATTATAATTTCCGATGTTGATGAATGGGTGTTAAAGAATACTGCAGATAACCTGCAAGATGCTTTGGATGCCACTATCATTGCTGAGAAGGATGATAAGGTTGCAGCTAAAGATGCTGACTTTTCAATTGCTTCATCCACAATGATTCCGGTCAAGGAGAATGTTTTAAGGAAAGTTCCGAATGCATTGACAATAGTATAAGTAATAATTTTTATAATAAAAGTATGTTTCAAAGTAGTATTATTTTTATAAAAAGTATTACTTTTTTTATCTCCTTTTTTTCACATATCTTTTATTATATTTTTTTGTTTTATTTTCTTATTTTTACAATCTATTCACTATTTCAGATTTGTTTGATTAAATTATGATTCATTGTCTTTATTTTTTATTTTAACCTAATTTAACAGATTTTTTCAATTATTATTTTTTCTTAAAAACCTGCATACAATGTTCATTTTCAATAGTTATTATCAATTTGTCTTTTATTTAATCTATAAGAAGTTTAATGTTCTTAAAATCGTAAATGGTTTTAAATTTAAAGAGTAATACTTTAATAACATTTATATGGTTATTACTCATGATAATTGTATAGATTATTTTAATTAATTTTGTTAATTTTAATAATTTGCAGATTATTTTTTATAATAATTGGAGATAAGTAGCATGGAAATTACTGTAGAGAAAATAGCTATGATTAGAGAAAATTACAATCCTAAAAATACAAGTTTAAATTTGGACATCGATTGGTCTGTGGAATACATGGATACTGACCAGAGGGATGTAAGGTATGACATTGTCCTAAGGTCTAATGATCATCTGAATTTAAATTTCAAAATAGGGGGATTAATCAGATTGGGGGATTTGGAAGAGTTTGTTCAACAAGATTGTTCTCAGATAGTTTTCCATCATGCATGTTCTATTTTAATGGATGTAATTTCATTAACCAGGCAGTCAAATTAGTTGTTAAAAGAGAATGTCTCCTCTTCAGTTAATATGAGTGCTACTTTTTAGATATTTGGTGATGTATTATGATTGAAATTAAACACACGTTATGCCCATCATGCAGTGTCGGTTGTGGTATTAATGTGATTTTGGAAGATGAAGAAATTGTTGGAACATTTCCATATAAAAGGCATCCTATCAATGAGGGTAAAAATTGTTCAAATGGAAGGTCTTCTATCGAAAACATTGAAGATAAGCTTGCATTTGATTTGAAAGATTTTGATGAAGTTGCAGGAAAACTAAAATCCTGCGATGCAGAAAAGGTTACCGTTGTTTTCTCCGGAAACAATTCAAATGAGGATTTGCAGGCAATCAAATCTTTATGTGAATCAAAAGGTTTTAATGTTCTCGCTTATGCAGACAATCTGAAAGGCTTTGACAGTGTAGCCTCATATGATGAAGTTGAGGCGGCATCAAATCTTTTTGTAATCGGAAATGTTTTATATGAAAACCCATTGATAGGTAGGCGTATCGTTCGAGCTAAAGCAAATGGCGCTAAAATATATGTTAATGATGATTTGGAAAATTCACCTACCGCAAATATTGCCGATGAATTCACTTCCGGTTCAGTAAAAGAATTTTTACAAAACAATGATTTTGATGAGGAGTCAATCATTGTATTCAATAAGGTAGATTCTTTTGAAGATTTGGACTTGCTTGAAGGTGCAAATTCTAAATTATTGCCTGTTTACAGTAAATCCAATGCTAAAGGAGCTTTGAATTTAGCTGAGGCAATATCAAAAGAAGATGCATTGGAATTATTAAACAATACTGAAATATTACT
The DNA here is from genome assembly GCA_017434525.1 of Methanobrevibacter sp. Taxonomy (GTDB): domain Archaea; phylum Methanobacteriota; class Methanobacteria; order Methanobacteriales; family Methanobacteriaceae; genus Methanocatella. The sequence continues at coordinate 29,557 of JAFRFD010000103.1, forward strand.
AGTTTTCAATGACGATATCGTAAACGAATTTGAATTTGATTTTAAATCCATATCTCAGGTTATAGCATTCGCCCCATCAAAAAACGATACAACAGAAATTGCAGACATTGCAATTCCAATCAAATCCTGGCTCGAATGCGACGGATCATTTACCAACGCTGAAGGTTTGACACAGGAATTCAGTTCAGTTCGCGAATCTGAAAATATGAGTATAGTTGAAATTATTGATAAAATTAATGGAGAATTGGAGTGATTTCATGAGTTACATTTTAGCTAAATCCAAAGATGGTGCAATTCTTGAAGCCGGTGAATGCGGCGGTGCAGTTACAAGCATCTTCAAATATCTGTTGGATGAAGGTCTTGTAGATGGAGTTTTGGCATTGCGTCCTGGAGATGACATATATGATGGAATTCCAACATTCATAACCGATTCCGAAGATCTGATTTCAACAGCAGGTTCCTATCACTGCGCTCCAACATTAATAAGTGATCTCTTACAAAAATATTTGGCTGATAAAAAGGTTGCAGTTGCAGTTAAACCATGTGACATTAGGTCCATAGACGAACTATTCAAAAGACATAAGCTTAATCCAGATAACCTTTACACAGTCGGTTTGAATTGTGGGGGAACCGTATCTCCAGTCACCGGCCGTAAAATGATTGAATTGTTCTATGACATCAACCCTGATGACGTGGTAAGTGAGGAAATTGATAAAGGACAGTTCATAGTTGAACTTGCAGACGGCACTGAAAAAGGTGTCAAAATCCATGAATTGGAACATGAAGGATACGGAAGGCGTAAAAACTGTCAAAGATGTGATGTGAAAATCCCTAGAAAAGCAAATATCGCATGTGGTAACTGGGGATCAGAAGACGGATGGACATTCATTGAAATCAATGATGAAAAAGGCCAAAGTCTGATTGATGGTGCAAAAGACGCTGGAATTCTTGAAACCAAAAATGCATCCGAACAGGCAATCGAAGCAAGGTCAAAAGTTGAAGGCATCATGATTAAAATGGCCAAAAAGGCTCAAGGAGCTACTTTTGGTGATGCAGAAGGCATGGATGCATGGAAAAGATGCATTGGATGTTATGCATGTAGGGATATCTGTCCAATATGTTGGTGTTATGAAAACTGTGAATTGAACAAACCATACTTCAAGGACGAACTCAACATTCCACCGGAACCAATTGCATTCCAGGGCGTAAGACTTTCTCACATGAGCTTCAGCTGCTGTAACTGTGGCCAATGTGATGATGTATGTCCAATGGATATTCCTGTTTCATTGATTTTTGATAAATTGCAGAAAAAATACTGCGATAGGACTGGTTATGTAGCTGGAGTTTCAGATGATGTTAAACCTCCATTATACAGTCCGGATAAAGTTGAATTATGAGGTGGTTTGATGTCTGATGATATAAAAATTGTAGGATTGTTATGTAACTGGTGTTGTTATGGAGGGGCAGATACTGCAGGAACTGCACGTATGCAATATCCTCCTAACGTTAGAATTATTCGTGTAATGTGTTCTGGAAGAATAAATCCTTCCATGATTTTCAAGGCATTTGAAGAAGGTGCTGACGGGGTATTTGTAGGAGGATGCCATATTGGGGATTGCCACTATGATGCAGGTAACTACAAATGGTCCAGAAGATCAAAAATCGTTGAGGACATTCTTGAGGAATTCGGCATTGAAAAGGAAAGGTTCCGCCATGAATGGATTTCAGCTTCAGAAGGGGAAAAATTCCAGAAAACAATGAATGAATTTCATAAGACTCTCTCAAAATTGGGTCCATTAGAATTAAAATAGAGTAATAATCAAAAGCCATATGGATGATGTGAATAGCTATTTTATATAGCTATTCATTTTTCCTTTGTTTAATTGTCTTTCTAAGATTAGTGAGATGATTACTAATGTTAGAAAGATAGTTAAAATAGAGAATATTTTGATTGTCTTTCAGTTAATTATCTTTATATTGATAATTCATCATTAGCCGAGTGGTATTGATTGTTGGCATAACCAGTTGATATTGCTTTTTTTCTCCATCAATTTAAGATAATTAATGCATAAAAAAGAAATTTGTATATTTGTATATGGTTTCTTTCACTGTCTACAATAGCTATTAAAGCGATCTCACTCCTCAAGCCTTTAATAGCTATTAATCTATTATTACTTTTTCATAGATTTTTATTATTTTATGTAGTATTATTTTTATTAAAAGTATTACAATTTTTTCTATATTCTTTTTACAGTATTTTGTTTAATATTAAACGCTAATGTGAATATTTCTAATTTAAACATATTTTAATTATTATTCTTTTAATTTTGACAGTTTGATTGATTATTTTTTGATTTAAAGTATTTCAAGCGATTTTGCTGGTTATTATCATTTCTTAAATCGGCAAGGTGAGGTTCTTATTTAATGCATTGACATTTGATTAGACCTGATTTTTAACACTGTCAATTTAAATACTTTAAAAATTGATTTGGACTTTATAGCATTGAGTAATACTTTAATAACATTTATATGGTTATTACTATTTACTATTGTATAGATTATCATAATTTATTTGACTGGACACCAAATGGTTTTGATAATCTAAAAATATGTCACGGCTCAATAGTAATTAGCCATATAACCATGAGTAAATAGCAATTAGCTATTTACTTCTATCTTTCAATTGTTTTTCTAAGATTAGTGAGTTGATCACTAATGTTAGAAAGATAATTAAAGTATCTTTCATAGGTCATTTCGTATTTTGAATAGCAATTAAATACATATCTTTTGGATTTGTAAAATACATACCTAAAATTATTCGTTGAGATTATGAATTAATTAGGTCTCTCTAAATGGTTATTAAAGTCTCTCCGAACTTTAATAACTATTTTTTTTAAATTAAAAATTTCTCCGGCAAAATGCCAGAGATGTTCAGACTATTTTTCTAATCAATACGGAAGTGTTGTTTGTTTTTCCGGTTGGCAAAAGCATAACTTCCTTGTGGAATCCTCTTGTATCCTTTTCAAGAACCGGAGCATATAGGATTGCCCTCATACCGGTGTAGGTTCTGTAGAGTACAGGTGTATTTTCATCCACATATTCCCAGATGTTTGCAAACACCCTCTCTTTTGGTTCTGCCAGTGCCGCAACCATTAGGATGTCATAGTCAAGGTCGGCTATTACCTTCTCATCGCCTGTGACGATTTGAATGTCATTGTCCAGGCCTAACTTTTTCAACACTTTTCTTGAAAGGTCGGCAACTTCTTCCTGCATTTCTATTCCAATACATTTGCAGCCATAAACCATGTTGAACATGATTAGGGTAATTGGAAGTGGGCCACTTCCTAAAAACACGAAAGTTTTGTTTTCATTGAATTTGGCTAACTGGCTTTCGTTGTTAAGCAATCCGGTATATCTTTCATAAAACTGGAATGAATCCAAGGTTTCCTTAGGGTTGTCGGATTCCAGAATCTTAAGGGCGTTTTCAGTTTCAAGTCTTGCTCCGATGTAGACATAGAATTTACGAATCAGCTTAAGGGCCCTGTTCATTTTCTCATCATCAAGGATGTGTTTTGCAGAATCAAAATCAATTTCCTTGTCGTGAGCTATGATTTCCACTTCATCCAAAATCTCAATGATTTCATTGATGTCAACATTATCCAGGGCAGAATCGCCGTATTTGTCCAGATCTCCATAACTTGAAAGTTTGTTTGCGATTTCTTCAATTTTTCCCCAATATTTATAGCAACTCATTTGTATCACTTTTCTATTCACGTTTAGTATTGCTTTATCATTTAAGATATATTAATGTTTTTAATTTGCAAAACAACGTATTAAAATTAATTAATTTAGTATTATGGTAATACTTTTTTGATAAAGTGGTGATGGAGGTATGAGAGAATATTTAATCGGATAAGTAGTAATATTCTCCTTTTTCTTTTTGTTCCCTGTCCTTGTAACTGTCGAGTTTGTTGACTCTTGGCCTTTTGGTTTCCTTGTCCCTTCTGAATGTGATGTTGAGGTTTCCTAAAAACTCGTTCATCGCATTTCTCAAGTCAGTAGGCTTTGATGCGTGACCGTCAAGACCAGGGGTTCCGTTGAATACCATTGCCCTGTCGGAAATGTAGTCGATAAATACGATATCGTGGTCAACGATAAGTGATGCTGCGTTTCTGCTTTCAACCATCTTACGGATGACTCTTGCGGCTATAAGCCTTTGTTCCACATCCAGGAATGCGGTAGGTTCGTCGAAAAGATAGATTTCAGCGTCCTTTGAAAGTGTCACTGCAATGGCCAGTCTCTGAAGTTCCCCTCCACTCAGTCCTTTGACGGGTTTGTCAAGCATGTCGTTGAGGGTTAGTGGGTTCATGATTTCACTTTCAAAGATTTTGGTTCCAAAGCTAGGGGCTTCCATATAGAGAAACTCCTGCACGGTTCCCTCAAAGTTGGAGACAATGTATTGCGGCTTGTATGCTATTGTCACCTCTTCGTCGACTTCACCGGTTGTCGGATCCTCAACTCCTGCAAGCATCTTTGCAAAGGTTGTCTTACCTATACCGTTTGAACCGAATGCAGTCACGATTTCATCGTAGAATATCTCACCGGCATCTGCAGTCAGCTTGAAGCCGTCATATTCCTTGGCCAAATCGGTATAGCTTGCAAGTGCGTCGCCTTCGTCTTCAGGAGTTGGCGGCCTTATTGTAAACTCAATTGGGTTTCTTCTGATTCTGACGTTTTCCTCTTTCAGGAATCCTTTGATGTATGCGTTGATTCCTAAACGAACTCCTTTTCTTCCTGAAACAACACCGTATCCTCCAGGCTGTCCGTAAAGGATATGGATATTGTCGGACAATGCGTCCAATGTGGCGAGGTCGTGCTCAATGACAAGTACGCTTTTACCCTCTTCGGCAAGGGACCTGATGACGCGAACGGCATTCAGCCTTTGGGATACGTCAAGCCAGGATGTAGGTTCGTCGAAGTAGTAGAAATCACCTTCCCTCAGGACTGTTGCGGCTATTGCAACCCTTTGAAGTTCCCCTCCACTCAGGTTTTCCATTTTCCTGTCGAGAACGTTTTCAAGCTGCAGTTCCTTTGTGACGTAGTCCAGCTTGTCCCTTTCGTTTACGTTGTTAAGCAGGTCTCTTACTTTGCCTTTCACGACTTTCGGAAGCTTGTCGACCATCTGTGGCTTTAATATTGTCTTGATGTTGCCTTCAGAGAGGTCCTCGAAGTATTTCTGAAGTGCTGAACCTTTGTAATAGTCGATTACGGCATCCCAGTTTTCAGGCTTGTTTTCAAAGTCTCCGAAGTTAGGTATCAGGTTTCCGGACAATATGTTCATTATTGTGGATTTACCGATACCGTTTTGACCCAGAAGACCAAGGACGGTTCCTTCCTCAAGGGATGGAAGTCCGAACAGTTCAAACTGGTTCTGTCCGAATCTGTGTATAGGTTCGCCTACCGCTTCAGGCAAGTTGATAATTGTAATGGCATCAAACGGGCAGCGGTTTGTACAGATACCGCACCCTTCACATAATTCCTCAGATATCAGCACCTTTTTTGTATCCTCGTCAATCACTATGGTGTCCTCGTCCATCCTGACGCCCGGACAGTAATGGATACATAGGTAATCACATTTTTTAGGCTGACATCTGTCTTTGTCTAAAATTGAAATACGACTCATTATAATCTCCTTAAAAATATAATCATATATAATTTTATGTGTCATATTTAATTAAATTATGTTTTCAACAAACTTTCGAAATATTGCTCTGATTTGGTATTATTGACTTCAAATAATAAAATTGCAGTGAAAAAACCATTTTATTTAAATTATATGGGTTTAATTCGAATAAAAATAGTTTTTAACCATTTTTGACAAATTACAATCAATTGATTTTGGAGGTGTAATAAATGGCCGAATTTCAGGAGGACATGCTGTTCAAAAATGTGGCAGACAAAGATGCCCGTATTCTTTTGGATATTATGGGAATCCAATCCAGGGACGTTAAGGTATGGACTAAAGAACTGATGCAAATAGATCCGACTACCTACAAACCGGATTTGATTTTGGAGCTGGACGATGAGAATTTGATAGTTGAGTTTCAAAGCACTAAAGTCGGGGATGACTTCTCAAGAAGGGCACATTCCTATGTTGCAATCACAGACCAGCATAATGGCAACGGCAAAGATGTTAATTTGTCGGTTTTGAGTACGGATGAGGATTCAAAAAACTGTTGAATACAGATACAACAAACTGAATTCTTTCAAATATGAAGTCATTGGACTGAATAATTTGAGCAGTAGCGAAATTATTAATAATGTTGAAACTAAACTTAAAAATAATGAGATTCCCTCCAGTAGGGATGTAATATTATTGGCATTAGTTCCCTTAAGCAAGAAGGGTAAAAATATTGTTGAATATATTTATAGGGTTATTAAAATCATCTATAAGTTGAAAAATCTATCAGTTTCCCAGTTGGAATTGGCGTTGGGGATTTTGTGGCTGACTACGGATAAATTCGTAGAAGATGATTTGGAAAGAAATATAATTTGCGACAGGTTAGGTGGTAGAATGAGTTTGATTGATGAATATGGTGAAAATAAATATAATTCTGGTAAAGATGATGGTATGGAGCAGATTATTGTCAATTGGTTAAAATCAGGAGATATGGCAGAAATAATTGCGGAAAAATCTAAAGTTCCGTTGGAAAGGGTTCTCGAAATAAAAGAAAAACATAATTTGTAGATTTGTGGTATGATGAAACAGGTAATGGTTGTTAGAACAGATTTGAAAATGCGCAAGGGAAAGATTGCAGCGCAATGTTGTCACGGAGCTATTGGAGCATACAAGAAATCGCCGGTTGATAAAATCAGGAAATGGGAAAACGAGGCTTATGCCAAGGTGGTTTTGAAGGTTCAGACCTTGGAGGAGTTAACGGAGCTTAAAAAGAAAGCCGACAAAAAGGGCATTGTCAATTATTTGGTAGTTGATGCAGGACGCACTCAGATACCTACCTCAAGCGTTACAGTTTTGGCGCTGGGTCCTGATGAAGATGAAATACTTGATGAAGTGACAGGGGATTTGAAACTTTTATAGATTGAACTGTCATTTGATGGAAGCTACTTTTAATTAAACGGGGTCGTGATTATTATCATAAAACAGGTAGTTAAAATTGGGGGAAGCCTATTTCCAAATTATGCAATAGATTTGGCCAAAAAGCTGGAAAACACCAATTCATGCATAATTTTGGGAGGGGGAGAGTTTGCTAATCTGATACGCAAATACGATAGCGAACAGAATTTTTCAGATGAAGCGAATCACTGGACGGCAATCGATTGCATGGACATAACGGCAAAACTTGTCAATGATAAGGTAAAATCAACAAAATTGGCATATTCAATTGAAGAAGTCAACAAAATCTCAAATGAAGGGTTTACGCCAATTTTTATAGTTTCCAAGTTTTTAAGAGATGAGGATCCGTTCGAATGCAGCTGGGATGTGACCTCCGATTCGATTGCAGCCTATGTTGCACACCTGCTTAATGCGAACCTTTTTATAGTAACAGATGTAAATGGTATATATACCCAAGAACCGAAGAAGCCGGGTTCTACATTCATAAGTAAAATCGATGCAAAAACTTTACTAACTTTTCAGGAGTCATCGATTGATGTAATGTTACCGTCTCTTCTATTAGAGTTTGGGACTAATTGTTATGTTGTGAATGGGAAGTGCCCAGAGTGGGTTTTATCTCTTATAGATGATAATATAAATGATTATAACTTCGATTACACACAAATAATAGGTGATTAAAGATGAAAACTGTAGAATGTATTTCATGTAAACAAGAAATTCCATTAACCGGACCATTCGTAGAATTCGAATGCCCGTTATGTGGAGCAAAAATAGCAAGATGTGAAAAATGTCGTACTTTTGGTCACGCTTACAAATGCGAATGCGGATTTGAAGGACCATAGACTTAAATGGAGGAATTAGAATGGGTGAAGTATTAACAACTATGAAAATCATGCCAGACAGTCCTGATGTAGATTTAGAAGCTATTAAAGCAACCATCAAAGATTCAATGCCTGAAGGCGCTAAATTCAATGATATGAAAGAAGAACCAATTGCATTCGGTTTAGTTGCAATTGTCTTAAGTTTCATCACTGAAGACGGTGAAGGCGGATCTGGACCTGTTGAAGAAATGGTTTCAGCTATTGAAGGCGTAGCTAGTATCGAAATTACTGGCGTTGGAAGATTAATGTAATTGCATTGTTTTGCAATATTTTATTATTTATTGGAGTTGTTGTAAAATAACTCTTTTTTTATTCTATTTTTTTTAAATCATTTTATAGATAAATTTGCTAATTTTTAGGAGTGGCTGATTTTAGAGTTCCTTATTGCATCGTCATTGAACTAGATTCTTGTGGTTCACACTAATTTTGTTTTTTTACTAGTGTGAAATATGGTGTTTTGTCAATATTTAAAAATAGTTTTTTTTAATGTCTATATTACGAGTTTTACCTCGTAATACTACCCATTAGACATTAAAAACATGTTACTCCAATTTTGAGGTTTTTCTCTTATGAGAGAAACACTCTTATTTAAAAGTTATTGTGGAATGTCATATATAAATGTAATTATTTACGTTAATGTAATCGATTAGTGTTCTTCTAGGCAAAAAGGCCTCCACGAAAACTGTTGGGTAGTGTTTTCTAAAAGTCCATCATTGAAATGGATTTTAATCGATTACAGTAGTGGGGGTGAATTTAAGGATATTATGTTCTTGTTTTTCTACCAAGCATTAATATCTTCAACATATTTAAAATATTGAGATAATATGTCGCTAGTAAGAACATAATTATCCGCACGGTTTTCACCTCGTTTTGGAGTAATTGGATGGAGACATCAATCAATTCTGATGAAATAGTGATGTATAGTGAATAAGTACTAATTAAATTTAATTTCATACTAATCACATCCTTTAAATTGGAGGCCTATTTCAAATTAAATATTGTATTAGAGGATATTTAAACCTTGTTGAAGTCAATTAAGAAAATTGCACTCAAAAAAACATAATATATAAACTTTAATATTTTTAATTGATGATTAATGGAATTTTTGATTATTTTTTTTAAAATTGATGTCTTGTTGAAGTTCAAGATTTAAAAAATAGACGTGTTTTTTGAACTCTTTTATATTAATTTTAGTTTCATCGTCGTTTTTTAGTCTACTTTTCCTGTTGCATTAAGTCCATTGGATGTTGGGAATTATTTTGCTGATTTTTCAGTGTTGTTTTCACTTTTTGAACAATATGTATATTAATTATGGCGAATGGCGTTCAAAACCAAGTTTTTTTGCATTTAGGGTAATGTCCAACCATAACTATTTGTTTAATTTTTAAAAAATTTAGTTATACCTAAAAATTTATATACTTCTTTAGATAAAATCAAGTATGACGATAAAAAAGTTAGGTTTGCCTAAACTTTAATTGTCATTGTATGTTAGTTTTAAAAACTACGCTACAATTCTCCGATTATTGCTGAATCGGTTTAATCTCTTCTGATTTGGCAATGGCATATAACTACTCTCAAGAAATTAAATATGAAATCCATATTTAATTTCACCTATTAAAAGAGGTGCATTCTCATGAAAAACGAATCAAAACAGAAATGTTGTGAAATCAAAAATGATTCAAAAGAGAAAAAAGGCATTCTAAAAAGATTGTGGTGTTTCTTTTTCGGCTGTAATTGCCACTAAATATTATTCAAACTTATTATCTTTTTTTAAAATATTTGCTACTTTAATAATATTTAAGTAGTATAATCAAGATATTATAATCCAATTGAATAAACTAAAGTAGGTAGAATTATGGATAGGACAAGGAAATTAATTATTGGGATTTTGATTATTGTTCTTATAGGCCTCATAGCAATTATTGCGGGTGCACTATTCATAGGCCATGATGTTGAACTTACTGAAGGTAACAGAAACATTTTGGTATGCGCCATCGATGAAAGTGAACCTAGGCCTGGAATGGGTGCATGTGACATGGCATTCATAGTCAGCTTAGACAATGGTACCCTTAAGAATTACACTGTAGTTTATCCTGGTGGAATGACTCATCCAACAGCAGCAGAACCTGCAGAAGCCAAGGCTCAGGGTGCGGGATCCAGACTATTGCTTCACGATGCTTTCTGGGATGCGGATAATTCCAAGGACATGAAACTTGCAAAGGAAATTGTGGAGTACAACACCAAAATCAAAATAGATTCTGTTGTTGCAATCAACACTGAAGCTTTGGATGCTGTGCTTAATGCGGCAGGAACAGTTGACATCAATGGAACTCCAACCAACATAAGCGGTATTGACATCATCCGTGAAGAGGATTGGGGAAAAGGAGTATCAAGAGGGGATGCAGTATTGGACATCGTCAAAGCTGCCGCCCGAGCTGCAAAGGACCCTGAAGTAAAATCAGCAATGGTCAATGCAGCAATCGATCAATACTCAAAAGGAAACATTATCATGGACCAGCAAGGAGCTTTCGTCGGATTGCTGGCATCAAAAGGAATTGAAACCTTCTTCGGTTAATTCCTTTACTTTTTTTATATTTTCGGCTCCAATTTTTTAATGAACACTCCCATAAACATAACTATCATCGGAAAGAACACTGAATAAATCAGAAGCAACAGATTGGAAGATATCACATCTCCCATAACGGTTGAGCTAGCCATCAGCATGATTAGACTTATCACCGGAGCCAGAATGGCTATGAATGTGTAAATCAATATGAATGAATTCAATTTCTGGGAATATTCCTTTAGCTTGATTTGCATTTCAAATGAGATGTCCTTTGCGATTATGTCAAGACTGCCTGCAAGATTGCCTCCAACCCTAAGGGTACCTATGATTTGATGTATTGCTCTTGAAAGGCCTTCGGACTTTACTCTTTTTGACATTTCAAGAAGGGAGCTTTCAGTCGATTTTCCGTATTTCACCTCTTCGAGAACCCTGTTTATCTCCTTTGAAAAGGTTCCGTAATCGGCATCCCTTATTGTCAGCAATGTATCGTGAAGCCCTTTTCCGGATTTCAATTCGATTCCCATATGTCTTAATGCATAAGGCAGTTCCTGATTCAAGTCGGAATATCCTTTCTGCTCTTTGATTTTGGGATAATAAATCACAAGGACATAAAACATCGCCATCATCACAAGATACATCCCACCAATCTCAAATGGCAGTATGACCAAAAGCAGAATGAACAAAAGAATCACGGTAGTCACTGTTGACTTTTTAATCATGACTGGAATTAGCATCTCCCTAAGTTTGCCTATTCTGTCGTCGCTTTTTGGAGATGTTTTATTGTTTTTATCAAGATCCAGCTTTGAAAAGATGGACAATACCTTTTCATCACCGGAATCATTAGTTTCGTTCTCGCTTCTAAAGGATATGCTTTTTAGGGAGGTGACCGTGGAGAGTGCGATTGTACCAACCAATATAAAAAACCTGTCTAACATGATATCATCCATTCAGCATGATTCTGTTCAGTACCTTTTCGCTGTCCGCATAGTATAGGTCTAAAACGCTTTTCACATCCCCGACAGAGCGGATGTCATAATCGACCATATGCTTTAGGACGAGTTTCCGGTTTTCGATTTCCTTGTGGATTTCACTCAACGATTTCCCGCTCAGGCTTGCAATCTGTGAGAGAGTCTTGCTTGTTATGCTGACATTGTCGATTCTGTCGGTTTCTGGATTCCATTGGAAAATCTTGTTCAGCTGGACTACTCCCTCCTCTATTCCTACAACTTCCGCCACTTCGCTGATTCTTCTGTATGACACTCCTGAGGGTGTGTAAATCCTGTTTTGCATTATGATGAAGTCAATCGCCTGTATCATTATCTCGGGAACTGACATGGGATCATTTGTCAGTCTTGTAATCGTTTCCCTTGCATCATTTGAGTGCAGGGTTCCAAATCCAGAATGTCCTGTATTCAATGCCGTAAAAAGCGTGATTGCCTCATCAGCTCTCACCTCTCCGACAATTATCCTGTCGGGGCGTTGCCTTAGGGAATTCTTGACGAGGTCATTCATGGTAAGCTCCCCCTTGTTTTCAACGTTTGCGGGACGGGTTTCCATTCTGATTACGTGTTCATGCGGAATCTGCAGTTCCAGAGTGTCCTCTATGGTGATGATTCTCTCTTTGGGATTTATGAAAGAGCAGAGCGCATTCAATGTTGTTGTTTTCCCGGAACTTGTTCCTCCGGATATTATCGCATTTGCGGATTTCACTCCAAGCCCGTCAAAGCACAGCCACAGGAACGCCGCAAGCTCAACGGAAATCGTCTTGGAATTTATCAAATCGATGATGGTGAATGGATCCTTTTTGAATTTTCTGATGGTAAGTGAAGGCCCGTCGGCGGATACGGGAGGGATTGTTGCGTTTATCCTTGAGCCGTCCGTTAGCCTTCCGTCCAGTATTGGTGATTCCTGGTCTATTCTTCTGTTGATTTGCCTTGCAATCGAGTCAATCAAATCCATAAGTTCCCTTTCGTCACTGAATTCAATATTGGTTTTCATCATGCCGTGTTGTCTGTGATAGACAAATATCGGCTTGTCTATTCCATTTATCATGATTTCCTCAAGCTCGTCGTCCTGAATCAGCGAATCGATTTTGCCATAGCCGATAATGTCCCTGAGTATCCTGTGGGAGAGGTTGTCCAGGTATTTTCTTGAAACGGGAATGTCCTGATTTTCGCCGCTCAATCTCAAAAACAGGAAATTCCTGATGTCATTGAGAAGCTTTTCCTCATTCGGCTGGAAATTCTCACCTGAGGATATGGCCAAATCAACCAGGTTTTCACGAATTTCACCTAAGATGATTTTTTCCTCAGGGCTGTAATCTTGTCTGACTATGTCATATTGCGGTATAATCTCATTATTGCTCATATTTTCCACCTCAACGGATTTTTAACACATTTTAAAATTAGTAATACTAATTAATAAAGTTTTTATTACTTTCGAAAGCATAATTACTGGCTCAAGTCAAAATAACATTATAGAAACAATTGTGGGATTATCATGATGGACATTAATGAAAGAATCAATTCGCTCAGCGAATGCGAAAAATGCCAAGACATTCAAATAAAGAAGTTCTCTCCACTAAAGGATTTGATAAACTTCGATGACTATGATGGAGATTATATGAGGTGCGAATGTGGAAAGAGGCCTCTGGATATTGTGATGAGCCATATACTGAAAATCATGATAGAATGTGAGATTGTTCCCGAAAAGGCAACCCTCCGTCGCAACTCTCCGGTTCCACTGTCCAGCTTTTATTTCAGCAGCTTAAACCCACAGTTCATTCAGGAAAAATCATTGATACTGCTCCATCAGGATTTCACTCCCGAAGTCGCTTCAAGACTGATTGAGGAGGTTCCGGAAGTTGCATGCGTTCTAAATGGAAGTCCACGTGATGTTGCAGGTCAGCTGAACAGGGACTCTTCAATAAGCCACTTTGAAATTCTTGAAGGCGACGACACCCAAATCAATGTGATGAGGACACTGCTTGGCGATAAGATAGTTTTGGCTAAAAGCCAGTCAAGACACCACATAGAAGTGGCAATGACAACAGAGGAGAAATTGCTCAGGCTTCACAACTACATCGACAACAATAATGTCAAAAAAGGCACAGCCATCGATGCAATGTGCGGATTGGGAGCGCTTGGAATCTATCTTCTTAAATACGATTTCGAAAAGGTGATCTTCAATGACATCAACCCCGAAATGATCGAGGCGTTGAAAAACAATCTTGAGCTAAACGACATTAGTGACGGCTTTGAGATACATAACGGACCATTTGAGGATTTGGATGTAGGTCATGTTGATTTGTGCATCATAGATGCATTTCCTGGTGAGGATATAGAGGAGATTACAAAAAAAGCAGAGGAAATAGCAGATAATGTGGTAATTATCTAACTACTCATCCAGAAGTTTAGAGGCATGTTTTTTCAAAATCCTCTTGAACAATTTCTAACAGTTGTTTAATTGAATCATCCATATTTATTTCGCTAATATCACAGGAGGCATTGTATTTTTGAAAAACATACTCTTGAGCAAAGGATCTGCTCATAAATTTTATATTTTTGAAGTCTAACACAACTTCTTTTTCATTTTTGATTTCTTGAAAAAGCTTTTTTGCGGTGGGTCCGGTTCCTAGCTTTTTAGGATACTTTTCCTCAAGAATTATTTCTAATTTGGTCATTTTCTACCTCCTTAATCTGGTTGATTCTAACATATTTTAAATATTCATAGATATTGTCTATTTTTCTATTATTCATCTGTAATGATATAAATGTTCCATTTATAGAATTTTCATTTTTTTGAATATCAATTCCATTTTCAGTTACTAAACACGCTCCATTTCCTGAAAAAATCACCATTTCACCTTTAAATCCTAGGGTTGTGATTCTGGCGGTTGAGTTTAAACCTCTGCCATGGAGATTGAATTTTTCCTTATAGGTTGTTTTTCCATTTAATGCTTCAAAAATGGCTTTACCATCATTGTCAAAATCAATGTTGGCTTCTTTGAAACTTCCAGGAATTCCAATTCCATCGTCATAAATCATTATGTTCAAATTTCTCTCGATATCTATTTGTACGTATGCATTTTTGAATTTTGAATGTTTATATGTGTTTATAAGTAACTCATATAGTAAAAAATTAATGCTCTGTACATCAATATCTTTTGTAAGAAAATTTTCTATTTCATCTGTCAATTCAGATAAATATTCTTCTATTCTGTCTGAAACATTTAGAAAATCGTCAAATTCATAAAATTTTAGCTTTTTTGTGATTTTCACTTTGTTTGTTTCCATATTTTCAAATTCTTTAATTTTTCCTTTTAGGTCTACATTAAAAACAATATTCTCCATTTAATCACCTAAAGAAACATTTGTATGTAGATGACAATGGCCGGAATAATCAAAACGCCCATCAAGTGGGATTTTCCCACTCCAATGTAGTGGGGAAGCATCCCCATTGCAGTTGATGTAATCAGGGCCAATGTCATGTACCCGAGAGGAGCTCTGTAATAAAAGATAAAGACATACAGTATCAGGATTTGAAGCAAAATCACTCCGATAGACAATTTTTTGTAATCAACTCCGCTCATCAATCTAGAGAAGGAATCGCCTAGCTTTAATGACAGCACCAATGAAACGGATACGGCAATCAATGATGCAAAGATGAATATTGCAAGATGGTTCAGGCTCATTTCGGAAATTAGGTAAGACATGTAGACTGCTATTCCGCTTCGGGGATTTCCGATGATGTAAATTGCTATAAGAGAAAACAGGCAATCTGAAACGTTCAGCCCGGATGTGGCTAGAAGAAAGTTCACTGTGTCGTCATCGTCATTGTCGTTTGTGCCGCTTGCCGCCTGTGCAATCACTGTTCCCTGTGCAGGTCCAAAGCCAGGCAGAAATCCAAGGATTGCTCCTGTAATTCCTCCCGCAAAGATGCTTTTGAACTTTCCCCAATCCAGGTCAAGCTCATAGAATGGGTTTTGATGAGGTATCGTAGATGAGTCATTTAGGCTGAAGAGGATTGTGCTTATTCCAAAAAGGCCGGAAAATGTGCACATCAATGAGACTCCCGATGGGATTGGGGTCTGGAAAATAATCCAGCCCAGGATTCCAGAAAGCACAAAAAGAAGCAGTGACCATATAAAGTCCCTTGTTGTCCGTGTAAGGCGGTATGTCAGATAAATCGATGCGACAAGAAGTATCATCCATGTAAACGGCTTTGATGCTTCATGCAATATCGGAAGTGCAACCGCAAAAACCGGAAGCATTAGTATCGTAACAATAATCCCTCCAAAACCTCCGACGGACACGATTCGTATCACTTCCTTTGACCTTCCCTGAAGAACCATTCTGTGTCCCGGAAGTATTGATGTTGCTGTTCCCTCCTGGGGGACTCCCAAAAGCATTGACGGCACGAATTCAATGAGTGCGTGTGCTATGGACATTGCAACCATCACGACGCAGAGAAATTCGGGGGATATGAACGTCAAAAGAAAAGTTGAGGATGCAAACAGTATTGCTCCTGCGGTGTTTACATGTATTCCAGGTATAGTCCCTGTTACGGTTCCGATTGATATGCCTATAAAGCAGGCAATTACTAACTCTATCATAGCTATTAATTATTTGAACTATAATTTAAAGTTTGTTGAAGCAATACTTGAATATTGTATGGATTTGGTAAAATTGAAGTGATTTGGTAATGTTGCTTTCATTCAAAATAAGTGATGTGATGATGGGTGTTTTAGTGTAAAATCAAAAGTGATTTCTATTGAACTCCAGTGATTTCAGTGA
Source organism: Methanobrevibacter sp. (assembly GCA_017434525.1). Taxonomy (GTDB): domain Archaea; phylum Methanobacteriota; class Methanobacteria; order Methanobacteriales; family Methanobacteriaceae; genus Methanocatella. The sequence continues at coordinate 45,934 of JAFRFD010000103.1, forward strand.
AATGTTGGACAGTAGCTTAAGCAGGTCTTCACGGGTGATGTCCAGTTCCTCACAGATCATGTCGTCCCACTCCTTTTCCTTTTCGATTAGAAATTCGGAGGTTTCGATTCCCTTTTGGGTCAATGTGATTTTATATGCTCTTTTGTTTTTTTCATCGATTTCCCTTACAATCAGGCCCTTTTCCTCAAAGTCTTTGAAGGCTCTTGAAACTCCGCTTCTGTCCATCAGACATGCCTTTGCAATATCGGACTGGTTTGTGCCCATTTCATAATATAAAAACAGCAGCATGTAATATTGGCTTGGGAGTATTTCTGTTTCTCTTTTTATGTGCTTGTTCATGAAAAAGTCATGAGTTTTCATCAATGAAATCAGATGGTTCACCAAAAATGGGGAATCCTTAATGATGTCGTCATATTCAATCATATAAAATCACCTTCAATTATAATATTTAAAATCAAGATTTAAATAGTATTTGTAACATATTAAACACAATGAACTATTGAGGAATCATCATGAACAGAAAAATCATCATCATTTTGGCAATCGTAGGGGTTAGCCTGTTGCTGCTTACAGGCCATGTATCTGCAAAGGAGAAGGTTAAGATAAAAATTTCCACAGACAAATGGCTCAACGGCAAGGGAGTAATCACAATCAAGCTTGTCGACAAGAACGGAAAGGAAATAAAAACTAATGGCAAAATCAAGTACACAATCACGGATTCGAACGGCAACTATGAATGGAAATCCAAGTCCTACAATAAGGCAATCCGCTTGAAGTATTCTCCGGGCACCTACAACGTTGATGTGGAGTTCTTTGGGGACAGCAAATACCGTTCCACTTCAAAATCCAAATATGTTACTGTGGAATCCACTAGCTCAGGTTTCGATGCCTATAATTATTATGACAACCATAACTGGGGATTGAACCAGCAAATCGACGATTATATAGAGTATAATTATTGGGATGAGGAAATCTACGACGACGCCTCAAACTATGACGGCGAAGGATATTAGAAATTTTTTTTAAAAAAAGAGAAAAGATGGTGTTTATTATTGGAGAGTTATAAACACCGACTTGTTTTTTTTGGGAATTATGTGGCAGATTTTTCCCTGATATCAAATTAGAAAATTGTGAAAAGCTAATTCGATATTTTATAATTTTGGAGATTGTATTATTATCGACTGATAATATGTTTGTTACAAGTGAATATTTTTAGGCATGCCTAAATATATGTCACTTGTATTAAAGTTGGTTGTCATAGTATATAAATGTTTCTAAATTTTTAGGTGTGCCTAAATTTTTAGAGGGACATATTCAAAAATAAAAATAACACTTGTTATATAACAGTTGGTATAAACTATTATTTAAATGTTATTGTGTGGGGGAAATTAAAATATTTAAATATTAATAAGATTATATGTAATACTGTGTTTAGGTCAACCTAATTTTTGAAATTAAAACTCTAATTTTTACGGCCTATCAAGTTAATGAAGGGGAAATGGGGATGAAAAAACTAATTGTGGGATTGGCAGGAAACCCTAACGTGGGTAAAACTACCGTATTCAATCAATTGACCGGTATGCATCAGCATGTAGGTAACTGGCCGGGAAAGACTGTTGAAAGGGCAGAAGGCCATTTTAATCATGGTGAATATGAATACGACATCGTTGACCTGCCTGGAAACTACGCATTGAGTGCCCATTCCATTGAAGAGATAGTCTCAAGGGATTTCATTGTAGACGATGACTCTGATGTAATCATTAATGTGGTTGACGCAGCCAATCTTGAACGTAATCTGTATCTGACAGTTCAAATGATGGAACTGGGTGCAAACCTGATACTGGCGCTCAACATGAACGACTTTGCCAGAAAAAAGGAACATTTCATCAACATTGACCTTATGAGTGAACTTTTGGGTTTTCCGGTCATTGAAATCAATGCAAAAAACAAGGAAGGTTTTGAGGAACTGTTGACACAAGCAGAAATTGCATCCAAAAATCCTATCGATTCAAGCGAGAAACTGTCATACAGTAATGACGTAAAAGGCCATCTGATGGATCTTCAGGCAATAATCGAACAGGACGAGAATCTGTTGGATGTTCCTTCAATCTGGACTGCAATAAAGTTATTGGAAAAGGACACAATCGTCATAGAAAAGGTTCAAAAATCCCCTAAACAGTCACAGATAATGGCTGAAGTGGATAAGGTAAGCACTCATCTTCGTGACGTATACAAGGAAGGTCCCGAAGAGGTCATTGCAAATGCAAGATACGCATTCATCGACGGGCTGATGGCCGAAGCGGTTGACAGGCCATCCGTTGAAAAGGAAACAATGACAGATAAAATCGACAAGATTGTCACCAACAGGATTCTGGCGCCGTTCGTATTCATCATTATCATGTATGCAATGTTCCAGTTGACATTTACCATTGGGGCTCCTTTCCAAGAGATAATCGAGAGCGGATTCACTCTGCTGGCTGATGTGGTGGGTTCCTATCTCGGTGAAGGTCTGCTCTCATCATTGATTTGTAAGGGAATCATTGGAGGGGTAGGGGGTGTTCTTACATTCCTTCCGATTATTGTTTTGATGTTTTTATTCCTAAGTATTCTGGAGGATTCCGGGTATCTGGCAAGGGCAGCATTTACCTTGGACATTGTCATGCATAAAATCGTGGGGCTTCACGGCAAGGCGTTCATTCCAATGATTTTGGGATTCGGCTGCGGAGTACCGGCCATCATGGCAACAAGGACCATGGAAAACGAAGGGGACCGTATGCTTGCGATGATGCTTGTTCCGTTCATGTCCTGTACCGCAAGATTGCCAATTTATGGTGTCTTCATTGCGGCATTCTTCTCTGACAACAAAGGATTGATGTTGCTGTTGATTTATGTGTTGGGCATTGTTGTGGCGCTTGTCGTTGCGGCAATACTTAAAAGAACAATGTTTAAGGGATTGTCCACACCGTTTGTAATGGAATTGCCGAGCTATAAGATTCCTTCCCTGAAGGGCGTATTGCTGCACACCTGGGAAAAGGTTAAAGGGTTCTTGAGAAAGGCAGGAACAGTCATTCTTGTCTGTTCTGTTGTATTGTGGGCTCTTCAAAACATCTATCCGTGGGGAGGAAGCGATCCTCAAATGAGCCTTTTGGGCATAATCGGTACTGCTCTTTCTCCGATATTTGCTCCTCTAGGATTTGGAACCTGGCAGGCTGCAGTGGCCATCATTGCGGGACTCAGCGCTAAGGAGGTAGTGGTTGCAACCTTCGGTACATTGGCAGGCATGGAAGAGGATGATGAGGAAGGTATTACTCAACTGATACATGATTCATTCACTCCGCTGTCCGCATTTTCATTCATGGCATTCTCATTGCTTTACACTCCATGTATTGCGGCTATCGGTGCAATCAAAAAGGAAACAAACAGTTTCAAGTGGGCAATGACAATGTGTGCCATTACAATAGTGACAGCATATATAGTATCATTCCTGATTTTCCAGATTGGAACTTTGGCGGGATTCTGATTGTTTGAACCGGCCAAATCCGATTTTAATATTTTTTGAATTTTTAGTCATAACTAAATATTTATATAGGGGTTGTGACATAATATAATTACAAAGTTTTAGCATGCCTAAAAAATTTAATTATGGTGGTTATTATGAAAACCTTAAAAGACACAAAACCCGGTGAAACAGTAACTTTAGTTAAATACCATGATACTGGGGATGTTGATTTAAGAAGACATTTATTGGGTATGGGTTTTGTTAAAGGGGCAAAGATTACAGTTAAGAAAGTCGCCACTTTGGGAGATCCTATTGAAATGTCTGTAAAAGGATATGACGTATGTCTTAGAAAAGAAGAAGCTGAAAACATTGAAGTCGAATAGCTTCAATCTTTTCATTTATTTTTTTTAATCCAATTTTATTAACGGTGTTATATCATGAAATGCAGAATGTGCGGATTTGAATTTGATGAAACAAAAATCGAAAACAGGGGATGTGTCAGTTGCGGAAAGCATGGCTGCAACAGCATACACTGTCCAAATTGCGGATTTGCAAATTCTCCTGAACTCGACCAGGAATTTAAATTTATAGAAAAGCTAAAAAACAAAATCAGAAAAAAGGCTACAAATTAAATCTTTTTAGCTTTCAATATCTCTTCGGTCGCTTCTTCAACACCAATTTTTTCAGTGTCCACATCTAATCCATTTTCTTTTAGTTTATATAATATTTCTGTAGTCACTGGCGCTTTTAGATGAGCCTTCTTCAACAGTTCCTTATCGGAAAATATTTGGTGCCTGTCCCCTTCAGCTATTATTGTACCGTTGTATAAAACGAATATTTTATCTGCAAACTGATTTACCATTTCAATATCGTGTGATGAGATGACAATGCTCATTCCCTCTTTGTTGAGGTTGTTCAAGATGTTCAATACCTTATCAACACCTTCAGGGTCCAATCCTGCAGTTGGTTCATCAAGTATCATTATTTCAGGTCTCATCGCAATAATTCCTGCAATGGCAACTCTTTTTTGTTGGCCCCCACTTAAATGATGGGGTGTTTTGTCTTCAAAACCAGACATTCCAACCATTTCCAAGGATTCCTTGATTCTTCTTTCGACTTCATCATAATCAAGGCCTAAATTCATAGGTCCAAAGGCAACATCCTCCTTGACGGTCGGAGCAAACAATTGGTCATTCGGATCTTGGAATACAATTCCCACTTTCTGCCTTACTTTAAGCAGCTCGTCACGTTCAAAGACAATTTTTTCACCATCTATTTCAACATGGCCGGAGGTAGGTTCGTTCAAACCGTTGAAATGGGAAAATAATGTTGATTTACCTGCACCGTTAGGCCCCATTATAGCTATCTTTTCGCCCTTTTTGATTTTAATATTGACTTTTTTCAATGCTTGAGTACCGTCATGGTAGGTATAAGATAAATCTTTTGTTTCTAAATGTATCTGCTCCATTATTTCACCTAATTAATTCCTAAGTTTTGACCAAAGTAGCCTAATTTTCCGCTAAATTTGAAAATGATAATTTCAAGAACAATCACAATAATGATTATTGTCAATAAATATAAATAATCGCTTTTTTCGGGAGATTTCTTTTCGTCAAACATTTCGGATGCATCTGAAAATCCACGGCTTACCATACTTTTATGAACTCTCTCTCCCTGTTCATAAGCCTTTAAAAACATCATTCCGATTGTGTAACCGACCTGCTTTACCCTCCATTTGTATGGGGTGTTTTTTCCATGTATGCTGAAGTTTCTTGACTTTTGGCTTTTGCGGATTGCCGCAAGTTCATCAACAAACAAAAACAGGAACCTAACCATGATTGATAAAATCATAGCCAAATCTCTTGGCATTTTCAATTTTCTAAATGAACTGGCCATTTCCTGCAGGGGGGTTGTTGATGAATAGATGATGATTGCAGTCAGACAGACGAGTAGGCGAACGAACAATAGGATTCCCCAATTCAAACCTGCATCCGTAACATGTAGCCATGAATAACTCCAGATTATATTTCCCGGTTGGATGAATGGCTGGAATATTATGACTGCTCCACCAAAAGGAAGCAACATCAATAACCGTTTAAATGAATCAACATATGACAAGTCAGCTATTTTTAAAATAACCAATAACATTACCTCCAATATTATTGGTATAAAGAGTTCCTGTGATATGACACAAACGACAATGATAAAAATAGTGGATATTAATTTAATTCGCCCTTCCAAATTATGAATGGGGCTGTCTTTCGATGCCAAATCGTCAAATCTCATTATTTGCGTTATGTCTACCATATTTATCCACTAGTATAATATTAAAATTAGTAATATATTATTTTTTTCTCATCTTTATTTCATTATTATTCAATTATTTTTAAAAAAAGAAAAAAATAGAAATTAATTGTGTTTAATTTCTACTTCTAACGATTGCTGCAACTGCATATCCTACTCCTAAGGTTACAATCACACCCAGTACCAGGGCGACTATCTGTAATACTTGGTTTTCAGGATCATTTGCAAATGCATAATCAGGGAAGATTGCTTCAGGGATTCCGCCAATTTCTTCTACTGAAAAGTCTTCTGGAACTCCTGCATCTTCTGCAGATTTTTCTAATCCGTCTGGGTCACCAGATGCAATGTATGGTGAAAGAGCACAGATTATAATGCAGATTACAACTGCGGCAACGATTAAATAAGTATCTTTTTTATCCATACTTATGCATCTCCTTCAATTTCTTTTACACTTTCGTTATTCCATGCAAGTAGGTCAGGTCTGAATTTGTCTAATGCAGCAAGAACGATTACTGTTAATACTGCTTCGATTATTCCGATAAAGAAGTGGTATAAGACCATGGATGGGATACCTACATTTGCTGGGAAAGTTCCAGCTATTGCCATTTCGATTGCGCATGCAAGAGCTGCAATTACTGTAGCCAACCATGCGGCGATTCCTGCAGCAGGGTATTTTCCAACAATTCCTTGTAATGCTTTAAAGGTGTATAATCCAACAAATCCTCCAACTATTGCCATATTCAATACATTTGCTCCTAATGCAGTAATTCCTCCGTCTCCAAAGATTAATGCTTGAATTAGTAAAACGACTGTGAATACTAAAACAGCAGCTTCTGGAGCTAAGAATACAATTGCCACTAATGCTCCTCCAACCATGTGTCCACTGGTACCAAATGGAATTGGCATGTTCATTGACATGATTGCAAAGATACCGGCAGCAAGCACTGCTATAAGAGGTATACGTTTTTCATCTAAATTGGATCTAGCCCATTTCACAGAGAAGTATAATGCAACTATTAAGATTACATAGTATATAAGACACTGTGCAATAGGTATAAATCCGTCAGGTATATGCAATTAAATTCCTCCATTTTTTAAAAGTAATACTTTTTTGATTTTTATTTATATACTAAGTATTACTCAAAATTATTATTTTTTCTTTTTTTTAGTAATATCAAGCTAATTGGGATTTTTATTAAGTTTAATGGTCTAAAAATTCCTTGTTTATCCTTGATATTTAAATTTTTTCAGTATTTATATATTTAAATGTTATTAAAGTAATACAAATTAGTATTATTTGTTGGTTTTTGTAATACTTATCTTTAAAAAAATGAGCTAATTTCTTGATTTTATGATGCATAAAAGATAGATGAGGATGGCTATTGCAAAGTATAGCAATACTTGTATATCCAGAATTCCGGTTTCTATTCCTAAAATGGAGTATGTTAAAATCAATGAGTAAATTCCAATATAAAAGTAGTTTTTGGTCTTCTGCACTATTTTAAATCCTATGCCTAAAATGAATCCTAAAAGGCACATTTCAACTGCCACTCCGACCTTTCCAAAATCGACCACCATCTGGCCGATGAGTGTTGGGGTCACGGTAACTTCAGTTCTCCATGCAATAAGCTTTCCGACCATCATTCTTGGTCCAAGGTCGCTTCCTGGAATTGAACTTGCCAGGAGACTGCCGTGTGTCAGGCCAAAGTTTCCTCCAATGAAATCAAGCAGGTCCAAAACGTGCAGTGTAAAGTCGGCCCTTGACTGCAGTGTGTAGAATGGATTGGTTGATGAGGTTATTGCCATCTCTCCAAGTGAGCGAAAATAACCGATTCCTATGATTGCACCTATACCAATTAGTGCGCCAATTACAACTTCCCATAGTGAAATGATATTTCCGCAGAAACCTATTATAATTATGATGAGAAATGCCGCAAGTAGTGGTGTCCTATAACCTAAAAGCAATAAAAATGCACAGTCAATTGCAAGCAAAAATATGAATCTGAACCTTGCCTGCGAACGGGTGATTTCACTATCCTGAAATTCCTTAAGATATGAGCTTGCAACCAGACATGTGCCGGGAATTATCAAAAACACCGGCATGGTAAATGCGGGTTTCAATAGATATCTGATTGATGGCTTTAAAAGCGGAATTCCTCCAACAGTTGCAATGCTTACAAAGAAAAATACAATGCTTATTAAAATCAAGCAGAATCCTATTGAATAAATGTCTCTTTTGTTGAAATGCACAATGTTTTCCAGGTTGTTGTTTAGGAAGTATCTTGGAAGAACTGCTGAACCGATAAAAAATGCGAGAAATGCAATAATCAGTGTCAGCGTCAGGCTCGCAGATAGCCTATTCAGTGACAGCAGGAGAAAAATTGCAAATAAGAAAATAACAATTAAAGGGTTGAAGATGTGGTTTCTTAAAATCTTGTTCCCGTTTAGGAAGTTCAGGAAATTTTCACCAGGATATAATCCTTTAAAGTAGCTGTTCACCCACTGATTTTCAATAAATCCTAAAATGGAAAAAATGGTTGTAAATAAAAAGGATTTGTGAAACTCATCACTGATCTTATTTATGATTGAAGTTAAGGTAGAATAAATCATGCTCATTTCCACACAACTTAAAATGTTCGGATATTTGTAACTTCATAATTGCTCTTGATATTGTTCAAGTCACTGTCGCTGCAATTATACACTCTAATTGTAATTCCTTCAGTCAATCCGTTAATGGATCCCAATATTGAACTTCCGTCTTCAATATTCTGTTTGTCTGCTTTACTGAGGATTATTTGATTTATTATTTCATTGGTTGCAGTTTTAACTGCAAATCTTTTATTATGGGAATCGATTTCATTTTCAAGTTCCGTAATCTTTATTGAGTCAATTGAATCAACGGAAATCATTGTTGTAATTTCCCAATTCCCGGTCAAATTCTTGTTCAGGTCTGACAATGAGGTTATGTTCTGCGGCTTTATGGTGAATTCGGTTAGATTTTCATAAACGCTGCCGTCAGTTTCAAGGGATATCTTATCAAGGTAAATGTCTGCATTCGGGACATTCTTGTATAGTCCCGCAAGATATGTTTGATTGTCGGATTCGATTAAAACCTTGACAGATGAACCTTCATCAACCCATTTGACGGTACCGTTCAGGGTTACCTCTTCGCCGTTGGTTGAATTTGAACCTGTTACGGTGGATTTGACTATATGTCCATCTTTATAATAATTTAAATATGTTTCTGGAAGTTTATTCATTGTTGAAGCATCAAAAGCGGTCTTTTGTATGTGGGATGAATCGTCGCTGGTAATATGTATGAATGCAAATGCTACAGCACATATTACTAGAATTATTATAATGTAGTCAATTATTGTAAATTTCATTTTAATCTTCGTAAATTGCGCCCACAGGACAAACGTCAACACATTCGCCGCAGTTGTCGCATTTTGTATTATCAATAACTATTGTATAGGCTTTTCTTGAAATAGCCTCTTCCATACATACATCAATACAGTCTTCACAAACTCCACATTCTTCCATATCAACTTGCAATGCATCCACCATTAAAATTTAATTTATAGAATATAGTTATTTATGACCTTAAATATTTATATAGTTTGTTAAATAATATTATATTGTAGTTTTTTTACAATTATCCCTGAAAATGGGGTAACATTTATATACTATGTAACTAAATATCAATATTGTATGCAAGGGTGCCCGAGCGGCCAAAGGGGGAGGACTTAAGATCCTCTGGTATAGGCCTTCGAGGGTTCGAATCCCTTCCCTTGCACTATTCTATATTTTATTGAATTTTTAAAGACTCGATTTTGCTTTAGTGGCTCAGCCGGTAGAGCGCCACCTTGGTAAGGTGGAAGTCGGGGGTTCGAATCCCCCCTAAAGCTCTTATTTTTAGAATTTTAACATCTTATTTTGAATATTGTTTTTTGTTATCGCAAATTTTTAAATATAGTGAGTGATATAATTATTAAAGAAATGTGAAATTACTTTATCGAGGGTGAAAATTATGAACTATAAAAAGCTTTTACTTGTAGGTTTTATTTCTGCATTCGTTGCATTCTTAACTTCAGTTATGGGGGTTGCAGGTACAGTTATAGGTTCTGTCATTTCATCAGTTCTCTATAATATGCTTACCGAGGCATTGGAAAAACCTGTAAATAAAGCAAAGCTTAAACCCAGTTTTGAATGGGATATAGCATATGTATTTCCGTTGGTGGTCATTGCTATAATTCAGTTACTGTTAATTTTAGCCCTATTCGCCGAATTGGGAGTGCTTCCTTATACATTCCTCAATGTCTACATGTCTATTCAGGATTTCGCAAATAACAATTTGTACAGGATCTTGGGTATTGCCTTATTGATTATCAGCGCATATCCATTGGTGTTGAAACCTGAGTTTGTCAAAAAGGAGCATGGGGGAATAATTGCTTTTGTAGGTATGATATTCCTGGCGAGAGGATTCGTTGATTTGGGAAACAGCATAACTGACATATATGATGGAGTGTTCATACATTTTGATTTGCCTATTGCCATTATCGCATTGGTATTGCTTGTATTTGTGATATTCAGAATATTGGTATTGGCCAGATTCTCTCAAAATAAAGATAGTGTCGTTAAACATCATGTTAATGAAGAGTCATTCAGCCCGGAAAATGTTCACAGGGTTCACCATTCATCAAAGCATCAGGATTTTGCATATAAAAGAGAAAACATTCGCATGAAAAATCCGCCAAAAAGAGTCAACAAACCGCAAAAGGATTCCCAAAATCATAATGTCACATTCGACAATAAGATTGACAGTGAAAATACGGGCATAAATGAGTCCTCCGGAAATATCCGCTTTGAATCCAATGATATTCTGGATGACTATAAAAAATAGTGGGTATTATGAGCAAAAAAGATCGGACCTTAAAAGAGATTTTGGATGTGATTTTATATGAAAATCCATCGACCCAGGATGAAATCGCAGAAAGATTGGGCATTACCCGCAGATACGTTACCCAATTGCTTCAGCCATTGGTTAAAGACGGAACCGTTAAAAGGGCGTATACGATTGACTTGAAAAGCTATGAGAAATTTACAGAATCTCTTGTCGATTATTCCGTTTCAAACAACACGGGAAATGTTTTGATTAATGACATGTTAATAAACATGGCCAAGCATGTTCACTCTCAGCTGGAGGCATCATTTGAAGCCGTCTTGGAATATGATGAGGAAAAGGCAAAAAAGGCTTTGGAAATGGATTATGCAACAAACAACATGGTTGAAAAGGTCAGGACTTCAGTCGAAACCATTGTGAACATCGACAAGCATTCAGAATTTTCAAAATCATTGATCTATACGGAAGTGGCATACGATTTGGAGCGTATCGGGGATTATTGTGCCCATATTGCAAAATTCGTCATCAATGATGTCTATCAAATCGATAAGATAGTATTGAAAAACCTTAAAAAGATGTATAAGACCGCTCAAAGCATGATTCGGTTATCAATGACTGCTTTTATCGAGGGCAAAACCGAACTTAAAGATGATTTAATGGAATTGGAAGAGTCAATTCATATTCTTCAAGCCAAATCAATCAACTTAATTGCGACTCAGATGGCTGAAAGTTCATTTGATGAAAAAGAGCGTTCAAACTATTTTATTTATTTATTTAGGGTTATTAAGGCATTTGAAAGGATGGGGGACATTTCTGTTGAAATGATGGAGGTGTCCATAGAATTTCACGATAATATTCCAAGGCCAACTACTCCTCGTAGCTTCAGATAAAATTAGAAAAAAGGGATAATTGATTGATTCAATCAGTTATCATATATTTTTGTTGTTGCATGCCTGTCTGCCCAGCACTGGATGCAAACGCCAACTGGAAGGCCTGCAGTGTGGGTGTGCGCCTTTAGGATTTTGACATCAAGTGCGGTTGTTTTTCCACCAAGTCCCATAGGTCCGATTCCTGAAGCGTTTATTTCTGATAATATCTCTTCTTCAAGTTTGGCCAATTGAGGGTCTGGATTTCTTTCGCCTACTTTTCCAAGCAAAGCTTTTTTACCGAGTTTCAAACATAAATCAGATGTTCCTCCAATGCCGACACCAATCACTGTCGGAGGGCATGGTTTTCCTTTTGCTTTTAGAACTGATTCCACAACGAATTCCTTAATTCCATCAATTCCTTCAGCAGGAAGGGCCATTTTCATTGCATTGTTGTTTTCGGAACCGAATCCTTTAGGTAAAATTGTTATTTCCAGGTAATCTTCATCAATTAGCTCAATATCGATTGGGGGAATGTAGTCTCCGACATTAATGTTTGTATTTTCACGTGTAAGTGGATCAACGATATTCGGTCTGATTGGAATCTCTTTTGTTGCTTTTATGATTCCCTCTTCGATTCCTTCACGCAAATTTTCAACTTCAACATTTCCCAACTTGACAAAAACCACGGGCAAACCTGTATCCTGGCACATTGGAATGCCTTTTTCTTCTGCAAGTTCAATATTTTTTAAAATAGCTTCAATATTCAGCCTTGCAAGTTCATGTTCTTCTATTTTCAAAGCATCTTCAAGTGATTTTTTCACATCATCGCCAAGAACAATAACCGCTTGCTTGTAAAGTTCATAAACAGTTTGTTTAATTGTATCTTTAGTAATCAAAATATAACCCTTATAAAATTAATTAATCTTATTTTTGGATTTTGAAATATATAAAAATTATTCAATGGTATGTTTCATTTCAATTGGGAAAATTAGCTTATAGGCTGTTCCGTTTTCATGTTCGATTAGGCTGACGGTTCCTCCCAACTGGCGGGTTAGGCTTTTAATTATCTCGCATCCAAGGTTTTTGGTAACCTTTTTCACATCTTTTATTCCTACGCCGTTGTCCTTAACTATCAATTGGGCAGTATTATTGTCCAATCTTTTTATTTCCTTAGTTATTTTTTTATTAGGGGCGGTCTTATCAGGGAATGCATGTTTGACGGCATTCATTGTTAACTCATCAATGATTAAAAGCAAGGGGGTTATGACTTCAATGGATAAGTTCAAGTCTTCATCGACATGGGTTTCAAAGTCAACTTCCACAGGCATATCAACCAAAGTTTTTGTTTGTTTGTCATGGTCTTCCATATAGTCCTTTAAATTAATGTTTTTAAAGTCTTTTGACCTATATGTTTTTTCATGAAGTAACGCAAGGGAACTTAAACGTGTTTGCATGTGGTCAATAATTAAATTAGGATCATTCCTGTATGCTCTCTTTTCGAGATTCAAAAAGCTATTGAGAACTTGAAGATTATTCTTCACTCTATGATGGATTTCCTTGATTAAAATCAATTTTATATCATTGGATTCAATCAGCTCGTTTTGCTTTTCAATATCTTCAGTAACGTCTGTTAAAAATCCAAGGCTGTGTGTGCGATTGTTGTAGTCAAATCTTTCAATAAACAAATCAACAATCTTTCTTTTGTTTGGATTTCCATCAACTTCAAAGGTAAAGGTCACATCAATCTTGTCTATTTCTCCGTCGGCTAATTTAATGATTTGTTCGGCGGCGTCTTTTTCAACGATATTATTTATGATGTCCCTGGAATGATGATAGGATTCATAATTTTTTTCAATCAGATAATAAAATCCTTTGGAGAACTCATATTGTTTTTTATTCAATGGTTCAATTAACAAGGCCAATTTCTTACTATTCTTAAAACCGTCCAATAGGAAATCAACAGGCTTGTTGTGTTCGGAGGGATACTGTTTTGTAATATCATTCATTAATCCCTGACGAATAATTATCCCGCTTTCATCAAAATAGGAATAAATATTGACTTCAATAAATTTTAAAGTACCATCCACAGTTCTAATTCGGATAATTTCTTCGCATTTTGCAGTTTCCCTGTTTGTAATCTCAAAAATTTTATCAACGATGTGCTTATCCTCGGGTATTACTAAATCGAAAACGATATTGTAGTAATCGTCAGATTCCTCTTTTGGACGGTTGATGATATTGTATATTCCTTGAGACCACATATATTTTCCGTTTATCTTATGATAGCTGCCGGTTTGGGAAAAGTTTTCCATCATGCTGGTCTTGTCCTCATCAAAATTCCTATCGCTCATATCAGTAGGTTTGCCCATATGTGTTTCAAAATTATCATTAGTAATGAATATTCTTCCAATGTCCTCAAATATTCTTGTGTTGCTTATTATCGTAACTTTATTGTTTCTATAATAAACAAATCGCATATCCTTGGCTTCATGGGTTTTATAAACATTCACTAGGTCATCATATAGGATATTAAAAAATTCTGGTAAAACTTTACTCATTAGTCGGCCCTTCACGTCCTCCGGAGTGCAGCCGAATTGGTCAAGAGTAAAACTGCCTATGCCTTGAACGATAAAATCTTTCCCGTTTTCATAAGGAATGAATGTATGGATGTCTATGGGAACGTTGTCTATAAGTTTTTGGATGGGAATTTCTTCAGTATCAAATTTTTCAGATGTGGGCTTGTAGAATTCATTCTTATCCAAATCAAAAATTCGAACTTCATCAATGCCCTCAAAGCGCCTATATTCCCTTTCAATCTTCATCCAAACAGCCCATTCTAATTGATTCAAAAAAAAAATAAAAGTTTGTTATATTATCGTCTATAAAAGATTATATTTAAATTTTTATTATTGCGTTGGGGCATGCTTCAACGCAATCTCCGCATCCTGTGCATTTTTCATTGTTGATTGTTATTGCGCCGCCCAATACTTCAATTGCATTTTCTCTGCAAACTTTTAAACATGGCGCTTCTGATGGTTGGCAATTCATACAAAATAAAGTTGGAGTGTCAACATTTGGTGTTTGTTGACAACTTCCGCAGGTTGTACAATCTGTACAATTTCCTATATTAAACATAATTTTTTCATTCGTCCAATACAAGTCTTGCTCTAGCTTGGCTTGTTAGGACATGGACAATTCCGCCTTTTTTGCTGTCAGGTTCATATAATCCTGCCATTTTAGCCAAGTATTTCTCTTGGTTTTTGGCTCTGACTTTTTCCGGATCAGCAACACTGATGGCCCTTTTGGTACATGCTTTTATACATGCAGGTCCTTCTTCTCTATCAGCACAGAGGTCACATTTTTCAGCGACTTTGGATTGGAAAGTCATTGCACCGAATGGACAGACCATTACGCATAATCCGCAGCCAATACATTTTGAAGTATCGACCCCTTCATCGGTAATTGCTTCTGTCGGACAGATTTTTATGCACGGTGCGCTTTCACAATGTTGACATACAATGGAATAAAAGGAAGAATCATGCTCTATTATTTTTATTCTACTAGCCTTATGGACTGATGCACACATGTTTTCACAATTGAGGCATCCATCACATAAATCGCTATTTACAATAATGCTTTCCATTGTTTTCCTCCCTTATAATCCTAATTCTTTACACTCTGCATCGACATATTTTTGGATTTTTTCAATGTGTTCCTCATCTAGGTGTCTGAATCTTTTTTGTGGTGCTAAGTATTCTTTTACAGGTTTTCTTTCTTCAGGCCTGTAAGTGATTTCAAAGTTACCATGGTCGATTTCATACAAAATCCAAGATCCGGTTTCGACAGCCAGTCTACCCATTTCAATTGTTTTTTCTGAAGGGAATCCCCAACCTGTAGTACATGGTTGTTGTAAGTGGATGTATGCAGGTCCTTTGGTTTGTGCAGCCTTTTTCACTTTGTTAACATAATCTTCAGGGTATGCAATTGATGCGGTAGCCACATAAGGAATTCCATGCGCTGCCATAATCATCGGCATGTTTTTCTTAGGTTTGTCTTCTCCGAAGCTTGCGGTTCCTTTTGGGGAAGTGGTGGTACTTGCACCGTATGGTGTAGCTCCACTTCTTTGAATACCGGTGTTCATGTAAGCTTCGTTATCGTAACAAATGTAAAGCATGTTGTGTCCTCTTTCCATAGCTCCGGACAATGACTGTAAACCTATGTCCACAGTTCCTCCGTCACCACCGAAAGCGACAACATTGACGTCATCTTTTCCTTGAATTCTTAATGCGCTTTCTACACCGGATGCGACAGCTCCGGAGTTCTCAAATGCTACGTGTATGAATGGAACTTCCCATGAAGTTTCCGGGTATGGGGTAGTCATTACTTCAAGACAACCGGTAGCAGAAATAGCTACAGTGTTTTCGCCTAATGCATTAAGAGCTAATTTTACAGCAATTGATGCTCCACATCCAGCACAGCCTCTGTGTCCTGGTGCTAATAAATCTTTATCAGGTATATCCATATCTATTCCTCCTTAAGTCCAATCCATGTGACATCATTTTCTGGCACTTTGGTTTTTTCATATGCTTCCAAGATTGCTTCAGGTGTAATGTCTCTTCCACCTAAACCTGCAATGAATCCATAAATCTCTTTATCGACTTTAACTTTCATGTCAGCATATAATGCGCCACCGATTCCGAATGAGAAGTTTTTATCGATTACAGCTATTTTTTCACAATTTTTGACTGCTTCTTTAATCTCTTCAACAGGGAATGGTCTGTAGGCTCTGATTTTAAGTAAACCTACTTTTTCGCCTTTTTCTCTTAATTGGTCAACCATAACTCTAAGGGTACTGCAAAGGGAACCCATTGCAACAAAGATGATTTCAGCATCTTCGGTTTTGTATGGGTCAACAAGACCGTATTTTCTTCCGAAGATTTCTGCAAATTCATCGCAAGTTTTTTGGATTACTTCCATAGAATTAGTCATTGCGACTTCCATGTCATGTCTTGCTTCTGTATAGTAATCCGGATCAGCAAAGTTACCAATGGACATTGGTTCTTTAGGGTCAAGAAATGCATGTTCTGGAACATATGGAGGTAAAAACTTATCCACGCTTTCTTGATCTGGAATTTCAACAGGTTCTACTGTGTGGGTTAAAATAAATCCGTCTAAACATACCATTGATGGAAGCAATACGTCAGGATTTTCTGAAACTTTATATGCCATTAATGTGGTATCCAATGCTTCCTGTGCATTTTCAACATATATTTGCAACCATCCTGCATCTCTTTGTGCAATTGAATCTTGTTGGTCGTTCCAAATGTTTAATGGTGCAGATATTGCTCTGTTTGCATCTGCCAAAACGATAGGCACTCTCATACCTGCTGCAGCATATAAAATTTCATGCATCAACATTAATCCTTGTGAAGATGTTGCTGTAAATACTCTTACTCCAGCACCACTAGCTCCAACAGCAGCACTGATTGCACTGTGTTCAGATTCTACTTTGACATATTTAGCATCAATTTTTTCATCAGCAACATATTGTGCTAAGTATTCAGAAATTGTAGTTTGTGGAGTAATTGGATAAACAGGAATAACTTTTGGTTTAGCTAATCTTACAGCCTCTGCGACTGCTTTATTTGAGGTCATTACTTCTTTTACCATTTAATCACTCTCTTTATTCTTTTACCATTTCGATTGCATCGGAAGGACATTCGTTTGCACAAATTCCGCATCCTTTACAGTAATCGTAATTTATGTCATGTTGTTTGTTTACGCTGGAATCTGGACAGAATATAATGCAATTATCACAATCAATACATTTTTCTTTATCTAAAATAGGTTTAAATGTTCTCCAGCTTCCAGTTTTGTTATTTTTACTATTACCTGGGGTTTTAATTACACATCCTATACTTACCATTCTATTCACCCTCATCCCATATCATAAGCTTTTTTAGTAGCTTCTACATTCAGCTCTCCGACTTTGCCAGGGAATGTTTCCTTAATCACTTCTAAAAGTGAATCAATACTTACAGCTTGGGTTTTCTTAGCGAAATATCCTAAAATAATAGTATTTACAATGTTTCTGCCTAACATGTCTAATGCAATTCCAGTAGCATCAATACTGTACACTTCATGCTCTCCGCTGCCTTCAAACTCGGTAGTGTTGATAGTCACTTCAGTATTGTCTTTGATTCCTGAAAATACATCTACTACATTCAATAATCCGTCGTCTAATACCAGTACGTAGTCCGGATTATATACTTGATATCTTAAATCAATTGGCTTGTCATCAATTCTTGTGAAAGCCATAACTGGAGCTCCTCTACGTTCAACTCCAAAGAATGGAAAAGCCTGGGAGTAGTTGCCGTCTTTGAATGCTGCTTTTGCTAAAATTTCAGCAGCTGTTACAGCACCTTGTCCGCCTCTTCCATGAAAACGAATTTCAATCATTAATTTTTCCTCCATATATTTATCATGTATAATCATTATAAATTACAAAATATATAAATTTTATGTTAAAATTTTTATTTTAAATAAATTTGTGTAAACTTTATTGTCTTAGTCTTTTGTTTTTTGTTTATTTTTTTGATAACTCTTTCAACATTTTGTTTCTTTTCTTATACACTTTTTACATATCCTTTTTGATAAAACAACAATTTTTAACAAAATTCGATTTTTAAAAGTATTTAATAATATTGAATGCTATAATATAATAATGTAAAAAATTTGGTCGGAAGTTTATGAAAGTTTTAATAATCACTGGAGAATTGGCATATCCATTAATAAAAGATGTGGTTTCAGGAGTAAATGAAGATATAATTGTACATATTGTGGACAATACTCAAGTCGCCGCATTCTTAACACCTAGGTTAATTATTAAAGAAGTAAAAAAGTGTTTTTCCAATCAATTGGATGAAATTGACATGATTCTGGTTCCCGGTTTAATTAAAAAGGGAACCAAGGAGATTACAAAGGAGTTGGGAATTCCAACATTCAAGGGATCCACCGATGGCGCTGACCTTGCAATGGTTCTCAATTTAATCGGAAACATTGAATTGTCTGAAGACAAGCCTGCAGACAAGTTAATTGAAGAGGAAAAACGAAAAGAAGCATTTAAATTCATTGAAGAGTTTGAAAATGACACAGAAAACATTGAAAAACTTCTCCAAAAGCCAAATAACATTCTGATAAGAAATCTTCCGGTCGGTGAGGATTTCCCGATGAGGGTCCTTTCCGAAATTGCCAATGCTCCGTTTCTATCTAAGGAGGCGCTGATTAACAAATGCCAGTATTTCGTCGATTCCGGTGCGGACATGATCGATATAGGTATGGCCGCAGGTGAAGATTTCTCAGATAAGATTCCTGAATTGATAGAAACGTTAAGGCCAATTGTAGGCGACAGGCCATTGAGCATAGACACATTGAATCCCAAAGAGATTGAAGTTGCCGCCGAATGTGGAATTGATTTTGTATTAAGTCTGGATTTGGGTAACAATTCGCAGGTAAAGGATATTCTAATAGAAAAAGACATTCCTGCAGTATTGCTTCCCACCAATTTTTCACAGGGCAAATCACCTAAGTCTCCTGCCGAAAGAGTCGAATCCATGCATCAACTGATTAAGGACACTGAAGGTTTAAGGTATGTTGCCGACCTGATTTTGGATCCCGTTAACAGCTCAAGCATTGTTGAGTCCATTATCGCATGCCATGATTTCCACAAGCAGAATCCGGCTCCTATGTTTTTCGGAGTGGGCAATGTCACTGAACTTATGGATGCCGATTCCGGAGGGGTGAACGTGCTTCTTGCAGGAATAGGTATGGAGCTTGGAGCAAGCATTTTATTTACTCCCGAAGAAAGCGGAAAAACAAGAGGCAGCGTTTATGAGCTGGCCACAGCATCAAAAATGATGTTTCTAGCTAAAAATAGGAAGTCCATTCCAAAAGATTTGGGAATCAACATGGTTGCCTTCAAGGACAAGCATAAAAGAAATGACATTATCGAAAACGAACTGGATGGGGTTCCGGAAACCAGACTCAAAAAGCCTTTAAAGTTCATACGGGATAAGGCCGGAAGCTTTAGAATAACTATCGATTATGGCACTACTGTTGAAAACAGCAGAATAATTGCAACTCATTTTAAGAAAAATAAGGCCGATTTGGTCATTGTCGGACAATCAGCTAAGGAAGTATACGAAGAGATTATAACAAAAGAATTAGTAACAAGAATGGAACATGCCGCTTATTTGGGTTCAGAACTCCAAAAAGCAGAAATTGCAATGATTACAGGAAAAGATTATGTTCAGGATTTTGAATTATTCAAAAATCCCGACAATTTTAAAAATTAATTTAGTTTAGGCCTTCTGATGAACCGCCTTCACTTGATCCACCTTCTGATGAACCGCCTTCACTTGATCCACCTTCTGATGAACCAGAATCAGATTGTGATGCGTCTGAGGTCTGAGAGCTTTCTGCTTGGCCTGCCTGATTTCCACCATTGTACTGACTGTCTGAACTTTGGACATAGTAAGTTCCGCCAGTACTGCTACTTCCATCTGAAGTTGGCGCAACAGCTCCGGTATCGTGAGTGGTGCTGCTTGTTGTGTTGTCTGTATGTGTATTGTTTACTGTAACGTTTGTCGCATTTGTTTTAGTGATATTTACATCATTATGATTTAAGGAAATTCCAGTTCCGGATATAACAATATAAACTCCAGCCGAAAGTACAATAAGAATTAATAAAATTATAATTATTGCATTATCTTTTTCCATAAATTATCCTCCTAGTTAAATAATATATTAATTATTAGTAATATATATTTAGTTACATTAAACTTATATTTAATTATAATATATTTTATTCCAAAATAAATTTACAAGAAGGTTAAGAATTTGCAGACTGAAAACATAACTATTAAGGATATCAATGATTTACTTTTAAAATCAGAGTATGTTTCAAACAATGAAATATCCACTACTGTTTATTTGTCATTATTCCTTGGAAGGCCTATGCTTATTGAAGGGCCTCCGGGTGTCGGTAAAACAGAACTTGCAAAAGTGATTGCAAGGTCATTCGACAGGGATTTCTTCAGGATTCAATGCTATGAGGGAATCACATTCGAACAGATTGTCGGCGAATGGAATTATCAAAAGCAGCTGTTGCATTTGGAAGCGGCAAAGAAAGATTCAAACGACCAAAGTAAAATCTTTGCAGAAGAGTTTTTCATTAGAAGGCCATTGCTCAATGCATTTTTAAATGAAAGGGAGTCAGTATTGCTGATAGATGAAATCGACAAGGCAGATGAGGAAGTGGAAAGTTTCCTGCTCCAGGCATTGGGCGAACAGGAAATCACAATCAATGATTTGGGAACATTCCAGCTCAAAAATGATTTGATAGTTATCCTCACATCAAATTCCCAAAGGTCTCTTCTTGATGAGACTAAAGACAGATGCCTGTTTTTATATATTCCATATCCTTCAGTCGAAAGGGAAATCGAGATTGTCAAATCAAGGATACCTGAAGCCGATGATGAGGTCGTATCAACAGTCGTCAAATTGATTCATGATATACGTAACCTTAATTTGATGAAAAAACCTTCTGTTAGGGGAACAATTGATTGGGTCCGTTCTGTCAGTAATTTGGGCACTAAAAATATGGATGAATCCCTTGAAAACAGTATTGGCGTGGCCATTAAAAATGAAAGCGACAAGAAACGAGTAATTAAAGATGTTTTAAGTAAACGATAACATGCTAAATAAGATTGCAAATTTATCCGCCAGACTTAGGCAGGAAGGTCTGCCAGTCAGCATTCGAAGCACTCAGGCCGCTGTCAGAATCCATATGGATTTGGGTGAAGGCGACAGACAACTTTTAAAAACCGCATTGATGGCGGTTTATGTAAAGGACAGGTATGATATTCCCAAATTCAACAAGATTTTCGAAGAGATTTTCAAGGTCGAAGTTGAAAAGCCTGAGGCAGAAAAGATAGATAGGGGCAAGGCTTATAGGGGCGCAGGTCCAAAATCCAACAAGTACATAATCAAAAAGCAGAATACCTCTTTTCAAAAGGTTCAAAAGGAAAAGATCAACAACGAAAAGTTAAGGATGCTGTCCGGACAGCCTCTGTTGGATGAAGTCAAACAGCTTGAAAGGGATGGAGAGCTGATGAACAAGGATTTGACAAAGTTAAATAGGTTTGACCCTAGAATGCTTGAAATATGTCAAAGGCTAGGAAAAAGAATTGCCAACAAGCGTTCCAGAAGAAAAGTGCAATCTCACACAAATAAAATTGACATGAGAAGAACAATCCGGGCGAACATGAAGTATGGTGGTGTTCCCCTTGAGCTCGTCAAGGCCAAACCGAGGCCTCACAAGAACGAACATTTATTCCTAAATGACATCAGCGGGTCCTGTGAGTGGATCAGCAGCTGGTTTTTCATGCTGATGTTTTCAGCACAAACTGCCTTCAAGAAATCCCGGACATTTGAATTCGACAACAAGGTAATAGAAACGACAAATGCCCTCAAGGAGGAGTATCTTATAGACTCATTCGTTAAGGTTAAGGACATGAGGGTAAAAAACATGATGGTTCATGGAACTTCAGACATGTATTCTGCATTCACGAAGTTTCAGGACATGGCCCATATCAATAACAAATCCTACGTCATCATTTTGTCTGACTGTAGGGATTGGGCCGGACCTAAGGTAAAGGGCATCCCCGCCAGTGTTGGGATTGTAGAGGAAATGGTGAGGGACGCCAAAAAGGTAATCATATTGAATCCGGAGGACAGAAATAAGTGGGATGTTGTCGACAGCTGCGTTTCCTTGTATCAGGATGCGGGAGCGCAGGTGTTTGAAGTCAACACCCTTAATCAGTTAGCGCAATTCGTAGAACAGATGTAGGTAATTATCATGAAATGCAGTAAATGTGGCAATCCTAAAGTTATTTATAAACGTGAACAGTCAGGACAGTTATTGTGCAAGGACTGTTTCATAGAATCCATTGAAAAGAAAGCTATCAAAACAATCAAAAAAGAAAAATTGCTTGATAAGGGAGATAAGGTTTTGGTTGCACTTTCAGGAGGAAAGGACAGTGTAACTACTTTGGAAGTATTGGAAAGCTTTCGAAAAAGAAACATTATAGACATCTGTGCCGTAACGGTTGATGAAGGAATAGCCAACTACAGACAGGGCGGAGTGGACATTGCAGTTCGCCACGCCCAAAGGCTGGGCATCGAACATAGGGTCGTTTCCCTTAAGGATGAATACGGCATCACCCTTGATGAAATAATGCAAAGGGAAAATCATAAGGGGTCCTGTACATACTGCGGTGTTTTCAGACGAACAATCATCAACAAGGCAGCTCGTGAAATGGGAGCTACCAAAATCGCCACAGGACACAATCTTGACGATGAGGTTCAGGCAATCATGATGAACTATCTGGAGGGAAACACGGATAATCTAACCAAGTTGGGTGCAAAAACCGAATCCGAGGCAGAGGAGTTTACAGTAAAAATCAAGCCTCTTCGTGAAATTCCTGAACGTGAAATAGGTCTTTACGTTGTTGCAAAGGACCTTGAGGTTCACTTTGACAGCTGCCCTTATGCAATGCAGTCATTCAGGGGTGAGGTTTCAGAGGTCATAAACCAGCTTTCAGAAAAGCACCCTACAATCAAATATTCCACATTAAGGGGATATGATAAGATAAAGAATATATTAAAGAAAGAACTTAAAAAGGACTATGCTCATGGAAGATGCAGAAGATGCGGCGAACCCGCAGCTAATGAATTGTGCAAGGCATGTTCCTTTTTAGAAGAGTTAGGATTGTGATATAATGCCTTTTATTTTAAAATATAAACAATTGAATGAACAGAGAGATTTGCCTAAAGAGGATTATTCCATCAGGGACCTGCTCAATGATTTGGAGTTGTCCCCTCAAACAATAGTGTCTAAACAGAACGGGGAACTTGTCATTGAAGACACCATTATCGAAGACGGCGATGAAATTCAATTGGTTCAAATTATCTATGGTGGTTAGGTGAAGATAAGCTATGAGTGTGGGCCTTGCTTTTTAAGGCAGGCAAGAGAAGCGTTGGATTTATCGACTGATGATGAAATGCTTAAGATGGAAATTATGGGTGACATATTCCAATACCTTTCCCAAAACTTCAAACAGGGAACCAATTCAAACAGTACAGGTTCCACAATGCATGCGATAATCAAACAGAAGACAGGATGCAGGGATCCTTATCATAAGGAAAAAATAGAAAGCAACAAGCTGGCCTTAAAATATCTCGATGACGTTAAAAAGATATTGGATGAGGACGACAGCTTGGAAAATCACGTCAAGATAGCAATCATAGGCAACATTTTGGATTTCGGAGCTTTCACATTGGACGATGACATTGAAAGCGTAATCAAAAGTTCCCTTGAAAAGGATTTGACCATTAAGGACATTGAAGAATTTGAAAACTCCCTTAAGACTCATGATAAAGTGTTGTATCTGGTGGACAATACCGGTGAGATAGTGTTCGATAAGCTGCTTTTGGCAAAAATAAGACAATACGATTTGGACATCACAATTGCCGTTAAATCAGAACCTATATTGAACGATGCATGCATGGAGGAAGCGTTGGATGCGGGCCTTGACGAATTCGGTCAAATTGTGGAAATAGGTGCCGGAACAGTAGGGTATGTGGATAGTAAGATATCAGATGAATTCAGGCAAATATTCGATGACCACAAATTCATAATCTCCAAAGGTATGGGCAATTATGAAGGATTGACCGAAATTGACTTGTCAAGCAAGGACATTTACTTTTTGTTATGTGCAAAATGCAACACCATTTCAAGGGATATTGGTGTGAATTTGCATGACATGCTTCTTTTTAAAAAATAGACTAAGTGATATTCATGATTATAGGTTTAATTGGTTTCGGCAAGGTTTCTAAAACCCTTTTCAATTTAATAAGATCTGAAAATATCACATTCATCACTTCCAAGGAAGGAAGGTCAGCTGAAACCATTGAAGACATTGAGAATTCAGGTATAACAATTTTGGAAACGTTTAGGGATGTGGCCAATAAGTCCGACATCCTGATATCTGCAACTTCTCCAAAATCAGCATTGGATGTTGCTAAAACCTATGGCAGATATGCAAAGGGAATATACCTGGACTTGAATAACATTTCTCCTGACACCACATTTGAAATTGATAAGTGTGTTGATAATTTGGTTGACGGAGCTATAATAGGCAAAATCGACTCCAACAACCCTGTTTTATACGTTTCAGGTAAAAAGGCGGATGAACTGTTATTTTTATCTGAATTTCTTCAAACTAATAAAATCAGCGATGATGTCGGTGATGTGGCAATTTTAAAAATGCTTAGAAGCGTTTATACAAAATCCGTTTCCGCTCTTTTAATAGAATCCAGCCAAATCGCTCAAAAATACGGCCTGGAAGATGAATTCTTTGAGGTATTGTCAATAACGGAAGGTGAGGATTTCAAGGAAAAATCCATCTCAAGAATCACAAATACATTGAATAATTCAAAAAGAAAAAGTGAGGAACTTGAAGAAATAATCGATTATTTCGATGATTCGGATTTAACAATGGTTAAAGCGGCACTCAAAAAACTCAACCGATAACCACTTTAACTTTAAAGCCTTTTTTGGCCTTTTTTATACTTCCATTAACCGGAATGAAATGCGAATCCATAATGTATCTCAGGTAGGTGACCTCAACTGCAGGCAATCTTAGGTTGGTTTTGATTTTTTTGCCTTCACTTTTAAACTGCACGGAAATCCTGCCGTTTTTATCCACATATAAATCGGTATTTATTCCCTCTTTTGTGATTTTGGTTTCAAATTTGGTCAGGTTGAGTCCGGCTTCCAAACTCAGGGGAGCATCGACATCAATGTTTTGGCTTCTGAATTTGTCGTTTGCTTCACGTGCACTCACTCCCTTTTCAGACTCGCTTGCAACGTACCATGCCCTGTCAATAACCCTTTGAACTTTCTGGTTATCTGGGATTACTCCCTGGGCCTCATAACCCTTCATCAAATCCATTACTTCTTTTTTTGTAACTTCCATTTCTATTGCACTGATTGCCAGTCTGGTCATCACAGGTCCGTAATCTGATCTTCTGAAAACCGCCCAAATGGATTCGGGGTCCCTATAGACTCTCCTTTTGATTATTTCATTTATGGTGTTTCCATTAAGGTAGGCTATCTTTTCAAGATTTCCCCTGGAATAGGTATTCATCCTTTTATAGATGTCGCTCCAATTTCTCTCTCCGGGAACTCTGCCGGCATCTATTTCTCTTTGAAGAATCTCAACGGTAGTTTTCGGAAGCAACTCTGCCACCTCTTTTGTAATGGTCATGTCATTGTCAATGATGGATTGGCGAATCAGTCTGCCGGAATATCTGTCCTTATCAAACTCCTTGACGACATGATAGTCAAGTTTTGATCCAAGAAACTCGTTTATCGCATACCATCTGATTTCATTTCTGTTGGTGTAGCTTTTGGGCATTCCAACGAAGTTTCCCTCATCAATGAACTTCTGCGCCTTTGACTTGATTTCATCAAGGGTAATGCTTGCTGAGGTAATGTAGTCTGTCACTCCGTCATCAATCATCTGTTTGAGTCTTATCGGCACGCTGTATGACAACACCAGCCTGTGATGAAGGCCTTCAAAAGACCTTACCTCGTCCGCCCCAAGAGCCAATGCCATTTCACGGCGGGCCTCGAAATCAACAAAAAACGGGGCATGGTTTGCACTGAAACCCTTATTGAGATAAACGACAACTTTCTTGTTATTTCTATCTGCCAATTTGCGGGCTTCACCAATCAATTTTTCATGACCTTTATGTACCGGGTCAAAATCTGCACTAATTCCAATCAATATAAACACCAAAAAAAGAATAGGATAACTTAGTTATCCATCAATTTTAAAATACCGCTTATTACCAACCATATTCCGATTAATGTACCAAGAATAATTGGGTTTGCAATATAAGTTCCAATAATAATGTATAATAATCCGAGCACCACTCCAGCGATACCGGTATAGAACGCATATCTGGATTGGCGATTGTTAATCAATGAGACAAGTCCCACGATTATTAAAAGTATTCCTGCAAGATATAATGTAATTTCAGCTAAAAATCCTAAAATTGCCGGATGGAATATTAAACAGATACTCAATAAAAGCAATATGATTCCCAAAACCAAGTCAAGAATTGCACCGCTTTTATTATAGTCTATTATTGACACTCCTACAACAAGCAAATAAATGGATATTAATAAAATGGATAAGCCAATCAATGAGCTGACTCCAATAAGGCCCATTACAGGAAATATTATTATTACCATTCCAAGAATAATAGCCAGTAAACTAATAAATTTGCTTTTCATTTTTTCCTCCTAATTATTAGTTAATAATTTAAGTTATATTAATATAAGGGGATATGTTTAATCTCAACGGTTGAGCCATTCATATCCGAATTATTTATTTCAGCCAACCATTCGCCCCTGCAATCACATTCATATTCAATTTTGCTTTGGGTTAGGTTGTTAGCTATTATCATGTGTTTTAGGTCTTTACTGCATTTTTTACAGTTATACGGTCCACGTCTTGAGCCGAATCCTGAAGTGTCCATAAGGGCAGGTATGGATAATTCGTCTCGCACGGTATTTATGATTTCAACACATGACCAAATCCACGGCGGTTGGTATGCTCCTTTTCTCCAGAACCTCTCTATGATGGTTCCGCTGTGGATTGTTGCAGGACAGAATGAAAGCCTATTAACCCCAATTGATTCGCAGTATCTTGCGGTTTCTATTGCTTCAGAGATTGCTTGGGATTCTGACACCAAAATAGGTTTGACAAAGACATATGCTTTTGATTTTAGATTGTATCCTTTGGTTTCATTGAGCTTCTGCATTAACTTAACCGCATCTTCAAAGTCTTGGCGGGTGAAACCCTTGTTGATTTTTTTAAGGCGGGTATAGTCATTGGATGTTTCAAGACCTATGCTTACTTCAAATAATGTATCTCCAATTATTTCAAAGATTTCATCAAGCACGTCTTCCTTTACGTATTCGGGTCTGGATTCAACAATGATTTCAGTAACATTGCCCAGGTCCATCAGGGTTTTCAGGATTTCGTCACGGGCATCCTTTGGAAGTTCATATGGATTTAGAAAGCTTCCGGATGCAAACAGCTTGACGGAAATTTTGTCCTCTTCAGCTATTGGGTGTCTTTGAAGATGTTCATTGAAAATTCTTAAAATTGTTTGTGTGTCAATCGGTTCCAATGTACAGTCTGAAACATAGCTGCACATTGTACATCCGCCGCTGTCTCCAAGTGCCCAAGCACATCCGGGAGTAGGTAAAATCATAAACAGTGTTTTTGCAACGCCGTCATAAGTTAAATCGTCATTGTACCAGCTGGCCCCAACCTGTTCGGGAGTTTTCGGATCTTTTCTTTCAAATGCCCTTTGTCTGATATCTTTAGTTAAATTTTCAATTTCCATCATAATACCTGCAATAAATAATAATTATAATATTATATAGTTAAGATGTTTTGATAATTAAAACTGTTGTTAAAAATAGTATTGTTAATATGTTGTGTATAAGGGTCTAAAAAAATAAAAAAAGAAAGAGTAAGCAAGTTTAGAAACTTGCAATTACGTCTCCTAATAATTTAATGGATTCTTCTACGTTTTTACCAACAGGGGATCCTGCTACGTATTGAGTTACACCCATTTCAGCTAAGCCTTCAATTTTTGGAATGAACTCGTCAGGAGTACCACATACGGAAAATGCGTCGAGTGCTTCATCGGTTACAGCACCAATAGCTCCACCGAAGTCACCTTTAGCTAAGAATGCACCCATTTGTTCGTTGAATCCTTCAGGTAATCCGTGTCTTGCGATTACTGGAGGTGGGGATCCTGCTGCAATAAATGCAACTACGATTTTTGCTGCGTTTTTAGCTGCGTCAGAGTCTGCACCAATGGATGTTGCAGTGTATGCACCTACGTCGAATGCTTTGTCTCCACCAGCTGCTTCAATACCTTTTTTAATCATAGGCATAGCTGCTTCGTAATCTTTAGGGTTAGATGCGTTAATTAATACACCATCTGCGATTTCTCCAGCGGTTTCTAACATTTTAGGTCCTTGAGCACCCATGTAAATAGGGATGTGTTCTTGAACAGCTTTTGCTCCACCTAATGCTGCGCCAGCTTCGGTTTTTCCTCCAGCTAATAAAGTGTTAATGTCAGCGATTGCTGCTTTAATAGTGGATACTGGTTTTTCCCATGCGATTCCTAAAGCGTCGAAAGTTGCTTTGTCACCAGGACCAATACCGAAGGTAGCTCTTCCTTCTGAAATTTCGTCAATGGTTGCGATAGCGGAAGCTGAGATTGCAGGGCTTCTTACGTATGGGTTGGTTACACCAGGACCCATTTTAATGGTTTCAGTGTTTGCTGCAATTAATGCTAAGGTTTCGTATACGTTTTTATTGTTGTAGTGGTCTGTGATCCATGCGTATTCAAAACCAACGTCTTCTGCTAATTTTACTAATTTTACTAATTCATCTAATGGTATTTGAGGTACGAATTCTATACC
>JAFRFD010000104.1 GCA_017434525.1 Methanobrevibacter sp.
ACCGAAAACAATGCTGTTATGACAGCAGTTTCCGATGAAAACGGTGTGTTTGAATTTAACAAAATTCCTTATGGACAGTATATTGTGCATGAACTTCAGTCCGCAGATGGATTTATGCCGAATAGGGAGAAATATCCTGTTACCATTGCCGAAAATGATTGTATTATTGAGATTAAGGTTGTTAACGACAGAATACCCGAAATCAAAACAACGGCAACCGCTGACGGAAAAAAGGAAATCGGAGCAAGCGATACCTTTATTCTCGAAGATGAAGTGGCTTATGAACATCTCATTCCTAACAAAGAGTACACACTCAAAGGTATTGTGATGGACAAAGCGACAAATCAGCCTATGATAATCAACGGCAGAAAGATTGCTGTGGAAAAAGTGTTTGTTCCCGAAACTCCGTCAGGAAGAATTACTGTCAGATTCCGTATTCACGCAACGGAAATCAAAAAGCAGACTGACCTTGTTGTCTTTGAAACACTGTATGACGATGGTCAGGAAATCGCCAGGGTTTTTGAATGAGTAAACAAATTATGAACAAATCCAATTAGCAAGTATCAAATCAAGATAAGAAGAATCCAGCAAGCATTTGAATTGCTTGTCAGTAATCCCCCCTTTGAAAGTTTTTTCACTTTTCAGGATATTGAAAGCAATTTGTCTGATAACATTGAAATTTTCAGCAGAGTTATCCTTTCTGGCTCTGCTTTCATCTTCTCTGAAAGCCATATCAAGAACCCAGTGTAGATTATTTTCTACTGTCCAGTGATTTCTTTTGTATTTCATAATTTGTTTTGCATTTAAACCAATACAACTATAAATAAAATAATGACTTTGTTTTGAAATGACACCTTTTTTCTCAATTGTACAATAAATCACACCAACTCCATGCAAATCTTTCCATGCTGATTTGTTATGCAGCCAACTGATTTCTTCAGATATGATACATTCTCTTGTTTCTATTCTTCCGTGACCTTTTTCAATGGTTTTGTAATAATTTTCGGATCCCAATAATTTTTTCTCATGATGTACATCGTCCAAATATAATTTTACATCATTGTACAGTGTTTTTTGATTTTCTTTCAGGGCAAGAATATAATCTCCTTCTTTCGCTCTTACAGCTTTTGCGATTTCGGTTTGTGTACCCATTGCATCAATGGTCACTATGCATCCCTTTATTTCCAGCATCTTAAGGAGTTTGGGGATAGCTGTTATCTCATTGCTTTTTTCTTCACAGGCAAGCTGACCTATCACAAGACCGTATTCTGCTGAAAATGCACTGACCACATGAAGTGGTTTCTTTTTGTCATCTTTTGTTCTGCGAGCCTGCTTGCCGTCTATTGCTACAACTCCATACACTTCTTTTATAACACTTTTCATCCATTCACAGAAAACCTCATGCAGTTTTTTAGTATCTATTTCCTTTATTACATTGCGAAATGTACAGGCATCGGGAATACCGTTTTCTAATTTTAAAAATGTTTTCAGCCATTCTTGTTTGCTTTTTCCAAACATCTCTACTTTTGCATATGATGTTGCTCCACATATTACAGCAAGCAACATTATTATCAATATTTCATGCAATGGATACATTACACTTCTGTTTCTTCTTGTATCTTCTATACCCGATAATACTTCCATTAAACTTAATTTTTTCATGATACATTCACCTCTTTTTTGAGTGTATCATATTTCTCTTTTTATTTTATTAACAATTTGTTTACTCATTCAAAAACCCTGGTAATCGACTGACGGATTAAAGCCGAATTTGAGCCAGTGTGCGAAGATTTTGAAAAGTAGATAATTCTTAAAGAATGGGAACATCGGAAAAAGGTTGAGAAAAACGCTGTAAAGCTATTCAGTAAAAGTAGCAGAGTAGTACTTTTCAGCAAAATACAAACAACGATGTAAAATTTTGGA
>JAFRFD010000105.1 GCA_017434525.1 Methanobrevibacter sp.
AGAAACAGGTAGTTTCTTTGGATTAACAGGTGTTTCTCCAAATCAAACAACTCAATATGCTGTTAACACAACAGAAGCTGGTAATAGTGAGGCTCATAATAATATGCCTCCATACTTGGTTGTATATATGTGGAAACGTACTGCTTAATTAGATAACACAAGACTTAAAGCCGATTAATATGATGATTAATTTGGACTTTATTTATCCTATAGGAACAATTTATGAAACTACAAGTACAGTTCATCCAAATACACTATTTGGTGGAACGTGGGAATTATATGGTGCCGGACGAGTAACTGTTTGTCGAGATGCTTCTCAAGATGAATTTAATACTGTTGGTAAAACAGGTGGTAGTAAATATTTACAAGAACACGAACACGCAAAAACTATGAGATGGGCAACTGCTGCTTATGTTTACGGATATACAGATGCCTTTCAATTTTCTGGTGAATATAAAAGTGGTTCGTTTACAGAATATTCGGGAAATGTTTCTAGTGTTACTACTGGTAATGCAGGGAATTTACAACCATATATTGTAGTTTATAGATATAGGAGAGTGGCATAGAATACAGTAGAAATTCTATGAAAAATATTTTATTTGATATCCCTATGTGGGGGGGGGAGAAAACCCTACAATTCAACACAAGAAAGGAGGTTCAGTTATTTACTAGAACCTCTTTTCAACAAAGAGAGCGAGGTGACAGATATTTAATATCTGTAGCTCTTGGAGGTGTTGTTTATGCTTATTAATGTTGACTTTATATATCCTGTGGGAAGTATTTATATAAGTATTAACTCTCAAAATCCGTCTAAATGGTTCGGAGGAACTTGGACGGCTTTTGCTCAAGGTAGAACTTTAGTTGGTATAGGGTCTTATACTGATGGAAGTGGAAATTCAAATACTTTTAATACTGTAGAATATAGTTTTGGAGAATATAAACATAAGTTAACAACGACTGAAATGCCAAAACATTATCACCAATTTCCTTATTATAGTTATGTGGTTAATGGTGGTGGAGGGGCTAATGGTCTTCCTTATAATATTCAAAATACTGGTTTAGTAGGTTATGATAAAGCCGGTATGCAAAATGCAGGAGGAGATGCTTCTCATAATACTTGCCAACCAAGTATTACAGTTTATATGTGGAAAAGAACAGCATAAATAACATAACAGATATTAATATCATTTATTATGATATTTAATGTAGATTTTTTATACCCAGTTGGGTCTTTATATATAACAACAGATACAAATTTTAATCCAAATATTAAATTTGGTGGGACTTGGGCTAGATTAGAAGGAGATGTTTATTTAAAAAACGTTCCTTCTACTGCATCCAGTCAACCAATAGGTAATTATGGAGGTACATCGAATCAACATAAAATACCAGTTACGAGTATCCCTAGCCATAATCATAGAGATTTTTACCAAGTTATTGGTAGTTTTGGTGATGGTGGAGGTACTTATTCTGGAAGACCTATGTTAAGAGGAAACTATACTTCTCCAACAACAGCATTTTGGTATACAGATAATGCTGGTGGAGGAGAAGCATATTATCCATATTATTATGGAATTATCTGTTGGCATAGAACTGCGTAAACCTCGCAAATCTAGTATCTAACAAAAGATACTTATGAAAATAAATAGTGACTTTATACAAGATATTAATAAAACTGTAACTATTAATACTGCCAATAAGACTATAGAAGATTGTATACCAATTTATAATACTTCGACTGACGCTAATGGATGGTTTAAAGTAGAACAAAAAAATTATACGATGTGGTGTAAAAGAGGAACTCATTCAGTACAAATGACTGGTAATAGCTGGGGTGCTTATAGAGCTAGTGTTTTACCGGTGGGTTTGTCTGTTGATTCTAAAACTTTTGGAGCAGGATTTGCTTCTTGTGGTGATGGTGCAATGAAATGTTCTATTGGAATGACTTCCGGAGAAATTAGATTGGATAGATATTGGGGATATGGTTCTACTGTAACTTTAGCCGTAGAATGGGGTTTTATTATATTTAAATTTAATTAAAACAATAGAATAAAAGGAGGAAACTATGAACGAATTTTTAACTTGGGAAGTTTTATTAACTTTCACTGGTTTAGTAACTACAACTTATATGGTTACTGAATTTACAAAAGAAATACCATTAATAAAGAAATTACCAACAAAATATTGGAGCTATATTATAGCTTTAATATTA
>JAFRFD010000106.1 GCA_017434525.1 Methanobrevibacter sp.
AATAATCTTCATTTACTTTTAATTATTCTTCTCCTTCATCATTGTCCTTTGCATTCAGGAAAGCAAAACAGAAAATCAGTACCAATAGAAGTGCTGCAATAGGAACTGCAATACCTGCAGACAAGGATTTGGCAGCGACCTGTTCCAACTCACTTGCAACCAAATCATCCCCCTCTTCACCTTCCTGGCTTGAATCACCGGTTCCTTCACCTACTGATGAAAGTGCGGTTGAAGGGAGATTTACATTTACTGCACCAAAACTGCTTGAACCGCTTCTGTCCGAATTATCCGAATTTGAAGTGCCGTTGGTATGAATCGGACTTACGATTCCTGAGTTCTTATTTGACTCGGAATTGGTGTTTGTATTTGTATTGGAGTTTGAGTTTGAATTGCCGTTGGAATTAGGATTATACTTGGATCCTGTGTTTCCGGTAATGGTATTCTTACCTGACTTGTCATTTACGGAATTGTCCCCTCCTCCGTTTTTGGAAGAGAGCTGATTGTTTTTGATTGTATTTCCAACAGAGGTCTCATCTATTGTAATTGAATCGTTTCCGTCGGTTTCTATAATGTTGTCATGAATGTTATTTCCACCTGAACCCTTTTCAAGAAGTATGGCCGTATTTATCAGACTGACTGAATCCGGATGCTCCGGTCCCTGGGCAGGGTCCTGAGCCTCGCTTCCAAGGGTTCTGATATAATTATGACTTATTGTATTTCCGGAGGATGCATACAATCCCACTTCACTGAAACTTCCGTTTGCAACAATTGTATTGTAACTGATATTGTTACTCCATGAGGAATAAAGCTCAACAGCATAAATACCTGCCTTACCGGTACAGTTAAGGAGATTATTGGAAACCTTTGCTCCCTGGGATATCTCCAGTGTAAGACCGTAGGTATAATTGTTGGAGAAAAGGTTGAAGCTATTGTTGTCCACAACAGTGTCCTTTGAGTTGTGTCTTAAAATCATACCCATTGCAAAGTAATCGGCATCAATGGTTATGTTATTGTCCTTAAAGATATTGTCACAGGCATAGGTTACTGATTTACTTGTATCATCACCTGATGAACCCATTCCGTAGAGGAAAGGATCGTGTCCGTGAATATAGACATTGTTTTCACTGATGTTGTTCCTGTTTGAAGTATAGTAAACGTAAAGGCCAATCAGTATGTTTACTGACGGATTGTAAGGTACCTGGAATCCTTCAACGGTAGAGGTAACCTCTATGTCATTGTGAATAAACTGATTGTCACTTGAGAAGTCAATTATTACCCCGTATGTCTTTGAAAGCTCTGAAATACTTCTAACACCGTCAATACAGATTGTCTCATAATACGGATAGAGTTCACTTGTTCCAACGGCAAGAATGCTGTTGTTTTCAATCAGTGTGTCATAGGTCTCAAAGGTCAGAAGACCGAATACAAGATTGTCACCCTGACAGAATATTGTATTGTTTGCAACTGTATCATTGACTGAATCGCATAAATAGATACCGTAGGAAGTGTTTTTATCCCAAATGGAAATGTTATTGCCCGTAATGATATTGTTGTCGGCTTCAAAGACATATATTCCCCAGAGATTACATTTGCTGTCACTTGTACCGTTATTGATTATATTGAAGTTCTGAACTCTGGTATTGGACACTTCAATGGAAATGGTTGAATCATGGAGAGTTGCCTCATTTGATATGAGATTAATGGATCTGTCCACGATTATTTTTCCCTTAGGGGAAAATGACCCTGCAAATATCAGGGTATCCCCGTCCTTTACATTGTCCTTAAGACTGTATGATTTTGTCCTTGAATTGTATTTGAAGTAGTCAGCAAAAGTGTCGTCATTTACATTATAGATTGTTCCTTCACCGTAATCAGGTATGTAATCAATTGCCATAGGATAAATGATTGCCTTTCCAAATACAAAATTGTTTTCACAATAGTAGGATTCGGTTGAAGACTGTGCTATGTTTATTGCAATATTGCCTGAAGTGTAGATTGTATTGTTGAATATGGAAATATTGTAAGGCCTTTTGGACCTTGACTGATAGACAGAGAGAATACCTACTCCACTTCCTGTACCCATTACCTTAATGAAATCAGGATTATTTGAGTCGAATCCGGTTGAGGAATACTCGTTTTCACCAATCTCAGACAGTGAATTGATGATGTTACCGTAAACTTCACTGTTTGCAGGTTCGCCATAGAGCTCAATACCTGCCCCATCAAGGAACTCGATATAATTGTTGTAGACCCTTGAATTGGAACCTCCTTCAATATCCCCTATCCTGATACCGCTTCCGGAGTTGTTAATCTGAATATAGTTGCCGTAGGCTTCACTGTCATCTCCGACAAGGATACCTGACTTGAGCACAACCCCATTGAAAATGGAATTGTTTGCAATAAGGGAGTTCTTTCCTGCATAGATTGCATAATCCCCACCTACAATGCTTGGATCATCCAAATCAGCACCGGTTACATTGTAAATTCTGTTTCCAACGATATAATTATTCGGATATGTTGCGGAAATTCCACGATACATGCCTATTACCGTATTGTTGCCAAGGTAGTTGTTATAACCCATCAGATAGATACCGTAAGCCCAGAATGAAGGTGCCGCAGAGGTGGCTCTGATAATATTATTGGAGATATTGTTGTTGTCAGATGTGGATCTTCCATAACAGAGATAAACCCCATAGGAGTTTTCAACGGTTATGTCATTATCGATTATCTGATTGTAATATGCATCCAATAAGGTAATACCGGAATGCTGCCAGCTGCTGTTGTCATTTGAACCATTTTCGATATTGAATGAGCTTCTTGATGAGTTTATTGGAACTATTGTCAGTATTGTGTTGTTTGCCACAATTGAGTACAATGTATTGTCAATAAGTGAAATAGGATATCCGTTGGAACCTGTTGTGAATATATCATTGTCAATGACCTTTACACCGCGGGAATTGTTTACCTCAACGGCAAGTAACTTATCCTTATGGTTTTCCATTTTAAGGTTTGAAATAACGGCATCATAAGTAAAATCCTCATTGGATATGTTTATGAAGGCCACACGTGAATTCATTAAAAAAGCATCGGATTCAATACTTGTAACAGTTAAAGGAATGTTGAATACAAAAGATTTATTTGAAAAATTACCAGACAAATTAATTGTATCATTGATTAATACCAATGAATTGATTAGATTACCGTTAGAGTCAAAATAGAGTGAATAATTCTCTTCAGTTATTGTGTGAATACTTTTTGAAGATTTTGAGTCTTCGGACAATAGTGATTCACTAAGGATTTTTGATTCATCTGATTTGATTTTAGAATTTATAGAATCATTTGAAATATCTGCAGATATGGTATCAGCAGAACTGTCCATGATAGAATTATCTAAAGAACTGTCTAAATCAGTTAAGACTATAGGCTCATCAATAGAACTGTTTAAAAGTTCTGATGAAGAATCACTAGCAGAAACTGTGCTTAGTCCTATAAGACATAATAAAACTAAAATTATTCCAATGGAAAAACCAAGTTTAATTATTCCTTCATTTCTCATCTAAACACCTCCAGTAATTTTTTTATTCTCAACAATCGATAAATAAAATTAAATTTTATTTATCTTTCTTAAATAATATTTTATATGATTTAAATTTTCTTAAAATAAAATTAAATAAATATAAAATAGAATTTATACATTATTAATTTATAATTTTTAATATTAATAAATATATCTAATTAGTGAAATAAGGCTCTGTCAAAAACTTGGGGGATTTCAAAAAAATTAGATTTTTATTAAAAAATAGTTTTTTCTCTTAAAAATTCTTTAAATCAAAAATAAAAGTAGTAAAATTAATATATAAAGTGGAGCTAATATATTAATATGACTAACTTAAAAATAAAAGCTCCATATGATAGTATGGACTTAAAAGAATATAAACTTTCCGATTTTATTCCAGAGTTTTCTGAAATCGGCCAGTCTGATGATTTTAATATAAATAGAAGCAGATCTACAAGTAAAAAAACTTATTCATTTTTAAAAAATGGTAAAATTTATTATAAAGATAAAAATCCTATTTGTCCAAAATGCAACTCTAAAAAAATTGATTGTGATGGAAAAAGAGAAAGACAGTTAATTTTTTTAGATAAAGGACACCAAATTGTCTTTGTTGAAAGATATGAATGCAAAGAATGTGGTTATAAGTTTGAAACTAATTTAATTGAACTTGTTAAGCCAAACTCAAATATAACAAAACCTTTAATTGATTATATTCGTCAAATTTATAGTTGTTTTTCTGCTAGCATTCATAACATCCGTAAATTCTTAAATAAAGAGCATAACATTAAAATCTCTCATCAGACAATAGAAAACATTATATTGGGTTCAGAATCTAAAAAAGAGCCAGAAAAATGGTCATTATCTGGATATTATTGTTTTGATAGTTTATGGGTTAAAAAGAATGGCAAATGGAAATATTTATTGGCTTTATTTGATTCTCTGTTGAATACAATAGTTTCTTATAAATTGGCCGATTCTGAGAGCATAACGGTCATACGGGACTTTTTAGAACAATCTCTAGCCAACCAGAAAAAAATAGCAATAACCACGGATTTAAAATCCGAATATACAGCAGCCATTGATAAAATCAATATCAAACATGTATTTTGCCGCTTCCATGCACAACAAAAAATAAATAGGGACATTAGAAACTATTTAAGAAAAAATAAAGTCTCTGACGAAGATTTAGAAAAAATAAAATATTACAAAAAACTTATTTTTAAGATCTTTAACTCTGAAACTATTGAAAATGCTAAATCAATACGAAATGAACTTATTTCATCCCAAAAAGAATTGCCTGAAATTATTTTTAAGATTCTTTGGAATTTAATAATTCCAGATTTTAAAAAATTGACATATGCCATTGAAGATGAAAAAATAGAATCTACAAACAATAAAATTGAAAATAGTTTCCAAAAAATATTTCCAAAACATATAAAAAGAAAATATAAAACAGATGATGGAATTTTGACTAGATTTAACTTAAAACTTAACAAATGGAATGAGGAAAATCTTTTTTCCTAAATTCCCCCAAGTTTTTGAAAAAGCCAATTTTAGCTAAAACAATACTTTTATAATAAATAATATACAAAAGAAAACATAGTATATTAATTTATCAATTATATAGATTATGAAAAATTTTAAAAAAAGATTAATAATACTAACTAATTTAAACGAGGTGACAAAATGCAATTATTAT
Source organism: Methanobrevibacter sp. (assembly GCA_017434525.1). Taxonomy (GTDB): domain Archaea; phylum Methanobacteriota; class Methanobacteria; order Methanobacteriales; family Methanobacteriaceae; genus Methanocatella. The sequence goes on from JAFRFD010000106.1 coordinate 5,256, forward strand.
GGTTTTATATAGCTATTGTGCTTGCTATAAGCGATGAAATCCATAGCAAAATAGTTTGGGGCTATGTAAGAGACTTTTACATAGTGTTCGGCGGAATCTTAAGTAGTTCACTTGATTCCATGTTGGAAACATGGATTATTCATGAAGCAATGGAAGCATTTTTCCATTTTATTTTATTATCTATCGTGTTCCTTTCATTCAAAATCGGATTTTTGGCAGCTTTAATACATTTCCTATTAGACGTAAGTCATTCAATTGTTATAAGACACATGCCTTGGTTACCTCACAGAGCATTACACTTTACTGTTGAATCCTTATTCTTTATGGCAGTATTAGGATTTTAAATCCTTGGAGTGGAAAAGGAATAAAATGCTTTTATAGAATAAAAAAGAATTAAAAATATTATTAGAATAAAAATTATTTAATTCTTTATTTTTAATAAAAAAAACAATTTAAATACTTATTAGCTTATATATTATTAAAAAATTATCAGGAGATAAAATGCCAGTTATTACATTCAAATATCAGGATTTAAAGGATTTAGGTATTGATATGGAAAAAGATGAACTTATCAATACATTACCTATGATGGCAAGTGACATAGAAGATTACGATGATGAGGAAATTAAAGTGGAATTCTTCCCAAATCGTCCGGATAATCTTTCCGTTGAAGGGGTTGCGAGATCATTTAAGGGATTTTTAGGACTTGAAACAGGACTTCCGAAATATGAGATTGAAAGTTCAGGTGAAAAGGTAACAGTAAGTCCGGAAGTTGCTGAAATCCGTCCTTTCATCAAATTTGCAAAAATTGAAGGTGTGGACTTCAGTGGAGATAAAATCAAATACATTATGGACTTCCAGGAAAACCTTCACTGGGTTATTGGAAGAGACAGGAAAAAAGTCGCTATCGGTGTTCATAATGCAGATGTCATATCAGGACCATACAGATACATAGCAACCGAAAAGGACAAAAATTCCTTTGTTCCACTTGAAATGGATGAGGAAATGACTCCAGGTGAAATCCTAACCCAACACAAAACCGGAGAAAAATACGCTCATTTAATCGATAAATTCGACAAATATCCACTTATCCTTGATAAGGACGACCAGGTTTTATCAATGCCTCCAATCATTAATGGAGAGCTGACAAAACTTAAGGAAGACACTACAAACATCATTGTGGATGTAACCGGAACCGATGAAAGAGCAGTTACACAATCCTTAAACATCATCTGTGCATCATTTGCAGAAGTTGGTGGAAAAATCAAATCCATGGAAGTGGAATATGAGGATGAAACCGTAATATGTCCTGATTTTACCCCTATAAAAAGAAACGTTCACGTTGATTTAACTAACGAACTTATTGGTGGAACAAGTCTCACCGCCGAAGACATTAAAATCCTCCTTGAAAAGGCAAGATTCGATGCAGATATCATAAATGACAATGAGCTGGAGGTATTGATTCCACCTTACAGAGTGGATATCCTACACGAAGTGGACATTATTGAAAACATTACTATCCAGTACCACATCAATGCCGTAGAGGCCAAACTCCCGGATATTGTAACTGTAGCCAATGAAAACAACTGGTTTAAATCAGAACAAACCATTAGAGAACTTATGATAGGACTTGGATTCCAGGAAGTAATGAGTTTAATGCTTACAAGTGAGGAAAGCCAGTATGAAAAGATGAATGCCAAAGAAATTGACCACGTTCAGGTTTCAAGACCAATAACCATTAGCGGAACAATGATTAGAACAAGTCTACTCAACAGTCTGATGGAATTTTTGGAAGACAACAAGCATCAGGATCTTCCACAGAAAATCTTTGAAATCGGTGATGTTTTATATATGGATGACAGTACATTCAATAAAACCCGTCAGGCAAAGAAACTGGCTGGAATGATTTGTCACTCAAGCGCTAACTTTACAGAAATAAAATCAACTGTTTCAAGTGTTCTTTCCAATTTAGGATACAGCATGGAAATTTCAGACTCAGATAATGGCAGTTTTATTCCGGGAAGAGTGGCAGATGTTGAAGGCGAATCCAAAAACGGCAAGGTAAAAGGATTCTTTGGAGAAATTGCTCCTGAAGTTATCCGTAACTTTGAACTTGAATATCCTGTTATTGCATTTGAAATTGAATTTTTATAAAAAAAACAGTTAAATAAGTATTAATTGGATTAAAAACGCAATTTAAAAAATTATTAAAATTGGATTTAAAAAATCCA
>JAFRFD010000107.1 GCA_017434525.1 Methanobrevibacter sp.
AGTTGAACAAAAATGCATTCTATAATGCAAATTGTTCAAGGTTTAACCTCTTGAGTAGATAATAACCGTTGAATAGAAATATTAAATAATATTAAAAAAATAAAATATTTATATAACAATATAGTTTGGGGAGGTATATGAAAATTCATAATAGTTTGTATTACTTTTCTTTTCTTTACTAATTGTTAAATCAGTATTTAACATTAATAAGAAATATTTAATTATTATATGGATGAACCACCGAAATAGAAAGGAGACAACATTAATCATATACAGCATTGGCCCCTTAAAAAAATCCCTAATCTCTATATAAATTGATAGATTGATTTCTATATTGTTTAAGGAGGAATTCATGTTGGAGTTAAAATTTTTATCCAAAAAATTGTTATTATTAGTTTTATGTGGACTGTTAGTATGTAGTATGCAAGCCTGTGCAGCATGTACCGGATTATATGTGGGTTCAGATGTTAGCGATGACGGTTCAATAATTGTTGCAAGATCAAACGACTACCCTGCAGTTTGGGGAAATCATATCACCGTGACTCCGGAAGTAGAGAATGAACCTGGCCGACTTATGCCGGTAAGTGATGACGGAAGTGTAAAAACAGAGATTCCAGAAACCACTTATCAATACACTGCAACACCATATATGAATAGTACGCTAACAGCTGTCGACCAAGTTGCTCCTGATGCAGCTGCATCCACTAATGAACATGGTGTAGTCATGACCATGTCTGTAACAGCATATCTAAACGATGCTGCACGAAAAGCCGATCCTTATGTAAATGATGGAATCTGTGAAGATTCCGCTACAGATCTTGTGATTTGTCAAAGTAAAACCGCCAGAGGAGCTGTAGATGTTCTTTTGGGAACCATTGATAAGTATGGCAGTGCAGAGTCAAATATTGCTCTCATTGCTGATCAAAATGAAGCATGGTATGTAGAGATGTATACCGGACATCAGTACGCCGCAGTAAAATTACCAAGCGACAAAGTATCAGTTTTCGGTAATGAATATTCTTTAGAGTACTTATCTGACTTCGAAGAATATATTACATCCAAAGAATTAATTAGTCTTGCAGAAGAAAAAGGTTTTGCTGTATATGGAAGAAATAATGAGATTAATTTATTTGAGACATATGCAGGAAAGCAAATTACAATAGACTACAGCCATTTGAGGACTTGGATTGGACACCAGCTTCTAGCACCTTCAAAATTCGGTGCTGACTACAACAGAGACACTATGTATCCGCTCTGTTTTACACCAGATAGGAATGTTTCACTACAAGACGTTTGTCAAATTTTACGTAATAGATACGAAGGAACAAAATATTCTCCAGATGAGACCGGTAGAAATGATACGAGACCTATTGGAACTGATACTGCACTAAGTGCCCATATAGTACAAGTGTTTCCGGACCTCCCATCAGAAATGTCATGCATTAGTTGGGTAAGTTGTGGTCCGCCAATTTATGGGGTGTTTGTACCAGTATCCAATGATTGTATAAATGTCAGTGATGCTTACGGAGCTAATCAACCTACAGAGGATGTAGGAGTGATTGATACAGACAAATACCCATATTATGTCTTTAAAGAACTTTGTAATCGCTGTATTGGACCTGAACACTATGAAATTTACGGTAAACCTGTACAAGCATACTGGTATGAATCAGAAAGTAATATGTTTGCTGAAATGAAAGAAGTACTCAAAAAAGCAGCAGAAATGGAGGATAAAGATGCCAAGGCAATTTATATCACTTCAAAATGTAATGATATGCAG
>JAFRFD010000108.1 GCA_017434525.1 Methanobrevibacter sp.
AATAGACTGCAGGAATCTCCGTGCATCTTCTTGTGTGCTGTTCCAAGTCAATGTTGAAGTGTCATTTTCATCTGTAAAGTCAACTATATTCTCATACACCCATTCAATTAAGTTTTTACTGTTCTTCCGTATCATATTACCATTTTCCATTTTTGTGAATTACCAATTTTTTATTTTAATAAATATGAGAGTTTATGAAAAATGAGTAGAGAGTCACATTTCCAGGATCTCAACCATCACCAAATTTATCAATTTTACACTTTTTATAAAAAAAGCATCTGAAATATGTGACTCCTATTTAATATATTAAGATTGATTAAAAATATGGGATTTTCCCAAGAGAGCATTTGGTAACTATTATTTTCAAAAAATGATATTTGAAAAAATGTATTTCTGAAGAGTTTTGGAAAAATAAAAGTAGAAGTGGAACCTGAATTCCACTTTTTAATTTAGGAAAGTCCAATGTCTTCATCAATATGCTGCATGATGAAATTAAGCTTTCCATTAAGCTCATCCATCTGAGACTGATAGGATTTGTTTTCATTTTCCAGTTTGATGTATTCAGGACTTTTGATATCAATGGAGTTGACATCCAAATTGATTGTTAAACAATCCATATGGCCAATGTAAGATTCCCTTATGTTTTCAGGGTTGTCAAAGAAATAGCTTTGCCTTACTTCAGTTTTTGCCCTGCCCTGCAATGCATCGATGATGTCCATGTCCAACCCGCTTTCACGAAGTTGGCTTGCATGGAACTTTCTTAGCATATGGCTACGGAAACGGATGTTGTGTCCGACTTTGCCAAGGCCTAACTGATTGTTGATGGATCTGAATCTTTTCAAGAACTCCTGGTCATTGATTTTAAACAATGGGGAGTCAGGTTGAAGATACCTTTGTTCACTTAACAAATAATTGATTATTTCTGTTGTTGCTTCAGGGCTGCAGCATGTATAATAATATTTGTTTGTTTTTTGCCTCCTTAGGTAGAACAGTGGTACAACGGTCTGATTGTTTTTCAACCTTCTCAATACTTCATAGATGTCATTGCTTCTGTGATAGTCTTCTGTTGCTTTTACAAAATCTCCTATGGTCAGGTTTAGTGTTTCCATTCTTGCACATCCTGATGAGCTCATAAAAAGAATTATTGATCTCATGAGTGGTGTGGAAATTTTCAAAGCTTTTTTAATGATGTCTTTGTCAGGCAAGTCTTTAAAGCTAATGGCTACTTCATCTATGTTTTTGTTACTGATTGGAGGCAATGGATGGATCTCTATTTCGAAATGTCTGTAAAATGCGAGTAACTTACTGAATCTGGTTTTGGCAGTGATGTATGCGTGTTTTTCATAGAGATGTGCTCTAAAGCTCAACAGTCTTTTTCTTAAAGTCCTGTGTTTCCAACGGATTCCTTCTTCCTCTTCATTTTCAGCTTCTTCAAGAAGTTCAACCATTGTTTTGTCATTGAACCTGCTGTATTCTCTTATGTAGATAGTGTAGGAATCAATAGTGCTTTTTTTCAGGTTTCGTGTCGTACCAAAATAGGTGATGAGGTCGGCGTCAGTTTTCATAGTCATATTTATTACCTCTTAGTATATTCGATTTATCCAAGAGAGCATTTGGTAACT
>JAFRFD010000109.1 GCA_017434525.1 Methanobrevibacter sp.
ATGTAAGACCAAAGAAGATGCAGAGAATGTTTATCTGTTATTAGAACAATATTTATCGGAACGTGGACTAACATTAGCACAAGACAAAACAATGATAACTCATTTAAGCAAAGGATTTGATTTCTTAGGCTTTAATATAAGAGGTTATCAAACAGAACAAGGATTTAAAGTTCTTAACAAGCCTGCTAAAGACAGGATTAAAAGATTTAAAGAGAAAATAAGAGCATTATTTATGAAATACAGAAGCGATGACATTGAGAAGCTAATCAAAAGGCTTAACAGTACAATAATAGGAACAGCTAATTATTGGAAACAAGGAGTTGCTAAAGAAGCGTTCAGTGAAATTGACAACTATGTTTGGACTTTAACAAAAAGGTACTTACAAAGACAACATCCAAATAAGTCATGGAAATGGATTATGAACAAATATTTCAAAGAAGATTATCACCATAAAAGTAAGGATAAATATATACTTACTAGTCCAAATAACCCTAAGACACAACTCATTAAAATGAGTTGGATACATATAAACTATTCACGTATGATTAAACATAATTGCAACCCGTATGATCCTGAATATAAGGAATATATAAAGAAACGATACAAAAAGACACCATTTGAAATTCTTTACCCTTAAAATAGAGATTTAACATTAATTTTGAGATGAAAGATACATTTGAGCCGTATGTCTTGAAAGGGACACGTACGGATCTTAGGAGAGAGTGCGACAAGATAGGGTCTCCAATTCCCATATTTGTCAGTGAAACAAGGATATTTTCTTGTTTTAATCCCAGTCGTATTGGGATTTCATTATCGGAAACTCATAACTGAGTGATTGGTTAGGAGGTTGCATGACGAGAATGTCTAATCAAATGTCCTATTTTCCACAACTACTGTATTCAAAGGGATGTTTGAGGGCTAAATGAAGAGTAAAATAATGGTTAACATAATGTGAATGGTTGTAAGCCTCGTCACGGATAACAATCGAAAATATTTTGAATACTACTTATAATATTATTGGAAATATGATTGTCTTATAAACAGGAAATAAGTACTTCTCTCATACTTAATTGTATACGACCCATATGTTTATCGGGGTATAGACTGAACCTATATTTACTCGTATCTGACTGGAGACTAACTTGGTAAGCCTTTTATGGTCTCAAAGAATTCTTTCTTTGAGTAAGTTGATTGTAAATGAAGCCTAAATCCATAGGAGGTAAAGGATTTTGGAGGAAGCTAATGCCGTTATTTGCTGAAAGGCAGCAGAAAATAAATGGGAATTAGAACTGTGAATGGATATTCACCCAAATTGTGGGTGGAGCTTGGAAACAAGGCTGACTTCCAAATGGTGAACAACATGCAAATAAAGCGTTATATATAATTTACTGAAAGGATGGTGAATATAAATGATGAGTAACACTCATAATGAGAATTATGAGTCCACGACTCCATACACTACTGATTGGTCTTCTCTTAAGTGGAGTAGGATTGAAAAGTATGTAAGTAAATTACAAAAGCGAATATTTCGTGCCGAACGTGAAGGTGATTCTCATAAAGTACGTGATTTACAAAGAATGTTAGTTTATAGTGAATCAGCGTTACTTATGGCTATTAAAAGAGTCACTCAAATTAATAAAGGTAAAAGAACCCCTGGAATTGATGGTTTTCGTGCTTTATCAGATGAAGCACGTGGCAAACTTTTTGATTCCATGAAATTAATGAATATTAAGAAACATAGGCCTAAACCTGCATATCGTACATATATTCCTAAAAAGAATGGTAAATTACGTTCATTAGGGATACCTGCAATTATTGATAGGATATATCAGGAAATTCTTCGTATGGCTCTTGAACCACAAGCAGAGGCTTATTTTGAGCCTACTAGCTATGGCTTTCGACCTAAAAGAGGTACTTTTGATGCTGCTGAAAGAATCTTCTACAATATTAAGAATGGAAAATGGAACTGGGTATTTGAAGGAGACTTTAGTGCTTGCTTTGATACACTTTCACATAACTTCATTTTAAAGCAAATAAAGGGGTTTCCATTTTATGAGGTTGTTGAAAGATTTTTAAAGGCAGGATATGTGGATAATAATGTTTTTAATCTTACTAAGGAAGGTACACCTCAAGGAGGTCTATTATCTCCATTGCTTGCTAATATTGCATTGCATGGTATGGAAGAAATCTTGAACATATCTTATCACAGGAGAGCAAGTATACGAAATGGAAAACCATATGAAATCTTTGAAACCAAAGGAAAATATCGTATGATCAGATATGCCGATGATTTCGTAATATTTGCTAGAAATAAAGAAGATATCTTAGAAGTAGAGGGTATTCTTCAACCTTATCTTGAAGAAAGAGGGTTAACTCTTGCTTTGGATAAAACGAAGATTACAAACATTCATGATGGCTTCGATTTTCTAGGCTTTGAATTCAAAAGACATAAAACACGTGATGGATACAAATCTCTGGTTAAACCATCAAAAGAGGGTATTAAGAAATTTAAGAAAGAAATAAATAGAAGATTTGAAATAATGAATGGTAACAATGTTGACTCGTTAATAGATTTTATTAATCCTTTAATCAGAGGAACTGCCAATTATTGGAAACCTTTTATATCTAGTCGTATATTTAATAAAATGGATAATTACATTTGGAAAAAGACTTATAAATTTCTTAGGAGATTGCATCCACATAAAAGTTGGGGTTGGATTAAGAAGAAATATTTTCCACCTTATTATGATGGTAGGCATAGGGATAAATGGATTTTAACTGGTCCGAATGATGGTATTTGTATTGCCAAAATGAGTTGGGTTAAAATCAAAAGACATGTTATGATTAAACATGATTATAGTCCTTATGATGCCACCAAAGCAGATTATTTTGAGTTGAGAAATCTTAAATATAAAAAGATGCCTTTACGTCTTGGATAAACGTTTGCTCGAGCTGTATGTTTGGAAACGGACACGTACAGTTCCAAGGAGAGTGCGGAGGAGCAATCCTCCAATCTTATCCGACA
>JAFRFD010000110.1 GCA_017434525.1 Methanobrevibacter sp.
ATAAATATTTATATCTATAATAAAAGATTGTACTTCATAGTATATAAAATTAAAGAAAAATAAGTCAATTAAAATTAGAAAAAATTGTGACTTCGTGTCACATCCTCAAAAAAAGAAAAAAAGATAACTTAAATATAAAATATTTAAGCTATATCAGAATATAATAAACCAGTAACCCTATTTGTAAAGAATACAAGGTAAGGAGTTACGATAACTGATACTATTGATAATTGTGGAATTTGGCCATAGATATATCCTAATACGCCATTTATGACAGCTACAACGATTATTGATAAAAGGATAACCGCAATAACTTTACCCACACCTATTCTAGTAATGTCTTTGAATGCTTCAACAACATTTACCGCTTCTGATAAACTACCAGTATTAGCTAATCTAGCAGTACCCATAGTAGCGAGGAATGCAAAGATTATAATCAAAACTAGAGCAATAATACCAGTGATTGCAAATGAAGTTATTAAACTTGCAGCAGCCGCATCTGAAATTGTAGCAACAGGAGCGGAACCGCTGGCAACTGCAGTTGCATTTGCTGGGTTTAAAGCAGCTTGTTGAGCTATGTTAGCAATTTGTCCAGGAATGTTAGTTATTAAAGCAATAATTGCAATAAGAATCGCTGGAATAATAAAGTAGACAATACTGACTATTAATGTTTTAATACCAGTTACTAAATCATTTAACCAATCAAAACTTGGAGCTTCTTCATCTTGATCAATACCAGATTTAATAATTCCAATTTGATAACCTGAAATAATCAATGCAATAGCTATTGCAATAATAGCCAAAATAGCAGTAATAACAAAATAAACACTATTATCCATTGCCGCAAATACGCCTGAAATTACGCCTCCGGCAATAAATAGTCCCATTACAAATGTTAATACTATATATATTACAAGTTTTTCCAGATTTTGAGATGGGAAAATGAATGCTTCTTTTATAATATCCATAATTTCCATAAGTATACACCTTTTTTAAATAAATCTCAAAATTGAGACCAATATTATATTTAAAAGTAATACTATTTAATAATAATGATAATAAAGCATAAATGTATATAAAGTAAACAAAAAAAAGAAAAAAAAGATAGATGAAAGTCTATTCATCTACACCGAAGGATTTTTTAAGCAAATCAGCATTTACAAATCCTTCTTTATAAATTTTACCGGTAGTCAAATCATTGATGACAACTTCTGCAGGAGCAAACATTCCTTTATCGATTTGGTAGAAATCAAATCCAGCTTCTTTAAATACATCGAAGAATGGTTTGCCGTATCCGTCAGCAGCGGAAGATGGTAATTGTGCAGCTACATTAGCAATGTCGTCGCCTTCTTCAGATTCGACATAGTAGTAAGTTCTTCCACCGAATAAAACAGCATCGTTGGTTTTACCCATTGCCTTAAGGCCATCAGGGTCAACAGGGGCTATTGGTGCAATACCTGCAGCATGTTTTACTTTGGTTACATCGAATTTGATGAACTCTAACATTTTGTAGGTTCCGTTTTCAACAACTCTTCCGGAAATTTGAATAGATCCAACTAAAGAAGAAGTAGGAGCTACGAGCAAGTAGACATCTTTAACATCAACATCACATTCTTCAGCAATGTATTCAGCCACATCTTCACCAGGCAATACGTCAGCTTCCAAAGTTAAGATTGCCAAATCAGCATCTTTGTCTTCATATCCAATTTCTTCATAGGTTTCTGCCGGTTTTAATGCAATAGCTCTAGCAGGACCGGAACCTAATGCAAAGAAATCACCTACAGATACGGACCAACCTGCTTTTTGAGAACCTAAGGTTGAAATAGAAGGTGAGTCAGTTTTAATTTTTACTGAAGGGAGTGCGAATTTTTCAGATAAATCTCCAGGAATTGAAATTCCAACATCTGCAAGTCCACCAAGACAAACTTTAGTATAAAGTTCTCCTGCCTTGAAACTTCCATCAACATTTACACCACAGTCAATAACAGTAGCGCCATTGCCTAAAGTTTCTACAGCGATGTTTAATTCATCTGCTTTTTCAATCATTACATCTACGGTTTTTTTAGCTTCTACGTTTACACTTACCATAGTTTAACCTCATATAATTTTAACTTATAACTTTTAAGTTATTGAGTTAAAGTTTATTGTTATTATTATATAAAATTGTCTAAATTAATCTAAAAGTAATCTAATTTAAAAAAATCATTTCAGTATATCTTCATGGACTTTTAGAAATTCCTCATCAGAAATTTTAAAAAGAGCATTTTGGCGAATTTCAAAACTGAAATCCACATCTTCGACTATACCTTTTAGTTTTTTCTGATTGGACACGTTTTCTATTTCATCCAAACGAATGTTGAACAGCAATTTCTCAAGCTTTCCGTCAGCCTCACATCTTACAAAATAGTTAAAATCATTCTTTGCAATATCTTTTAAGATATCGATATCATTAATTTTATTGATTTGAGCAATACGACCCTTCCAGGTTCCCAAATCATCTAAGGTCGCTTGAGCCATATCAGATACATCTTTATCCAAACAATTAACTAATTCTTTTAGGATGACCTCATTATCGATTCTTTTGATATCTTCAAAAAGGGTGTTCAATCTTTTTTGTGCAACTTGGGCTGTTGCATCCCCTACGGAAATAATTTCTTCCAAATCTTTTTTATCATTAAGTTTGCTTGTGGCGATTTTCCTGATTTCCAAATCTCCATCATTTAACGCAATATTTTTTAAAGCTGATTCAAAAGGCAAATCTGTTAATGAATTACGCATTAATCCTCTATAATTATCCAATAATCTTTTAGTTCTGATGCGATTAAGTGCGGAAATCTTTATATTAATTTCCTGACGCTTATCTGCAACATCAATCAAATCATTTCGATTATTCATTGAATTGATTGCCACCAGACAGGTTTCTTCATCATTTTCCGTCAATGCAATCTTCAACAATGCCATCTCATTGTTTTTTAATTTAGAAATCCTTTTAACAACACTTAGACATATCCTTGAATCCGGATGAGTTGATAACTCTTCCAATACCTCGAGATTATTAACTCTTGAAATGGCCTTAACAATTGATTCGCTATATTCCAGATTGTTATTGATATACTCAATTAAAGTGTCTTCGTTCTGGAGTTTGGAAACCGCTTCAAAAAGAATTTTAGGACTGGATTCACGGGAGATTAACTTTTCCAGAATGTGTTGATTAGTGAAATTATCATTTTTTATTGCATCAGCGCGAATATCATCATTGGGTTCGTTTAAGACAATATTTTCCAAAACATCCTTATCCTTAATGAAATTAACAGCGATGCACCTTTCATATTCATCGCTATCATTTTCCAGCACCTCTGAAAAATATTCATCTAAAGAAAAATTAGCATTTTTATTGACTTCATATAAACGATGGTTTAATGATTCCCTATAAACAATGTCAAGTAGCGATTCCTTATTCGGAATCTTATAAATTGCCATGATGCGATTGAATTCATCAAAATCAGATCTTATGACTTCGCAGATTACATCAATATTAATTAGATTAGGATTTTGAATAGCTTCACGGCGAATATATGGATTTTTATCATTTAATGCTAAATCAGCCAATACTCCTTCATCAGTTATTTTGCGAACGGCCTGCCTTCGAAGCATTTCATTTCCTGAAGATTTGGCAACTTCAATCAAGACTTCCTGATTGTCTAAAATTGGATTTTCACATACGCTTTTCAATACAAAATCATCCGGATCATTCAATAGCATTTTTTCCAAAAGGGAAGACAACTCATCCCTAGAGAGTATCGATTCATCAGATATGCGGTTTATGGTTGCAAGGCGAAGGTGCGAATCGGGATAATTTAAACAGACATCTCTTAAAAATTCCTTATCGTTAATGAGTTCCATAGCCTTGACGGCTACAGCAGATGTCAATTCATCTTTAAGGATGTCCTTTAAAACGCTTTCATCATGAATATTTTCAACAGCCTCAAGGCGAACATGCCAATTTGGGTCATTTTTGGCTATGTCTATAATTTTTTCTTGATTATATGATTTAATTGGTTCAATTTTGACATTATCTGAATTAGCCATCATATACCTATTCAATATGCAATTCGGATAGCCTATCCAAAGCAGCTTTTTTTACATCATCATCGGAGTCTTTTTGTATGATTTTAAGTAAAACATTGTCATTTTTGATTTTACCTATTGCAGCTATCCTTACATGATTTTCATGATGGTTTAAAGCCAAATTGACTAACTCATCTTCATCGAACCTTGTTTCGACTTTAATTTCTGCCTTATCCTTAACCTTTTTGAATGACCAGTTTGAGTTTTCTAATGTTAATATGTCAAAAAGAGCCTCACCTGAATCATATTCATAATCTTCAGGCCTAGTCATATGAATTTTATTTTCCAAACAATCTGATATGATTTCCTGACCGGACTCGGTACTTTTAATAGACATTTTCACTAAATCAGCACGCCTTATATCAAAATCCATTTTTTTCACCTTCAATCTAAATATATAATCTTTTAAATTAAAAAAATTTACTAATTCCATGGCCAAGATAGATAATTTTCATATTCCAAAAATATAATAACAAGGGAAAAATTATTCCCTAACCCAAAATAAGTTAAATTTTATCTAAAGCCTGGTCAACATCGGCCAAAATATCCTCAATATCTTCAATACCCACTGAAAACCTAATCAAATCAGGAGTTACCCCAGTCGACAATTGCTGTTCTTCGGATAATTGGGAATGTGTTGTTGATGCAGGGTGAGTAACTAGAGATTTTGCATCACCAATATTGGCTAAAAATGAGATCAACTCAACGTTTTCAATGAATTTCAAGGCCCCGTCATAACCTGCCTTAAGACCAAATGAAACTATTCCCCCATAACCTTTTTCCGCATATTTTTTAGCAACTTCATGGTTTGGAGAGCTTTCAAGACCGGAATATGTTACCCAAGCCACTTTTGGATGAGCTTCGAGATGTTTAGCTACAGCCATTGCATTTGAAGCATGTCTTTCAATTCTTAAACCTAATGTTTCAAGGCCCTGCATGAGTAAAAATGATCCGAATGGAGATGGAACAGCACCTGTATCCCTTCCAACAACAGTTCTGATTCTTGTTGTGAATGCAGATTCCTTAAATGTTTCAGCAAATATCAACCCGTTGTATGTCTCATCAGGTTCGGACAATGTCGGAAATTTTCCGTTCATCCAGTCAAAGTCGCCTTTTTCAATGATGATTCCACCTAAAGTAGTACCATGACCTCCAATATATTTTGTTGCAGATGATGCTATAATGTCTGCACCATGGTCAAATGGCCTCACAGAACCTATTCCAACTGTATTATCCGCAATCAATGGAATTCCATGTGAGTGTGCTATTTCTGCCAATTTGTCGAAGTCCGGAATGTCAAGCTTTGGATTTCCGATAGATTCCACATATATTGCACGGGTTCTATCATCAATTGCCTCTTCAAACAGTTCAGGTGACTGTGAGTCGACGAATGTTACGGTACGGCCCAATTCCTCTAAAGTGTTTTCAAACAATTCATAGGTTCCGCCATACAGGTTATCTGCAGAAACAATATTGTCCCCCACTTTTGTAATATTGATTACTGCATAAAATATGGCTGCCATTCCTGAGGCAGTTGCATATGCTGCAGTTCCGCCTTCAATAGCCGCCATCCTTTTTTCAAATGCTTCAGTTGTAGGGTTTGTCAGCCTTGTGTAAATGTTTCCTCCTTCCTTAAGTGCAAATCTGTTTGCGGCCTGTTTGGAAGATTCAAATACATAAGATGTAGTCTGATAAATTGGAGTTACCCTTGAACCGGTCTCATCAACTTCTTCCTGACCGGCATGCACCCCAATTGTTGATATATTTTTTTTGTTTTTAAATTCATACGCCATAATAATCACTTATAGTTTTGTAAAATTTAATATTTATATTTGAATGAAAATTTATTTGACCTTGTAAAATTGTTATAAAACTATTAAATTGCTTTTAAAAATTCATTTATTAAGTTAATTTCTATTTATTTTAAAAAATAATGATTTATATTTAATTAAATATAAAATAAACCTATGATTTTTAGAAAAATTATTTTGAATATACTCTACTCGATGTCAGTAACATTGAACTTCCGCCAACTTTTAAGAAGTTGGGGATTCTCGATTTTTTAACATACTTTAACATGAGTGAAATGTTAATACTTTCGAGCCGATACCCGCGCACCGCAGGCCATGACAATACCTATCAGGAATTGTCTTTATTATTTCATCCAGGATTAATCTTAATCCTTCATTTTTTATATTAATACTAGCATTTAAGTCCCTATCATGATGTTTTCCACATTGTGGACAAATCCATTCTTCTTCACCTAATCTTAAATCAAAGTATTGATATCCGCAATTGCTGCATTTTTGACTTGAAGGGAAAAATCTTCCTACTTGAATTAATTTTCGATTATTTCGTTCGGATTTGTATTTTAATTGTCTCATTATCTCGTATAATGATATTTTCTGCAATTTCGGAGCCCATCGCTTATTTTTAAACCATCCTTTTATACTGAGTGTTTCTAGTGCTATTACTTGATTGTTTTTTACTATGTTGCGTGTAATTTTGTGGTATTGGTCGTTTTTCTTGTTGATTTTTCTGTTCATTGCTTTTCCATATTTTTGTTGAGCTATAAGATAACGTCTGCTTCCAGGTTCTTTTTTGCTCATTTCGCGTTGGTAGTATTTAATGTTTTGTTCTTCTTTTGTCAGATCTAATTCTTCTATTTTTAGACCGTCACTGCATGTTAATGGTCTTCTAATACCTATATCAATACCTACAGCCCGATATTTGTGTTTCATTGGCTTAAATTTAGTGTTAAGGTTCAGTATTCCGTAGTATATTCCATTTTCTAGTTTGATTGTCATGTTGTTGATTTTGGATTCCTGTATCTTTTGTTTATGTTCTTCACTTGTTTTGAATTTGATTTTACCAATTGTTGGTACTTGTATTCTGTTTTTTCGCTCATTTAAGCGGATGTTATTGTTGTTTGCTTGTATTCTGAATGAAATATTTGGATTTTCTTCTGATTTGAACTTGGGAAATCCTACATTCTTCTCTTTTTTATGTTTGTTATATGCTTTTATAAGATCAATGAAAACCTGTTGTCTGCTGCTGGATTCGCTTTTTTCAAGGAACGAATATTCGATTTTCAGTTCATTGAGGATTTTATTTAAGTTTTTCTGTGTTGGTTTCACGTTTTCATATTTGATTTTTCCAAGCATTTTATTCCAGATAAAACCTCGATTGCCAATATTTTGATTAATTTTCTTTTTCTGTTCCCTTGTAGGATATAATCTAATCCTAACTGCTTCAGTTACATCTTGTTCTCCCCCATAATAATTATTTTCATCAATAATACTTGACATGTTTAATATATTAGTAAACAACCATCATATAAAAAAAGTGAGAGAGCATTTGAAAAGTAATAATTGTCATGAAAGAAATATTATTATATTATTATTTTTCTCGTTGTCTTTCTATATATTGGCGAATAGTTTCAATATTAGCTCCACCAGTTGTTGTAATAAAATAACCTGTTTTCCAGAATGCACTTTTCCATAAACTCTTTTTTATAACTGGATATTGTTTTTTAATTATTCTACTACTTGCACTTTTATAAGAGTTAATGAATTTAACTAGATTAGTACTTGGTTTGGCTTCAAATAAAATATGAATATGATCAACCTCCCAATTCGCTTCTTTAACTGCAATACCATACTTAAAACCAATATCCTCAAAAATAACCATTAATGAATCGAAAATATCTTCATTAATCACTTTTCTACGATATTTTATTACCAATACTAAATGATAAGTTAATATGTATACTGAATGCTGATTCCTATTCAAATCACTACTCATAAGACTTATTATGAAAAAATAACTATTTAAAAGTTAATAAAATAATAGTATACCCAACCTGCAATTCATCCACAACTTGCAGAAGTTGTGGTATTCTTGCACATTTATGATAAAAGAAATACAATTAGATAAAAAGGAGTACAATTATGACTACTGAAGTAGTGGAATATTCTTGTAAAAAAAGAATTACTGATCCGGAAATATTTAAAAAAGCCAAAGAAAGAATGGATAATCCAAACATAATCACTGGAAAAAAAGGAGTGTATTATTTGTTTGAAATGATGGGAATACCAATAGAATGGGATGAAATTTTTTCAGAAAAATAGAAAAAAATATTTAATTTTTCATTAAAATCCGAATAAATCCTGCGCATCCAACATCACATCCACAATATGGACTTCAAAAGGACATCTAAGTTCACAATCACCGCATGCAATACATTCAGTTGCATTATATTTAAGATTGTTGTAATGTTCCTGCACACTTTCGGGAACTTCATCATGGTTTTTTGCAAGATCAAACAACTTGTTTACCATCGCTATGTCAATTCCGGAACTGCACGGCTGGCAATGCCCGCAGTAGGTACATTGGCCTTTAAACGAATGTTTTGGTGAATTCTTTAAAACTTCAGAGAAGTCTTTTTCTGCTTCACTTGCCTCACAATACCTTAATGATTCCATAAGTTCCTCAACAGTCTTAACACCTACAAAAATGCTTGAAACTCCCTTTTGCTCCAATGCATAATGTATGCATTGAACCGGAGTCAGCGCCACACCAAATGGAGAGGTTTCATCAGCCAGCAAATTTCCACCTGCAAATCCTTTCATCACAGTCAGTGCAGTGCCGTTCCTTTCGCACAACTCATAGATTTCTGCTCTTTGAGGGTTTATGCTGGCCAAATCATTGTCGAAAGCATCTTCCTTTCTATACTCTTCAATGTCATCCATTGCTCCGAACATGTCATAGGCGGGATTGATTGAAAACATCAGCAATTCTATTTCGGGATTTTGTGCAGCAAGAATTCCGATGTCAGGATTATGGGTACTGAGCCCTATGTGCTCTATTGTTCCATCCTCTTTTAGCTTTCTGACATATTCGATAAAAGGACCGTTCATGATGTTTTCATAGTCTTCAATCTGATCCACATAGTGAATCATTCCAAAATCCAGCGTATCAATTTGAAGACGTTGCATAAAGTCTTCAAATGCAAGGATTACCTTATCCATATCACGGGTCCTTACATATTGTTCGTTCTGCCATGTAGCCCCAATATGGCCCTGTATAATCCAATAATCGCGATTGCCCTTTATTGCACGGCCCAAGTGTGAACGCACATCAGGCTCGCTCATCCAACAGTCAAAAAAGTTAATTCCGTTAGCTTCACAAGCCCTAATTAATTCTTCAGTATCCTCATAAGGCCTCTGGACCAAAAACTCTGCACCAAAAGCAATTTCAGATACTTCAATACCGGTATTGCCCAACTTTCTGTATTTCATTTATTTCCCTCAATTAATATTTTATATTTAAAAATTTAAAATATTATCTAAAAGGTGAATATGATGAATATTGCAATACTTGGTGCAACCGGAAAATTTGGAAGACCATTTACGGCTAAATTGCTTGCAAAACCAGAATATCATTTAACATTGCTTTCAAAATCTGCAGGCAATAGCTACGAGGACAGCTACAGGATAACTGCGGTAAATATTGATGCAACCAATATGAAAGATTTAAAAAAGGTTCTGGACAACCAGGATGTTGTTTTCTGTGCCGTGTCAGGCGTGGACCAACCGGCAATCGCAAGAAATCTTGTTGAAATAAATCCAAAAAGGCTAATCTACATGACCGTTGTTGGAATCTACAATGAGCTTGCAGAGGACAATGGCGGAGAATACAATGTTGAAAACGAACCTGAACAGATTCCAAACAGAAATGCTGTATCGCTTATCGAAAAAAGTGATGTGGATTATACAATTTTGAGATGCGGTTATTTGATTTATGGCAAGGAAGACGATTATGTGATAACCGAAAAAGGAGAAACACCGAAAGGTTATGTTTCCACTTCCAAATCCGTTGAAAAAATAGCTCTTGAAATTATCGAAAATCCTGAACTCTATTCCCGTGAAAGCATTAGCATTACAAGAGATATGAGTTAAATGTATACAAAAGAATTCATTTTAGATGAGGTTAACAAGATTCGTGAAGATATCGGTCATGAAAAAGCAGACATCTTTATCGAAGACATTTACTATGAAAACAATGAACTATGGATTATAACAGAAGACAGACCCGACAAATCCGCCATCATTGGAAAGGGAGGATGGGTCGTTGGAAAACTTAGGGAAAAACTTGAACTTGAAAGCATCCATGTTGAAAGCTATGGTGATTTCTTAAATAAAAATTACAAACTCAAATTATCTAAAAAAACCGTTAGCAATCTAAATTCTTCTTTAATTGGCTTGAAAAACCTGGAAACAGTTATTGATGATAAACTGGAAAATATTTACAGTTTTAACTTTGAGAATTATTTTAATGAAAACGAATTTGAGGAATCTGAAAATATTGAAGCGGTTGTTGCTCTTTCAGGAGGTGTTGACAGTAGCTTTTCATTGATTTTGGCAAAAAAATTAGGTTTTAATCCAATTGCAGTTACGGTAGATCCGGGAACAATAATTTTACCAAAACAATTCAAACAGAATATTCAATCATTAACCGATGAACTAAACATTCCACATGAATATATTGAAACCGATTATTCGGAAATAATACATGAATCTTTTACAGGCAAGCTGCATCCATGCGGGAGATGTTCCAAAAATACCGGCGAACTTGTAAAGGAATATGCAAAATCAAAAGAAATTCCAATAATTATCTTTGGTGATATGCTTGCAACCGGCAGCCAATGCATAAATCTGCAGGAGGATTCATTATATCGACTGAACCTTCCGGCAAGTTTAAGTGTTGGAAAACAAGAGATAAAATCCTTAATCAGAAACTATGATTTAAAAGAGTTTAAAGGGTTTGGCTGTCCGCTGCTTTATGAGGTTCACAGGAAATTCCCACACATGAAAAAATTTTCAATACAAAGAATATTAAGGGAAACTCGTTCAAGCGCACTTGAACCCGGTGAGGCCCTTGACCTAATCTGGAGTTTCTATAACACCAAACAGTAACATTAACTTTAATAATCAGTATAGGAAATTAGATAATATGATGCGAAAAATTTGTCCAAGATGCGGTTCCCATAATGTAAAATGGATTATTCCACAAAACTGGTCCCAATGGGTTTGCTATGACTGTGACTACACAGGACCAATTATAGAAGGAAATCAAGAATTGGCAGACGAAATTCATGAAAACTATGTGGAATCTCAAAAACAAGAAAAAAACGAATAGACTAATAGAGATTAAATTTATGTCCCATTCTTAATCTATAAACATGAACTGTTTAGTCTCTATTTCAAAATCTGAATCGATATCCTTAATTTTTTCGGAAATGATTGTTTTTAATTTTGAAAGATCTTCTGCTGTGTCAGAAAACAGATAAATGGTTTCAGGGGCAACTTTAGTATTCTCAATTGAAATGTTTTCAAGCGGCCGAAAATTAGGACTATAGTTTTTGCATATTCCAAATTCAGTTTTTAAGTGATTTATTGCATCAATTTTTTCATAGGTTCCTTCTTTTAAAAATTTAATATTGCCAAATTTAATTTCGAGTGCTATTACATGCTCAATTTCTACAATCATCTCACGAGTCGTTTCATCCCTAATGGCATATCCTGTATTTAACTGATTTAATTCTTCGATTAAGTCATTTAATTTTTTATCAAAAGATGATTGATTTTCAGATTCCAATTGAAAGAATGTACTGTCCATATTAACATCCTCAAAGTGGACAGGATTCAGATTAAAATAAAAATATGTGGAATACTGTTGGATTGTAGTCGTATATTTGAGTAGGACATTATTGACATCTTCTATTTTTTCAATATCAACAATCGCAATGGAAAATTTTTTTTTAATAACCATATTATTATTATGTTTTTTATATTATAAAACTTTGTATAAAAAATTGAAAAATAACTAAATAAAATTAAAAAAAGAAGAGTTTAAAAAAAACTCATTAAATTACTACACAATTATTAGTCAGATAACCTAAATTCCTTTCTTCTCAAATTCTTCATTCAAGAATACTTTTATATTATCACGAGCCATTTCTACCATTTCAGGAGCAGGCCCTCCTGGAACGGCCCGGATTCTAACATTTTCAGCAGGATTTAAAGCCCTTTGAATTAACCCGTCATCCAAGTTCAATTCATCAAAGCCCAATTCAACTGCAATGTCATCAATGAATTTGGAAGTGATATCTTCTTCAGCCATATTATTGGCTGTGGCTTCATTAACAATTCTTCCAACAATCTTGTGAGCGGTTCTGAACGGTATTTTTTTCTCACGAACCATGATATCGGCAAGATCTGTTGCAGTTGCGAAGTTCTTACCTGCAAGTTCTGCACATCTGTCTACTTTAAATTCAACAGACAACATCATTTTGGTTACAATGGATAATGTTTCTCTGGTTACTTTAACTGCATTCCATAAATGAGGAGTGATTTCCTGCAAATCCCTATTGTAAGTGTATGGAATAGCTTTAAGAATGGTTAAAATTGTAATTAACTCGCCTGTAGCAATACTGGTTTTGCCTCTTGCAAGTTCAGCCACATCGGGATTTTTCTTTTGGGGCATAATAGAAGAAGTTGATGAATATTCATCGGCCATTTCAATAACGCCAAATTCATATGTGCTCCATAATACCAATTCCTCACACATTTTTGCAAGAGTTGATGATAAAGACACCAAATCAAAGACTGTTTCTGTGATAAAATCACGTGCTGAAACTCCATCCATAGAGTTTTCTAAATATGCATCAAAACCAAGTAAATCTGTGGTTAATTGCCTGTTTATTGGAAAACTAGTGGTGGCCATTGCAGCAGACCCTAAAGGATTTAAATTTACACGTTTATAAGTGTCTTCTAAACGTTCATAATCCCTTTTAAGGGCTTGGACATGTGCCATTAAGTGATGAGCTATTGTGATTGGTTGAGCATGTTGCAAGTGGGTAAAACCGATGAAGATATCTTCCAAATGTTCCCCTGCCATTTCGACTAACCCTTCAATGAATTCCAAAATACCTATTTGAATTTCTTCAATCATTTCCCTTAAAACCAATCTAACATCACATGCAACCTGGTCATTACGGGATTTTGCAGTGTGCATAAAACCAGCTTCAGGACCGATTTTAGAAGTCACATAGTTTTCAATTGCCATGTGAACATCTTCAACGGAAGGGTCAAAAACCAATGCTTCATAACCTTCTTCCTTAAGATTGTCTAAAGCGCATAAGATTTTATCTGCAATATTCTCATCAATGATTCCTTCATGTTTTAACATTGAAGTGTGTGCAAAATTAGTTTTAATGTCTGCTTCAAAAAGAAGCATGTCCGCTTCGAGAGATGAAGTATACTCGGCGGCTTCATCAGTCATTCCTGTCTTAAAACGACCATTTCTAATATTATCCAAAAAAATCCCTTCTAAAAAGTTAAGTTAAAAATAAAAATAAAAAAAAGAAAA
>JAFRFD010000024.1 GCA_017434525.1 Methanobrevibacter sp.
ACCAACTTCAACATAATTGCCAACAACACACAAATCACATACGGCGAAAACATCAAAATAACACAAAAACTTCCAAGTGACGCAACAGGCACCATAACCTACAAATACGCCAATGGAACCACAATCAAAGTTATCAAAGTCGATGAATCATTCGTTTTATCAAACCTTGATGCAGGATCATATGTAATTTATGGAAACTACTCCGGCGATTCCAATCACAAATCCGCCAGAGACAGCATAACCATTGTTGTCAATCCTAAAGGCAAAGAAAATCCAAAAATCAGCATTGATGCACCTAAAGTAACTGAAGGTGAAAACGCAACAATTACAGTAACATTACCTGAAGATGCAACAGGCAACGTAACTGCTACAGTCAACGGCAAAACATATGTTGTTCCCGTAGAAAAAGGTACGGCCGTAATTACAATACCAGATTTGGATGTTGGCAACTACACAATACCTGTATACTACTCCGGTGACGACAAATACAATCCACAAAGCAAAGATGCAAATGTTACTGTTGAAGAAGATAAATCCGACATCATATCTGCTCCAGACATAACAAAATACTTCCACGGACCAGAAAGATTTGTTATAACAGTAACAGATTATAAAGGCAATCCATTAGCAAACAAAACAGTTAAAATCAACATAAACGGTGTTGAATACACCAAAACAACCAACGCAAACGGAACTACAAGTATTGCAATAAACTTACCAAGCGGCACCTACGATGCAACCGTAACAGTCGACAATAAAACAATTAATTCTGTTATCATTGTTTTACCTACCGTAAAAGGAACTGATCTTGTTAAAGTATTCAAAAATGCAACCCAATACTATGCAACATTCCTTGACAGTCAAGGAAATTACCTTAAAGAAGGAATCATTGTCAGATTCAACATCAACGGCGTAATGTATGAGCGTAAAATAACCGGCGATAAAGGCCTTGCAAAATTAAATATTAACTTGCCTGCAGGCGAATATATAATCACTGCAATAAACCTTGAAACCGGTGAAATGGGATCAAACAAGATTACTGTTATTTCAAGAATCATAGAAAACAATGATTTAATCAAATATTACAGAAATGCTTCACAATACACTGTTAAATTAATTGGTGACGATGGCAATCCTGTTGGTGCAGGTGAAAAAGTAACATTCAACATCAATGGAGTATTCTACACACGAATAACCAACGAATCTGGTATTGCAAAGTTAAACATCAACCTAGGACCAGGAAAATACATCATCACAGCAGAATACAAAGAATGTAAAGTTTCAAACACAATTACAGTATTGCCAGTATTAACTGCTCAAGACATTTCAATGAAATACAAAGATGGAACCAAATTTAAAGTAAATTTAGTTGACGGTCAGGGAAAACCTTATGCAAATCAAAAAATACAATTCAACATAAATGGTGTCTTTTATTATCGTTCAACTGATAGTAATGGTCAAAGTGCATTAAACATCAATTTATTGCCAGGAAAATACATCATAACTTCAAGTTATGACAAATGCAATATTTCAAACAAAATAACCATTTCAAGTTGAGATTAAATATTATCTCAACTATTTTTTCTATTTTTAGATTGTTAACAGAAATTATTGACTTTTAATAACCTTTCACTTTTTAGCATAATATTTCACACATTTTAAAAAAGTTTATAATAAAATATAAAGCTTTTAATCATCAATCTCTCCTATGTTCAACAAGTAATAGATTAATAATTCTGACAATTTAGATATGGAGTGCTAGATTTTTTCATCTAAAGTAGCATTATTTCTTTGTTTTTTATTTATCAATTGAATTATAGTTAATTTCACATATTGATATTTAATAATCAATTAAATTAAAAATAAATTTATTA
>JAFRFD010000111.1 GCA_017434525.1 Methanobrevibacter sp.
ATGGGCGTGCAGGCGGGCGACGTGGACGGCGTCATCGACGAGTATCTGACCGAGTGCTCGCTGGAAGTGCGCTGCCCCAAATAAATTCTATTTGTTTTCAATATTTAACTCGTGGTCATACACAAGATGGCAATATTTATCCAAAATTATTACCATTTCCAATAGATTATACAAATAATTGGAATGATAAATTAGTATGTGAATATTTTAATATTACTGGATATATTGATAACGAACATGCTGTTCCTAATAGTGAATGGGAAATTATTTTAAATACAATGAAACCATTTCTTTAATAGGATAACTGATTAAAAAATAATATAAAATAGTCATTGACAAGATGACTATTTTTTTCTATATTATGAATATGGTAAATAAAGAACGACATATTAAATTTTATAAGTTATTTAAACTTAATGGCTGGAATGGTTTGCTCAATATTAATGGTGGAGCAATTACTCTTAGCGATTTCGTTAAACAAGATATATCTTGGGATAATGCTGTAGATAATATTTATTCAATCGATATGTGGAATACGTTCATTCAAAATAAAGCTGAACAATTTGCAGAATGGGCAATTAAACAACCGTTAAATAACTTGGGCAAAAAGAAAGATTTAATTAATTGGTTTAAAGGTATTATTGGTGAATATTTTTATGTGGAAAATGGTGAAGATTTGATGAAACAAACATGGGATGCTCTTGGCAAAAATTATGCTATTGAGCATATTGTTCCTGCCAGTTTTTATAGATTAACACCTCATACAAGGGTCGAATTTGGCGAAGATTTCGGTGTTGATGCAATTGGAATTAATCGTTATGATTTAGTATCAGTAATCCAAATTAAGACATGGAATATTTGGAGTAAAGAACTTATTACGTATGGTGATGTTATTACGAATTTATTCATGGATGGAATTTGTAGAGAATGGATTACAAAAGATCAAGAAGAGTCTATGTTTGTATTATGGTTAGGTCAGATTAAAAATATTGCAAAACCTTTGCAAAATCCAGCATGTCCGGCTTATAATAAAGTTCATTATTTTGGATTTGATCAGTTGTCAGAAGTATTAGCTGGTTATGAACGTTTCTTTGCATTATCTAATAATTTTAAAATATCATTGAAAAATATCAAAAATTATACTATTAATTGTGATAGTGAAATTTTGAGAAAAATTGATAGTTTATAATTTAGCTTAATAAAATTTTAAAGGTAATATATGAGTCAATTTGAATTGGAATTTGATGAAAATGGTAATCCTATAACAGGTAGGACTTTTACTAAGAATGATTTTAAGAAGATGGAAAACTTCGTTTTGTCATTCCAGCCGGTTACTATTGTTACAAGACGTTATGCTTCGATTGACTCTTTTAATGCTCACATAGAAATACCAACCAATAGGATTAATAATGGGATTTAAAAAAGTTATTGAAAATGTTGAAGCCGGATATCTTGAATTAAGACAAGCTGCAAAGGTTGTGTTCAAGAATATGGATGCTGGTTCAACTCATTATAAAGGTGAATACTGCTATCCATTTTATCAGACTGGTGCATATTTCTATGAAGGACCTGATACTTATGACAAGACTTCTTTTCTTCCGGTTAAGATTGACAATGATATGCGTCGTTTTATCAATGCACTTCGTAATCTGAATGAATTGATTAAACCGATGTTTTCGTGGGATATCGAAAAAGATAAATCTCGTGATGACACAGGAAATCTTGTATTTGGCGATGTTAGAGGCTGGTGTTATCAAGGTCATGGAGTAAGCACAAGAAAGTTTCATGGTCATGCAGCTTTGGTTGGTTCTATTATTCGTGGTGTGTATAAAGATGCATTCCTTGCAGAATTAATAGAATTGGCAAAGGAAAAAGGCAGTAAGCTTAATAAAAATGACTTTATGTCTGTCCAAGCATTTTCAAGATAAATTTAACTTAATAAAATCCAAGGAGATAAAAAATGTCGAATGAAATTAACATGATTGCAGAATTGCTCAAGCAGAATCCTGAACTTACTGGTAAGCTGAAGGAAGTAATTGCTGAAATCGATGCAGAAAATAAAACACCGAAGCCTGAAGATTTCGCAAGGCCGACTGCAAAGCGTTCATATTATATCGTGCATTTCGATATTGACCAAAGGGATGCTGATTGTATTAGCGTTTCTACACGTGAAATCTATGGTAAGCTGGAATTGGACGAATTGATTAGGCTTACTATTCTGGCTAATTACAGTCTATTGTCTGACTATGATGGAGAATGGTATAATCTTGGACCGCTGGAAGATTACTTGAAGGACTATCTTGATGGTTTCTTCTATGACCCTTGTAACCGTTTTAAGATTGATGATGTCAATATTACTGGTTATGATGCAGAAAAGAATGAATTTTTCGAAATCGATATGCCTGATTTGCTGGAACTAGGAATTGAAGATATTGATGAAGCCTATCATAAGTATTTCGATGTAGAAGAATACGAAGATTAAGCTTAATAGAATTTAAATACTGGGGTTTACAAATAACCCTAGTTTTATTATATTTAATTATACTTAACAAAAAATCAAACATTAAACTAAGAGGAAAAATAAAATGGAATTACTTAATGCTCCTATGACACCTAAGATGAAAGCTGACCTGGAACGCATGAATGCTCTTCGTGCTGAACTTGAACAGCTTGAAACCGAATATGTTGATGCTATCCGAATTCCGGGCGTTCAGCGTGTAAGAAATGTTGCATTCATTAATACTGAAGATGTTATTGATGATAGTGATTATGAAATGGATGAATATTGGCAGATTACGTATGATAATGCTACGGATTTCGATTGCATTTCTTGTAAGTCTGACCTTGAAGATGCCGCTGAAATTGATAGTGTTCTTGAACTGATTCGTAAGTCTAAGGAAATTTACGAAAAGTTCGAAAATATTCTTGAACAGCAAAAGCAGCTCGGCGCAAAGTATGTTGTCCATCGTTGCGAACCGGATGATTTTGACTGGGATGGCTAATAGTCCAATACAAAAAATTCAAAATAAAATACCGTATCGATTGTCGATACGGTTTTTTTTCTATATTTGAATAAAAATTATTACAAAAGGAAAACTAGATGAATTATAATATTGAATTAATAGAATTAGTTTCAAAGTTAGCTCCAATTCAGCAACAGCTTGGATTTGTCAAGGATGGTGATAGTGTTATTCTTAGAGCAAAGGAAGTAGCAACTAAGATTGCTTATAAGTTGGTAGCACCAGTTAGTTATTTTGATTATCCAGGACAGAATCTTAGATTTTATGAATATAAGAGATTTATGTCTTTCTTTAACATCTTCAATAACCCAAATAAGGATGCAAGTCTTTCTGACCAGCCAATTCTTGATGCGAACTTAACAGAATCTGGAGAAGTCTATGATTTAATCATCAAGTCTTCTAAAGGTAAGCAGCAGTTCACTTATCGAGCTGCAATTCCCGGCTCGATTGAAGAACCTAATTTCAATGGTGTTAATCTTCCATCTATCGATGCAACATTGTCTTTGTCTGAAGCACAGGTTGAACATCTTCAGAAGATGATTAAACTTATTCAGAATGGCGATGATAAGTCTGGTATTAAGATTAATGCAGTTAACGATATTTTGAAGGTTTCGTTTATTAATATGGCAACGTCTGATTCTTATGAAATTGAATATAAGCTTGATTCTCCTGTTTCTGAAGAATTTAAGTTCGTTGCAGATAAGGATAGTATTATGTTGTTACCTCCAGCAAATTATAGTTTGAGTATTTGTTCTCGTGGCTTAATTGTTTTCCACATGGACAGAGAAGACGCTATTGATTTGAA
>JAFRFD010000112.1 GCA_017434525.1 Methanobrevibacter sp.
AACTGACGGTGTTTACATTGCTGGTGTAGCACAAGGTCCTAAAGATATTCCTGACTCCGTAGCACAAGGTTCAGCTGCAGCATCCAGAGCAGCAATCCCAATGGCTAAAGGAGAAGTAGAAATCGAACCTATTATTGCATCTAACGATGAAACTGTTTGTGGTGCTTGCCAAGTATGTGTTGAATTATGCCCATTCGATGCTATTTCAATCGCAACTGGTGTAGGTGGAAAAGAATTTGCACAAATTAACTCCGCATTATGTAAAGGATGTGGTACTTGTGTAGGTGCATGTCCATCTGGTGCTATGAACCAACAACACTTCAAAACCGAGCAAATTATGGCACAAATCAGTGCTGCTCTTGAAGACTTAGGTAAATAGATTTAGAGATTAATTTCTCTATTTCTTTTTTTATTTTTTAAAAAACTTTTTTTACAATCTTTTAAAATTCATCAAAACAATCTTTTTTTCATAACTCTTATATTATAAGATAAATAAAAATTATATTATAATATTTAATTGGATATTAGGTGTAGTAAATGACTAATTATCATGATGAAATTTTAAACTTTGAAAAAATTGCAAAAGAACATACTGAATATATGAGAAACAGTATCAATTTAATCGCTTCCGAAAATGTTACAAGTGTGGAAGTGACAGAAGCTGTAGCAACAGATTTTGCCCACAGATATGCAGAAGGACAAGCTTTCCAAAGATTTTATGAAGGATGTCAATATGTTGACTTGGTTGAAGATAAAACTAAAAAGCTTTCCTGTAAATTATATGACTGTGATTATGCCAATGTTCAACCGGTTTCAGGTGTAACAGCAAATCTTGCAGCATTCTTTGGATTCGGAAAACCTGGTGAAAAAGTAATGGCTCTTGAAGTACCATCTGGAGGTCACATTTCTCACGCCGATGTAAGTGCAGCAGGTATTCGTGGCCTTAAAACAGTTTTCCATCCTTTGGATAAAAATGTAATGAACATTGACATTGATGCAATGAACAAAAAAATTCTTGAGGAAAAACCAAATATAATTTTGTTCGGTGGAAGTTTATTCTTATTCCCACACCCAGTTAAAGAAGCTCGTGAAGCTGCCGATGAAGTTGGCGCTACTGTAATGTATGATGGTGCACATGTATTGGGTCTTATTGCAGGAGGCCAATTCCAACAACCTCTTAAAGAAGGAGCAGATTTGATGATGGGAAGTACCCACAAAACATTCCCTGGTCCACAAGGAGGTATTATTCTCTCTCACAAAGAAAATGAGGAAATAATAGATGAAGCTGTATTCCCTGGTGTTGTAAGTAATCACCATTTGCACCATTTACTTGGTTTGGGTATTGCAACTGCTGAAATGTTAGAGTTTGGTGAAGCTTATGCAAAACAAATCATTAAAAATGCACAGGCTCTTGGTCAGGCAATGTATGAAAGAGGATTCAATGTATTATGTGAAGATTTAGGATTCACCGAGTCCCACCAAATTGCAGTTGACCTAACCAACATTAGATCAGCATCCGATATCGCAAAAGAATTAGCTGACAATAATGTAATCTTAAATAAAAACCTCTTGCCTGGAGACAACAGAGACAATTCAGATGACCCATCCGGTATTAGGATAGGTACTCAAGAGATTACCCGTAGAGGATTAAAAGAAAAAGAAATGGATGAAGTGGCTGAGTTCATTAAACGTGTTGCAGTAGACAAAGAAGACATTGCTGATGAAGTGGCAGAATTCATGAACCAATACACAAGATTAGATTATTCATTCTCAGATAGGGAAGCTTACCAATATCATAGATTAGATTAAAATGAGAATCGGATTTGCATTTACTGGAGCTGGTCATTTACTTAGAGAATCAGTTCAATTAGCTGAAAAATTAGCTAAAGAACATGAAGTCACAGTATTTCTATCAGGAGCCGCAGAAGAAGTTCTCAAGATGTATGGACTTTATGAACGTGTTGAACGCATCACTGGTGGGAAATACCGTGAACTTGCAACTGATTCAAATCAAAAATTTTCATATCCAATAACCGGTCGTTTATCTTTAGGAAAATACGACTTACTAATAGTAACACCCGCCACAGCAAATACAGTTTCAAAAATAGTCTATGGAATAGCCGATACCTTGGTTACCAATGCTGTTGCACAGGCTGGAAAAGGAGCCGTACCGGTTTATATGGTCCCGGTAGATATTCATCCAGGTCCTATTGACACTGTACTTCCATCCAAGATGGAATTATCTAAATGTCAAAGTTGTGATGATTGTGTTGCGGCACTTGCATGTGAACAAGGTGCAATCATACCTCATGAAGAGATAGACTTGACAAAATGTATTGGTTGTGGTTTGTGCAGAAATACATGCCCATATGATGCAATTTCCGAAGGAAAAATCATTACAATCTACATGAGAGATATTGATATTGAAAATACCCATAAATTAGAAAGCATTGATAATATTCAAATCTTTGAAAATCCAGAAGAGATCTTAGAAAAATTCTAAGCTATCTCCTATTTTTATTTTTAATTCGTCTTTTTTTGTTTCAATAATGTATTTTGCTGGTTTTTTAGGCTTGTAGAACTTCCAAGGTTTTAATGTGGTTTTATCAAAAACAATCTTGTTTTCATCGAGAAAATAAACATCAATTTCAAATCTCATGAAATGTGTGTGTATTGATGAGTCTTTCATGTTGGTAAAAATCAATGCATAATCAATGTCTTTTTTCATCATCAATCCTTTAAAGCGTTTAAAAAAAGTGTCCGCAAATGCAATATCTATTTCATCGTTTAAATTCATAAGATAAATATTTAATTTTAGAATATATAAGTTTTTAACAACTCAAATGCAATATTTCCTCAGATAAATGTTTTATCTTTCATTTTACCACTGAGTAAATCAGTAATGGCAATTTTAAACGATTCCTTTTCAAAAACACCAGGGACAATTAGTCGCTCGCCATTATGTTCAATAAAATAATATGGGATTGTAGTTATTCCATTTGATATGGCTTCATCCATGTCAAGGTCAACTTCTATCTTTAAAGAGCTTGTTTTAAGAAATTCAATTATTTCTTCATAGTTTAATCCGCAATAAGTCGCTATTTTTGCTAAAACATCATGATTGGAAATATCTTCATTTCTGGTAAAATTAGATTCAAATATTTTAAAAACAAGTTCCTGTGACACTTTTGGATATTTGTTCTGCACATATCTGACTAGCCTATGTGCATCTTTTGAGCTATTGATGATTAAATTTTTGTAATTTATATTCAAACCCTCATCTGAAGCGATTTTTTCTATCTCTTCGATTTCTTTCACAGCACCTTCAATTGATAATCTGTTTTTAATGGCAAATCTATCAATGGCTTTGAAATTATCTGCAGTGGGCTCAAGTTCAAATGCTTTCATTTCCCATGTGACATCTAAATCAACTTCATTACATGCATTTGTGATTCTATTCAATCCTATATATGAATAAGGACAGTTAAAATCACTCAAATAACTAATTTTCATTTTTTATCATTTTTTGTCTCTTCATCCTTCTTTTTAGCAATTTTGTATAATTTGATTAGATTATCGACAGCTTTAAAGAGCGAATTATATTTTCTATGAAATCCCATATTATTAGTTAGATTCTTATTTTATATCAATATTAACATCAGCACCTCCTAATATTTCAATTTATTTTAGAAAAAATTCTTTTCAATTTTTAAAATATTTAAATATTTAATAACCTTTATTTATTAGCTAAAACAAAAAGATATATATTATAAATTATTATATATTGAGGAGTTACAATGCCAATAAAAGAGGCAGAAAAATCATATAATCATGATGAAATAGAAAAGAAAGTTCAAAAATTCTGGAAAGAAGAGGAAACTTTCAAAAAAGTCAACGAACTTAGAGAAAAAGGTCCAAGATATTCATTTTTAGATGGTCCTCCATATTGTAGTGGTAAAATCCATTTAGGTACAGCTTGGAACAAGGTTATTAAAGATTCATATCTTAGATTCAAATCAATGAATGGATTTAGTTTAAGGCGTCAAGCCGGATGGGATATGCACGGCCTTCCAATTGAAAATAAGGTAGAACACTTATTGAATATCCAATCTAAACAAGAGATTGAAGAAATCGGTATTGATAAATTTGTTGATAAGTGCAGAGAATTTGCATTGGAAAATAAAGTGGCTATGGAAGAGCAGTTTGACCAGTTAGGTGTTTGGATGGATTGGGATGATCCCTACATGACTTTAGATCCAAAATATATGGAATCTTCATGGTGGACACTTAAAAGAGCTAATGAACAGGATTTGCTTGTTAATGACCAAAGGGTTATTAGTTGGTGTCCTCATTGTGGAACTGCATTGGCTGCAGCCGAAATTGAATATGAAGAAAAAGTTGACCCCTCTATTTATATTAAATTCCCAGTAAAAGGTGAAGAAAATACTTATTTCTTAGTTTGGACAACCACTCCATGGACATTGCCTGCAAACATGGCAATTTGTGCAAACCCTGAATTTGATTACGTTTACGTTGCTAAAGATGGTGAAACCTACATTTTAGCAGAAAACTTAATGGAAACCGTATTGGGAAAACAGATTAAGATTCACAGAACCAAAATCCCGGCAGAAAGTGAGGATGAAGAAGATCAAATCATAGAAGAAAAAGAAGTAATGTATGAAGTTATTAAAACAGTAAAAGGTGAAGACTTAATCGGAATGAGCTATGATTATATTTTAATTGATGAAGTTCCAATACATGCAGAATTTGATGAAATTGATGCAGTTCACAAAGTGCTTCCGGGTGATCACGTAGAACTAGGTGAAGGTACAGGATTAGTACACACCGCGCCAGGACATGGTCCAGACGATTTTGAAGTGGGTAAAGCGAATGAAATTCCAATATTCTGTCCTGTTGGAGAAGATGGATGCTTTACTGAAGATGGTGGAAAATACGTTGACAAATTCACAAAAGAAGAAAATGCTCAAATCATTAAAGATTTAGAAGACAAAGGCTTAATGTACAGGTCAGAAACCATCGAGCACAGATATGGTGTATGCTGGAGATGTAAAACTCCAATTATCTACAGAGCCACTAAACAATGGTTCTTGAAGGTCACTGAAATCAAACAAAAAATGTTAGATGAGATTGAAAAAGTTGAATGGGTACCTAAATGGGCTGGTGAAGGCAGATTCCATGATTGGGTGGACAATGCCCGTGACTGGACAATTTCAAGGCAAAGATTCTGGGGTATTCCAATTCCTATATGGGAATGTCCGGAATGTGGAGAGTTAAAAGTAATCGGTTCTCTTGATGAGTTAAAAGCCGAATCCTTAAATGAAATCAATGTATCCGATTCAGAACTCATTCACAGACCATATGTGGATGAAGTTGAAGTAAAATGTGACAAATGTGGCCAGACCATCAAAAGAATTCCTGACGTTTTGGACGTATGGATTGACTCAGGAGTAGCTGGCTGGGCTTCACTTTACTATCCTGAAGAAAAGGAAAAATTCGAAGAATGGTATCCTTATGACTTCATTACAGAAGGCCATGACCAAACCAGAGGATGGTTCTACTCACAACTCGGTACTGGAGTAATTTCAATGGGTAAAAGTCCATATCAAAAAGTATTGATGCATGGATTTGTATTAGACGAAAACGGAAATAAAATGTCCAAATCTCTTGGTAATGTGGTCTCTCCTGAAGAAGTAATTGAAAAATATGGTGCGGATGTTTTAAGATTCTATTTATTATGGGCATCTAAACCATGGGATGATTTAAAATTCGTATGGGAAGAACTCCTTAACATTAACAAAATGTTTAACATTTTATGGAACGTATATGTATTTTCAACCACTTACATGTCCTTGGACAACTTTAATCCAATTGGCTTAACTGAAGATGACATGATTTTAAGATCTGAAGATAAGTGGATTATATCCAAAGCAAATACATTAGTTAAAGAAGTGGCTGAAGATTTAGATAAGTTATTCTTCCACAATGCAACTAGAAAAATCAATAATTTCATATTGGAAGATTTAAGCCGTTGGTATGTAAGGCTTATTCGTGGAAGAACTTGGGTTGAAAGTGACGACCCTGACAAATTAGGTGCATATTACAGCCTATACACTGCACTTGTCAAATTAATTTCAGTATTATGTCCGATAGCTCCTCACATTTGTGAAGAAATCTATGAAAATCTTGTAAAAGGAGTAAATCCAGAGGCTCTTGAAAGTATTCACATGAACGATTGGGGATATGATGAAGATGCAATAGATGTAGAGCTTGAAGCAAAAATGGATGTTGCTCGTGACGTTATTGAAGCATCAATCAGAGCTCGTGACATGGCCCAATACAAGTTAAGATGGCCTGTATCTGACATTACTGTTGTATCTCAGGATGAAAATGTATTGAATGCTATCGAAGAGCTGAAAGACATCATT
This sequence comes from Methanobrevibacter sp., assembly GCA_017434525.1. Taxonomy (GTDB): domain Archaea; phylum Methanobacteriota; class Methanobacteria; order Methanobacteriales; family Methanobacteriaceae; genus Methanocatella. Next base: position 6,447 of record JAFRFD010000112.1, read on the forward strand.
AAAGATCAATCAAATACTAAAGAAGTTTTATGTTCTAGCGAATTTGATAAATTATCATTTATAGCAAAACCAAATCTTAAGATTTTAGGTCCAAAGCTTAAAGGCGATATGGGCAAAGTAGTAAAAGGATTGAAAGTAGCTGACGGCAATCAAATCAAAGCAGATTTAGAAGCAAACGGCATTGTCACCATTGAAGGAATTGAACTCTCTTCAGAAGAGATATTATTCGATTCAGAACTTCCGGATGATTTCGTATCATCAGAATTTGAGGGTGGAAATGTATTTGTAAATACTAACGTTACTTTAGAAATTAGACAGGAAGCAATGGCTCGTGAATTAATCAGAAGGGTTCAGGACATGAGAAAAGACCTTGACTTGGATGTTGAAGCCGACATTAATGTGGATGTGGAAACATCAACCGAGTTTAAAGATTTGATTGTTCCTCAATCAGAAGTTATTTCTCATGAAGTAAGGGCCAAAAGCTTAATCATCACTGATTCTGAAGAATGCAGTAAGGAATCTAAAGATTATACCAAAGAATGGGATATTGAAGGTGAAAAGGTAATTATTTCAATTAAAAATTAAGGTGTTAACATGACTTTAGCTGATTCTGAAATTGAATATATTGAAGGGATTCTCGGAAGAGAAATGAACGAATTAGAAGAAGGAATGCTTGATGTAATGTTTTCAGAACATTGTTCATACAAGAGCAGCAGGCCATTCCTGAGAGCATTTCCTACCGAAGGAGAAAATATTATTTTAGGACCTGGAGATGATGCAGGTCTTGTAAGCGTCACTGACAAATATGCATTGGCTGTAGGAATGGAATCTCACAACCACCCATCAGCAATCGAACCATACGGTGGTGCAGGTACTGGTATTGGCGGTATCCTAAGGGACATTATTTCCATGGGGGCCATGCCTATAGCACTTTTAGATTCACTTAGATTTGGACCGATTGACACAGATGAAAAGTCAAGATACTTATTTGAACATGTCGTAAAAGGTATTTCCGATTATGGAAATCGTGTAGGGGTTCCAACCGTTGCCGGTGAAATAGAATTCGATGAATCATTCAGAACAAATCCTTTGGTTAATGTAATGTGCGTGGGCCTTGTTGAAAAGGATAAGATTGTTAGAGCACAGGCACCTAACATAGGAGATGTATTCCTGTTGATGGGAGGAACAACCGGCCGTGATGGAATTCACGGTGTAACATTTGCATCAGAAGAGTTAACATCAGATTCTGAAACTGAAGACAGGCCGGCAGTACAAGTAGCTGATCCATTTACTAAAAAAAGAGTATTGGAAGCATCACTTGAAATCTTGGAAAAAATCAATGTAAGTGGTGTTAAGGATTTAGGTGGCGGAGGCCTTACCTGTTGTATTTCAGAACTTGTAGATTCATCCCAAAATGGAGCATTAGTAGATTTAAGAGCAATTCCTTTAAGAGAAACCGGAATGACTCCATATGAAATCATGCTTTCAGAATCACAGGAAAGAATGGTATTTGTCATAAACCCTAATGATGTTGAACTTGCTCAAAAGATTTGTGATAAACATGAAATCACATCATCCGTAATCGGAGAAGTTATTGAAGGAAACAACATGATTATTTCAGATGAAGGCGAAGAGATAGCTAATTTACCAACAATATTATTGGCAGATCCACCTTCAATTGACAGACCAATAGTTGAAATCCCAGAAGACACTCAAAAAGTTGAACTTAAAGAGCCTGGAGTTTATGAGTCATTGCCTAAATTGCTGGCTTCTCCAAACATCGCTTCAAAAGAATGGGTTTACAAACAATATGACCATGAAGTTCAAGTCAGGACAGTCGTTAAACCGGGTGATGATGCAGCTGTTTTAAGAATTGATGAAAATACTGCTATTGCGCTTACTACAGATTCAAACACTATTCATACTAAATTATCTCCATTTGATGGAGCCGCTGGATGTGTTGCAGAAGCCATTAGAAATGTTATTTCAATGGGTGCAACCCCTTATGCAGTTGTGGATTGCCTTAACTTTGGAAATCCTGAAACTCCTGAAATATTATGGCAATTTAAGACAGCTATTGAAGGAATGAGTCTTGTTGCTGAAAACTTCAATGCACCAGTAATCAGTGGTAATGTAAGTTTTTACAATGAAACTGAAGGAATTAAAATCAATCCTACTCCTGCTGTTGGTGTAATCGGTGTTGAAAACATTGAAAACATCAGAACCATGGACTTCAAAAATGAAGGAGACAAGATTATTCTAATTGGTAAAACCTATGATGAGCTAACAGGTTCCGAATATCACAGAACCATTCATAACTTGGAAGTTGGAACCGCTCCTAGAATCAGAATCGATGAGGAAGTTGCAAACGGTCAAACAGTATTGAAATTGATTGATGAGGATGCAGATAAAGACATTACTGCGGTTCACGATGTTTCAGCTGGAGGACTTGCAGTGGCATTGTCCGAAATGGTCATTAAATCAGGTCTCGGTTGTGAAGTAAACTTGGAAGATGACGAATTGGATAAAATTCAATTATTATATTCAGAAAGTCATGGAAGATATCTTTTAACAGTAAAAGCGGATGCATTGGATGATGTTTTAGCAAAAATCGATGTTGAAGCGCAGGTCATTGGTGAAGTGAAAGGCACTTCATTAAATGTAAACGGTCATGAATTCAGTTTCGAAGATTTAGATGATGCATACCATGGTGTCATTGAACAATACATGGCATAATTAAACTTGGGGGAGTTTTAAAGCATGTTTTTATCTAAATTGGATTCTTTATCTAATGCTCAGAAATTAGTCAGCGATAATCATAAACTTACTGAAGTTGAAGAAATTCCATTATTTGAGGCTCACAAAAGAGTTTTGGCGGAAGACATTATTGCATTTCATGATTCCCCACCATTTGATAAATCTGCAATGGATGGATTTGCGGTAATTGGTGAAAATACTTTTGGAGCATCACAGTCTGCTCCTAAACAATTAAAGATTGTCGATGCAATCGGTGCAGGAGATTTTTCAGACAAAACCGTCGGTGAAAATGAGGCGATTGTAATAGCCACTGGCGCTCCTATTCCTGATGGAGCTAATGCAGTCATCATGAAGGAATACACTACAACTGATGGGGATGAATTAACAATTTACTCTCAAGTCACTCCCGGCGAAAACGTTAGCCCAAAATCTGAAGACATCGAAAAAGGTCAAAAAATACTCAATAAAAATACCTTTATCAGATATCAGGAGTTGGGTTTGATAGCTTCAGCGGGTTATGACACTGTTAAGGTATTCAAAAAGCCTAAAGTTAAGATTATCATAACCGGAAACGAATTGGTTGAACCGACTAAGGAAGAAATTGATAAGGCTAAAATCATTAACTCCAATCAATTTACCATAAAGGCATTGGTTGAAGATTCAGGAGCTGTTGCAGAAATTATTCATGCCGGAGACACTTTCGATGAGGTAAAGGAAGCAATCTTAAAAGCCAGTGAAGATTATGATGTTATAATGACTACTGGAGGAACAGCAATCAGTAAAGGGGATGTTGTTTTGGATGTAGTTGATGATATTGGCGAAATCTTATTCCATGGTGTAGCTATAAGGCCTGGAAAACCTGCAGGTGCTGGTGTTGTCAATGGCAAGATGGTATTTACATTTTCAGGACAGCCTGTTGCCGCAATGAGTCAATTTGACATGTTTGCAAGAAAATACTTGTTTGAAATGCAAGGCAGGGCTTTCGATTTCCATATAGTTCACCGTGAATCTCAGCTTAAAATCCCTTCACAGTTAGGCAGGACAGATTTCATTCGTGCGGTATCTGATGACGAGTATGCAAAGCATGTCTTGAATAGGGGTTCTGGCATAATTCGTTCAATGGTTGAGGCGAACAGCTATATCATCATTGATGAAAATGATGAAGGATATCAGAAGGGTGATATAGTTGATGTTGTGATGTTTGATTCACTACTTTGGTAGAGGAAGTGACATTTTAATGAATGGTATTTATTATTATTTGATAGCTTTTGCTATCATCTGGATATTGTCTGCAATATTACATGACAGGTTGGAGAAGTATGGTGTTGAGATAAACTTCCCAGTCATCATGTGGAAAACCAAAAGGCTAAGGGGACTGATATCCAGAATTTCTAATTTTTCTCCTACATTCTGGCGATGGTATATGAATGTTGGGATTGTTGTGGCCTTTGGTGCAATGATATTTATTACATGGACTTTGATAAGCTCCATACCGTCAGTTTTCGACATACCTGCGGTTTCAATTGTAATTCCAGGTGTTGAAATGCCGGGTTCATCAATTTACATTCCGTTTTTCTATGGTTTGATTGCATTGGCCACAGTTTTGATTGTTCATGAATTTTCACATGGTATTCAAGCCGTTAATGAAAAAATTTCAATAAAATCAATTGGACTGTTATTGTTTGCAATTATTCCCGGCGCATTTGTCGAACCCGATGAAGATGAGCTTAAGGAAGCCAAGAAATCTTCAAGGCTAAGGGTTTATGCGGCAGGCTCAATTGCTAACATTACTTTAGCCATTATTGCAATATTGCTCGTATCATTGATATCAGCAGGAATACCGAACTATTTTGCGGAAGATGGTATCGCTATCGATAGAATTGTTTCAGACTCACCCTCAGACGGCATTTTAAAAGAAGGAATGGTTTTAGAGGCAATTGATAATCATCAAATTGCCAATTCTTCTGATTATACAAATGTAGTTAGTTCTTTTTCTCCGGGAGATAATGTCAGTGTTAAAACAGACAAGGGCACATACACGCTAACCCTTGATAAGAATCCGTCAAATGAATCTAGAGGATTTTTTGGAATTCAGGCAAATAAGCATTTTGAGTTGATTAACGATAGTTTAGGTCCATTGCCATGGATATTATTCGAACTTCTTGAGCTATTCCAATGGGTGTTCATGTTAAACCTAGGAATAGGTCTATTCAACCTGCTTCCGCTTAAGCCTTTGGATGGAGGGTACATGCTTGAGATATTATTGAGCTATAAATTATCCGAAAAGGTATATAAACCAATCGTCAATGCATTGTCAGTTGTTATGGCGGTTATAATAGTGTTTAGCATTGTTGTTGGATTCTTATAAAAATTGCTCCAAGTCTGTAAAATTGTTCTTAAAAAGAACTGCTTATTTTAAATATTATTAGAATCTAAAAGATTATTGGAGAATAATTTAGATTTTTCTCTTAATTAGTGAAAACTAATTATCAAAAATCCAGCCAAAAGTTGTGGGATTTCAATCCTACGACTTTTTTTTTAAAAAACAGGCATGGCTGGTGTAAGGTGTTTGCTTATTTTGATTCCCCTTCTTTACAGGTAAAGGAGGTGGTATAATGAATTTGAATATTAATATTAATGTTACATTAATAGTAATTTTTTCGATATATTTGTTATACTATATGATGAAAAACGAGTAAACAGGTAATGAATCAATGATTAGTAAGGTTTTAGAGAATTTTTTTCTCGCCCCCTGTTTTTCCTTACTATAGATTCATTACCATATTTTATTAAACAAAAATGTTAATAAAATTAATTAAAAGTATATTTTCATTGTTTATAAATCTTTTGACAGAGTTTATTTTTAAATTAAAAAAATAGAAGAAAGAATAATTAAATTCTTTCATTATTATAATTCTTTACAAGCTTTAGCTAACTTTACGCCTAACTCATAGCTCGCTTCTTCTTCTTCAGCGTTTGGTACAAATGTAATTTCTTGACTTTCAATTACATCGAATCCGCAGGTTCCTAATTCTTCAGCGAGTTTTGCAGGAGCTCCTCCTTTTCCACCCATTGAACCGAAGGTAACTGCTTTTCTTACAATACCAGTTCTGTTGAAGAGTAATCCTTTTAAGTAGTACATGATGTCACCGATACTTGGGTATGGCACATCGTTGATGGTTGGATCTCCAACCGCAATTCCTTTACTTGTCAGGACACTTTTAACGATTTCGGATCTTTCATCTTCGTGCAGGAAGAAGATTTCCACGTCATAACCTTCAGACATTGCACCTTCTGCAATTTCATGAGCCATTTGTTGGGTTGAATAGTGCATGGTGTCGTAGATGATTGTGATTTTATCTTCACATACTCCGGTAGCCCAGTTTTGATAAGCTCCGATGATTTGCATTGGGTCAGTCCATATTTGACCGTGAGATGGTGCAATCATTTTAATTGAGTCAAGTAAGCCTAATTCAACTACTTCATTTAATTTCTTAAGCACTAATTTTGAAAGTGGTGTGATTAGGTTTGCATAGAATTTTTGAGCGGCATCCATTAGGACGTATTCCGGAATTTCATCTGAAAACCTTTGGGTGAAACACAAGTGTTGACCAAATGCATCGTTAGGGAATAGGATTCCGGTTTCATCAGCAAGTAATGTGAACATGCTGTCAGGCCAGTGTAATAGGAATGCATCCAGGAAAGCCAGTGTTCTTCCACCAACATCCAAGCTGTCTCCAGTTCCAACGGTTATGAATTCAGCGCCTTCAAGTGCAGGGTAGTGTTTTAAAAGACCGTTCACAGCAATTTTGGTACAGTAAATTGGTGCTTCTGGGAATCTTTTGTGCAAGTCCACTAAGACTCCTGAGTGATCTTTTTCCACGTGGTTTTGGATGATGTAGTCAACTTTGACTTCTCTTCCTTCTTGTGCGAATGCATCATCGATACGTGCCATCATTTCTTTTGTTTTTCCCGGATATGCATTGTCGATGATAGCCACTTCGTCTTCTCCAAATACAATGTATGCATTGTAGGTGGTTCCGTCTAAGGTGTAACCGTGGTAGGTTCTTAGGTCCCAATCGAGTACACCAATCCAGTATACTCCATCAGCTATTTTTTGTGCGTTTGCTTTCATATTATCAACCATTTATAAGTTTTTATTCATGGATTTGCATCTATGAATTAATAATATTTTCTCATTTGTTGTTATATATAAATTTGTTTTATACGAACAGTTTCAAAAGTTCAGATACTTATTAGTATTCAACCGCTCTCTCTCAAGATATTATAACTATGAGAAATAGAGGTGTTAAGTATGATGAATGACGAGCTATTAAAAAATTTTTCAATAAGCTGCAACCATGCGCAGGGTACATTCTTTAGCTATGAGCTTTCGCTGAGAAAGTACTGCGAGTATTTTAGTATGAGCTTAAAAGAACTTCTTTATGAAGCTGAAGAAGATGAAAACAATGGAGTAAAATGGAAACACAGTCGCTTGAAAGCAAAACTAGTTGAATATAGGCATTACATGTATCAGCATTACGCTCCAGGAACTGTCAGAAAAGAAATGAACTGCATTAAATATTTCTATAAATTTTATGACATTGAGATATTGTCACTGCCTAAGATTAATGAAAAAAGCATTCAAAAGCCTGCTCCGATATATTTCAAGGATTTACCTGATAAGGCAGTAGTAAGGGAAGCTTTTCAAATAGCTTCTCCTTTAATGAAAGCTATAATATTGTTTTCTTGTTCCAGTGGATGTGCCAGAACGGAAACACTGAGCCTGACAATCGGAGACTACCTTGAGGCCTTATCTGAATATCTTCCCTACAGAAATATGGACATCTTTAATGCAATCGATTATTTAAATAATGTCGATGATGTGGTTCCGACATTCAGTATTTTAAGGAAAAAGACAAACAAGTATTACATCACATACTGCAGTCCTGAAGCGGTAAAAGCTATTAATGCATATCTTTTGCTTCGTGATAAACCGTTGACTGATGAAAGTCCCTTGTTTAGGATTAGCAGGACATATATGGTGCAATCATTTGAAATGATCAATGACACTTTAGGCCTGGGAAGGGTTGGAAAGTATCGCAGGTTCAGAAGCCACATGCTCCGCAAGTTTCATGCATCAGCATTGTATAATAGTGGAATGAGCCTGGACAAGGTCAACGATTTGCAGGGAAAGGCCAAAAACAAAACAGATGCAGCATATTTCATGACAAACCCTGACGATTTGAAATATGAATATATAAAACATCTGCCGGCAGTAACAATCAATACTGATGTTGAAAAGCTATCCATCAAATCACCTCAGTTCATTCAAATGGAAAAGGAAAATGAATCATTAAGATTAGAAGTAGGTAGCATGAGAAATGAAATGGAGGAGATGAGAGGTTTGAAAAAAGAACTTTTAGGCATCATAAA
>JAFRFD010000113.1 GCA_017434525.1 Methanobrevibacter sp.
CCAAAATCCGAAAGAGTTAATTGCTTTGAAAACAAACAACTAATTGGAGAATAGGTATTTTCGCGTTTCATATTAATATTTATTCTCCATTTTAATATATATAATTATATATTGCTTATTTTTTCTAATCGATATGAAATTTCAAGTATAAATCTTAATACAGAATAATTAGACAATTTTAATAGATTTTAAGTAAAAATAGAAATAAAAATAAATTTTTAAAAAATTTTTGCAAAAATCAAATAGGATTTCTACAAAGCCAAAATATTAAAAAACAATGAGGGTCCATCTCTCATTTGCTTTTTTTTAAATGGTTTGAGTGTTGGCAGAAATTATTGAGTTTTGATTAAATTCATTTTGTTTGCATGGTATAGCATAAATTTCACTAAAAGTAGTAGGTAATTTGAAGTGTGTTATGCCAACGCCAACATGAAGCTTGTTAAAAAGAACCTAAGTTACATAATCCTGTTTGCCTCTGTTGATCGGTGATGTTAAAAAGGATGATGTTGTAAAAGAGGTCAATGAACCGGCTATATTGACACGCAAACTAGATTATTTTAATATTAATTAATCAAGTTTTTCATAAAGTCGCAGAAGGGATTTGTTGTTTTATTTTTCTTTTATTTATTTTCATTTAATATTCTATGGGTTTTTTGTGATTTCAAATTAGTTATATATTATTAAAAGATAAATATATTATAAAAAAGTTTTTTTTAAAATATTTGGGGTTTTACATGAGAAATATTATTATTGTTCAATGCATGTCTACGGGTAAAAATTATGTTCAGGATATCATTGATAGGAATTACAATCCAATTATTTTGGAAATGAAAGCATTTGGTGATTCTGAGGAAGCATTAGCATATCATGAAGAAGTAAAAGCAGAATATGATTTAATTGAAAATGAATTCGATTTGATTTATGAAAAGGATACTTATGAAGAAACTCTTGAAATGGTACGGGAGTATAATCCTCTGCTTATCGTTGCGGGCACTGAAGATGGGGTTATATTGGCCACAAGGTTGGCAAATGATTTGGACCTTTTATGTAATCCTATCGAAAACATTGATGCATTGACATTAAAGGATGAAATGCAGAACAAATTAGCTGAAAATGGTATTCGCTCTATCAAAGGTAAGGTTGTCCGCTCTGTGGAAGAGGCAATTGAATATTATGATGAGGAAGGATTTCATGGGGTTGTTGTAAAGCCTGTATACAGTGCTGCATCAGTCGGAGTCAGATTATGCTCAAACAGACAAGAAATGATCGAAGCGGTCAAAGAAGTCTTTAACTTGACTGGGGTTTATGGAAACGACTTAAATGAACTTGTAATTCAGGAGCGTATCAACGGTCAAGAATATGTCGTAAACACCGTTTCATGCGAGGGGGTTCATCGTGTGACAATGATCTGGAAATATAATAAGATTAAAACTGCCGAAGGGGGTAATATCTATGACTATGATGAAACCATTAACGAACTAGGAATCGGCGAAGCTGAACTTGTCGAATATGCTTATGATGTCGCTGATGCATTGGGGGTCAAATATGGTCCTGTTCATGGTGAATACATGATTGATGAAAAGGGACCCGTATTGATAGAAGTGAATTGCCGTCCTCATGGAGGCAATCTTGATGCAAAATTCCTTGACATGATTTCCGGACAGCATGAAACAGACAGTGCACTTGATTCATATTTGAATCCTGAAAAATTCAATCTTGAACGTTTGAAGGGGTATCGATTGTTTGCACATGGTGTCGTAAAAACTTTCATTGTTCCAAAGAATCTGATTGCCAGGTCATCTCCAATGAATTCAATTGGTGTTAATTTGAAAAGTTTCTTCAAAACAGATCTCAATTCAATTCAAAGTCCTCAGACATTCTCTAAAACTCAGGACTTGGAGACTGCCGGCGGAAACGTATATCTGGCTCATGAAGACCCTAATCAACTTCAACAGGATGTTGACTTTTTAAGAGACATTGAAAAACGCGCTTTCCAATTGGTTTTAAGTGAGGAATTGCACGATGATAAGGTAATTGACAATGATGGGATTTTTAATGGCATTAATTCTTTAATAAATGAAATCAAACCTTATGGAACTTCTCTTTTAGTCACTGAAAATGTTTTTGATGATTTGATGGTATCTCAGGTTTCAGCTGATGAAATAGATGGTATAAAGGGAAACTTTGATTGTATTGTCATTAATTTAAATGAAAGCATTGCATGTATGAAAGATGAGGAAATTGCAAAACTGTTCCTCGCCATATTTGATAAGGTCAAGTTTGGAGGACTCATTTTTATTCCAAAAACAACATACGATTTCATGCCTAATGCAAGATTGGGTGCTGAAGCGCTTCTAAAAGTATTGGACTTCAAGATAGAGCTTCCGATACATAAGATGAACAGGATGGTTATAGCATCAAAAAGATAACTTGATATCATGACATATGAAAGAAACTTTGATTTGTTGAATGGAAAGTTCAGGGAACTGTTTTTTCCGACACTGATGACATCAATTGCAGGCAATTTTGCAGTACTAGTTGATGCTTTTTTTATCAGCATGTTCATGGGTTCTGTGTATCTGTCAGTTGTTCAAAGTATTGAGCCTTTCGTTGCATTTATTAATGTTGTTTACTGGCTTATAGGTTTGGGAGGAAGTGTAGTATGCACCATTGCCAAGGCAGAATTTGATGATGAGAGGGGAAATGCATATTTCACGATTTCCACCATTGGAATTATAATTATAGGATTGCTCATCACATTGTCAACAATCGTGTTTCATGGCCAATACGTAAATCTGTTATGTCATTCCGTTCAAATGAAACAATTTGTTACACAATATTTCTTTTACTATACTATTGGAATAGTGTTTGAATGTTATATGGTGAGTTTGGCATATTTCATCAAGACTGATGGATTCATAGGCATGCAGTTCAGGGCATTTTTGATTTGTAATGTTGTAAATATAATATTTGATGTCATTTTTATGAAATTCATGAATTTAGGAATTGCCGGTGCGGCAATGGCAACAACAGCGGGTCATGTCATTTCTGCAGTCTACATCACACTATACTTCTTTAAGTCAAACAGGACATTAAGGTTAATTAAAGTTAAAACATCACAGATACTGGTTTATCTTGTAGATATATGTAAATCTGGTTTTGCAGGTTCTTCAATTCCATTATACACCACAATCAGATTGATTGTATTAAATGCTTTGATTTTTGGACTTTTAGGAAATTTGGGTTTGGCGGCATATGATATGTGTTATAACACATTGTATTTGGTTGATATTTTTATTTTAGGAACTGTCCAATCAATCTTGCCGATTTCTGCAGTTTATTATAAGGAAGAGGATTTCAATGGTGTAGATTATGTAACCAAAAGGTCTCTTAAGATAGTAATTGGATTTGCCCTTTTCTTTTCCATACTGCTCATACTGTTCCCTCAAATCGTATTGTTAATATTCAATGTAAACAATCCTGCAGATGTTCCTATAATAATGAATATTATTCGAATATTTTCAATTAGCTTCGTTGGATTTGCAATTAATAGTCTATACAGCTTTTATGCCGAGTCAGTCCAGTATGATAAATTAGCAAATATTATCACACTTCTTCAGGGACTGATTTTCCCTGTTGTATTTGCATACCTTCTCACTAATTTGTGGGGTGCGGATGGATTCTGGATTTCACTTGTAGTGTCTGAATTTGCTACAGTGCTGTTTATTTTCATATTTTCTAAAGTAATGACTAAAAGAAGCAATGGAGAGTACTCCGGATTTTTCCTTAATAGGAAACATGATGGGTCCTCAGTGTTTGAATTTACAATCAACGGAAATATCGATGATGCGGTAAACCTGTCTTCAAACATTCAAAAATCATTAGATGATGAAAGACTGTCCTTATTGGTGAGCATGGCAATTGAAGACATGATTGTCCATATAATTGATATTAATGATGATATAGATTTGATTGATGTGATTATTCGAGACAATGAGGACTACATTCTCATTTCAATTAAGTATTCTGGTATTTGTATTAATATAATGGAGGATGAAAGTATGGAATCAAATATATCCATCCTGAAAAGTGTTTCACAAAAAATAGACTATTCCCAAATATTGGGATTAAACAATATTGTCATTACAATAAATTAGATATTTATAAATATGATGGAATAACCGAAAGTATTGCAAAAGATAATGATTTAATAAAAATCCATCATTTGAGCTTGGACGGAACTAAAATCAAAGCAAAAACATCTATTAACAAATTAACAGATGAAAATCAAATCAAAATCATGAAAGAACACCTCCAAAAAAGTATTGAA
>JAFRFD010000025.1 GCA_017434525.1 Methanobrevibacter sp.
GAATTCGATAAAAAGAAAAGTAATGAACTCTTTTCGGTATCTATAATTGGAATCTTGCTGATTTCAATTATCATAACAATATTGTCATTTATATTTCAGGATATGATTATCCAGTTTCTGTGTCATTCTCCAAATATGAAACAGTATTTCGCACAATATTTCAACCTGTATCTTGTAGGTATTGTATTTGAATGCTATAAGATTGTTCTGGCTTATTTCATCAGAAACGATGATTTTGTCCAGCTTCAGTTTCAAACATTCATGTTGTCCAATATTGTAAATATAACTTTTGATATTGTTTTCATGAAAATTTTAAACTATGGAATAGGAGGCGCTGCACTTGCTACATCATTAGGCAGTATTGTAGGGGCAATATACATTTCAGTTTACTTTTTTAAATCCAGCAGGACATTAAAGATTATTAAGGTTAAATCTTCAAAGATTTTTGGCTATTTGGTCGATATCTGCAGGACAGGTTTTTCATCTGCTTCAATTACCTTGTACATTATGCTTAAATTTCTGGTTTTAAATGCAATAATTGCAGGGATTTTAGGAGAAATTGGACTTGTTGCATTGAATATGTGTTATAATGCAACATTTTTAGTTGAAATATTCATTTTAGGTACGACACAATCAATTTTACCGATTACCACTGTATATTATAAGGAAAAAGATTATAGTGGTGTTGATTATGTCATTAAAAAGTCAGTTAAACTAGTTATGGGATTTGGAATCTTTTTCAATGCACTGTTGTGCATATTCCCTCAGATAGTGCTTTTCATATTCAATATGCACAATCCTGAGCATGTTCCGATTGCAATGAATGCAATTAGAATAGTTTCATTCAGCTTTTTGAGTTTTGCAATTAATTATCTGTATATTTTCTACGCCCAGTCAATTGAAAACGACAGATTGGCCAATATGATATCACTGCTTCAGGGTTTGGTTTTCCCGGTCATGTTTGCGACTGTCTTATCCCATATCTGGGGAAGCAACGGATTTTGGTTTGCACTGGTGTTAAGTGAATTAGCAACAGTCGCTGTAACTTTCATCTATTCCAGATGGATTGTCCGTAAATCTAACGGTGAATATACTGGATTTTTCCTAAACAGGAAAAATGCTGAAGGAGAAGTGTTCGAGTTTACAATCGAGGGAAATATTGAAGATGCAGTTAACATTTCAAAAGAGGTCCAGGAATTCTTTTCAGGCAATGAACTGTCAGCTCTGATTGGTATGGCCGTTGAAGATATGATAATCTATATCCTTGAAAGCAATGATAAAGTGGATTTGATTGATTCCGTTATCAGAAATGATGATGATTCGATTTTGATTTCAATCAAATATTCCGGAAAGGCAATAAATCTTTTGGCAGAGGACAATCCCGAATCAAACATTTCCATATTGAAAAAATTGTCAGACAACATCGATTACTCGGAGATATTGGGGCTGAACAATGTTGTAATAACAATCAAAAAGTAATTTGAGGCAGGAATGTTTAAGTTTTCAGATGATTGTTGTATAATTGTTTTAAATTACCTGGAAGCAGGTACAGTATCAATATTATCTTCATGCGGACCAGTTGCAGCAATGCTATTCGGAATGATATTCTATCAGGAAATTCCATCCCCGTTAATGGTTATGGGATTGATCATCACAATGTTTGCATTATTCCTTTTAAGCAAGCACCAACAGCAAAACAAACAGCAGGAATAAAATAATTGAAGTTTTAACTTTAACAAATAAAATTGTTAAATAGATTTCATACGAACCCACCTGACAGGCTCATTATGAATTAAAATACTTAATTATTTTATCAATATCCTCGCCAATAATTCTTTGATGAGTTGAATCAATGACAACATATTCATAATCTGATGAAATATCAGCCAATCTTTTTTCGAATAAATCAGAGGTTGATAAAAAGATTATCTTTGTTTTGACTTCAGGAGATTCAAAATTCAATTTAGAGTTAATTCTCACTACCTCCTCAAATTTATCAACAAAATCATCGGAATGCTTATCACCATCACTTACAAATTCATTAAAGACATCATCTGGAGATATTTCTTGATTTCTATCAAATAACAAATCACTATCAATAAAAATACATTTTTCAACAGTTTTATTATCATTTTCCAATTTTTCAGCCAGTAGGGAAGCAAATATGCAACCTAAGGAATATCCTACAATAATGTCGCCATCATTGAAAATATCTTTAATGGCATTGTAATATGCATCCAAAGTACAATTGCCGTTATCCATGTCATTCAACTGATCCAAATGTAATGAATACTTAATATCGTCAATTGTATAAATATTACCTTCAAAATCAATATTATCGATTAATTTAGAAAATATTAAAGATAATCCTCCTATTGGAGGCAATAAAAACATGTTCTTATCAGCATTGCCCCTTTTAGATAAAACAAATCCGTATCCTTCAGGTTCATTATCAACATGTTGCGCAATATTGTATGGTGTTCGAACAGTCAAAATACTGCTTACATCAATATTGACCGATTTTTTAGTTAATATTGACATGAGCCTAATTGCCTTTAATGAGTCTCCGCCCAAATTAACAAAATCATCATGTATTCCTATTTTTTCAAAGTTAAACAATTCTTCAAATGCCTCAACAATTATCTTTTCTGTTTGTGTTGTTGGTGCGACATACTCAACACGCAAATTGTCCACATCAACTTCAGGCAATGCACGTCTGTCAACTTTACTGTTAATGTTCAAAGGAATGCAATCCAATTTCATTACAAATGATGGAATCATATATTCAGGCTTGCGTTCGGCCACATAATCACAAACCGCATCCTTAAGTTCATCATCATCAAACACTTCATTTACCACAACATATGCTACAACTTCATTATTTTCCCCATTTTTAACAGTTTGAACGGTCACGTCATTCACATAATCAATTTCACGAATTACCTCCTCAATTTCCGGCAATTCGACACGGTTTCCTCTGATTTTGACCTGACTATCCTGACGACCGACGATACCCAAAGAGTTATCCGGCAAGAACCTTACAAGGTCTCCTGTACGATACAGTAAATGGAAATCATCATTATCATCGAAAGGATTTTCAATGAATGCATTGGCGTTTTCCTCCTCACGGTTCAAGTATCCTTCAGCAACCTGATAACCTGAAATGTACAATTCGCCGACTGCACCAAATGGAACGCGCCTGCCTTCAGCATCCAAGACATATGCTTTAACATTATATGACAGGAAACCGACTGAGGAATAATCGATTTTTTCATTGACAACAACAGTATTTGTGAACGTGTATGATTCTGTCGGACCATAGACATCAATTAACGTGAATTCATCAGGACCTGCAAATTCACCCAATTTTTCACCACCCGTGAGCAATATCTCCAGGGAAGTTTCATCGATGTGGTTAATGAAGAGCTTTGCCACTTGAGTAGTCATGAACGTATGCTTGATTCCTTGCTCAATATAATAACTATTTAATTCAGACATGTTCAATCTAATTGAAGCTGGAACAACAGATAAACAAGCACCAGCATAAACTGTAGCAAAAATAGCAAAGCTAGATGCATCAAATCCAATAGATGAATATAAACCGAAAACATCCTCACTGTCCAAACCGTAAGTATCTTTATAATACTGGGAAATATTTAAAACAGATTTTCGAGTAATCTTTACACCTTTAGGAATGCCGGTTGATCCGCTGGTGTATAATATGCAAGCCAAATCACCATTGACAACAGGCAAACTTCCCAAACTTCCAATATCCCCTCCAACTATTTCCGAAATATTTAAAACATCACCCGAAAATAACGCTTTAGCACGACCATAAGTTTCATCGCTTGCAATGATGAGCTTGGAGGCGGTATCCTCAAGTATGAATTTTATACGGTCATCCGGATGCTCATCATCCAACGGAACATAAACTGCACCAACAGATAAAATACCCAAAACGCTAAACATGTAATGCTCGCTGCGTTCGGTTAAGAAAGCAACATTGTCCTGTGGTTTAACACCCAAATCCAATAATCTTTTTGCAATTTCATAAGCAATGAAAGCTCCTTGAGCATAACTATATGATTTCTCATTATAGGACACTAGTTTATTTTCAGGACATCTGGAAAGATTGTCATTGAATGCATCCATAATGTCATCAAATGCCAATAGATGATTTGTATTGTTGCAATCATCCAGGAGCATTATATCAGATGAAGCGGTGCAGTCAATTTCAGATAGTTTGTTAACATTAATCATATCAGATAAAATCAATTTATATGAATCGGCAAAACGAGCAATCAGGTCTTTAGAGTATTTATCGGAATATACAATATTCAACATATAATTGTCGGCCTTTTGAATTACCTCTACACTCAATTCACATATCAAATCATCCATTTCATCAATGATATTTTCATTAACGATCCTGTCGAATGTATTTTCACTGAAGGTAACATCATCCTTAACAAACCATTCAGGCTGGAACTGGAACAGTATATCGGAATTAATTTCGTATTTGCTGGCCATTAACCTGAACGGATAATAATTATATCCCATCACGCCATAAACAAGTTCGGACATATACTCTAAAAAGGAATTGATGTCCCGGTTTTTGCAATCAACTACCAACGGCAAAGTGTTTACATACATTCCTATGGAGTTGAAATTGTTTAATCTGTCACGGCCATTATCAATAATATTAAAGAACACCTTATCATTTCCAACAAACCGGGACAATGTATATGCAAAGACACTTGTGAACAAAACATTTTCGCTGACATCATTTTCTTCTAAAAACTCACCAATGCCCACATCCAAATCAATCTTATGGCTTCCGGGACCATCCGGATTGGCACTGGCCAATAGAATGCTCGTGTCATCTGCATCCGCCAATAGGGATTCATAAAAGGATTCTGCAAGTTTAAATTCATCCAATTCAGAAATCTGTTCATTAAAAGCAGGCACTTTTAAAAACATATCGTCCAATTCTATGAACTTATGATTTAAAACATTGAATAAATCATGCTCGAATACGGAAGAGGATAATCCATCAAAGATCAAATGGTGGAAAACAGCGAAAAGATTATACATCTCATCATTTTTAAGAATTAAAAATCTGCACAAACTGTCTTCTAAATCAAACGGTTTGGTGACAAATTCACGTCCGAATTCATCACTAACTTCAGATTTAACCATGATTGACGGTTTATTGCCTTTAACCAAGTAAGGGGAATCAAATTCCTCAGTGATTCTCATGTTCAAGATCGGATGAACAATAAACATCTTTTCTATTGAATCCACTAAACTTTCCACGCCATATTCTCTTGGAATGGTAATGTTGAGTGGAATAAGGTATGAATCGGTTTTATTATTTGCAAGGATATCCAAATAAATGTTCAATTGAGATTCCGTTAAAGGACAGCCTGTTTCTAAAGAATATTTATCCACATCAAAGCTGAATTCCCTAATGCTTCCCGCAATTGCCAATGGAGTGCGTAAATTTAAAATATCCGCAACAGAAATATTATATCCCTCAAGATATGAGACCAATTTGATTGCTGTTAGGGAATCACCGCCAAGACGAACAAAATCATCATTCAGACTGATTCTTTTTTGACCGAATACCTTCTCGAAGGCATTCACAATTAATTTCTCATCTTTGGTACTAGGTGCAAGATATTCCGCACGTAAACTGCTCATATTCACTTCAGGCAGTGCTCTTTTATCCACTTTACCGTTGACATTTAAAGGAATTTCATCCAATTTAACTACAAATGAAGGAACCATATATTCGGGCTTTTGCTGGCCAACATAGTCACAAATGGAATCATGCAAATCATTACCATCCAATTCATTTGTCACAACCACATATGCAACAAGCTCCTTGTTAGCACCATTACTAATAGTTTGAATGGTCACATCTTCAACAAAGCCAATTTCACGAACCACCATCTCTATTTCAGACAATTCAACACGATTTCCCCTGATTTTAACTTGACTGTCACGACGATTAAGGATAGCTAAAGTTTTATCCGGCAACAATCTAACCATATCCCCGGTACGGTACAA
>JAFRFD010000114.1 GCA_017434525.1 Methanobrevibacter sp.
AATTTATATTGATAATAAAAAATACAGATTTCATTTATTCGTTATACAAAGACTATTTCAATATTCTGTATTTTGATAAAACATATACTTATAATGTTCGTAGCCGAAATGATAGAGATGTAGAGCATCTGATAATAACAAATCTCCCTATTAACTAGGGAGATTATTTTGTTTCATTAATTCTTTGTTGTGCAGCAGCGAAATATTGTGAATCAATTTCGCAACCAATAAATGATCTGTTAAGTGATTTTGCAGCAACGCCAGTAGAACCAACACCCATGAATGGATCAAAGACCACATCGTTTTCGTTGCTTGCAATCTTGATTAAATGACTAAGTAGTTTAACAGGCTTTTGAGCTGGATGTTTAGGGCTTTTTAATCTTTCTTTTCCCATACAAATAGGTGATTCAAAGAAATTATGCATTTCATTCTGGGTTGAGAAATTCCATGTGTGTCCTTTGTCCCACATACATACAATGAGTTCACAGCTGTTTAAAAAGCCGTTTTTATAAATCTTTGGAGTAGGATTTGTTTTATGCCAAATGAAGTATTGGAAAGTATCATATTCCGGATCAAAAGCCTCGTGCCACTTTCCGATGAGATTATAACTGGTGAAAACAAATATATTACCTGTTGGCTTAAGAATTCTCTTAAATTCGTCTACAAATGATATTGGTTCAATTGTTTTTTCATCCCAAGATCCAATATCGTTATTAAGTTCTGTTCTTCCTGGGAGAGGGATATTTCCTGTAGAATACTGAGCAATATTATATGGTGGGTCAGTAAGAATTAAGTCAACAGAATTACTCTCGATAGTTTTTATAAACTCTAGGCAATCTCCATTATATAAATCAATCATTATTTATCCTCAATAGTGTTTTTAATCATATCGTTGATGTGTTTGTTAAGATCGATTTCCATTAACGCTTCTTGATAAATAGAAACAAAATCACTAAAATCTATGTCTTCTGGTAGAATTCGGTTCCAGAATTGAGAACCAATTAGAAACATGGAAGGATAGTTCAGGTGAGCCTTTACTATCCCTTTCCATTGATTGCCTTCGCCATCTTTGTTGTATAAAGTAGCAAAATACGCAAGGCAGTTATCTATGCCCATGTCTACATATAAGTTCAGCAGTTTTTCTACGTTTGATGGAGCATTTGAACTATCTAAATCTCCTCCTGCTTTAATTTCCATAATGTTCCAGTTATCACCATCAAAAAAAGCTAAATCAACTGGTTTGGTATGTATCTCATCAGTTTTATATTTCTGTGCTAGAGGGTTTAGGTAAGTGTGAATAGTATACTGTGTTGTACCGCTCTCCACTCTGTTTTTGCCTGATCCGTGAGCCATATTTCTTTGTCTAAATGCAGCGATTTCTCCGCGCAAATCCGCATTGGCAGAATCAACGTCAGTCACAACAATTTGGCCAGTTACAGTGGATGGATCTATGTTGCAGGGAATATGTCTAGGATTAACAATTTTTGGAACATTCTCTTCCCCATACCTTAGAACAGCAATTCTTTTTGCGACAGTTTCAATTGTGTTGCCACTTTTCGATTCAAAACTGCTTACAAACACCATACTTGCTGTGATGGTTTTATCCATTTGATTAAGAAGAAAATTATTTACTTTCTTGTTATAGTTCTTTTCAAAATCATTCTCGATGGTTTCTGTTAATTTGCTGAATTCTTCAATTATGATAGTCTTAATCTGCTTTTTCATGTTGTGTCTCCTAGAATACTATCATTATAATTCATTATTGACTGTTTTTCATTCGAATTTGCACAGTATTCTATGCAATGTTTATCATAGGATTCGCAATAATAAACAGATATAAATGTATAAATAATTGATATATTGACTTATATAACCCAATTCAATATACTATATATGCAAAATATAGATAAAATATAGCAATACATGGAGGATTTGTAGTAATGGAAAGCAAACACGAAAGATTCATTAGATTGGGTCAAGCAAGAACTAATAGAATAATAGAACAGATTAATCTCATTGGAAATCTAGCGAACAGAGGTAATTATGAATACTCTGATGAAGAGGTCAATAAGATGTTTAAAGCAATAGAGGATGAGCTTAAGGAGGTAAAGAACAAATTCAAAAAAACTAAAGATAGAGAAATAAATTCTAAGTTCACTTTTTAGGAGGTAATAATAATGAGTCTTACAAATCTAGTTATAAAAATGCCTGTAACAGAAGAAACAGGCAATTCTGGTATTGGTAATGGGAATATTGAAACATATAACAACATCCCTATGAATTCCTTAGCTAAAGAAGAATTACAGAACTCTACGGATCAAAAGAGACAAAAAACAGAAGCCCCTGTTATTGTTGAGTTTAATGAGTTTTATATTGATACGAATACGTTACCAGATATTGCACATCTAAGACAGATCTTTTTGGAAGAAATAGAGTATTGGGATAATTATCTTGATAACGACAAAAAGGCGGTAGAATTCTTTATGACAGGTCTAGAAATATTAAATAGAGAAAGCATTAGATGCTTAAGAATAAGTGATAACAACACTACGGGTTTATGTGGCGTTGAATGCAAAAAATCTAGTCCTTGGAATAATCTTGTTAATAATATTGGTGTATCTGACAAACCAGGTAATAATTCTGGATCTTTTGGCGTTGGCAAAGACGCTGCTTTTGCCTGCTCACAATTAAGGTTTGTCTGTTACAACACAGTGTCAGAAGATGGAACCACTGCGTTTAAAGGAAGAATTAAATTGCCATCATACAGTAAAGAGGATATTTACTATACTGGATTTGGGTATTATTGTGATTCTCAGGTAAAAAGCTTTATGCCTATTTACGAAAACATATCGTTGGATCCTAGCTATCAAAGAAACAATGGTGAAATTGGTATGGATAAATTCATCATAGGATTTGACGAAACAATATCTAATATCAAAGACGAAATTGTTATAGCTTCTTTGAACAATTATCTTGTTTCCTTTTTTGAAGGAAAACTAATTGTTAAGTTTAGAGATCTGGAGATATCTCAGAAGAATTTGGATGTTATTATTTCAAAGTATTCTGATAATCCTAAATTGTCATATTTAACTAAAGAATACTATGAGGTCCTAAAGGAAGAAGATTCTGAAAAGAGTAAGACATACATGATGTCGTTTTACGACGAAAACGATGTTGAAATAAAGCTTGTTCTAAATCCATCATTTTCAAGACGTGCTGCTATTACTAGGCAAACTGGTATGAAGGTTTTTGATAAAGGAAATTTAAGTGGCTCCGTTGGTTTTGCAGGAATAGTTATTCTGAGAGGTAATAGTGTAAACAAGAATTTTAAGTTACTGGAAAACACAGAACATGATCGATGGGCCACAGATAGAATAAACAAATATCCAGATATAAAGAAAAAGCATGATGAACTCTTTGATTTTATAAGAAAACAGATTAAGGAATTGCATTTGCAAGATTATTCAGTATCAATGGATGCGGATGGAGTTTCTGATTATCTTCCTTTTGAATACATAACTGGAAAAAGAGATAAAGTTGAAACGATTAGTAATGCTATTGATAACATTAGAAAGAAGAGTAGAAGAAAAACAAAACCCATTCCAAATATGAATCAACAAGAATCAGTATTTGTTGAAGACGAAAATGGTGAAACCATCGAAGTTTCAGCCGAGGAAGTTATGGAAACAGTATTCAGTCCTGATCCACTTCCAAATCCTCCAGGACCAGAGCCACACCCTTTTGATCAAACGAGTAGTACTGCTTTTATTGAGAACTCACAAGGAGAAGCAAAAAAGGTTGCTAACGATAAGAACAAATATAAACAAATTAATAAAAACAATATTAGCTTTAAGTTAATCAAAAAGCAGACCGGTTATAACCTCAGAGTCACGTTTAACAAAAATGTTTCTTCAGGTTTCATTAAAGTTAGTGTTTCTGGTGAACAAAGTAAAGCGCCAGTATATATTACAGAATGTTATGAGGATGGTAGGAAAGTACTTACCAACGATAATGCTATTGAAATAAAAAATATAAAAAGCAAGAGCAATCATACATATCAGTTTTCTATCAGCAAAGACTATGGTTTAGCATTGGAGGTGGAAGGTTATGAAAATAAATAATACAAGACTATTTCCGTACCCAGTTTATTCAGAAGATAGAAATGACTATAGAGATGCGACTTTTACATCAGATTATTCATATTTTTATGAAGGTGATGAAGTTGTTATTAAATATTCTGTAAATATTAGTAATCAAGAACTGATTGAGCTTATTCTAAGCGGGGTACTACAGTTATACATAAATATAGAATGTGGAGCCACCAAATACAGAGACACCTTTCCTATAAGCTATCCAAGCGGAGAGATAATGATAAATAACACCAGGTTAAATATTTCGGCGGAATTAATAACGCTTATAGTTGTTAGAGATGAGGTGGAAGAATATAAGAATTCTCAGTTAGATCCATTCTATGACATCCAAAAAATACGACTGATGAAGGGAACAATAGTTGGATATTCACCAATGCAACAAATAGTCATTCAAAAGAAGATTGAGAATAATGGTCAAGTTCCATCGATTTTTAACATAAATATATCTGAAGAAGATTCAGATATGACATATTTGTTGGCTGATGAACAGATACAGGTTTTTCTCCCTCGTTCAACCTATGAAGTATACAACGATTTGAAGGGGCAATATATAAGGATAAAACAAGCAATGATAATACTACCGGTTTTACAGGCGGCATTAGAAGAAATAAAAAAAGGCGAAGAATCTTTTGATGGAAAGATATGGTACATAGTAATTGAAGAGGCGATAAAAAAACTTGGCAAAGGTTATGAAGATGGGTTTGCCAGTGAAACTTTTAAAAATGCGGATTCTTTGCGGATTGGTCAGAGTATACTAAAGCAAGTTATTCCGGACAGTTTTTCAGAACTAAATGCAATTAATCTAAAACTAGACTAAAGGGAGCAAGGATATGGAGATAAAGATAATGACATATGCTGCTATAGCATATGTAAAAAAGAATATTCACTTTGTAGCAAATCATTATAAGCAGAATGATCAACCAGAAAAATGGCTGCGTGAAGCACTTGGAGAGGCTCCGTTTGTTTCTATAGATATTGCAGAGATCCCTGATTTTGATCTGGAATTATCGCAAGAACGATCTGATACTGATGTCAAAAACATAAAAACTCTATATGAAAATATGATTACTCTAAATGATAGTTTTGCATCAGATGAAAGATTGTGGGCAGGATTAGCACACACAAAGTTTTATTCATACATGATAAACAGATGGAAAATGCAAGATGCTGAAGGAACTAAATTGGAAAGCTCAATATTAGATCATTTTTTCTTTAATCACGGACAACAAAGGTCATATATGGTTAACTCTTTAGCTAGATTATGGTGGTATGGAAGAAAACTATATAAGGCCGATTCCAATCTCCTGTGGGAATATCTGGATTATATTAGTACGGATATTAATGGTGTGTTATTTACTTTGTTTGGATCTAATTGGGCTAATAATGCTACGTTAGTTTCTTCCTTTTTTGAAACAATAATAGATTATGAGAAAAGAAAAGGGAGACGCTTGACCAGAAAAGAGATAAATGAAGGGATGAGATTTATGCAATTATTGGGAGGAACTTACTCTTTAGATGTGGTTGAAAAAGAGTTCATAGATCAACAATTACAAAACTATTACATGAATTATTAGAATAAGGAGGTATTTACTATAAGACTATATTTATTGATTTCTATAATATGCGGGTTTGCTAAATCACAATTAATTGGTAATCCTTTTGAAGTATTAGGCGACGGCATTTTGATAAATAAAGTATTACTATCGCCACAATTATTAGGTATTCTTATCGAGCCCCTTTTACATGTTTTATCTTACACAATGGTAGGGTTGTTATACAAAGAACGATCAGCACCAGCATTAGGTTCCATTCTCTACTTGATAATGTATGTGTGCAATAGCTTCATACTATACGTTATGAGCTTATTTGGGTTAAAAATATGGAGTAGTACTATTATCATTTTTGTCTATTTATTCTTATTTATAATGGTTGCCAAAATAGTTAATGAATAAAACAAATGAAACGCGTTAATTGTGCACAATTAACGCCTTTCATTTGTACGGGAATTCTATGTTTTTGAATTTGGTTACATTTTAAAGCGTCAAAATGTCTGCTTTTCATAAATAAAGAACACGATTATGCCTGGTAAATCAAGGTATGATTCTAAAACAGATGCCGAAAGAGTTATCAAACTGGTTGATGAAATTGAAGAGTTGCTGAATAGGGAGATAAAGAATATATGAGGAAGTTGTTAAACTCCTGAAAACAACTTGGGTAATGGTGATACAATAATATAAAGGAGAACACCATAGTATGGAACAGTATAAGTGCAGGATTTATGCAAAGTTCAGAAAAGAAAATGATTGGCAGGAATTTATCAATAAAGTTGAGATTTATAAATTGGGTAAAACATATCCGCTTTCTGATTTTCAGCAGAATTTTGTCAAGAGATCGACAATCGTTCGAAGGGACACTGAGCCTGGTTATTACAGCATACGTATCAGCAGGAATGATTTAAGCTGTCTGATTTGCGACGCATTCTATGAAAACTCCGCAGAACTCAATGTTAAGAAGTATTTCAAGATGGTTGGCAACAAAGGAATCGCTTTGGCAGACTGTTATGTTGATTCTTCTGATCCGGCAATCAGTAAAGAGTTTTATTGTCTGGGAGAAGAATATCATAAGTTTCGCAGGAAGAAAGGGGCTGCTGAGCATTTTGAAATTGATATAACTGATTGCAGCAAATGGCTTGGTGAAGAAAGAATAAGTGAATTATCAGAAGACGAAAAGGAGCTGTTAAGTCAGATTAGTGAGGCAGGAAAGAATAAGGTATCAGAAGATGAGGCGGCCCTGTTAAGAAAGATCCATAGGAAAGGAAAACAGATGAATCTCAGGGACATTTTCCCGCATTTGAATAAGAATCAGGATAATGGACTGGTCATAAAGAATGGGATCTGCACTGATTGGTATGATTATCAGGAAAAGCTTCTGGACGTTGATTCATCTTCACTTCCTGATGGCGGTATACTAGTTGAAAACGACAATTGGTTTTTACCATCGGAAGTCTTAGAGATAGATAAGGACAATGACATATTCACTTCTGATGATGGATTTAATACGCTGGTATTTACAACAAATCTGAGAAGGATTGATCCATCGATTTTCAAATGCAGAGGATTCGAACATGTATACATTATCGATGCTGAAACCGAAGATGTTTTGTTCAGCTCGGAAAAGTTCTATCTTGATGATCCAAATGGACAGTTGAAAGATGATGAATTATGGAATGAATTTGTTAAGAGTTACAATGAGTGGCCTGCTGTCGCCATGGCTAATCCATGTTTTTTCAATCCAAGATGGCAGAATAATCCAAGATTAGATATGCTATATACTCTTAATAAGATAAATTGGAGAGATTGGGGAGAATATGTAACCCGTATAATGGAATGGGAAGATTACGTGGACCGTCTGGTAAACTGCCCTGACAGCGAATCTCATTATGACCATTTGAACAAGCCAAACCTGGAGCAGCCAGTTATACTGAACATGGAGTATCCAGATGGTGAGATTCGTGAAATTGGCGGGGAAAAGGTCATGTTAGTACAAGTTAAATATGAAGCAAGTGCCACTTATGTACTGGATGTGGATGTTAACGCATTTTCAGAAAAGAACATATTCTTTAAAAAGCCACCTGTTATCCCTGAGGAACTGTTAAGGAAGTTTAGGGATTTGGACATAACGCTCTCTTCTGAGGAAATCATTAAATACTTTGGCTGTGATATTGAGGCAGAAGATTGGTATATAGATAAACCTATTGAGATAAGAAAAGACCAGATAGTAATACATTGTAAGTCTTCTGTGTATTCCTGGCCTGAATTATGGGAAGAAATATGCAAGCGTTATGGATTAAGGCTGAGTATGTTTGCTCTATGTGATGATGACTCTAAATACTATTGGACAGAAGGGCATTGCTTTGAAAATGCCGTGTTACTGTTCTATCCGAAGGATAACAGCGGGTATTATTACGATTTCTTTACAGACCTCAGTGAAGGAAAACTGTTCTACAGCATACCGGAAGCACTAGAGTTTGCGGCGGACAGAAAGAACTGGACAATGGTCAAACCAACGATGGAGGTTTACTGGCGTACGATACTCAAAGAAGAGGAGTTTAAAAAAGATAAAATCTACAGCATTGAAGAACTTGAAGAGTTAGGCTATAAGGAAAAATGCTGACAAAGTCGCATTTTTCAGGAACGATATCAAATCCTATTAAAAGAGACTTTTATCAAATTGTATATTAAAAACGAATTCGTTTCTTTTACGGTTCTTGCAAAGAATACCGTGCCCACATTACGGCGTAAAATAAGTGCATTTCTAAGGCATTTATATACGCCGTTTTTCGTTAAAAAATCACCTTCATATAAGAATATGAAAAAAATGCTCTAAGATGAAAAATCGAAAACGAGAAGAGAGGTTAATAACAATCAACCACTCCCTCGAGTATTATTCCATGGATTTTAGCAGTTTTAAATTACATCTGTTCATTACTTCAACGAAATATATGTATTCTGCATCATTTATGTCTTTTTCCAATGCATCCATTTTCTCTTCATATTCTGTGAGCTTACCCATAAAACTCATGTAATCTGCCAGCATAGTTAATGAATTATCAGATTCTTCATATTTCTCCATAAAGGAGATATATTCATCAATAAATGCCTCGTATGCATCTATAGCTTCCTTGATATCGGAACGGATTGAGTTAGTCTTTTCTTTTTCTGGTTCCTGTGTAGGCTCTGGTGTTGGTTCAGGCTCTGTTTCCGGTGCCGCCTCATCTTCTGCCAAATAAGAAAACGCAGCTGAAGATGTAATGTTACCGGTGACTCTGTCATATAATTGGGTAAGCCAGACTACCGGCATTTCGTATATATCACTATAACCATCATATACTCCTGTTACCAGTACACGATGTTTTACTAAATCATCATATGCTTCTTTTGGTGTTAATGCGTCCACATCAAGCCCAAGCAACCATTCATGACCGTCAATATCTTTAAACACTGCTAACAAAATCTTCATACCTTCAGAATCCAGGGTGTTAACTTCTTCGAATGATCCTTCCACCCAGATTTTCGTGCCAGCCAAGCCATTTTCCGAAGCATAGGAATTAAACCTGTCAAAATCAGCTTTTTCAAATTTCTTATAAAAACCACTTGGCACAGTTTTTAAGGTTTCTTTTTCCAGTTCTGGTGTCTTAGAGCATCCAGCACTTGTCATTATCAGCATTGCTGCCAATAGCATGCTAAGCAATTTCTTAATCATCCTTCTGATCCTCCTTTGATTATTGTTAATACTTCATCCAGGTATTCATCCCTGGATTTTAAGTTATTCAGCCTGTTAATTTGGTTTAGCCGCCGTTCAATGGTTTCCTTTTCCCTCAGCAAAACTTCAGCTTGATTTGATATAGAATTCTTGATGTCCTCTATGGGGCTGTCAATTAAGCTGCTTATATCGTTAATGCTGAAGCCAATCTCCTGGCTGAAGCGAATGAATGCAATTCTTTTGATTATTTCTTCGTTATAAAGCAAGTGCCCATATTTATTCTTTGCTACTGGTTTAATGAGCTGCTTACTTTCATAACCTTGAATAGCTCGCCTAGAAACTTTCAATTCGTTGCATACCTCCTTTAGGGTTTTAAAGTGTTCCATTTTTCTACCTCCTTAATCGTTAAATTGCACGCAACGTGCAGTCAAACACTTTTCATAAAAGGCTGTGAAAAAATTGCGAATTACTCCTAAATAAAGAAAAACCTGCTTAAAAAGCAGGCTATAAAAGCTCATCAATACTTAAATGGGATTAATAATAATGATAAAATATATGTATTAGCAAGAAGATTATAATACTACCAATAACAGACAGCTAATAGAATTGAATTTATCAAAGAAGGAAAGCTCAGCAAAATAGGAGTTTAGAGGATTATATGGAAGACAATAAAAAAGAAGAAGTACTAGATAATATTGAAAGTGAATCTAACATTATCGTTAACGAGCCAAAGAAAAAAGCAAATTTAGGAAAGCTTAATCTTAAGGATGCTATGGCTTTAGCGAAAACTGTTGCTTCTAAAACTGGTGATGCAATTAAATCAACAGCAGAAGCAACCAAACCAGTCCTAAAAAAAGGGGGAGAAATTGCAGTTATCGCTAAGGACAAGAGTATTGATCTGGCTACAAAAGGAAAAGAGGAACTGGTAAAGGCTATTGATAAAAACGGCAATGGTGAAATTGATATTGAAGATATTATCATCATCGGGATCAATTCTCCTGGAGTAAAGATAAATAGAGCAGATTTTCTGAAAAGAGAATTATCTACTAAATATCCCGAATCGACAGTTAACAGAGCGATTGCAGAAACTCCTGCTTTAGCCGGAATTAAAACAGAAGATCTCGATAAAATTTGTGATGAGGTTATAAAAAAAGAACGAAATATAGTTTCTGGCATTTCCTTTGCTCTAGGCGTTCCCGGGGGAGCTGCAATGTTAGCTACAATGCCGGCTGATATAGCTCAGTACTATGGTTGCATGTTAAGGGTAATGCAGGAGGAGCTTTATCTATATGGTTTCCCGCAGATTAATGTCGATGGAAACGGATCTGTTCTTGATTCAGAAACACTTAATTTAATTACGATATGTTTGGGAACTATGTATGGGGTTGCCGGTGCAAAGAATGCACTTCAAACTGTAGCTAAAGCATTATCAAAAGGTGTAGAAAAGAAGCTTATCAACATGGCTTTAACAAAAGGTACCATTTATCCGATTGTTAAAAAGACTGCTTCCTGGTTTGGTGTTAGAATGACGAAACAAATATTTGCCGGTGCCGTTGGCAAGGCTATTCCGTTCGTTGGTGGAGTAGTAGGCGGAGGTTTGACCTTTGTCTCTTTCAAACCTTGTTGTGATAGATTGAAGGAATCTCTAAAAGAGACCAGACTGGCAAATCCAGAACTTAATGATGACCCAAATATAATTGATATTGAAGTAGATTATGTTGAACAACAGCAATAATTATGCGTTCAAAGTGCTGAAATATTACTGATAGTAAAATGAAAGCGAGAGAGGATAACATGCCCAATAACAGCAAGCTGGGAAGCGGACTTGATGCGATCTTCGGATCTGATATAAACAGTCTGCTTGATGATATACAGAACGGTAATGAACCGGAAGGTGTTACTACAAGTAATACCACTTTAGCATTGACCGATATCAAACCGAATCCATATCAGCCAAGAGAGATCTTCGATGAAGAGAAGTTAAAAGAACTGGCTGACTCCATTAAGGAGCATGGTGTATTCACTCCTGTATTAGTTAGAAAAGTAACCGTTGGATATGAACTCGTAGCAGGGGAGAGAAGAACCAAGGCAGCAGAGATTGCCGGTTTAACTGAGATACCAGCCATCATAGTTGATTTCGATGATGATCAGATGATGGAGATCTCTTTGTTGGAGAATATACAGAGAGAAAACCTGACTGCCATTGAAGAAGCAAAGGCGTATAAGAACCTTATTGATAAAAGGGGATATACCCAGGAAGAATTAGGAAAACGTGTCAGCAAATCCAGGGAACATGTTGCAAATACCTTAAGACTGCTATCCTTGCCGGATAAAGTACAGAAGCTGGTTGAAAACGGTTCATTAACTGCCGGGCAGGCCAGACCGCTGATCACGGTTGATCCTAAAGATATAGATCAGTTAGTTGATAAAGTAGTAAAAGAAAACCTCTCTGCTAGAAGAGTAGAGAAGCTTGTACAGGATTATAAAAATCCACCGATTAAGAATACTCCTGTTATCAGTGAAGCTGCCCAGGAACACCAGAAACAGTTACAGCACTATTTGCAGACAAGAGTAAAGATAGATGGAACAAAGATCACTATCAACTATGTTGATGAAAATGATTTGGAAAGAATCGTTGAAGCTATTTGTTCGAAGGAATAAGTATTATGCCAAAACTATTAACGGGTGTGCCCTAAAGAGGTGTATTCTGTGATAACAAAGTATAAAGGATGATGATCTAATGAATAAGGTGATAGTCATATTTTTCATGTTTGCCTTTCTCGGATGGGTCTGGGAAAGCATATACTGTACGGCAAAAGACAGGAAGTGGGCCAACAGAGGATTTCTCTACGGACCGATCTGCCCCATATACGGATGCGGAGGGATCATAGGTCTTTTCGCATGCAATCTTGTAAAGGAGAGCATCCTGCCTGATCTCAGTCCCTGGCAGATGTTTGCTGCAGGATTTGTTGTAAGCATGATCCTTGAATATCCAACTTCCTGGATCTTAGAAAAACTGTTCCATGCAAGATGGTGGGATTACAGCAGAGTCCCTCTTAATATCAACGGAAGGACAAGCGTTCCTACTTCGATCGCATTCGGCGCGGCATCCATTCCGATCATGAAAACCATACTGCCTGCAGTGGACACTCTGATAGAAGCGGTTCCTGAAAGCACGATCAATCTGACGGCATTGCTGCTGGTGGGTGTGTTTTCTGCAGACACTACTCTGACGGTTTCTGCGCTTACCGATTTTCAGAAGAAGGTAACAGCAATAGATGATGCGTTTCAGAACCGTATGACAGACACAGTTGAACACATAGTGAACGCCCAGAATCATTTCCATAAGAAGGCCATCGAGAGAATACCTGTGCTTATGCTATCAGGGCAGAAAGCAGAGATTGCAAAGAAACTAAAAGAGAATAGGCTCTCTGAACTTATTGCTAGATACAGAAGATAAACTATATAAACAAGTTTCACCAAGAGTAAAGAATTTACCTGCAGGCTCACTCCAACGTATTGTTTTAGATCTTGGTGGG
>JAFRFD010000026.1 GCA_017434525.1 Methanobrevibacter sp.
CCTAAGAACCACATGTCACTTTCTTGAATTAAGTCTTTATAGCCAAGAGTGAAGTCCCGATTACGTCATACATAGAACGGAGTGTGGTTTTGGTCGACAAATGGTCAGACAGGTTGGCCTGTTTCCTTGATTTTCAAATACCGATAAGGTACTTTGGCAAAATGTAAGGCTTGATTACCAAAGAAGTGAACCATTGGAGTGTCAGGAATAGTAAACGCATAAGAACCCCATAGATAGTCATTCCCATCAAATCCACCAATGTCGGTAATTATGAAGTAATCTCTGGTCTTCGAAACTACTGCGATATAAGGAGTTTGGAACTTTTGGCTAGTAAAACAAGTTTGGAAGTTTACCGCATCCGCAGTTGGGAAGAAGTTATTATACGAGAATTGGTCGTAAGGAGATGGGAAGGGGTTGCAGTAAACAAACGTGGAGATTGTTTTTTCCATGTTCGGACACCGTTCGATATCAACAATCGCATAACCGTTAATGCTTGCTTGTTGGATACAGTCTCTGACGATGTTGGTTCAATCAAAGGTGTTTAATCATTTCTCTAACGCAGGGTCATTAGCTTCCACACTAATTTCTTGGACTAAAATATTTGCTTTTTTGTTAGCGAATACTTCCATGAAGTTAATTTGTGGATAAACTGGTCGGTATCTACCAAGCAAACCTTGATAGTTAACTCAGTCGTTTAATCAATATCCCCCGTAGTTATTTCAGTTTATTTTAGGGTTAGTAATATTCATCATAGTAAGTATTATTATAAACGTGGTACAATCATTCTGTAAACTGAAAATTATGAGTACGAATAAAATTCTTAATGATGTAAAAAAGAAGCCTGATGATGAATACTACACTAGTCCTGAGTTAGTAAAAACCATCATGGACGGCACGCACAAAAAACTCACCCAAATGTATCCTGGTAAGAAACTCCATTACATCTTTGCCGCCGACGGTGACCAATCCGAGTTTACGAAATACGGTAAAGCCAACAACTTGAATTTCGATTACGGAATGAAATTTGAAGACTTCCCCAACTACATTAACGACGACCCAGACACTATTCACATGGTAGTCACCAACCCGCCATTCTCCAAAATGAACACCTTCCTCAATCCCAAACTGTATCCTGACATTGATAAGGCATTACATAATCCGAACGTCCATCACGGATTTGTTAACGGTCAAACCAACATGAATTCCAACCACACCCTTCCATATGCCAAAAAAGACCATGTTTACGCAATCAAAGGTGACTTAGCCTGATACGACCACCTCCAACCTGACCAAAAAACCACCAAACCAGCCAAATTGGATAACACTGTCTACTTCTCGGACTTGGATATCGACTGACCGAACAAGGATGAACACTATCAGGGTAAACGTCCCACCAAAGCCAAGAAGCAACCTGACAACTCCTACCTAACCCCACCAAACTGAATTGGCTACAAAGAATACATGAGCTCGCATGGGTATGACTTACACGGTAAAGTCCGTCCCAAAGAAATCGACCCTACCACTGGTAAAAAATCCTTCATGCGCCTTTTCTGAACCCCAAACTCCAACTCCAACCCTGAAGAAGATTTAACCAAACCTGACTTAGAAATAGTTCACCACCCTAAAAAAAAGAAGTCTCCTAAAAATTATATAGTTTCCCTAGATAATAACTAAGTATGTATGTATTACTATTCACTATGCTTATTTAAGTATTAGTAATTATTTATACCAACGAAGAACTGAACAGTCACGCAACCCCATCCCACACTGCTCTCCCCTACGTATGCGTGAATATATTAACTAACACACTAAAATTAAATTATTTATTAATTTATTTATTTTTTTTATTATTACACGATTATAATACTTCTAATTACTTACCACTATTTATCTAACGATAAATACTGTTAAGTTTATTTAGTAAGTAAGTGTATATATAATTACTTAGAATAATATATATTTAACTAACTAATAAACAGTATAATATTATTAACTAACACGCACTAGCAAAACACGGTGCAGAAAGGATTATTATGTGAATACCTAAATGGTGCTGAGCGTTTGTGCCAAATCCTAGTTTGGATGATGCGTACATGAACCTATCCCGCGAATGAAACTACGAAATCCAACAACCTAGTGTAAACTGAGAAAATTTAAAAAAATTAGCAATTGCACTTTCGAAGTTGTTTGGATATAGTGAACTAAGATTGATTGAAGCAATTAAAACGCAAAATCGAAAAAATTTATGATTTTTACACTAAATGTGATATAATATCAACCGTTAACAAGAAAGAAAGGCACAACGATTTATGATTGAATTAAGAGCGAGCGAATTAGCCGATTTTATTAGCAACCCCATTAATTACTACAAAAACGCAGTGAAGGAAGATGTAAAAACTCCTGCAATGGTAAATGGGATTGAACGGGAAGTACTAAGTTATAGCATGTACACTACCATTGCTAAAAACAAAGATTACAAAAAACAATTAGCGTTAGAATATACCACCGCCGATTTCAAAATCACAGGACATCCAGATATTGTCGATGGTGATAGGGTGGTAGATATTAAAAACTCTAAACGTAGCGATGAAGAATTAATCAAAGCATATTGATACCAACTAAACGCCTACGCATTAATGTGTAATTCTAAGCAAGCATGATTATTTGTTGATAACAACGCTGGGCAAGAAGTAGATATGGGCTTAACTAGATTAATTCAAGTACCCGTTGATACGAAAAAGTTTTTGGAAGATGTTAATAACGCAGTTAAGTTATTAAAGAGCGTTGGTTATTTAATCCGCGATAAAGTCACCGCTAAATCAGAACTTGGAACATTAATTACCAAATTAGCCAAACTCCAAGAAAAACAAGCAATGTTGGATGAAGAAGTAGAAACTACTAAAAATGAACTCCAACAAGCAATGAAAGATTATTACAGCGTTTTATGTGGTGATTATGTAGTCTTCCGTACCTACCGCAAAGATGTTAAAAGAAAACTAAAAACGATTAGTGAAACATGAAACGGTGAATATAAAGAAATCATCACCCTTAAAGAAGTGAAAAAATAATTTCACTTTTTTATTTGTTTTTGAAGAAAATATGATATAATATAAATACCAAGCAAAAGAAAGAAAGTAAATAATTATGAAAAGTAATTTAACAATTTGGTTGATTAACAACCTAACTCGTTTAAACGCTGATAAGAAAGTATCCAAGAGCGGACACGAATGATTAGCGAGCGAAATTAGATGTTTAACCAATGAAAAAACATCAAGTGGAGAAAGTTATAATCCGTTCTTCATGCTATGAAATTGACAACATTTGGTGGATGATAAAGTCCATTTAACCACTTATGATTTAAAAATGATTATTGATGTTTTATCCCGTTTAGTTATGAACTTATGTGATTATGAAAGTGCACTATTATGGAACAAAAAAGATTAGTTTATGACGCGTCCGTAAGATATGACGAATTATACGAAGATTTAAGCGGATACATTAAAGACGTAGATATTGCTAGCGAACGAGCCAGCGAAAAAACACCCGAACCAGAAGTAGTAGAAGAAATGTTAGAAGAAGAATACCCCCATTTAACCTTTGACATTGAAGGTGGACGTTTATACATGTTAGCCAATGAAAGTAATGCTAACCAATTAGAAGATGTATTAAAAACAACCGAAGCAATTTTGGATGATTTTAGAGATAACAATTAAAGGAGCAAATTATGAGAGATTACAACATTTTAGTTTTAACTTATCATTCCAACTACACAAAACCAGAAGTATTTGAAGACTTCCTAAGCAGTTTAAGTTTTAAACTTGGCTATTATGATGTAAATAAAACTATTAAGTGTTTAACATATACTGAAGCAAATAATAACCCCGATATTGAATGATGCGAACAAGAATATAACGACTGCTATGTATTAACTGATTGAACGCAAAAGATTAACCCAGATAAATTACTAGACGCATTTGACGATTACGAATGCTTGGAAGAAGTAGGACACTATGACGAAGAAGATGATTGAGTAGTAGACAAAGAATTAGAAGACGTGCAAGGAGAATACCTAGATAAATTAATCAAAAAAATTAGAGAAAGTGACATTTATTAATCATGACCAGATACTTACTTTATAGCGAAGGAACTAGATATCATTATGTACTCCAAGATTTAAATGAAGATGTCGCATTACAACAGGTGGAAGAAAAAACACCAACTGCTGAAGAATTAGAAAAAAAACTAAGAAGTATCTTTTTATGAGATTACTTCACTGTTTGTGGGATGAAATTATACGTTTTAAGTAAAAAACACCTTAAAAAAATTAAACAAACAATTAACCACATTTTAGCAACATATTAAAGGAGAATAAAACTATGAATAATATTATTAACTATCAACAATTAGCACAAGACTGATTAACAACCAATAACCCATCTTTAACTCAAACGCAAATTAAACAATTTATCATGTTTTGTAAAATGTACCAACTTAACCCATGAAAGAATGAAGCATACGCAGTTAGTTTTGGTGGTAAGTTAACATTGGTGACAAATTATCTTGTGATTTGTGCGAGAGCCAAGCAAAACCCTAAATATTACCGTGAAAAAATCACGTATTGGAAGGACGGAGTTGAAATGAAACACCCCCATTTAACTCCTTCTAATTCCGCTGGGGTAGTAGTATGTGTAGAAATCTACGACCAAGAAGGAACCATGATTTCATCTTATGATTGAGATATCCAAGAAAACATGCTAGCCAATAAAGGAAGTTTCAAAAATAATTACTTTACATCATGGGTAGAAAAGTGTGCTATCACAAATGCGTTAAGACGCACGTTCCCGAATGAAGTGGGGGGATTATACATCCCAGAAGAATTTAACGCACAAAACGAAAGCGTGAGCGTTAAAACGGCTAATCCCGTTAAGACTATTCCTACCCTATCCGCTGACTTTAAAGCAATCTTGAAAGATTTAAAGAAATTACTACCAAGTCCAGAAGCAATGCAAGACTTTATGACTAACTACGCACAAGAACATAAATTAACCCTAAAACAATTACAAACAGGAGACTTTAACTTAGAACCACTACGAGCAATGGTAGAAAACATGAAAGAAACAAAAGGAGCAACAGAATAATGGAACATTTTAACCAATCACCATGTTATTTGAAAGACGCTTACGAAGCAGCACTCCAAGACGCATTATTTATTATCGACCACCTAAGTGGGATTGCTAACCCCCAACAAGTAAGCAAGTACCTAAGGCAAGAAGACGCAGACGAATTTTACATGCGAAAAGCAAGGTTCTTAATGGCGGTTGATTACTTGAAAGAAAACGGAGTCCAATTTGGAAGATGAGTACGCATTCCAAACTGAAATAGCCAAGAAGTAGCAAATAAAAACTGATATAACGCAACTAAAAAATGAGAAGTATAAACGAAAGCATTGAAGATATTATTAACGAACTCCACAAACTAGAAGGAACCAACATTCCTTCTTTTTCTCGTACCCTAGATGGTATAATATGAGAGTTAATTAAAATCAAAGCACTTAAAGAAAAAAAGATTAACGACGAAGACTATTGAAATAACAAAAGGAGTAATAATACATCATGACCACACAAGAACAACTTAAATACTGACTAGATAGTTTAAAGAGTATTAAATACCAACTTAAAGTATTAGAAGACGCATTAACCACATCATTACAACAAGTGGACGCACTAGAAGTTGGAATAAGATTAAGTCCGCTGTATGACGGTAAAGGAGATAACAAATAATGAGTGTTGCTCCGAATAAAATTATTAGCGTGGACTTAGCCATCAGACAAACGGGAATTGCTATCTTTGAAGGAACCCACCTAATATCAACCGCAACTATTGAAAAAACGCTCGGACAAGTTTATAAACCCTTAGATTGCTACCAATTAGAAGATGGGTTGTGCAGAGATGGGGGATTAATGTCCTACCTTGATAAAAACGCAGTAATCTTAATTGAGTATAACGAAATGACGAAGGGTAAACCCCGTTTAATTGAGTTTGCTCTGGAAGTTAAAGGGTATTTGATTGGACGTGGGTACCACGTTATTATGATGAACGCAACTCACTGAATGAAGGTAGCGGATAGATGTTTAGCCGTGAAACGTAAATCATGTCCAGCGGGTAGAGATTATAACAAATTGTGGATAAGTAAAGAGTGCGAACACTTATTCCCTAAGTTCCCGTTTAAATCACAAGACGAAAAGGATGCCGCCTTAATGGGTGCTATCTATCTAGTAAGTCCAACATCCTTCTAACCAACATAAAATTAAGTATGGGAGCAATCCCATATTTTTTTTATGAAGAATTGATTAAAGATATTACTAGGGGTTGGTGCTAGTGCGTTAGTGGGAGCCAGCGTGGTAGGTTGTGTAGTATCATGTACTGCAACCTTTGGTAATACTACGGTGACGATTAATAGCAACGGACTTAGTTGGTATAACAAAGAAACTCCAACCAGTTTAAATAACATCAAAGTGAGCACTAACAAGCAACAACCCGCAACATCAGACCTAACTCCCATTAATAATACCCTTAATTTACCGTCTAGCGTTAGTTATAACAAACAAAAACTCGGAGCATGTATATTTACACCTATTTCACCAAATCTCCCCGCAAATCAAATTTCTCGCATTTCATGAAATAGCCAAGATATGATGTGAGAGTTATACGATGGGGACACGTTAGTCGGTAAGTATTGAACTCCTAAACAAACATCCTTCATTTTTGAAATCACCATTACTCCCGATAGCCCTTCCTTACACCTAACTACAAATATTTATTACACCAAAATTGTTGTAAGTAATCCCTCCTAGAAAATTTATTTTTTTTTTATTTTTTGTGTATAATTAAATCGTCCATTAGGAGTTTTATTCCATTCTCTTAGTGGACAAGTTTTAATACTTTTGGATGTAGGATATTAAGACTTCTTGAAGATGTTGAATAGTTAATTGATGAGTGCTGATTGATTGTAAAGCGTGATGTTAAAAAAACTAGTAGGATTTAACTCCTGCTAGTTCTTTTTTTATCCCGAAAATTTATTTGGATAATTTTGTTTTAATACTATCTGCTTCTGATTGAAATTTGTTTAATTTGGCAACATGTTGGTCTTTTTGAAGCTTTACCATTCTTCTTAGGCCTTCATCACTAGCAGATTGGATTGTCATATCATCATTAGCAATGTCATCTTTAACATCACCAATAAAGTGTTCTAGTTCTTCAAGTCTAGATTTAAGTGCTTTTCTACCAGCTTGGGTTCTAAGGGATTTTGCTAAATAGCCAATTCCAACACAGAACATTACAAATACTATTAGACAAACGAAGAAAAGAATAGATATTCCAATATGTGTACACAAAACTAGCATATTATCTCCTTTCTGTACTAATATCCATAATGTTAACATGCCAAGAGCCAAGTAGTGATGAATTTGTGGATTTTCCATGAAAGTTTCTTTTATTCATTCTACGACACTGGATTTAATATTACGCATAAAAAATTTTTTTTATTTTTTTAATTATTGATGGAAGACATAAATGATTTTCAAGTGTTGTTGTATAGGTTATTCATGGCTTCACTATTTTGTTCCCCTTGTTTTACGAGACTGTTATATTGGTTAACAATGCTAATAAATTGTTTTAGTTGAGCAGTAGTTGGACTAACGTTATTACTTTCAATGTTTTGTTTCATTGAAGCCAATTGTTGTTGGAAGGTAATATATAACGGTTCATAAGGCATTGGTGTACCCCCACTAGCGGTTGAAGATGGAGTAATAATTTGGGGAATAGCTTGTGGGGTTGGACTTGGAGTGGAAGAACTACTAGTTGTGGTTGATGTCCCACCTATTAATCTCATTCAATACCGAATAGTGAACGCACAAATTAAATATCTCGGAATGACTGTTCCTGCCGAAATGTCGATAGCCCCATGTAAGAACATACTATCATCAGGTTGACGGTTATCAACTGCCACTGGAACACTAATATTAAATCTAAATAAAGTATTATTAACTGTTTGTTGTTGCCTTACCATTCGAGCAATGACACCAGAAGGGAAGGGATTACCGTTATAACTAGCATTTTCCAATCGCATATTCATATAATCCGTTGGTTCTACTATGTCATACCCTGCAATATACACAGTAAATCTAGTACTGTCCACTTCCACGTTTCTGAACCCACTACTTAACGGAGTTTGTAATCCTAAGTCTTTGTTCCAGTCCACGTTGAATTGGTACGAATATCCATTTGTTAAATCCCCATTACCAAAGGTGTGTAAGAACAATGTTTGTAAGTTCACATACGCATCCCCATCACCAAGTGGGTGCATATATCCTGGAATGTTGGAAGCTTGGGATAAATCATACATATCATATACCACTTGTTCCACTAAGAAATTACAACCACCATAGGAGTTAATAATGCGAGCATTAACGGTTCCGATTTGGTCGGTTAAATTGGTTCACGGAGTATTTTCAATGTAAGAGTTAGTATAGTTATTACTACTTTCTTGTGCTAGATATTCACTAACATTAAATGTAGAAGTAGTTAATGTATTATTAAGAGAATTTCATTCATACATTGAAGTAATTAGAGTACTAATATTACCATTAGGACTATTTAGACTATAAATACTAGTTGGACCTAACACATTCGTTCACCCATCAGGATAAGTGCCATCACTATCTGGTTGGGTAATGTTGTCCGTTAAGGTTAGGGGTCCACTAATATTAACTCCACTACCACCACTTACATTTAGACCGTTAGTGAAGTTTGGAGTTGTGGAAGTATTTAAATTCAAGTCCCCTTCAATCGTTGCGTTTTTAAGGGTAGTATTTCCCGAGAACGTCCAATTACCCGTCGTGTTAATTTGTTCGCCCCACAGATTAATTGTGGAAGCGTAGACGTCAAATGTGTTAAGGGGTGAAGCGGACGTTGGTGGTAAAACTTGGTTAATTTCCACTGCAGTGGTAGTGTGCATTGGAGCAGTTCACTTGTTAACATCAGGCGTGGTACTCTTACCATGATGATAAACCGTCACCTTGTTCGGAGCAGTTTGGGTTCCCTTGTCGTCAACGGTTGGAGCACCAGGTACGATTGGGATAGAATTAAATATTTTACCAGGACTACTATATCTATCAACTGCTCGACTTCCCACCATGAAGGATACTGAAGGTTGGGTTCCATTCACTCCGTTTAACATGGTGACATAAGGGATATTAGTGTTAGTAATATTTAGTTGTAAGTTATTAGCAGTAAAAGTACTAGTACTTACACTATTACTAAATGTCCCACTAGTAGCATTCACTGTTGGAACAGTAATACTATTTCTTAAAGTGACATCATTGTTAAAAGTGACTTGTCCTTGAAATGACATTCCACCTTGAAAGGAGATAGGTTTGGTGAAGTTTCAAGCAGTATTTTGGATAAGTCCGTATCATTGTTGCAGATTACCAAAATTAATACTGTTAAATCCGTCATGGTCGATTTGGTATTCAGTACTCTTAGGGACTTTCTTACCAAGTAGCACGTTAGCATATAGACCTAGAAGACTTAACTTTGCTTGAATGTCTTGCCGTAATCCGATAACATTGTTATTTTGAGTTTGGTAGTTGTTTTGACCGTTCACCATTCCTGAGTAGGAGTTAGTCAAGTTCACGTATTGTTGAGTAATCAGTCTGTATTCAACACATTCGGTGATACATTGATAAAGAGTTTGTTCTTCAACTTGTGGACTTAATGAACCCCATCCCTTAAAGACTACTGCTCCAGGAGTGTACCGTTCATACAACCTACCGTTTAACATCGCATTTAAGTTAACTTCCACGTTGGCAATGATAGAAGGTAGTCGTTTCACCATTGTGGCGGCATAGTACGCATTGGAAGTATTACCAGAAAGATAATAGTTAGTAGTGAATTGTTGGAAGATTGGAACTGTTAGAATAGTTGGTGAAGTATCCACAGTTGTACCACTATTCACGGTAATAGAACTCTTAGTATTAGCACTATTTAGTTTATTACTTAAAGTGTTATTTTCTTGTTCGAGTTTTTGGATTTGTTGTTGGAGCGAATTAATTTGGTTTTGAGCACTAATTACTTGCCCTTGAGCGTTAGCAACTGCTGTTTGTAGGGATGATTGTTGATTATTCGCATCCGAGACAGTCTTTTGATTACCCTTTATTTGCGTTTCTAATGCGTTTATTTGCGTAGTATCGGTTTGGATAGTGTTA
Organism: Methanobrevibacter sp.; assembly: GCA_017434525.1. Lineage (GTDB taxonomy): Archaea > Methanobacteriota > Methanobacteria > Methanobacteriales > Methanobacteriaceae > Methanocatella. The sequence goes on from JAFRFD010000026.1 coordinate 10,265, forward strand.
TTATCCGTTGAAAGATTTTTTGTGGCCGTATTGTACTTGCTTTGTAAACTGTCATAAGTGGAGTTAGGAGTATAATTAGCCGACACATCACTATTAGGGGTATAGTCTTTTTTAACTGTAGAATTAGGAGTATACTGACTATTAACTGTACTATTAGGAGTGTAATTATCTGCTAAGTCTTGTGGGGAAGTTCAGTTATTCTTATAGTTTTGAATTTGAGTTTCTAATTGTTGAATAACATGTTCTTGCGAGTCATATTCAGCTTGGCTAACTTTTTGGGGAGTAGAACCACCACCCGTACTTTGGGGAACATCTTGAAAACCACCACTAACGTTAATAATATCACCCGGACTAATTTGGACTTGGCCCGTATAAGGATGAGCATCGCTTGGGTAACGACCAGTCGCATATTCGTGGGTAGTAGGATTATAGTAGACTACCCGACAATTGGGGCTTTCATATACTTCTCATCCCGCAGTAGTTCAAGGAGCTTCGAAGTCAACATTCGCAAACGCTTTACTGTTATATTTTTTATTCATAATTTCTCCTTAAATAAAAAAAGGGAATTCCATTGCTGGAACTCCCTTCCGAGAAGAATTAATATTACTTGGAACCGTAGGACATTTGAGTACCAGGTGCTTGAGAGTATCCACTGTCGTTGATATATGGAGCACCGTTTGGCATGTTGAATAAGTATTGGAATGGTTGCATGTATAGTTGGTCGTATCCAACCCGTACCATATCAAGCACTTGTCGATTACCATTAGGAATTAAGTTTAATTGACCTTTATTCATGCTTGGTTTACCTGTTGTTCCATCAGTAATGGTGTTATAAGTGTTGGTGACTTGTAAACGGGAACTTAGGGCTCGTAAGGAACGAGTCATACATCATTGAGCGAAAGTTAATCCACATGAATTACCAATGGTTGCTTCATCCCCAGAAGGTAGGATAATTGGAGTTGGTACTCATTTAGGATTACCGTTTAAGTCAGTACCATTATAACTACCATGTGCTAATGGTTGGTTAATATCAGTTGGTAGAGTTTGGAAGCAGTAAGTATCATAACCCATATTTGGTTCTCAGTTAAGTTCAACTTGTTGAGCTTGGGTCATATCATCTAGTAATTGGTTGATGTGATAAGTATAAATTATCATTGGCATGTTGAACTCAAAACCACTACCATTATTTACTGGAACTTGGAAAGCAACATACATTGGGTCAGTAAACATATCTTCATTTTGTAAAGAATTATAGTTTTGTAATTTATTAATTGCTACTGACACAAATTGCCCACTTGCATCATAATAACCAACTGCTTGGTTGGCTCAAGCGGAGAATAGGGTTTCACTTAAACATCCACTATTTGCTCCACCTGGTAAAGCACAAGGGTCAGAAGCAAAACTGTAAAGTAAACTACCAGCATTGTCGATACTTACATATGCTTGATAAGAGTTAGGAGTGGTTGGGTCAGATGTTAATGCGAACGCACCAGCAGTGGAACCAGTTGGAGTGTAAATGTATCATCCAGGAATTTTTAGGGTTGGGGCAGTACCATCATAAGTAATTCCACTAGGAGTGCCAAGAGTACTATCGGTTGGAACCATTCAAGTAGGAGTAGTAATAGCATTACCACTATAAGACACATTGGTTGCTTCTAGGCCTGGTGTGTCAAATACTTCAATGTAAGCATTAGGGTCCAAGAACATTCAACTAGTACCTCAATAGTTAGGAACGTGAACTTGTCCTCATCCCCAAGTATAACCTAAACGATATCAGGTTTTAGAACTTGAAATGTTGTAAGGGTTGAAAGGTACTTCAGTGGTGTAGTATTGGTCTAACGCACCAGCATAAACAGTCATACCAATAATGTTCTTAGTATAGTTCATGTTGCAGATGTTGTTAATACCATATCCTAATGGTTGCCCACTGAATGTACCGTTAGCATTAACTGAGCCCATAGTTTCTTGGGTGACTAGTCCAACTTCGTTTTGGAAGTATGGCATAGTGTTCACGTCAGTTAATACAAGGTTAAATCATTGACTTAACGCAGTAGCCACAAAGGATGGACGGTTAACTAATTGCATGTTGGTATCAGTAGGTCAACCTAAGTTTAGTGCCATTGCTAAGTTAGAACGCATGTAATATGAGCACGCAAGTGCTAATTGGTCGATACTATAACCAACAGCAAATGTGGTAATTGTCATACCCCATGTCATTAATCACGTGGATAACGCATTTAGTTCTTGTTTTAGGAAGGCTTGTGGAATATTACCTAAGAATGTGTTTAATGCGTCTTTACGTGGTTGTCGGGTACTTCAGAGAATTTGTGGAGCACCAACTAACAAGTTATTAGGGTCAGATGGGTCTTGTAAAATCTTTTTACCAATTTCATCTGCGAATAAGAATTGTCCAGTTGCTAAGCAGAATAGAGCATTTTCCATAATCGAAAGTTCATTCTTCATAATCGCAATAGACTTACTATAAGTACCTAATAATTGTTTTTGAATATTATCTAGGTAGTTAGTATCAGTTAATGCTACAAATTCATTGGTTCAGAAGTTAGTTTGTAAGAACATAATATTCTTACCAAACACGTTCATTTGGGTACCGAAGGAGCGATTACCAATATCAGATTGTGAGAAATTGGATACAGGTAATACTGCTGGCATAAAGGTATATTCTACCGTGCCTTGATTACCCATTGCTTGAACTCGGATTGCTTTGTTTCAACCAGAGTCGTAAGCGTTTTGAGTTAGTTTTTTAAAAGTGATTGCACCAACTGCAGTCGCAAAGTCAACAGTTTGTCCGTTTACTTTAAACGAAGGGTTGGCAATCCCCATTATCGTAGCAACGTCAATTGTCCCATGTTGGACAGAGACATTACCAGGATTGCTTCAAACAGCCATTAATGTTTATCTCCTTATTTAATGTTTGAATTTAATTCGTCGTCTAGTGATACGACATGGCTTGGAACAGAAGTGTCGGGTGTTCCACCCATCGCACCAAATTTTGCTTCAATGGCGTCCATTCGGGCTTTCAAATCTTCGTGTTCCTTCCGTAAGGCATAGCGTTCATCCATTAAGCGGAGTGCTTCCCTACGTTCATCTTCTCACTGATTATCACCATCGTCAGCTTGGTCTTCATCATGAGTTGCCTTAGCATCTTCATAATCAGCTTCACGGTCATCACCTTCACTGCGGTCATAGTCAGCGTCTTCTCGGTCATCTTCGTCTTCCGCCTTTTCAGCGTCATCACGTTCATAACCTTTTTCAGAACGACCAGTTTCTTTGGCTCGTTCACGGTCACGCTTTTCTTCGTCATCGTGCTTTTCAGCCTTTTCTGCGTCGTCCTTTTCGTATTTTTTATCACTCATAGTTTGTTTTGTGAGCTCCTTAGATATATATATCAATCCGTATTATAAACAACTTTTAATCATAGATGTTATAGAAAATATACAAATCATATTTACCATCTTGTCAAGTTGGTTGTTGTGATACGTAGGATGCTTGCTTGAAGTTTGGATAACCACTTGGGGTTGAAGGAGCAAGGTTGGTTGGGGTGACAAGTTGGAATGATGGAATTAAATGTGGTCAGTCATTCGAACCAGGATTAATTACACTTGGAACAGGCACTTTGGAGTTTCAACCTTGTCCTAAGTTAGCATTGTTAAATTGGGCTAATACGTAGTTAGGTCATCCCCGTAAGTTGTGAATTACACTTCCTTGTGCTTGAGCATCTGCGTTGCTGTAATCATTGTAGTTAATAATTCCAGGTCATTGAGCGAAGTTAGTTCCATCAATCGTAGCATTTTGCACTGGTCATGGTCCTGCTTTGTAATTAGTACCTGTTTGCCGACTAGAATTGCCTAAGTTATTAAAGTTATTAACAGTTGGTACCGAGTTATGTGAAACAAACGAACAAGCAAGTCCAATATTTTGAAATGGGAGTTGTGGATATGGGGAATTAAGTGGATATTGGGTAGAACTATATTGGTCGTAAAAGACTTGTGGTTCCGTTGAAGTATCCCCATTTCACGTACCTTGTGCTTTGTGTAAATCAGCAAGGTTGGTAAAGGTGGTAAATCCGTAAATTGTATTACCAGCAACATATCAGTATTGTTGTTGTTGAGATAATCCTGTGTTTCCTTGAATAGCGAACGTTTGAGCGAATTGGTAAGGAGTGGTTGGAGTACCTGCATCCATACCTTCATTATTACCCCTCATGACGTAATTAGCAGACGCTTGGATACCGTTATATCATTGAACGCTCATTGACATTTGGGGAGTGTAAGTTCCCGCATAACTACCATTATAAAAAACGACGTTATTATAGGAGTTTGGTTCAATCAAGATAACTGCGTCTTGGGAATTAACATATGGGAATTGGGTCGCATCACTATTAGCAAATTGTCATTGTTGAGCGTAAGTAGTAGGGTCTGCTCCATGTGGTATTAATACATAGTTTCAGTTTAAATTACTGCTTGGAGTAATGTTATAACTATTGGGCAGAGCATATTGTCAGTGTGTTTGGCTAGCTTCTATCAACTTGCTAAAATTCATTACATAAAAAATCATTTGGAGCGTGTAAGGTTGGAAGATACCATCCATACTTTCGATAAAGTTGCTTGGTTGTTGGTTGCTGGTGTGAACACCCGAATTTGGAACTCCAGGATATAAGAATTTAACTAATCCCATTCATTCATTTGTCAGCGTGTGGTCAGCAAGTAAATTATCATAAACATTTTGATAATTTCAGCCGTTCATCGCTTGTAAAGTAGCAATTCATGTTGAAACTTGAAGACTTTCAATCGTGCCAGGCATATAGCCTTTCGTAGGAGTATCAGAAGCATTCGAACATGCGTTTAATCACCATTGGTTAGTATAAGCTGACAAACTAGGACAGGTCGTAGTATAACTACTTAACGCTTGACTTGTTTGTAATTTTAAGAGATTAACAGGTAAGGTGTCGACAGGTCAGTACACTCCTGTATATACTGTTGATTTACTCTTGCCATTACTTCCAGCAGTGTAGTAATAAGTAGAATATGAACCAATGCCTGGAACAGTTCACTTTGTTTGGATAAATTGGTAAGTAGGGTCAAAATTACTTTGATAAGAACCTGTTAACGTAAATGGCATGTAAAATTGTTGGGAGTTTTGTCAGTAAGGATACCAACTATACTCATCTTGGGTAGTACCATCTTCACTCACACTAGTTCATAGGGGATTAGAGTTATTAGTAAAATCAACCCCCAGCACTGGTGCGTCTTTTTGAAGAGCAATTACATGTAATCCAGGAGCAGTATCTCCCGCTTGGTTTTCTTCTTGTTGTTGTTGGCTAATAGCAATGATTGGGTCAGGTGGGAATTGGAAGGCTAGGTAAGGTTCGCAGTTTTTTTGAACGCTCGTATTCATTTCATCGTAAATATCGTAAGACACATAGTTGTCAATGTAAGAAGTGTTATTCATCATCTTCGCAGTGTTTTCAAGTCATTCTTCACCAACACTTTGTAAGGTGGTCTTTTCATACGCTTCTCCGAGTTTACAATTAGCTTCACTTTGAGCGTCTGGAACTTCTTTTCAGTATGTTATATGTAAGTTGGATACTCCGATTTGTTTAACGTTAACAGCGTCAATCACAAAAGACGTGTGCCCCTTTTGATTAGTCGTCAAAGGTTCCGCTGGTTCGTCAAAATAAATAAGTGAGTTATATGGGCATGATACACCAACATATCCATTCTTCGTAGCCATGTAAATTTGTTTACCCGTACTATCGTGCATATTGTAAGTGCCTTGTGTTAATTGTGGGAAGTTAGGATTTGCTGGGTCTTGTGGGTTCACATAACGGGACACTGGTGTTTTACCATCACTTTGAACTCCCAGATTAGCATAACGCATTTGGGTGGTAGTTTCAACTCTGGCACCTTTTTGAATATTACTCTTAAATCAGTTAGTTAGAATATACTGATAACCAGATAAGTATTTAAGTTGTCCTACACTAGTGTTATTTTGGTTAGTATTAGCAAAGATATCAAGTGGGATAGCATTATAAACAGCGTTGGTAGGATTAATGTATTGTTCGGCTAACATTGTCACCATGTGGGGTAGCAAAATGTTATAAGTCCGAGCATAAGTGTTCATAAAGAAATTACTAAATCCAGGAGTATATCCACCAATAATGTCTTCAATGTGGCCTATCATATTAGCAATGTCGTTAATTAGCCCATTATGACCTTGATCGGTGTTCGTATAAACAATTCCATCCCGATAGTTAATTTCTAGTTGGTGCGTATTAATCATACTAAACGAGTTTAAAGTAAAGAACTTTTCAACGCTAATATCACTAAATCCACCATTCGGATAATTAGTTAAACTTAATATTTCACTATCTGTTAAGTTAGAAGGTTGGTAGTTGTTGTTGTAATATAAATCGATACTATCTTGGGCACCGATTATTCCAGCAACTACTAATCCAGCCCCACTTATTGCACCAATGGTTGAACTAACCGCATTTTGGAACGCAGAAGTAAATCCTGTGCCCCGAAAGTCAAATACTCCCGAAGGTGGTAAAGCAAATCCGTGAATAACCGTACTTGGATTTTGGACTTCATATCATACATTGTTAGGATTACTTAAAACGTCTAAGGATGAACCATTGGCATTTGATAAAATCACGTTAGCAATGTTCTTTGAACCGTATCCTTGCGTTTGTAAGCCCAGATTATTCATACCAGGAGCATTCCCTGCTCAGGTGTTATAAACTTGCGTGCCAAACGTTTGAGTGTAAACATTCCGTTCAACTCCAAATAAAGTGGATACTCATTTTTCCACAGGGTTTTGTCCCCCATTATCGACAAGTTGTTTTGATAACGTAGGGTCGTCAAAGGCTAATCCACCTTGAAAGGTAAAGTTCTGGGTGACATTATAGTATTCTTTGGTTTGCTTTCAGTTTCCCCAGATTTGTTCGTTGATTAGCAACATATTCATCGCTAAATCATAAACACTGTGAACCATTTCACTCGATACGTCAATCAAGTCTTGGCACGGAGCAGTGAACCTTCATGGGATTAAATAATCATCAGCATACCAGGTTTTTTGTAAGATAATATCTCCCTTGTCATCGTATACCATGTGAAAGGGTACATAAGGGTGTCCGTAAACAAGTGCCCCTAGTTGAGCCGTTAAGGAGTTATTCTTAACTTCAATTTGGTTTACCCCACCCATCCTGTTTTGAAACAAGTTCTTATCAAGCACCGTCATGAAGGTAGGTTCTGCGTTTGGATTATTAGGGTCGGCATATCACATTTCCTTAGGGAAGGCATAGTCATCACCGATTGGACCAAATTTCACGTAAGTTAAAACATTCCGTCCGTTGTTGTTATAGTACTGATTAATCGAGCTGAAGTTAATAGTGCAGTCTTGTAATATTCCTACTGCGTCATAGTGTGGTTCCACACTGGTAATCCGCAGAGCAATAGGACAAGCACACCGAACGTCAACAATGAAATAAACAAACTCATTAATTTGTTGGAAGTTAGGCACTCAATCAGTCGAGTACATGGAATAATCATAAGACGTTTCATAACAAGCAATCTTCAAGTTATCCAACGTTTCACTGTGTTGTTCCTTTCCGCTCGATACTGAATAGGCCTGTAATCCTAGCTCCTTTCATGGGAATTCGTTTTTATTATTTTCAAACGGATTTTGAAATTGTTTAGGTGTGAATAAGGCATCATCGGGTATTGTCATGTCATCAGTTAGGGGAACGGGATTAACTCACTTCACATTTAAATATTCAGTCGTACGGTTTGATACCGCATTATCCATTCCGTCATCACCAATCGTGACGTTGGTGACACCAAATCAGTAAGCAATTAAAGGTTTTGCCCCCGAGAACATTGTGGTCACTCCCGAGTAAGCACCATAAACATCAGCCTTTGGTTGTACCTTATCTCCCGTTAAACTCTCATTGGTAGCAGTATTATCTCCAGATACCGTAGTGGCACCAGGATTACTTCCTAAGGGTTTTTGTCCCTTGTTGGTAAAGTATGATAATCCACTAACAATCTTGAACGGGTACACTCGGACAGGTTGTCCTTCAATGTGCTTAGTTTGTTGCTGTACCCATTCGTTTATCGCTTGGTCACTACCAAGTATATTTTGGTCTGCCATATTAGTCCTTTCCTAGTGCTTGTATTAAGGGTTTAATGTATTTTTCGTCACTTTGTTTAATGAATTCTTCCGTAATAATAAATTTATCATCGTCCATTGTTTGCTCCTTTCGTTAAACTAAGATATCATGTGTAATTTCTTTAATGTTTTTTTGTTGTTGTTCGACTTCTTTTTTCTTTTCTTCTTCTTGCTTCTTATATTCATCCGCATCCAAATCCACAGGGTGAGCGTTAGCATAGCGATGTTTTCATTGCTTGTAATTATCATCTGGGACAGGAGTTAGACGCGCCAAATCGCACACAATGATGCGTGTTGCGGTAATGGTATATAAGTACTTCACCAATCGTTTACCAACCACGTAAAATTCTCCTGGTACTAAGGTGTGGGCTAAATCATCTTCAGTCGCACCTTCAGGAATTTCGTGGTTTAGAAATTCGGGTCAAGTAATGGGGGCAAGTCCTTCAACGAGTTGTCCGTTGACTTCGTCACTTCGGACGTAGACTTTGTAGTGTCCTCCGTCTTGTTGTTTTCGTCTGGTTGGTTCGCTTGGAACTTGTTCACTAGTCGTTGTATTTTCAGTTTTCGTTTTTCTCAAAGTTTTCATCCAGCTAATCATGTTTTGTAATATCCTATGGCGGCATAACATAAGGCCATAATTGTATCCGAGAAGTTGTGGTCCATTTGCGGGTCTTTTTCAACATTCACGGTAGCGTCCTTATACACCGCACTTTCTAAATCTTGTGCTAAGTGTGGTTGTGTCTTGTCACTTACTAAAATCTTATTCATGGCTAAGCACACATTAATTCAGTCATAACGGTCTTTTAAGCGTCAGTGTTGCTTCATGCTATACGTGACGGGTAAGAAAATCACAGGGTGACCACACCGCATGCCAAAAGTCTTTAATCATTCTTCGGACATGTGTCCAGCAATGGAAGTATCTGCACCTACATCCACATACATTGTACAGGGTTTATTATCGTTATGATTACTTAAATAAGCATACAGTTTACCTAACATGTAAGTTTGTTGTTGACTACTGTCAATAAATCCGTCCTTGTTGTGGTGGTAGTATTCATAAACACCTTCCAGGCCTTCATGTTGGTGAAATTTAAAGAGTTCAAGGGTGGTAGCACCCCCATCTCCTGCAGTGGTCGTTCAACCAACATCAATTCCACCTATGTAAAAATTAAAGTCTTGTGATACATGAAAGAACTGCATTTTGTAAAAGTTATCAAAGACTTGTCCGTTGGACGCACCTGGTAATCCAAAAATTACAATGTCTCGTTGGTTCTTGTTATACTCGGTGGTATCTCAGTAAGTTTGTAAGTCTGTTTCAGGACATAAAGGGTTAGCAAACAAACTAGCACCAATGTAAGTAGACTTCCCATCATTAACAATTTTGTAGTATGGTTCAGTCATTCCATCATGTCTAGTTCATTGGAGTTCTTTTCACCACTTAGAAATGAAATAATCCCCCCGCACTCACGGGTTTGACATGAAGAAAGTAGTTTTAGGCACTTGGTTTTCTCCAGCCTTTTGTGATTGTTCGAACACACTTCATAGTCCGTAGTCAATATCGGGTGAACATTCGTCCACAATATTAATCACAGCCTTCTTAGTGTACTCAATCGAGATACCAGTCGGTACTTCCTTTTGCTTCATGTGTTCCTTGTTAAGGGTAAAGACCCGAATGATTGACTGTCCAAACACCATCCGACGCTTGGATTGGTTAAACACGGGGCTAATCCCATAATCGTTAATCATGATTTCTTGTAATTGCTCGATAAATTCTAGCAACTTGCTCCACGTCTTCTTCACGATGTTAATAACAAAGGGGTAATTGAAGCAGAAGTATCCTAACATCTTTAACAAGGAAGTAGTCTTCCCTGTACCCCGAGCAGTGATAATATAAAAATAACGTTGTACGTGTTCTGTATCCCCGTTAATCATGGCTACGAAGTTCTCGTAGACGGGTTTCAAGAAGGTTGGGTAGTTTAGTCTTTTTTCCATCATTATATTCTCCCATAATTACCGTAATTTTAGGCATTTCTTGTGAAGCGTCAGGGTTCACCTTCCCTGTTGGTTTCAAACTTAGATACGCTTTCACCTTGTAAAAAAAATGCCCATCACTTTGTGAGTGAAGAGCAATTTTCTCAATGAAGTCGCGATCACTCGGATTAGTTATGTTTAGTTGGTCGCACACTTTTTGAATACAAAGTTTAACGTATTCTAAATCAGTCAGCCAAGAATGATTATTTCTTAGCATTTTGTTGGGACAATTGGGCTAAAAGTTGGAAGTCTTGAAGCTTGGTATAAAGTTCTTTTTGGTGTTCATTCAAACTTGCTTCAAATTCCACTTGGGTATCGTGCATAATTTTAGCAACTGCGTCCCATTCATTCTTCGTTCATCCCCGTGTGAAAGAGATATCTTCTTGCACGGCATCTTGAGCTTGGGATAAATCCAAGTTATACACGTAATTTTCTAACTCTCTATTTTTTTGGTTTAGGAGTTGGATTTTTTCCATCAACTTGTTTAGTTGGGTGGTCTTCTTTTCGTCCAATTTCTTGTTGTTTTGTGTTTGTTCCATGTTGTAATAGTTCTCCTTTGTGTTTTAATCTTAAACTTTTGGCTAAATCTTTGTAGTAAGGAATTTCGGAAGGCTTCAAGTTAGCAGTTCCCGCCACGATGATACAATCAGCATTTTCTTCAATTCATTGTCTTCTGGTAGGACTTAACTTTGCCAAGTATTTAACCATCAGCGTGTCAGATGAATAACCTAGATGGGGTCGTACATAAGACATTCGTGGGTCATTCCCAGTGGGATTAGCCATTCCAAAGTCCCCACTATTCAAACTTGCGACAATGTAAGGCATCAGAATTCGTGCCAGCACATGTCTTTCTCTCGGCGTTAAATTTTCCATCATAACATCATACATTATACCAAAAAAATTTTTATTTTCTCACAAAAATTACTAGGACATCCTGCAGTCTTTTAGGTACTAGAAGAACTGGACAGTCACGTAAGTAGTCCCTATTCTCCTCTCCCCATAGTATATATAAACTAACTAACTAAAAAAATAAAAATAATTAAATATTTTAATAATTTATTTAAAAATGTGATATAATATAATTGTTAACAAGATAAGAAAGGACTTTTAAAAGTTATGAAAACGAAAGCAGATTTATTAAACTGAATTCAAGATAATTCCACTATTATCGACAATGAAGAAGATTTTATGGAACGTTTAGATTTTGAAATGAAACACCACCACTATCTAAAATCTTTTAGTAACCAAATAACTAAATTAATAAACGATTATAATGATGGTGAAGATTGAGAAACTATTAAAGAAGAATTAATAAATTTACTTTTTGATTAATCATAGTACATTAAAGAGTAGTAGACTTAATTAAGTTTACTACTCTTTTTTATTGTAGTGTATAATATTACTTAGTTAACTAGTATAAATATATATAGTACTATATTAAAATTAACTAGTAATTAGTGTACTACTTTTAAAATTAACTAGTTAACATATAACCCCGTTTATTTAGTTATACCCAGCAAATCACTAACTGCGGGAGTTATCTAACCCGTGAAATACCCATTATAACGCTCAGATTTAGCGTATAACCAACAAAACTAGGTGGGGATATATAATTACTCATAAAGCAAAAAATCATGCGTTAAATCAAAACTTTTTGAATTTGACGTTTGATGCAGGCACTTATTATGTAAACTAAATAACAAAAAACATTAAAAAAGTTGTGATAATTTAAAAAAGTATGATATAATATAAACGTAAACAAAAGATAAAAAGGGAGTAAATAATCAATGACAAAATCACAAATTAAAAATTTCACTGATAAATACTGTCCTAGTATTTATAACGCGATTAACAAAAAAGGTGCTATGAAGTTAACCAAAAAAGAAATTGAAAAAGTAAATAGGTTAATGTATGAAATTAGAGAACTTCTGCTAAACGGATGTGGTTTACAAACAAGCATTGATACAGCAATAAATAACTGAAATAACGCCGTTAAAGATTATTTAAAACGAGTTAAAGAAGACATAAGCAAATAATTAACCCATTAGATTAACAAAGAGAAACGGAACCTCCCCGTTTCTTTTTCTTTGCTAAAAAAGTAAAAAAAAGTGTGAAAAAATAAAATAATGTGATATAATATAAATACAAGAAAGGAAGTAAAAGATTATGCAACAAAAACAAGCACTAATTAACCAAGCAGTTAAATTACTAGATAACTACCGCGTATATTTACATCATAATAAAAACTTTAAGGATAATGATAATAGAACCGAAGCCCTTAAATCTCTTATTATAGATTTAAATAAGTAAAGATTGCAAACATTTAACACTGACGGAAGGACTTAACCCACCCTTCCTTTTTTTAACCCCTTTAAACGCTTAGAGATTAGATTAAAACGCAGTTAATACATTCAAAGGGTAAACATACATAAAAGAAATTTTTAACGCTGTAACGCAAAGAAATAAAAAAGTTAAAATAAATGTAAAAAACTTAATGAAATATGATATAATATAAATATACAACAAAAAGGAAGGTATAAAATTAACATGGAACTGCAAGAATATTATGCGGGTAGATTATTTGATTTAAGGAGTATTTTAGATAAGAAAAACCCCCTACGTTTAGCCAAATGTGAAACCGTAGAAGATTACATTAAAGACATGAACGCTCCTACAGCATTAGAATGATTTAATGATGTAAAAGATGCGTATAATAAAAATTTACTTAATGAATTTAATATTAGAGATTTTGAAGCTTTAGAAAGATTATATAAACTAGACAAGAAACAAAACAAACTACATGGGAAAAGATAGAACCGCAAACTTATTAAAAATTTCATTAATGAATTCTTATGAAAATTTCTTGATGAAACTCTTAAAAGAAAAAAAAGGTGCATAAAAGTGCACTTTTTTGTTTAGATTATAATAAAATGTGATATAATATAAGCATACAAGAAAAAGGAAATAATTAAAAGATGAAAAAAATAAATAATTTCCACGATGTATTTAACGCAATATTTGATATATTAAACGACATGAAAGATGCGGAAATAAAAGGGAAATGAAACAAAACCCCTAATAAATCACTGATTGAATACTACCTACGGGCAGCGTTTAAAATAGCGTACGAAAGTACAAACGAAGAAAAGAAATAAATAAAGTACATCAGACATGGGGGAAAACCACGCAACACCCACCCCCTTAACAAAGGAAATAAACTACCACCCTACAATCTACAAATTAACTGAGTGGATTAAAAAATTTACACTAGGACGGTAGTTTCACATGGAGTGCAAAGATAACCACCCCACCAAATAACCCCGTATAACGCATTTAAAGGCTCTTAGCGGGGCAGAAATGATTAAAAGGTGTAATTATACATAAAACTAAAAAAGACGCCTTAAAACGCAACTTTTAGAAAGTGAGCCAAAACATGAAAAACTCGAAAATGTACTTGGTACTTGATGGAGCAAACACTCCCGCAGTCCTGGATTATCTAGAAACAAACAAACTCCCCTACGTAAGTGGGATCGCACCAGAAGACTTGGAGCAGTATTTATACAAACCCTACAAGTACAATTACACCGTAATAACCCATGATTTAAAAATAATTAATATACCTACCCTGAAAAATTTTTTTAAAAATAATTTTTTAAGTCTGTGGTTAGTCTAAGAATTTTTTTATTTTTTTTTAAAAGGAGAATACTATGGAAGATAAAGTTAAATATTTATTACCTGAAAGTTTTTATACAGATAATCACGATAAGATTGAAGCATACTTAAATAAACAAAATATTAAGTATTCACTAAAACAATCCAAAGCAAAGAAGAATGTGGGATTATGAGTGTTAGAAATTCCAATTGCTGATGAAAAACGTTTTGAACTACGAACAAGACTGCTAAAAATCAAAGTTTCACCTTATCGGCAACCTTACACTGTTAAAATCGACAATGGTTCATCCAACAAGTAGTTTTAAAAAATATACGTTTATTATTAACCAACACGACTATAAATCTCAACAACCTTGATTGTGAAATAATTTAAGTTTAGTTGCTGATTGGTGAGAAATGGAAGAAGTACCAACTACCCACCATTATGCACTAACTTGTTTAAGAATGGATGCTTACAAGGTAGAAAAGACTTTAAAGAAATTTAAAATTAAAATTTATTAAATGTGAAGTAGTGATTTACCTAACATCACCGGGCTGAATGAAAAATTAGTCTGGATACACTTGGACTTAGTCCCATTTGAAGAACAACGTAAACACCAAAAGCCGTATGACTTTCGAACAAGAAAATGTCGGAACATAGCCGTGCGAGTTGGTCGAAGTTCGGATGTGAATAAACTAGTAAAGTGTTTAAGACACCAGGAAAAATTTTTTATTTTTTGTTCAGTTAACGACCATCACACCCACATAATTATTCAATGACTAACATGAATTAAAGTAATTCCTAATTCACTCAAAAGATATTTTGACTACGGAGACAAATATGAATACGAAGAAATCAACCAAGAAGACTTTGAGCGTTGATGATGTGAACTCCCCAATTTCACAAGGTAGTTATGGGATTAAATACGTCCCACTAAATCTTGCTGGGAAGAAAGCATTATTAGACTTAAAGCAATGAATTGCTAAACAAACAGGGAAGTCCCTAACTTACAATGCGACAATTGTTTATCTTAGAGACTTCTTAGAAGGAGAAAACAACATGACAAAAGAAGAATTAAAACAATATTTAGACAGTTTAAAGAAGAAGAATGAAGAAGAACCAAAACAACATTAACTAAGTAAGGAGAACAAGAATGTTTGAAATTAGAACGAAGACACCAATTATGACGAATGAAATTTATCATAAAGCAGGAATGATTTATTTATACCACTACGGACATGATTACGCATGAAGTGATGTGGGACCAGAAGAATACTTACGGGATTTGGATAAAGGGCACTGCTGATTATTAGGAGCGTGTATTTGTAAACACTGAGATGACCCTAATTACGTTTATGATAACCACGAATTTAATCCCGTAAACACGTTAACCATGAGCAGTGATACCAGAAATAAATTAATCCAAGTAATGACGAACTTAATGGTTGACATTGGAGACTTGGACGATATTTACGAAAAGAATAATTATCAACTTAACTGCCAATTATACACCTTCTGGTGA
>JAFRFD010000007.1 GCA_017434525.1 Methanobrevibacter sp.
TTAAAAACAGTTCATTTATCGCCGTTCAAAACGAAAACATCATATCATGGAAAAACAACAAACACTTAAGTCATGCAATACAATTAAACGCACCACGACAACTCCTAGAAAAAATAGAACAAAAATACCAACAGGAAAATGTAGAATTCGTTAAAGTATCCAAATTTTTCCCATCAACACAAATATGCCACAAATGTCAAAAAAGAAATGAAACCATCAAAGGACTTAAAAATCTAGAAATAAGAGACTGGGATTGTCCAATTTGCCATACGCATCACGACCGTGACCGGAATGCGGCCATTAACATCCTTAATAAAGGATTAGAAATCGTTGGGACGACGGTGCAGTAAAAATTTCCAAAAATAAATAAACTATATTCTTTTTTTTGGTTTGCGAATCCCCGTCGTCAACACGACGGGGAAGTTCAAATATTCGGGGCAATCATCAACATTGTCTTGAATCTGATTTTCATACCGTATCTTTCATATTATGGTGCGGCGATTTCGACAATCATAAGCTATGCTTTAATCATTGTAATTCAGAGAATCGTAATCTATCGCTTGGGTCATGGCTTAAACCAGAAGCTTTATTTTGACATATTCAAAATAATTGTGGGTTCTTTAATTTTGGGAGCTCTCTTCAATTTCATAACTCCAAGCATATGGCTGGCAATTCCTGTTGGAATTGTAATCTATTTCCCGTTGATATACTTTTTAGGAGCATTCGACAACAACGACAGACGAATAATCAAAGAGATTTTAGGCAAAAACTAGTTTTTCTATCTTGCTTTTGTAATGGAAAAGTTCATGATAAATCCCTCAATCATATTGAAGATATTTTTAGAATCTTCTTAATACCTTGCAGAATATTAAAATCTATTCCTTTCATCTTCTACGCCTAATCAACAGAACATCTGTTCTATTTTTACCGTAAAGACAAATATTTTATATTAGAATGCAATAAAATATTCATATTTGTATTTAACCTACCAAAATACAATATGCATTCAATATAATCAATAGGAGGATATTTTGATGAATAAAAAGATAGTTTTTGTATTAATCATAATAGGTTTGGTTGCTGTTTCAGCAGTCAGCGCTCAGAATTCATTATTATTGAACAATAATGATGATTCTATGTATCAAGTCTCTTTAATGCAGGCTTTTATGCATGGGGAATATAATGGTGTAATCACTGTGGGAGATTTTAAAACCCATGGAGACATTGGTCTTGGAACATTTGAAGGTGTAAACGGTGAGATGATAGTTTTGGATGGTGTCGTTTATCAGGCAGCCGCTGATGGAAGCATTAATGTCATGCCGGATAATGAAACCATACCATTCGCCACAATCACCAAATTCGATGAAGACGGAAACATAACCAATATAACTGCCAAGAACTTCGATGATTTGACCAGTCAACTGGACAAGGCAATTGAAAAATACGGCACTAACAACATGTACGTAATCAAAATCAAAGGTGATTTTTCAAACATTACAGTCAGAAGCGTTGAAAAACAGGAAAAACCATATAAGGAGTTCACTGAAGTTGCAAAAGTAGACCAAAAGGTATTCAACCACACCAACCAGACTGGAACAGTTGTGGCAATATACTTCCCAGAGTATATGAATGAGTTGAACATGCATGGATGGCATCTTCATTTCCTCTCTGATAATAAGACAACCGGAGGACATGTCCTAGGATTCAATAATTTCAGAGGATCCGGTCAGATTGATGAAATCCATGAATTCAGCATGATACTTCCAACAGATGACACATTTGTAAAAATGAACTTCACAGAAGACATGACAAACAAAATCAGCAGTGTGGAATAACTCTCTTTTTGAGTTATTTCCTTTTTTTATTTTTTAAAAATGGGGCATAATTCTATATATGGGGGATTACAAAAAGTTACTCATAAAAATATTGCAGAGGAGATTAACATGAAGATAACAGAAATAATCAGGGACGCTTTTCTATTTCCATCAAAAAATACTGGAAGGTTTGCAATTTATCTTCTTTTATCAGTGCTTATGGTAGGATTCGCTTTAGGGGGAGCTTTAACATATGCATATGGGATTATTAATGCTGATAATTATCTGGCTGGAGGAGTATATCTTATAATTGCCATGTTAATCGGATTCATAATCTTCGGATATCACATCAAGGTTATCAAATCCGGAATTGAACTTGATGACAATGTTCCGGCTTTTGAACTGTATGATGACTTCATGACAGGTTTTGATAACTTTATTGTTTTAGTAGCTTACTTCATAATTCCCGCATTGATTGTTATACTTGTAGGATTTGATACAAATCTTTTTGGCAATGCAATAGCGGTTGTTCATGAATTAATCTTACAGATATTCAGTGTTTATATCATGGATGGTTCTATATCTCTTGCGATAATTGCAATATCTCTTGCATTATCCGATTTCTTGAATTCTCTAGCTATTACCATTACTGTTGCTATAATTTTATTTGTAATCTTTTCAATTCTTCAATTGATGGCTGAAGCAAGACTGGCAAATACGGGCAGTATAAGGGAAGCCTTAAATATTTTTGAAGCCGCAAAAGACATTATAAGGATTGGTGTGGGCAAGGCAATACTATTGATGTTATTAGTTGCCGTAATCATTGCAGCTATTGAAATCATTTTAATGATTGCATTAACTTATTTCCCATTTTTATTATCTGTCATTTTTATTATAATGACTCCATACCTGATATTAGTTACTCAAAGAGCCCTAGGATTATTATACTCCGATATAGCTTGATATTTAAGTTATATCTTTAGGATAAAAACATGAAATTAAATTAAATAAATATTCAGTGGATGTTAATATGGACATAACAGAAATAATTAAAAGAGCAATTGTATTTCCATCAAAAAACTTAGAAATATTGTCAATTTATGCCATTTTGTCAGTATTGGGTGGAGCATTTGCTGTTCAGGGTGTAATAACGTTTTTATTTGGAATTATTGACCTTACAAATTTTGTAATTGGAGCAATATATATTGCAATTGCAATAATAATCGGAATTATTACTCGAAGTATATCCGTTCAGTGTGTCAAATCAGGAATTGAATTGCAGGATAAGATACCCGATTTCAAATGGTGGGGAAATTGGGGTGCCGGTTTAAAGAAAATCGTTATCATGATATTCTACTTTATCGTTCCGGCATTGATTGTCGTATTTATAGGTTTGGTCACAAATGTTTACGGCAACCTTATAAATATCGGTCAGGCACTAACTTTACAGATTTCTCCGGTTCTTATGGGAAATGTGGGCGTTACAGATGCAATAAATAATGCGGCATTTCCATTATTTGTTTCATTGGCGTTTACCCTTGTTGCTGGTTTGCTTATATTTTTAGTATTTACATTCTTCCAGGTTATGGCTGAAGCAAGATTGGCACACACTGGCAGTTTATTAAAAGCTTTAAATTTCATTTCAGCCGCAAAAGACCTTAAAATGATTGGTTTAGGTAAGGTAATCCTATTGTCCATATTAGTTTTAGTGATTGTTTCAGTAATTGAGATGGTCTTAACATTTATCTTTGATCATTTAGTGGTCTTGTCAATTCTTAATATCGTGATAACACCTTACATCGCATTATTCGGTCAAAGCGCTCTTGGATTTTTATATTCAGATATAGTTTAAACTACATCGCTTTTTAATTAATAACAACATATTCAGTGAAAATAATGAACTTGAAATTAGACAATAAAATGCAGCTGCTGGTTTTGTTTACTTTGACCACCAGTCTGGTAACCATAGCCCAAGGCATAATCACAACAGGTGTAGTTTACCTTATGAGTGACTTTTCCGTATCTTCAACACAGGCACAGTGGTCATATTCCGCATTTCTGCTTGTTGTTGGAGTCATGATTCCATTAAGCGCTTTTATTTCACGCAGATTCAATGCAAGAACAATATTTTTCTTTTCATTGGTCATGTTTCTTTTTGGATCGGTTATATGTTACTTTTCAACATCAATGACTATGCTTATCATAGGTAGGGTTACTCAGGCTATTGGAAACGGTGTCCTGATGCCTTATGTTCAGATTCTTCTTTTGCGAATCATACCTGAGGAGAAATGGCAGACATATATGGGATTGTATGGTCTTATTATTGCAATAGCTCCTGTTGTCGGATCATTTCTCGGAGGATTTGTAATAACCCTATATGGCTGGAGGTCATTGTTTTCGTTTTTCACAATATCTGCACTGATTCTGATGGCTTTAGGTTTGATTCTTGTTAAGGACAATACGCCAACTCAGGATTATCCTCTGGACTATCTCTCCGTAGTGTTGTCAGTCATTGGATGTGGAGGAGTGATGCTTGGTTTTACAAACGTTGCAGATTACGGTTTTACTCATTATTTTGTTATTGTTCCTATAATTATTGGAATTATTGCTTTGACATTGTTTGTAAGGCGTCAGCCAAAATTGGACAAGCCTTTTATTAATGTCTCCATTCTTAAAAACAAGTACTTTTCAGTGGGTACAATATTTATATGCATTCTCTTTTTCGCTTTAAACGGATGCACTGCACTTGTTCCAATTTTCATTCAGGGCATAGCCAACAATTCAGCAATCATTTCCGCTTCCGTGCTGTTTCCAGGCGGTCTTTTGATTATTGCATTTAATTTCATAGGGCCTCTGCTTACAAACAGAATAGGAATCAAAAAGGTTCTGATTATGGGTTGTGTAATTTCAATAATTGGATTTGCAACCATGATGTTCTATACTCAGGATTCCTCATTCGAATTCATGATGATAACCCAATCAATCCGTTATATCGGTGCAGGACTTGCCCTGATGCCCGCTACAACATGGGCACTGACAATGGTATCCGACAAGGTAGAGGACGGAACAGCTGTCAACAATACTCTAAGACAGATTTTTGCAGCCATCGGATCATCAATGGTTGTTGTTATGGTGGCAGTTCTGGCAGGAGGCACTATAGGTCATGATTCTGCTTCCGTTGTTGCATTTAACCAGGTTTCATTAATTCTGCTTGTTTTGCATGTCATCATGCTTGTTTTGGCTATTGTCTACATTGATGATAAGGAAAAATTGAAGTGATGCATAGATTCTAAAAAGTCCAATTGTATTGGGCATTATGCATTAAATCAAGAGATATTAAATCTAATATGCTGATATTATGTAAATATGTGTTTATATCATTCAGTATGTTGAA
The DNA here is from genome assembly GCA_017434525.1 of Methanobrevibacter sp. Taxonomy (GTDB): domain Archaea; phylum Methanobacteriota; class Methanobacteria; order Methanobacteriales; family Methanobacteriaceae; genus Methanocatella. Next base: position 5,209 of record JAFRFD010000007.1, read on the forward strand.
AAAATAGTCTTACTGGCATTCGATGGCCTGCCAGGTCATCTCAAAGTTTTTCTCGAAAAGGAGATCAATATCCTCGTTTGGGAAATCTAACCAAAAGCATTGAACTCCCATATACATGATGTACAATGTTTCGGCAATGTTTTTGGTTGAGAAGTCTTTCCGGATTTCATTTTTCCTTTTGCCGTCTTCGACAAGGCCGTTTAAAAATATTCCAGTATCATTTCCCATTTGTGAAATTGTCCTGCTGACCTCGTCATCGGCATATCCTGTTGCGGTTAAAAGAAATAATACAGTGCCATAATTGATTTTTTTGTTGATGCTTTCAATTTCCACACCGTTTATGAAGTGATGTAAAATGTAAAGCAATGCGTCATGGATTCTCTCCTTTGATGAGCCTTCAAGTGGGATTTTATCAAAATCGATTTTAATATAATCTACCATATACTTTTGCATAATTGCTTCAAATATGTCGCTTTTATCTGAAAAATGATAATATATTCCGCCGGTTGTCAGTCCTGTGCAATTTTGAATATCTCTAATTGAAATATCGACTGTACCTTTTTCCAATATTAATTTTAGCGTTTTTTCAACAATCAAGTCTTTAGTGTTCATCTAACCACACAATGTTTTTTAGTTAATTGATTATTCTCTGAATCTTATCTTTTCCCATTGCAAATCAAAATTATCTTCAAAGACAAAAATCATATCATCAATTATATATGATTCCCATTTATATGCAATTCCCATGTACATGATAATTAATGAATCTACAATGTCTTTGGTTGAGTAGTCTTGTCGGATTTGTCTGTTTTTTTGACCTTCCTCAACAATTTCTGTGAAAAATTCCTTCAATTCGTTTAGGAGGCTTTGGCATAATTCCTGAAAATTTTCATGAACAAATCCTTTTGCAGTCAAAATCGCCAATATGATTCTGTAGTCTATTTCCTCATCAATCGATTCAATCTTGATTCCGCTTTGTTTTTCCTTAAAAATTTCAACCATGACATCGTGGATTTTCTCTTTTGAATTTCCATTTATCTGCCTGAGTTCATCTATATTGAATTTGTAAAAGTTTAGATAGTATCTTTCAGTAATCTCATTATATATCTCTTCTTTATTAGAAAAATGGTGATATATTCCGCCAGTAGCGATTCCTGATGCGGCGCTGATTTCTCTAATTGAAATGATGGAGTTCTGCTTTTCAATCATTAATTTTAAAGTCTTTTCTAAAATTAATTGTCTTGTATTCATACAATCTAATAATTTATATTTTATGGTTTTTAAATGATGTAGAGAACGAACGTTCTGTCATATTGGAAATTTATATGACGAACGAAGGTTCTGTATATTGGAAAACAGTAACTCACTTCACTGTTTTTGTTCATCAAGCAACGATAGCTTTATTAATCAATAAAAAAATAAATATTAATGAAAAAAAATATTTGACATCTGCAATCAACATTATTTGCGGATATATGTAAATTGAATGTTTTTGAAAAGTTCAGTAAAACAAACTTAAGGTTGAATTTAAAAAAGAGAAGATTTGCGAAAAGCAAATGAAAAATAATATTGTGGGAGGTATAAAATATGATGGATTTGATGATAATGAATGTTGTTAGGATACTAATAGTAGTTCTAATAATATATGCTGTGTTAAAAGGCTTGAAAACATTATTGAAAATAGGAATAATCATATTTGTCATTTCTATAATATTGGGATTATTAGGATTTTAATTCCTAATTCCTAAACTTTTAAAAAGAGATATGATGAGAATAGCAATAGTATCTGGAAAAGATGAAGATTGTGGTATTGCTGCTTGCTCTTGGGAATAGTTGATATTTGGATATTTGTCTGATTTATTCTGTTTGAACTGCTCTATGTCGGAGTGGGCATTGTTTTTGAAAATTATAATTAAATCAATAGTATATAAAATCAAAGGTATTATTATGTATAGCTTTATTATTTGTGTTTTGGCATTGGTTGGATCATACTTTGTTTATGGAAAATTTATAGAAAGAATTTCAGGGGTTGATGAAACTCAACAAACTCCTGCATTCAGACTGCAGGATGGCATTGATTATATGCCAATGTCCAAAATCAAGAATTTTTTAGTTCATTTTTTAAATATTGCCGGTTTGGGACCTATTTTTGGAGCAATACAAGGAGCATTATTCGGCCCTGCCGCATTCTTATGGATTGTATTTGGTACAATTTTCATTGGAGGAGTTCATGACTTCTTCTCAGGGTTCATGTCCGTGCGAAATGACGGATTCACAATGCCGAGCATTATTTCAAAATATTTGGGAAGTAACATCCAGAAGTTCATGGCGGTTCTTATTGTAATTACTGGAATTTTTGTTTCGGCCACATTTGCAAAAGGAGCTGCAGCTTTGCTTGCAGACCTAACCAGTATTCCCATACTTATTTGGGTAACAATAATATTCATTTACTTTTTGATTGCAACCGTATTTCCGGTTGATAAAATCATCGGAAGAATATATCCTGTTTTTGGAGCATTACTGTTAATCATGGCAGTGCTGATGATTGGAGCATTGATCTTAAATCCGTCATATTCAATTCCGGAGTTCACAACACAAGGCATGTATTTAACTGACAAAAGTATTTTCCCATATCTGTTTATTACAATTGCCTGCGGTGCCGTTTCAGGTTTCCATGCATCCCAATCCCCAATTGTTGCAAGATGCATTGAAAATGAGAATGATGCAAGACCAGTATTTTATGGTGCCATGGTTTTGGAGGGTTTGGTTGCTCTTGTCTGGGCTGCAATTGCAATGGCATTTTTCCACGGACAGCCTCAACTTGCAGCAATATATGGTGCAACACCTTCAGTTGGGGTCTATGAAATGGCAAAAACATTAGTGGGGCCTGTCGGTTTGGTTTTAACCATTATTGGGGTTGTCATCTGCCCAATCACATCAGGTGACACTGCACTTAGAAGCTCAAGAATAACAATTGCCGATGAACTCCATCTCAATCATGAAAAACTAATTTCAAGACTGAAAATTGCCGTTCCTTTGTTTTTAGTGGCATTTGGATTAACTTTTATTGATTTTAGTCTGATTTGGAGATATTTTGCCGTATCTCAATTAATAGTGGCTACAGTTGTATTATATGCTGCAAGCGCTTATCTTAGCAATAATGACAAACCGTATATAATTGCATTGATTCCAGCAATTTTGTGCACATTAATTGCATTCGGATATATTCTGCAGGCTCCGGAAGGTTTAAGGTTGCCTTCAATGATTGCAAATGTGATTTCGGTTATTGTGACAGCCATTATTGCAATAATATTTCTTAAAAAATCAAAGCAGTCAATTTAATAATTTTCTCCTTTGATTTTTTTCAACACGTTTTTAAAGTCAAAAATCAAAAATTTAGAACATGAAAGGGATTTTAGAATTCATCGAAAAATATTTTTTCATAGTAATATTGTTGGCGGTAGCTATTTCTCTAGTTTATCCAAATTCATTTAAATGGGTTTTAAGTGAATATAACGGAATCAACATTATTAATTTACTTTTAAGCATAGTTCTTTTTACAATGGGAACAACATTGAAAGCGGATGATTTCATTAATGTAATCAAAAATCCTAAGGCAATTACAGTTGGAATTTCAGCACAATATATCATAATGCCACTCATGGCATTCGCTCTTGCAAGAGCATTTTCTCTCGATACCGCTTTGACAGCCGGACTCATTCTTGTTGGAACCGTACCTGGAGGAACTGCATCCGACGTCATCACTTTCATTGCGAAGGGAGATGTGGCATTGTCGGTTTCCTTAACTGCAGTTTCCACTGTGATTTCGCCCTTGTTGACTCCAATAATCACATTATTGTTAATAGGTAATCAGATTCATTTCAATCCGGTTGACATGTTAATTTCAATTGTTCAGATAGTTATTGTTCCAATCATGTTAGGTTTGATTCTGAATTATAAATTCCCTAATTTTTGTGAAAAATTAAAAGATTACTTGCCTACAGTATCCTCCATTGTGATTTGTTTAATCGTTGCAGGGGTGATCGGAGCCAATAAACAGGCTATTTTAACTTCATCCACTATAATACTTATTGTCATTGTCCTGCAATATTTCCTTTCAATGTTAATTGGATTTGGAATCGGACGCCTTGCAGGAATGGACAAAAAACAGACAATTACAGTAGCTATTGAAATTGCATTTCAAAATTCAGGTTTGTCAACCAGCCTTGCAAAAACCCATTTTCCAAACTTGTCTCAGGCAACAGTTCCTGGAGCGATTTATTCGGTTTGGCAGAATTTTGCAGGCTCAATTCTTGCCTATGCATTCAGAAAATATCAATCCAAAAATAATCCCTTGTTTTAAATTTTATGTTTTTGCCAATTAAGCAACAAAAACTTTATCATATAATATTATTGTTTTTAGATTGTAAGTTTCTAAATATTATTAAAAATTGTTTTTGCTTCGTTTTAATCTTTTAATTACTCAATACTTAATTTTAAATAGTTTAAAATTCATAATATTTGTAATTATGTAATTATTATTTAATGGTTTATGTTCCATTTAATAATTTCTATTCAATTCTATTATTTTATTGGATATATTCAATTTTATAGAACTAGTTCGATTTAATAAAACTATGTCTAATATTCTATAATATAATATTTGTTCGATTTTATAGAACATGTCTAATAACAAAAAACATATTAATTAGTTAAAATAAAATATGATTAAATAAAAGGAAGTGTTTAACATGAAAATATTGCCTGTTTCAATGCCGAAGGATATTGATAAATACTTTTTTAACAGAACAAAAGACATTAACATGATTAACACGCAGTTATCCACAGTAAAATTGGATATTCCTCCACAACTGTTAATAACCGGATATCGTGGAGTTGGCAAAACATTCTTGCTTAAAAAAGTATTGAATGACCAAAGTAGTGATGTTCTAACAACCTTCATTGACATATCAGAAATAATGGGGAGGCAAAAAGGAAATTTAACAGAGGAAGAAGTTTTAAAAGCGCTTCTAAATGCAATTGATGATACAATTTCACAGGATAAGAAATATTACAAAAAGTGGATAGGCAAAATTGCATCATCCATTAAAAAGTTAGAACTGAAAAATTATGATTTTTCAGATAATGTAAATGTATTGGATGTTCCAATTCCAGTAATTTCAGATAATTATGATAAATTATCAAAGTTCACAATGGAATTGCCTCAAAAGATTGTAGATTCATCAGATGAAATAACTGGGTTTATTATTGTCATTGATGAATTTCAATTGCTTAAAAATGTCGAAGACCCTGAAGCGTTCTTTTGGTTAATTAGAAGTTTCACACAAAAACAGTTCAATGTAGGGTATATTTTTACAGGTTCAGTTTCCAAAACGGCGGACATAATAAACATGATTAACGGTCAGGAAGGTGCATTTGGAGGAAGATTGATACAGATAAATGTAGAACCATTCACATTTGATGAAACAAAAAGATACATTGATGAAAAGTCAAACAATTTAAAATTCACCGACGAAGGATTTGGGAGATTTTATAATTGTACACGCGGAATACCATTATATATCAATAGCTTATCATCAATACTGCCTAATAATATAGTTTGTGATGAAGATTTAATAAGACAAACACTTCAGTTGAATATAGACCAGGTAGCAATAATGTGGATTTATATTTGGGGAAGATTATCTCAAGGTGAAAAAGACTTCATCATTTACTTATTGGAGCATGAGGGAGCAACACGATCAACTTTAGATAATCAATTGGGATATTCCAAATCAAGTGTTACTAGGTTCATTGATTCTCTTTCAAATCAGGGGATTATTGAATTCAATACAATGGATAAAAAATTTGTTCTGGCGGATAAGATGTTACAGTTCTGGTTGAAAATCAAATTAGAAACAAATGGATGTTATCCCCTTTAATATTTTTGTCCAATTCAGCGGGTTAATGAATAGTTCGGATTAGCTATTGGAATTGGTAACGTTAATGTCAAATTTTTATAATAACTTTTCACTATTGTCTTTATTCCGTTTGGCAGAATTTTGCAGGCTCAATTCTTGCCTATGCATTCAGAAAATATCAATCCTAACTATGGGTTCTTATATTTATGAATGATGTATTTAAGTACAAATCTTTCTTAGCAAAACATTCGTTCATTTCACATAAAAATTGCTCTGACTTTGTAAAATTGTTCTCACTATGTAAAATTGTCCTGAAAACAAAGAAAAAGTATTTCTTGTTTTAGTTACATAGTATAAGTTAGATTTTACTTGCTATGTTATTTATTGATGCTGGTGATTTGGTGAATTACATAACAAGTAGCAGTTGACTGGCTTATCATATTAAAGTAGATGATGTAGACGTTAAATAGATTTTTAAGTTTAATTATTTTTCATAGGTGTGATTAAACGTTTATTGAGTATCTTATAATATGAATATGATAAGTTAAATGTAAAAAATTGAAAACTATTTAAATTATAATAATTATAATTATTATTATTAGTTTTCGGAGGAATTATTATGGATGATTTAACAATTGATAAAGTTAAAGAGTTATATGATGCATTGGGAATATCTCCAAAATCTAATGAGTTAAATGAGAAATCTTTTTTTAATACTGATGAAAAAGATGAACATTTGGCATGGAAATCCTTAGAAGTTTAGGGGGTCTACGAATGCCAAATTTTCATGAGATTACTAATGAAAGTAATCCTCAAAGTGTTATTTCAAAATATATTAATGCATATTCTGAAATGACTGGAAGAAATGTAATTGTTTATTATTCAGGGTGGTTAAATCACACTCAACCTAAGTCTGGATCTAGCATTAATGATCTCGATAAAAATGGTTTCATGAGTGTTATTCAGGGTCTAGATAAATCGAAAGGTTTAGACTTATTTTTACATACTCCTGGTGGTGATGTTGGAGCCACTGAATCTCTTATTGATTATTTGCATGATTCATTTGGAGGAGATATTAGAGCAATTATTCCGCAAATAGCTATGTCTGGTGGAACAATGATTGCTTGTTCTTGTAAAGAAATTGTAATGGGTAAGCAATCAAGTTTAGGACCTATTGATCCACAATTCAGTGGAATACCTGCTGAAGCCATAATTAAAGAATTTGAAAGGGCTAAAGAAGAAGTGTCTAAACATCCTGAAACCACTCCCATTTGGCAGACTATGCTTTCGAAATATCCTCCAGCTTTTGTGATAATCTGTGAAAATGCTCGAAAATTATCTGATGAAATTTTAGAAAAATCTTTAACATATTCTATGTTTGATGAATCTGAAAAGGATTCAATTGAGAAAATTAAGGAAGTTTTAGGTTCTCATGAAAACACAAAAAGTCATGGGAGACATCTTTCTGCAAAAGAATGTTCCAATATTGGTCTTAAAATTAAAAACATGGAAGATAATAATGAGTTTCAGGATTTAATTTTGTCTGTACATCATGCCTGCATGGATTTTTTCAATAAGAATGAGAGTGCCATAAAACTTTTGGCCAATAATCAAAAGAAATTTTTCATGCAATAATTTTCCATTTTTAGTTTTGGGCATTATTGATTTAAAAAGAAATTGTAAAATTCATTTTCCAGGGGTTATGAAATAGTTATATTATATTTTAAAACTAAATTATATTCATGAGAAAGTTTTTGAAGGTTTCATTAAAATTTCAATGGAAGACAATATTGATTATTTTCGCTTTGATAGTCATTCAGACATTCTTTCAAATGGAAATAATTGACTTGTTCAGTACGGCTTTGACCGGAGTTAAAGAACAGAATATCGATTTGCTTGTCAAATCAGGATCATACATGCTGATGTATACGGTCATTTCAGTGATTGCCATTTATGTCATTTCTTTTCTCTCGACAAAAGTGGCTTCAAATGCCGCATATACTGTCCGTGAGAAAATATTTCATATACTGATGAACCTGCCTGGTGAGGAACTTGAGCAATTTAAAATTTCAGGGCTGGTTACACGGTCAACCAGGGGAATGTCCTCGGAACAGGGTTTTATAGTGATAATACTCACACAATTAATGCTCGTTCCAGTTACACTCGTAGCAATTATTTATGAAATAGCACTGATTGATACGACTTATGCGTTGTTCTTCTTGGCTTTTGTTGGTGTTCTTAGCCTGATTCTGATTTGGAGAATGAAACAAATTGTGAAAATATTTTTCAGGGCCAAAAAGACATACGGAAAACTGAATTTGCTGTTTTTATCCAAAATCAGTGATATTGCAGGCAGGATTCCGTTCAATAAACAGGAATATGAAGCCGAATTTGAAAAGGCATGTGAGAATTCCTATGACAAGAACGTGACCTATATTTTAAGCCAATATTACCTCGGACCGGTATTGTTATGGGGTTTATATGCCATTGTTCTGATTACATTTGCAATGGTTAATGCCGGATACACCATTGGCTTTGAAACCGACAGTGTTGTGGATTCATTCGTTATTCTTATATATGTTGCCTACTTCGTCAGCACATTAACTTTCCTTCCGGCATTAATTGACAGGTGGCCACGTGCATATGCAACTTCCGTGCGTTTGGAGGAAGTCCTGAACCTGGAAGATAAAACCATAAAATCCAAAAGCACTGATAATCCAAAAACAATAGAAATTGTAGAGGAAGATGTATCCTGGCCGGATAAGGGCATATGGGCTGAAAGAAAGGAAATCTCTCAAAAATTCACTCTAATATTAAAGGATGACAGGACCAAAGTAACAATATCAATGATTCTGCTTACGATATCCACATTGTGCATGGTTTATGCCCCTAAAGTTGCAGGTAAGACAGTTAATTTATTGAGTTCCAATATGAATTCATTCAACGATGCTGGCGTCTACTTTAACCTTGCCTTGCTTTTGGCATTATATTCTGCAGGGTATCTCTTAAAATTAACTCCAAAGAGAATCATGGGAATTATCGGTGAAAAGGTGGCCTATAATTTAAGAATGGGATTATTTGACAAGATTGATGCAGTTGGGACCACTTTCATTAAGGAAAACTCAAAAGGTCTTATCATGTCCAGATTAAACAACGATGTGATGAACATCCGCGAGTTCGTCTCTTCCAGAATTTCTGAGATTTATGCGCAAATCCTATCGATAGTCCTTGTAATAGTGCTGATGATGATGACAGACTTCAGATTGAGCTTGATTTATCTGGTGATAGTGCCGATTTATATCATTTCATTTTCCTTATGCGATTATAAATCTAAAGACTATTATGATGGTCATCAAAAGCATTTGGGTCGATTGATGAGCTATTTTGAAAGGGGTCTGGCAAATCGTGATTCATTTCATGAAAACGGGTTTAAAAAATTAAACCAAACAGTTATTGACTATTACGCCAAATCCAGAAACGTTACCAACATTATGGAGCCTGTTACAACCCTTTTGACAAATGTAAGCAATATAACTGTTTATATGGCGGGCATTTACTTTTTATCAGTAGGTGAAATGCAACTGGGAACTCTACTGGCGGTTATCATGTACGGACAGCTATTGACAAAACCTATTAAAAAGCTAAGCACATCTATGGCTTCTATTGAAACTGCATTTTCAAGCATCAAAAGGATATTTGCGATTATTGACTATGGCAAAGAGGAATGATTCATACGTGTTAGTGTAAAAAGGTAAGTTATATACCTTTATTTATTTTTTTAATTCAGATTACTGTAAAACTTCAATAGGAAAATACTTTTTCATAATCAATGCAAATGCTTTAGTTGAAATCCACTTTAGTATTGAATAAAATTTGTGGATTCCTCTATATTCAGCTGTTTTTTTAAGTTTGCATGTTAAAATTGTTGTCAATTTATTTTTATTGTAAATTTCGTTTTTTTCTTGTTTTTTTTTGCTTTTAAATCATTGTTGGTAAGAATTCCTGCAATCATCAATAAAAAAATAATGCCAAATATTTATTAATAATCAAAAATAAAACAGTATATTAAGTATTGTGTTAATTTACAATATCTATATGAGTATTATCGAACAGAACGAACGTTCGGTTTAGTTACTTGATTTTTAGACAATATGAGGTAATTAAAAATGTCGAAAAAAACGATAGGGATATTGCTGATAATTCTTGTAATGATTATAAGTATCAGTGCAGTTTCAGCGGCTGATGCTAATGAAACGTTGCAAGGACAAGTCAGCGATACAAATATTGCTTTGGCAGACGAAGTTGATGATACAAATGTCGCAGCAACTTCTTCTGATTTGAAACAAGAAGTCAATGACACTTCACCTGCGATTGAAAGTGTCAATGACGCTGATGAAATTAATGTAGATGACAGTCGAAATGAAAATCATAAAGTGAGTGCATCCTCTGATTCAAATGATGTGCTTTCCGCTTCAGATGATGATTTGCTTAAATCCAAAGGAAATAATTTTTTGTATAACGGTAAATGGTATGATGATCTAGATGATGCTTTTGATGATGCTGATGATGATCCCGGAAATAAACTTATACAGGTTTGGGGAGGTACATATAAATACACTGATGATTCGGATGATTTTAGTATTACAATTAATGATGAAGTATCTATAACACTCCAGCCCTACCCTGGCCATACGGTTATTTTTGACGCCGAGGATAAAGATTGGTTCTTTAAGATAACTAATAAAGATGTACGTCTCACAATCAATGACATTACCTTTAAAAATGGGAATGCATATGATGGTGGTGCTATAGAAGTTGAAGATAGTGCACAATTGACCTTGAACAGATGTATATTTGAAAGTAATAACGCTTATTGCAATCTTGCTGGTGATTATGGATTAGGTGGAGCCATAGTTGTGGATGAAGGTTCACTTATTGCCAATAACTGTCGGTTTACAAACAATTGGGCAGGTAAATCCGGTGGTGCCATCTGTGTTGAAGATGCGGGTTCAGCTACACTTAATAACTGTTATTTCGAAGGAAATACAAAGAAATATAAAAGTGAAATGGAAGCAAACGATTTTGATAGTTATGATGAGGATTCAGAGGGCGCCATATCTTGGAGTTTTGACAATTGTCAGTTTAAAGGAGATAGTACAGGTTCCGTTACATGGCAATTACATCCATTGACTAAATCAGTGGATATATCTGTTGACGTTAGCGACGATGTAAGTCATGCTGTTTTATATAAAGATGGTGTGGAATGTTATAGGACACCTTGTGGTAAAGATGATGATGTATCTTTCTCTTATTTGGAGAGGGGGACCTATACAATATACTTGATTAAAGGTTCATCTTTGACTACAGAAAAAAGATATGAGTATTCAGGAACTACCTTTACAATTCTAGAACCTTATTTTGTTTTAAATGACGAACAGGTATTTGAAACTTTAAGTGCTGCAGTAAATGCCATTCCTAATGGTGGAACTGGTGAAATTGCTGTTGAAAATGGATTGACTTTCACTGATTCTGCTAATTTTAACGTGGATATTACAAATAAGGTAGTAACAATTATGCCTAAAGATATTTCTGATGATGCTGATGAAGTCATCTTTTCAGGCAGTTCTCAAAAGTATCTGTTGTATGCAGGTTCTAATTCCAAACTCACTATAACTGGTATAACTATAACTGGCGGTTTTTCAGATTCCGCATTAAAATTCATTACTAATCAGGAATGTACTATTTCAGATTGTGAATTTAAAAATATGCAACATCTTGTAGTCCCGATTTTTGCGCAAAATTCAAATCTGGTACTTAGTGGCAATACTTTCGAATCAACTAGTAGGATAGTCTTAGGAAATACTGTTGTAAATATAGATGATTGTACTTTCACTTCCAATGTTGGTATTAATGGAGGAGCTATCTATGCTAATCCCGAATCAGATGTAACAATTACCAACTCAGAATTTACTGCTAATGAGGGCACAGGTAGTGGTGGAGCCATATATGCCAACAAACTTAATATTCATAATACTGCATTTATAGGAAATTCAGCCAATTTGGGAGGTGCTGTTTATATAGCTGGAGGCTCTAGCGATCTTGTAAATATAACCAACTGTGTTTTTGATTCAAATAGTGCAACTAATTACAGAAACATATACTCCGAATCACTCACAAGGAAGATTAATTTCGAGTTCAATGAATATGATTTGAAATTGAATATAACCTTAAAAGATAGTTCCTATGGTTCTGAATATATTCTTGATGGTAATTTTGACTGGGGATCCAATTTAAATAATTCTTATACTCTTTTAACTGGATTTGTAGATGAGGAAAATATCTTTGGAGATATGCTTACAGTTGTAGATAACAAATTTAACATAAATCTTGGAGTGCTGCCTGGTGGAACACATGAAATAGTCATGCCTGGTATGTATACTCAGGGTGACAGTAATGACCATTTCTGGCAACATGACTACTATAATGATTTATACGGAAACGAATTCTATTTAAGTGGTCCGGCATATGCAAAAATTGGAATTGAAAAGGGTAAAATATCATTAACTCTTGAAGTAAATGATGTATTAATACCTGAAACACCTGTTTTAAATGTTTATGCCAATTGGGATTTGAATTATACTGTTTTCATTCAAAATAAATATTACCAACTTGAAGTTGTAAACGGTAAAGGCAGCATGCAACTGACAGGCCTTGATTTAGGTAATTATACAGTTGTTGCTATGCGCAATGCTGATGAAAACTTTGAGCTTGCAATGAATTACACTACATTTTCAATTGCTAAAACCTACAGCAACTTCCTTGTTTTAAGTACAAACGTGGAATACGATACATTAAATGAAGCTGTAGCCAATTCCAATGATGAAGATACAATATATGTTAAAAACGGCACATATAAAGACACTGGAATAGTGATATCCAATAAGGTTCTGGACATCATTGCATTGGAAGGTGCAGTCTTTGATGCTCAAGGCGGTGACGCCAATTTCATAATAGTAAATGAAAATGCTGTAGTTGATATATCCGGCATAACATTCAGAGGACTTCACAACAGAAATACCAATTATGGTGCTATAGTCAATCACGGATATCTCGCGCTGACTTTATGTAATTTCACAGACAATAAGATTACAAAGACTTCATTTGCTGAAAATGGTGGAGCAGCCATATTCAGTGACGGACATTCATTGGAGATTGACAGTTGTAATTTCATAAATAATGCCGCTCCTTTAAAAGTAAGTACTGCTGCGGTCTCATCATTGGGTTATGAGGATGTTTCAATTATGGACTCTAAATTCATAAATAACTCTGCACGTGATGGTGGAGCATTGTACTTCAAAAACATAACACAATTTGAAGCAGTGATCACTTCATGTGACTTTGAGCGTAATACTGCTGTTAAAGGGTCTGCAATATATGTAGGCAACAATTCCAAATATATTGCTGTCACTCTATCTGATTTCAAGAAAAACGACATCAAAAATAGTTTGGGAGAAAAAACTCAACTTGAAGGTGGAGTAATTTATGTCAATGCCAATAGTGAGGTAGTCTTGGATATCAGCTTATCCAATTTTGAAGACAACGCAAACAGCAATGTTGATGGTGGAGTCATATGTCTTGATGGATCTTCAAAAGCCAGCATTGACAGTTGTATCTTCAATAACAATAGCGGTAAGGCGGGTTCTGCAATTTTAATCAAAAACCCTAATGATAAAAAGTTAACCTTATTTATCGACAGCAGTGCATTTACAAATAACCATGCAGTAACTGGAGCCATTGCAACATCTCCTAAAGTTACAGCATTCATTGATGAGTGTGTTTTTGCAAATAACACTGGAGAAAACAGAAATATTTACAGCAATGGATTTACCGTAGTCCATGATTCTGTTTTAGATGTCAGGGATGCTAAATTAAATGTGCCATCTGTTCAGTATGGTGAAAACTCAATAATCAATGGTTCAGCAGATTTCGGTACTAATATATATGCTACAGCCAATTTAACAGTTGCTGGTGAAAATGTTATTGTAGATATTAAAAACAATGAATTCACCTATGATGCAGGTATGTTGAATCATGGAAAATATTCTACTGTTTTAAACAGTATTGCAGATAACAATAACAATACTTATATTATGGACAGCATAACTGAAATTTTCAGAGTTAACCGTGAGAGTATTGAAATAAATGTTTCAGTTGACAACATTACATATGGTGAAACCCTGAAAGTCGTTGAAAGTCTACCTTCAACTGCTACAGGTACAATTGATTACCAACTGAACGGAAAGTATTATACAAAAGATGAAATCGAGTCATTGAAATTGGATGCTGGAAAATACACTCTTGTAGCCATCTATGATCATGATGATTTCGCATTCACATCAACTACTGTTGATTTCGAAGTCTATAAAGCTAATCCGACAATATCTGTACCTAATGTGGATGTAAAATATAATGACAGCATTGTTTTAAACATTGAATCAGATGTTCCATCAATTTATACAATTGAAATTGAAGATTACAGAAATGTCGTATTTGTCAATGGCAGCAGATCTATCGTAATTGATAAAACATTGAATCCTGGCAATTACACAATCAAAGTCACTTCACAGGAACGTGTAAACTACATATCAAATTCCACTGAGGCCAATTTGAATGTCAATGAAAATCTTCCAGTATTTGGCTTAAGAATCTCAAACGCTAATATGGATGATATTGGAACTGGCAATGCTGGAGAAACCGACTCCGTAGTTGATACTTCCAATAATGTTCAGGCAAAACCTTTACTTGCCATTAGGTATTTTGCAGTTGCTGATAATGAACAGCTCAGTAATTCTCTAGACGACAACAACCTTGGTGAGGAATATGGGGAAGGCAAATTCCTTTACCAATACGATGAGGACGATGATTACAGCTATTTCGATACTTTAGAAGATGCGGTTGATGAAGCTATCTTATATGGTGCAGGTATCATTACAGTTAGAGGTGGAACATATTCCGTATCCAGTATGGATATTGAAGGAGAAGTGGAATTAACAATCAGAGCTTATGGGGATGAAGAGGTTATCTTTGACTGTGGAGGAGAAGATTACTTCATGCTTTTAACATATGAAACTGAAGTGGAGGTAATGGAGGCACCTCCTTTCTTCTATACTTATCAAACAGAAGGCCCTACCGTTACACTTGAAAACATTACAGTAATCAATGGAGTTGCTACTTATGGTGGAGCTATTGACCTGGAAGCAGGTACTTTGACCTTGAACAACTGTAATTTCTACAGTAACACTGCTACGGAAGGTGGAGCCATATATATTGGCCAATCTGATGCAGAAAATGATGCAATGCTTATTGCACTAAACACTACCTTTATAAACAATTATGCAGAAAGTGAAGGTGGAGCAATCTATATTGCAGACGACAATTTGGACGGTCAAACAACATCAGCTTCATTCTACTTATGTACCTTTTTAGATAACTACCAGGGTGAAGATGATGAGAAAGTGAGGAATTACTTTGCTGGCGGTAATGTTGAGGAAATAACTTGTCAATATTGTATCTTTAACGCTAATGGGGAAATATACAATTTCACTATGGATAAAATCAATCAGACTGTCTATGTAAAAGGTACATCTAATGATACCTTTGATTCAGTGGTCTTATTGTACTTCGATACAGCACCTTTATACACTATTAACAACAACGGTTCACGTGATTTCAGCATCACTTTTGAGGATGTTATGGGCGGAAACTATACAGTAGGTGTAATGAACGACCATGACTTCAATACATATATCTTTGATGTCAAATTTGAAATGAAAGTTCCAAATTTCATCATATCCGAAGATGAAGTATTTGAAAACTTAACCGATGCTATTGAGGCCGTTAGTGATCATGGTGTTATCTATGCAAATGTAAACTATTATTATGAAGACAATATGGAAATTGATATCAACAAATCATTCACCCTTAAGAATTTCAGAGATGACGGAGTTATTTTCGACGGAAACAGTACACAATGGTTCTTTACAATAGCTGAAGGATGCACTGTTGCATTTGAAGGCATATACTTCACTGACGGTGCTGTAAAAACTCATGCAGCAATTGAAAATTACGGTACTTTAGTAATCAATAATTGTACATTCGACAGTTTTGAAACAAGTGCCATTATATACAATTCAGGTTTGTTAAACATATTGAACTCTACATTTTCACTTAACTTTGTTAATAATGCTGTTGTTTGGAATGAAAAGGATTTAGTCATCGATACAGTTGAATTTTCAAGCAATATTGTCAATGTAAATTCCGTAGTATACACCAATGGTGTTGCAGAAATTATCTCCGCTAATTTCACAGAAAACTATAATTTTGGAAATGGTGGTGCAATCTATAACGCCAAGTCATTAATTGTTAACGGAACTGTTTTCACAGAAAATGAGGCCTACAATGGTGGATCTGTTTATAATGAAGGAACCTTAACAGTATTAAACTCCACTTTTGAAGACAACACTGCAAACGGATATGGTGGAGCAGTTTACAATGGAAATGAAGCAAGCATATTCAATTCAACATTCACAGGATCCTCCAGTGAATTTGACGGTGGTGCCATTTATAACAATAATGTAATGGCTATCGATAATTCCACATTCGTTGGAAATACCGCAACCGGCAGAGGTGGAGCAATTTACAACAACAAATCTCTGGAACTTGCAAAATCATTCTTCGGAATTAACTTTGCTGGAGAGTTTGCTAACATTTACAATGCAGGTGATATTCAATTCGGCGAAAACATATTTGATTTCTATGATGTGATATTGGTCATACCTGATGGTGAATACGGCATTCCAACAACAATTACAGGTACACTTGACCCTCAATTCAACATGGACCTTCAACTTGTATTGCCTGGTTTTGTCAATCATAAAAATGCCTTAGTCACTATTTCAGAAGGAGTATTTGAATATACTACAGATATCCTGCCAAAAGGAATTTATGATGTTATATTAGATGAAATCATTTATGACACCTACGGCAACATCTATTATGGTGAAGCAATATTTGACAGGCTTATCATAAATAAGGCAAATGTCTACATCAATCTGACTGTAGATGATATTGTCCTTAGAAATACTGATCAAGCTGCACCGGTTTTAAAAATCAGTACAAGTAAAGATGGATTAATGCGTATTCTTTTCAACAATAAGTTTTCCGAAGTCAATGTCACAGGCGGTCAGGCCACAGTAACATTGGATGCTGTCAGAGAAGGAAACTACAGTGTATTTGTTGTCCGTGAAGGTGATGAAAACTATAATGATGCTATAAACTCAACCACATTCAAAGTCACTGAATATGTGGGCAATTTCATTGTCAACAGTACTGGCGGTAAATTTGATACATTACGTGAAGCTATTGAAAATTCTGCAAATGATGACATCATTTATGTAATGGAAGGAAACTATTCCGGTGCCGACAATCTCGGACTGATAATTTCAAATAAGAAATTATCTATAATTGCAGTTGGAGATGTTGTTTTCGATGCAAATTCAACCAATTTAATGTTTTTGACTGTTGAGGCAACTGCCGATGTTACTATATGTGATGTTGTAGTTTCTGGCTTTAATGTTAAAAATAAGGTGTCAATCCTTGAGAATAGAGGTGATTTGACTCTTGATGGATGTATCTTTATCAATAACACTTATGCGGATGACTGTATGACAATTGTTTACAATTCTGGAAATTTAAATATTACTGGATCCGCATTTTATGACAATATTGCAGAACATTACATTATTCAGTGTGATTCCGGTCTTGTCATTAATGAATCAACATTTGAGAATAATACCGTTAACGAAGCTATTATTTCAATCCATGATGCACAAGATTCATCAAAAATTATATCAACAGAATTCATTGGAAACACATTATCATGTGCTCTTATTGATGTTGTAGGTTGTAGTGATGTTCTTATCAGTTCTGAATTTTACAATAACACTAAAAAAGGTGAAGATATTGTAGATATTGTTTATGCAAGGGATTCCAATTTACTTGTTGAAAATTCCATATTTAGGGGCAATGCTGTGAATGCGTTAATACGTGGAATGAGTAATAATAATGTTATTTCAGAATCTCTCTTCACAGATAATACCGTTGCAAATGTTGTTTTCAGTTTTGACAATAATCTATCAGTTATTGATTCTATATTTACAGGCAACACACTTTCAGATGATGATGCATTATTCATTGCAGTAGATGTGCATGCAACTGTCAATGGCAGTGTCTTTTTAAACAATAAGGCAGACGAGTACAGAAACATTTATAGTGTTTCTACTGATGTGAATATTGTCAATACAACATTTGATGCAATAAACGTTGATTTCACTGTTCGTGATATTGACTATGGTGAAAACGCAACAATTGAAGGTACTATTGACATCGGTACAAACATCAACTTTACCGTTAATTTGGACATTAACTCCAAGATTTATTCAGTCAATGTATCTGACAATAAGTTCACATTAAATGCAGGTATTCTTAACGGTGGAGACTATACTGTGGTATTAAATCCAAAAGATACTAATTCAAACACTTTTGTATTTGATAAAATAACCAAAGTATTCACTGTAAGCCGTATAGATCCTGGTTTAAGCGTATCAATAGATGATATTACTCAAGGTGAAAAATTAAATGTTACTTCAACTATTGCTAAGAATGCTAAGGGTAATGTTGTCTATGAATTGAACGGTAATGTGTACAGTAAGGCTCAACTTGAAAATCTCACATTAAACCCAGGTAATTATTTAATTACAGCTGTCTACAGAGGAGATAAAAACTACATTCCTGCTAGTGAAATGGTTAATGTGAAGGTTAACAAAGTCGCTCCAAACATAACCGTAAATGATGTTGCAGTTAGCTATGGTGATGAGATTAAAATCAATGTAACTGTTGGTGCTGCTGATTATTACACAGTATTTTTAGACAACAGATACAATGAATCAGTTTCATTATATGTTGACAATAGCGCAATATTCACCTTCCCAAGTGAAACCTTCAAAGCTGGCAGTTATAAAATCACTGTTTATGTATTTGAAAGTGACAATTATGCTGAAGAATATGCATATGCTACTTTAACAGTTAATAAGGCTGCTGGATTCTTCAATTTATCAAACGATTTGATTATTGAAGGTGAAAATGCAACCATTAATGTATCAGTTCCACTCAATGCATACGGAAACATGACATACAGAGTATATGATAGGAATTTAAATGTGGTTTATAATATCACTCAATCCTGTCTGGAAGACCTTATTGTTCCTAATTTGGATGGCGGAAGATATATTGTCTCAGGTACTTATGGAGGCGATTCCTATTACCTTATTAGTTCTAGAGTCAATTCCGGTACAATATTTGTCAGGGAATATGTGGATGTTAACATTGCTGTAGATAATATAACCTATGGTGAAAATGCCACTGTCACTGTTGAAAGTGATGTTGATGGTGACTATCTTGTTTATGTAGGAACTGAACCTATAGTAGTTACTGTTATTAACGGTACCGGAAATGTGTCTGTTCCTAATTTAAGTGCTGGAAGTTATGCTGTTAATGTTACTGCTGTTGATGGCAATTATTTCGCATTTAATGAAACAGAATTTGGCGTAGCTCCTAAATCTGCTTCCGTAACAGTTTCTATTGAAGATATTGTATTCGGTGAAAATGCTATAGCTGTGGTCAATGGTGAAATTGATGGCGAATACATTATAGAGATTGATAATCAGAATTACACTGCAAATGTTGTTGGCGGTAAAGGTAATGCTACACTTGATGGTCTTGCTGTTGGTGAAAATATTTTAGCTTCCATAACAATTGCCAACGCTAACTATACTGCATCCAATACTACAACATTTAATGTATTCAGCAAATATAACACTCCAATCTCCTTGGATATGGAGATTGTGGAAAACAATATTACAATGACCGTTACTGTTAATGATAAGGCAACCGGCCTTGTCAAATTCCAGGTAACTGGCCAAGAAGAATATGTGGTATACTCTGATGTCATCAACGGTGTAGCTATTCTTGAAGATGTTCTTGAGTCTGGTGATTACACAGTTGTTGCAACATATCTGGGTAATGACAGGTTCAACACTAACATTACTTATGCGGATTTCACTATCAAAGGCCACATTAAGAAAAACACTACTATTAGTGCTCACGCTGATGTGATTGGAAACAGGGTTACATTAACTGTTAACGTTGATGAAAACGCTACAGGATTTGTAAAACTGACAGTTGGTGGTACTGTTGCTAATATCGAAGTGGTTGATGGTGTCGCAACACTAACAACAATATTGCCTGCAAACAGTTACTATGTTGATGTGACTTATCTTGGTGATGACAACTTCAATATGAACAATACAATGGCGACATTTACTATAGTGGAAGCTGCCAAGGAAAATACCACTATCGATCTTAACATTATTGCTTATGAAGATGCTGCTCTGATTGTGGTTGATTTGAATGAAACTACAACCGGATTGGTTAAATTCTATATGGTATCTAAAGAAACCGGTGAAAACTATACCATGTACATGGATGTTGAAAAAGGTCATGTTGAAACTTACACTAACAGCATTGAACCTGGAAACTACACTGTAGTTGCAACATACATGGGCGATTCAGTATTCAACACCAACACTACATCAGGGGATGTTGAAATCCTCGGACATATGATGAAAGATACTCCAATCACAGCAAATGTTGAAACCAGTGCAAATAGAGTTATATTAACTGTCAACGTTGATGAAAACGCAACCGGATTTGTAAAGGTAACTGTTGGCGGCACTGTAGCTAACATTGAATTGGAGAAAGGTAAAGGAATATTAACAACTGTATTGCCTTACGGAAGTTACAGCTTAAATATCACTTATTTAGGTGATGCGAACTACAATAAGAACTCAACAAAATCTGAATTTACACTTGTTGAGCCTAAAAAAGAAAACACACCTATCGCTTTGGATATCGTGACTGATGAGTACTATGTTGGAATAACTGCTACTGTTAGTGATAAGGCAACTGGTCTTGTCAAATTCCAAGTATCTGGTGCAGAAGAATATGTGGTATACTCTGATGTTATTAATGGTGTAGCTATTCTTGAAGACACTCTTATAATTGGTGATTACTCAGTAGTTGCAACCTATATGGGAGACAGCAGGTTTAACACCAACATTACTTATGGTGATTTCACTATCCAAGGCCACATTAAGAAGGACACTCCTATTAGTGCTAGTGCTGATGTGCTTGGAAACAGGGTCACTTTAACTGTTAAAGTTGATGATAACGCTACCGGATTTGTAAAACTGACCATTGGCGGTACTGCTACTAATATTGAAGTGGTTGATGGTGTTGCAAAACTGACAACTACATTATCTCCAAACAGTTACTTTGTTGATGTTACTTACCTTGGTGATGATGACTTCAATATGAACAGTACTAAAGTGGCATTTACCATAACAGAGGCTTCCAAGAAAAATACTAATATCAATCTTGACATTATAACTGGTGAAGACAATGCTCTGATTATGGTTGATTTGAATAAAGCCACAACTGGATTGGTTAAACTCTATATGCTTTGGAAGGAAACCGGTGAAGAGTATACTATGTATATGGATGTTATTGATGGTCATGTGGAAACCTTTACTAACAGCATTGAACCTGGAAACTACACTATAGTTGCAACATACATGGGCGATTCAGCATTCAACACCAACACTACATCTCAGGATGTTGAAATCTTTGGACATGTGCTGAAAGATACTCCAATCACAGCAAGTGTTGTTTCAAGTGGAACCAGAGTTGCATTGACTGTTAAAGTTGATGATGAAGCTACTGGATTTGTTGAACTTAAATTTGGTGATAACGTATTTAACATTGCATTAGAAGATGGTATCGGAACACTTACAACTTCATTGCCTTACGGAAGCTACAGTTTGGATATTACTTATCTTGGTGATGAGAACTTCAATAAGAACTCCACTAAACTTGAATTCACTCTTGTAGAGCCTGCTAAGGAAAGCACTCCAATTTCCATGGATATTGTGACTTATGAAGATGAGGTGTGGATGACTGTCACTGTTGATGATGCTGCAACCGGTCTTGTCAAATTCCAAGTAACTGGTCCAGAAGATTTCACACTCTATGTGGATGTAGTCAACGGTAAAGCGCTTGTTGATGAGGTTCTTTTACTCGGTGATTACAATGTAATTGCAACCTATATGGGAGACAGCAGGTTTAATACCAACATTACTTATGGTGATTTCACTATCAAAGGCCACATTAAGAAGGACACTCCAATCACAGCAAATGCTAATGTAAATGGAAACAGGGTTACATTAACTGTTAAAGTTGATGATGACGCTACCGGATTTGTAAAACTGGCCATCGGCGGCACTGTTACTAATATTGAAGTGGTTGATGGTGTAGCAACATTAACAACCGTACTTGTTCCAAACAGTTACTATGTTGATGTAACTTACCTTGGTGATAATGACTTCAATATGAACAAGACTAAAGTGACATTTACCATAACAGAAGCTTCCAAGGAAAATACCACTATTGATCTTAACATTATAGCTGGTGAAGATGATGCTCTGATTGTGGTTGATTTGGATAAGGCTGCAACCGGATTGGTTAAATTCTATATGGTATATGAAGAAACCGGTGAGAATTACACTATGTACATGGATGTTGTAGATGGTCATGTGGAAACTTATACTAACAGCCTTGAACCTGGAAACTACACTGTAGTTGCAACATATCTGGGTGATTCAGCATTCAACACCAACACTACATCAGGCAGTGTTGAAATCCTCGGTCATATGCTGAAAGATACTCCAATCACAGCAAATGTCGAAACCAGTGCAAATATGGTCAAATTAACTGTTAAAGTTGATGAAAACGCTACTGGATTTGTTGAACTTAAATTTAGAGATAATGTATTTAACATTGCATTAGAAGACGGTATTGGAACATTAACAACTTCATTGCCTTACGGAAGCTACAGTTTGGATATCACTTATTTAGGTGATGCAAATTACAACAAGAACTCCACCAAATGTGATTTCACACTTGTAGAGCCTGCTAAGGAAAACACTACTATCTCTTTGGATATTGTGACTGATGAAAATTATGTAGGAATGACAGTTAGTGTTAATGATGCTGCAACCGGCCTTGTCAAATTCCAAGTATTTGGCAGCGAAGGTGAATACACACTCTATGCAGACGTAATTGATGGTAAAGCTATTCTTGAAGACACACTTCCAATTGGTGATTACTCAGTAATTGCAACATATATGGGAGACAGCAGGTTTAATACTAATATTACTTCTGATGAGTTCACTATCGTGGGCCATATTAAGAAGGATACTCCTATTAGCGCTAGTGCCGATGTACTTGGAAACAGGGTTACATTAACCGTTAAAGTTGATGATGACGCTACCGGATTTGTAAAACTAATCGTTGGCGGTACTGTTGCTAATATTGAAGTGGTCGATGGTGTAGCAACACTAACAACTATGTTGTCTCCAAACAGTTACTATGTTGACGTAACTTACCTTGGTGATGATGACTTCAATATGAACAAGACTAAAGTGACATTTACCATAACTGAAGTTTCCAAGATGAATACTAATATTGACCTTGACATTGCAGTTTATGAAGACACTGCATTTATTGCGGTTGATTTGGATAAGGCTGCAACTGGATTGGTTAAATTCTATATGGTATCTAAAGAAACCGGTGAAGAGTATACTATGTACATGGATGTTATTGAGGGTCATGTTGAAACATTTACCAACAGCATTGAACCTGGAAACTACACTGTGGTTGCAACATACATGGGCGATTCATTATTCAACACCAACACTACATCCAAGGATGTTGAAGTCATTGGACATATAATGAAAGATACTCCAATCTCTTTGGATATCGTGACTAGTCAAAACAATGTTACAATGACAGTTACAGTTAATGATACTGCAACCGGCCTTGTTAAATTCGAAGTAACCGGCACAGAAGAATTTGTGATGTACGTTGACGTTGTTGACGGTAAGGCAGTTCTTGAAGAAGTTCTTGCAGCTGGTGATTACTCAGTAGTTGCAACATACATGGGAGATTCACTATTCAATTCAAATATGACCTCAAAAGACTTCGCTGTTAAGGAGAAAGTGCAATCCAATATTACTATTGTTGTGCCTGATCCTATCAAGGCGGGTGAAAACATTTCAGTAAGCATTCCTGGTGCTACTGGTAATGTGTCTGTAATTTTTGAGGGTGTTGAATGTATTATTCCTTTAGTGGATGGAAAAGCCAACTTTACTGTTCCTAGCATCACTTCTGGTGAGTATAGTGTTGTTGTAATGTATGCTGGTGACGATACTCACACACCAGACTATAAGGCAATTTCACTAAAAGTTGAAAAATTAGGCAGTTGGTTTAATGTAACTGAAGGCACTACCTTTGTAACTTATGCCGCTGAGACTGCTGTCGGCGAACAAGGAGCTTTATATGCATTTGTATTGAGAGATTCCAATGGAAACCCTATTGCAAACGCTACAGTTACATTTGCATACAAAACAGTGGTATTCAACTCAACCACAGACGAAAACGGTACATTATACTTGGGTATCAGTACATATCTCTCACAAGATGCACTCTGTGCTTTGTCATATCTTGGAGATGAAACACACAATGCAACATTCGTAGCATTCAACTTCAAAATCCAAAAGAAACCAACAGCAATTAAAGCAGCAGCAAAAACCTACAAGGTTACTAAAAAATACAAATATCTAACTGTTACTTTAAAAACCACAAAAGCATCATCCAGAGACGGTAAAGTCTACCTCAAGAAAGGTAAGAAAATAACTTTAACCGTCAACGGTAAAACCTATAAAGGCTACACAAATGCTAACGGCAAAGTAACATTTACAATAACCAACCTCAACAAGAAAGGTAAATACACTGCTGTCATTAAATATGCTGGAAGTGAAACATACGAAAGTGCAAAAACAAAAGTAAAATTAAAAGTTTATTAGTGAGATAATTTCTCACTAACCTTTTTTCTTTTTTTAATACATTTTAAAGACAATATTTATTTCTCAAAACGCTAATTTTAAAGACAAGGTCTTGGCATTATTGATTGAATTTTTGAAAATATTGGTAGTTTAGTCATTAGCAAATAATGCTAAGCGTCATGACTATATTCATTGCAATGTTGAAAATGTGAAAGCGCTGCACAAAACTCAAAAAACATATGCATGGGTTGACTAAAAAACAAACAAAAAAACTACTCCTATAAAATAATTCACAACTCACTAAAAAATTATGCTCTAATCCGTATGAAGAGCTTAAAATATTAAAGGTTTCTTTAAAAATATGCATCGGATTTCTAAACTTCACTAGCTCTTTACTTGTTGGTGGAAAAAATCTCCCATAATTTTGATTTGCATGAGATTATTCATCCAACTGAACTGTTGGTTTGCATCAATCAAAAAAATGCCGCCACTTCAAAACTACAAATTTGAACTAGAATATGAAAAAGAGAGGGCAGGTCCAAATATAAAAAACATCACGACGGGACATCAACGCCGGGGATTTCAAAAAACAGTATTCTTGGAGCTGCTCTGTGAAGTGGGAACCCCCGACGTCTGCACGTCGAGGTAGTTCAATCAATTTTCACATTTTTCGAAATTAAATAGGCAACTTTCCGGTGTATTTTTCTATTGTGTTTTTAGCGTTATCCAAATTAACTCCGGTTTCTTGCTCTACTGAGGATTTGACTTTACTTAAATTGGCATTGTTTGCATAATCATTTGCTTTTGATTGCAAATCCCCAGTCATGTTTTCTACACTTGAAAGGGCAGCATCTAAACCAGTACTGTTAGGGTAAATGTTTTTGTACTCCACTGATTTTGCCATGTGAGCTGCCATATCCTTGTTATTGCAGCAGATTAGGATATTGTCATGAGTAGTTTCGTTAGTTAAAGGAATGCAGTAAAATTTGCCGTTATAATTTACTTTAATAATATCAAATATATGGATTTCCAATAAGTCATCGGCATTAATGACATAACATGTAAAACCATCAATGTTTTGCTTTTCACCTTTTTTTACCACTTCATTCAGGGTATTGAAACCTAGTTCACTCACTTTGATGAAATTTGGATCCTCGTGACTATTGTATGTAACAAGTATTCCATTGTTCCAATGCCATATTTTGGCTCCCTCAAAATTTCCGTCATATTTTGTTTGTTCGGCCGGAACCTCTATTGTTGTTCCGTTTGGCGTTATGTCAATTCTATCATAATTAACTGAGGTTAAAATTACAAAAATAGCCCCTGCCACTATGATAAGCAGTATTATTCCAATTATAATCATTTTTTTCCTGTCCATTGTTCATACCTTCATTATTAAAACCAACATTTGTCATAGCATGACTATTCGAACTCTATTGTCTGTTAATTAAAGATTTCAATTCTATAATATATAAAAAGAGTAGTTGCAAAACTTTTAAAAAAATAAAAATAAAGCAATCAAAAGATTGCTTATTAAGCTTCTATTCCATATATAATCTTACACCTTGGACGATTAAAGCCACACCGATAAGTGCTGCAGCGAATAGAGGTTGATCTATTGAAAGTCCTCCAAGAGCAAAGGATATTATACCTAAAAGTATAATAAATACTGAAGCGATTTTTCCAAATTGGGTATCTGAAAAGATACCAACAATACCTGCTATAATCATTATGATACCAATGATATAGAATTGTAATCCGAAAATGAATGATAATGCAGTAATGTTAAATACGAATACCAGCCCAACAAGGATGGCAAGAATTCCAACAATTATATTGAGTGCTGAAAATTCGGATAGTATAAATGCTATACCAAAGAAGATTAAACTTAATCCAATCAAAGTGGATAAGAACGCAGTACTAAAAATAGGACAAATTAAGAAAATCAATCCCAAAATTATTGATAATATTCCAGATAGTTTATTTGATTCCATGTGTTTTCCTCCTAAATTTCATAATATATAAAAAAATTGAAAATGAGAGTTAAACTCTCATTGTTTTTTCGGTTGCAGCCGCAACGTTGCAATAAATACAACTGCCAGCAGGATGGCCGTTACAATCATTACGAATCCCATGGCTTCCTGAATAATGGTGTCGACTGCTTTTACAAGAGTGTTGTCTTGTGTAATTTCATCAGTACCAGCTGTCTGGAGGTATTGTGCTGCATCATCAAAGAATTTTGCATTGCCTGAATGGTCCGGAGCATACATATCGATTGCAGTGCTGAGACCTCCCATAACTCCAAGAATTAAAATTACTCCAATAATTGCGGTACCCATTGATTCACCTAATGTCTGAGTGGTTGTAAGAACACCTGATGCATTGTTTTCATTTTCCTTAGGTATATTGGCCAATGAAATGTCTGTACTTAAAGACATTACGAAACCAAGCCCAGCACCCAATACAAACAAACCAGGCATTAAATCATACATTGATGTGTTCAATCTAAATTGATAGCTTAAAATCAGACATCCAGCGATTGCGATTAAAGATCCTATTGCTATTAATTTTTTATGACCCACTTTAGTGGATAAACTTGGTGCCGCTATTGCAAAGATAAGCAGACCTATAGTCATTGGAAGTGTGGTCAAACCCGTGTTTAATGCGTTTAACTGCATTACACTTTGCAGGAACAGGGAAACAGCAAACAAAGCTCCTCCCATAGCAAGACAACCTATTAATCTAATTATTGCTCCTACACGTAAATTTCTGTCTTTGAATAATCCCATATCAAGCAATGGCACTTTACCATTACTTTTTCTTCTACTTTCAAACCATGCGAATGCTGCTAAGATAATTAAACCTGCAACGATTACCATTATGCTGGTAGAGGTATCTTTTGTCAGCATTAAAATACCCCATACGAACAAGACAAGTCCTATTAATGAAATTATAGCACCGGTAATATCCAAATCGCTTCTGGATTCGGTAGGTTCAAAGTCAGGTATTTTATGTTGCATTATTAAAATAAATATAACGAATATTAATTCGATTGCGAATCCCCATCTCCAACTGAAAAATGTTGTCATTACCCCACCGAACAGTGGACCGACAGCAGCAGAAACGGAAACCATTACACTTTCAATTGCCAAAGCAAATGTACGTTTTTCACCGGAATAGATTCCACTTATAAGGGAAACGGTAGCAGGTGTCATTAATGCTCCTGCAATACCTTCAATCAATGCCCATCCAATAAATAATACTGGTGTACTCCAACTTATTGCTGCAGTAAATGTACCTACACCATAAAGTATAGTACCAATTATGAACAGTTTCTTTTTACCAACTATATCCTGAAGTTTGGTACTCAGCAGCATGAATGCCGCTGTAATCAGAGTATAAAAGGACATGATCAATTGAATGGTACTTACATCAGTATGCAGGTCGACTACAACCTTAGAAATACTAACATTCATGAATGTAGCATCCAATGTTATAATAAATGAAGCACAGGCCACTAATATTAATGGAATCCATGAGTGTTCCTTAAGACTTTCATTCATCTATTTAATCCTCCATATCATTAAAAATTTTAAGAAAATACTAACAAAAAAATGTTGATTTAGTTGTTCAATATTTTTCTTGCAAATATTTATTTTTTTATTGTTTTATAAAGTTTTTGTTGCTTAATGAATTAAAAATATGATGGGAATTACTATTTTCAAAAATAACCGAACATTTATTTTTTATATTAATTTTCTAACATTACCGAACGTTCGTTCTCTACATCATTTAATAACTACGGTATATAAAATTATTACATGTATGGATACAAAACAATTAATTTTAGAAAAGACTTTAAAATTAATGATTGAAAAGGAAAACTCTCTCATTTCAATTAGAGAAATCAGTGCCGCCACTGGAATTGCTACTGGTGGAATATATCACTATTTTTCAAATAAAGAAGAGATATATGGTGAACTTATTGAGAGATACGTTATAAATTATATCAAATTCAACATGGATAAACTTCGCCAGATAAATGGAAATGCAAAAGAGAAAATTCACGATGTCCTGGTTGAAATTTTTAAGCAAAAAGAAATAGGAATCGGGATTGAATCGATTGATGATGAAATAGACTACAGGGCCATATTGTCGGTTTTGACTTCAAAAGGATTTGTTTATGAAAATACCCTAGTCTCCGTCCAAAGTGTCCTAAAAGAATTAGGGGAACTTTTTACAGAAATTATTAATGAAGGTCAAAAAAACATGGAAATCAGGAAAGACTTCTCAGCCGAAGACATTGCGGAGTCATTAATTATCATGTACTGGGGAATTCAGTATAAATGGGAGATGTATATGTTTGATGATATGATTTCAGTCTTTGAAGATATTTTTAATTTGGAATGGGAAAAGATAAGATTCAGAGAATAATCAATTTACAGAAAAACATGATGTGGTTAGATGGACACTAAAGACTTGATTGTTGAAAAAACTCTAAAATTAATATTGGATAAAGGCACAATTGATATTTCAATTAGGGAAATTCAAAATTGTACGGGACTGGCAACCGGTGGAATATATTATCATTTTTCAGATAAAAGCGACATATTTGAAGCAATTTTGCAAAAGTATATGATTGATTATATTAAAATAGATTTTGATAAAATCCCTCTTGAAGGTTCATCAAAGGACAGGATTCATGATGCATTGCTTTATATTTTACATCACTTCATAAATGGTGTGGAAATTGAAAGCATCCATGAAAAAATCAATTATGGGAATGTATTAAGTCTTTTAACCGCAACAGGATATGCCCATGATGAGATTAATAGTATGATTTTACAAACAGGAGATGATATTGGAATATTTTTAACTGGCCTTGTCGAAGACGGCAAACGGCAAAATGAAATCCGACAAGATTTTCCAACTAAAAGTATTGTTGAATCATTATATGTCATGTATATGGGAATTCAAGGTATTTGGTTAAGTTTTCCAAATGAGGATACTGATTCCATTTTTGAGAAAAACTTTGAGATGGCCTGGCAGGCTATTGAATGCCAGTGAAACCTATTTTTTAATCTTTGAAGATGTGGAGCAAAATTTTTAATTAAATTTTGAGTTTTTGATTTTTTAATTTCAAGATTATTTTTTCTAATTCTAATAAAAAAATTCTGATTTTTAATTCATGTTGATAATGTATACATTGTATACTGTGTCAACTTTATATACCTCCAAGAACAAATAATTAATTGGTGATATAATATGGAAACAAAATCTATTAGAGTCAGTTTATTAAACCATGAGAGATTAGCAGACATCGGCCATAAGAATGATTCCTTTAATGATATTATTTCCAAATTATTAGATGCTTATGAAGAGTATCAAGAAATCAAAGAGTTAATTGAAGCAGACAAAGAATTTGAAAAAGGAGAAGGAATTCACTTTTCTTCATTAGATGAACTTGATGCATATCTAGATGATTAATATGGAACTTGAATTTAAGCGTTCTGCTTTAAGGCAATTGAAAATTTATAAAAGGAAAAATCCAATAGCATATAAAATAATCCGTGAACAACTAGGTGAAATAGTAAAAAACCCTGAGGATATTCGTTATAAAAAAATAAAACGATATCCTAAATATAAAAGGGCTAGAAAAGGAAATTATAGAATATGTTTTAAGGTTGTTGACAATTGCATTTATATCGGACGTATTGAGGATAGGTCCAAAGCATACAACTAAATTTATTTATTCTTTGTTTTACAAACTATTTTTAAAGGTGATTTCATTTGAATAAGGATAGAATTATGGCTTTGACCGATGGAATTGTTGCCATTGCAGCAACAATCATGGTTTTAGAATTGGCAGTTCCACAAACAGTGACTCTCAGCTCACTTCTGGCGCAGGGGCCAGTGTTTTATTCATATCTTGTGAGTTTTGTATTGATTTATTTGGCATGGAGATCCCATCACAATGCTTTTGAAAAGGCGGAGGTTATTGATGGGAAAGTGTTTTTGGCTAATGGACTGTGGCTGTTTTTCATTACACTGATTCCTTTTACGACTGCTCTTGTGGGAAATGCTCCATCACAAACAATGGCTGAAGCAATATATGTGGTGTCATTGATATTGTGGATATCCTCTTTTCAGCTTCTTGACATTGCAATTACAAATGCAAATCCATTGGCTCCAAAAGATGAGGGTCGTGACAATACTGCAAGGCTTATTCTTTTCGGAGGGCACTTCTTGGCATTGGCTGTCGCATTCATAGCTCCGATATATACGATGGGGGTATTGGGTATTGATATATTGATAATGGCCATTGGAATAATTTGGAACTCAAACAACTGCTAAATATTCCAACACTTGCGGTGGTTTTAATAGTTGCTAGAAGCAACATTTAAAAATAATTCAAAACATATAGTTTCACTAACAAGTGATTTTAATGGAAGTCAAAACAAAACCTGTTGAATTAATAGAATTATTTTATGATCTGATTTTTGTATATGCAATATCAAAGTTAACCGCATTAATTTCAGAGCCGATAAATGGTGTGATTCCACCATATAACTTTTTTGCTTATTTGATTACTTCATTTGTAATCCTGCAGGCCTGGCTTTACTTTACAAACTATGTGAACAGATACGGTCAGTGGAAGTGGTATGATTATGCGTTTGCATGCGTAAACATGATTTCAGTAATCTACATGGCAAATACGATTTCCAATGATTGGGCATCAATGGCGTTTCCATTTGACCTTTCAATGTTGATGCTCCTATTGACTGTTTTGGCATTGTATGTCATTCAAGCAAGAAAGGAGCGCTCAATGACCGGTGCAGCAGGAAATTCAATAACAATACTGTCGGTGGTTTGTACAATCTATGTAATTGCCATCTTATTCACTCTTTTTAATTTGACGGATTATGTCATTTGGATAAACGTCGTTGCGGTCTTGACAGGCGCGTTTCTACCGTTCTTCATCAGGGGCAACTTTGACAAAAGCATCATCAGTTTCCCGCATCTGGTTGAGAGATTTGAACTTCTGACAATCATAACATTCGGTGAGGCTATTGTTGGCCTTACACATTTCTTCGACACCTCAAACTTCAGTTTAGTTCCAATATTAGTATTCTTTTTAATTTTAACAATGTTCGGTTCATATGTCGTTCAGATTCATCGTCTGATGGAACATCAAAGAGTGGAAAGGTCACTTAGACTCATGTTCAGCCATTACTTTGTTGTAATAAGCATAAATCTTGTCACTGTGGCTTTGGAGCTGATACATTCGGGCGAAGTAAACCATTTGTTTGCAAGCGGATTGATGATTGCCTCTCTGGTTATTTTCTACCTGTCAATAATGGCAAATAAGGAATATTATAAGCAAAATATCAAATTAACAAAAAGAGATGCATTGGCGATGGTAGGGGTCACAATTGTGGGAATGGCAATTATGTTAATATTCATTTCAAATTTATATGCTTTCTTAATCGGAAGCCTAATCATCGCATTCGGCAATTTCGAAATATTGCTTATTAAATACAAAGGAGCTGTTTAAATGAAATACATTAAATTGGGAAACTCTGATTTGAAAGTCAGCAGAATATGCATGGGTTGCATGGGTTTTGGAGACCCTGAAAACGGGATGCACACATGGACATTGCCTGAAAAGGAATCTCTAGAAATAATAACAAACGGACTTGACAACGGAATCAATTTCTATGATACTGCCATAGGCTATCAGAACGGAACTTCCGAACAGTATTTGGGAAAGGCAATCAGAGAAAACGCTTCCCGCAGTGATGTTGTTGTTGCAACAAAGTTTCTGCCCCGTTCACAGGAAGACATTGAAAACAACGTCTCCGGCGGACAGCACATTCATAACATGGTTGAAAAGAGTCTGACAAACCTTGGCTTGGATTACATTGACTTGTATATCTATCACATGTGGGACTACAACACTCCTTTATATGATATTCTTGAAGGTTTAAATGAAGTCATTGAAGAGGGTAAGGTCAGATACATTGGAATTTCAAACTGTTTTGCCTGGCAGCTTGCAAAGGCCAATGCACTTGCCGAAGCTGAAGGATTTGCAAAATTCGTATCAATTCAAGGCCATTACAACCTGATTTTTAGAGAAGAGGAACGTGAAATGGTTCCATTATGCCACACAGACAACATTGCAATAACTCCATACAGTGCGCTGGCTTCAGGAAGACTCTCAAGGCTTCCGGGTGAGGAATCCAAAAGACTTAATGAAGACTACTATGCCAAATTGAAATATCAAAAATACGAAAAAGAGGATTTGGAGATTATCAAAAGAGTTGATGAGATTGCTCAAAACCATGATGTGTCAATGACTGAAGTGTCTCTGGCATGGCTGCTTACAAAGGTAACCTCCCCTATTGTGGGAGCTACCAAAATGCACCACGTCGAAGGTGCAGTCAATTCCGTTGATTTGACATTGACAGATGATGAGATTACTTATCTGGAGGATCCATATGTTGCCCACGATTTGGTGGGGGTAATGGCTGAAAACAAGGTTTCAGCAAGCGATAACGAGAAGGTCTGGATTAAACACACTAAAAATAGGATTTAAATCCATCATTCTCTCATTTTTTTAATTATATTTTTCCTGCTTATGCCCATGCCACCATAAACTTGTGAACTCAGTATCATGAAACTTATAATGAACAGTATTGTTCCAATCAGATAGTCCATTGGACTTATAAGGTTAAATTTGTTTAATTGGATAACTGAGTATATTGCAGCTATTGCTAAAATCCATGCTGTAACCAGACCTGGTGTGTATGGCTTATCCAATTTGTGGATTTTAATTCCTGCCGTGTGTATGAACGCTTCAAAAATGGATAATACGATTGTCATCATGAAGAAAAATACAAAGTTATCAAATATGTATCCCAATCCCAAATAAACCAACCAGAATATAAATACAGCCAAATTTGCCCTTCCGACATCAACATCATTGATATCTATTTCCAGTTTCTTTACCATCAAATCAACAAAACCGCCCGGCCAATATTTTTCCTCGATTTCATGCAGAATCGCCAATATTGCAAACAGATTCACCAATTTTCTTACAAGGGAAATATGGCCCCAATTCAAAAAGTCATAAACAGTTAAAATAGCAATTAGAACAATGAAAATGTGCATATTATATTTTTTGAGAAACTCGATCATGAAGAACACCTAGTTATAAATGTTACATTAATTGTTAATTAATGTTACATGTGTAAAAGTAGCATATGCATTTAGAATTTTTCTAAAATTCTAGCATACACTGCTTTTAAATCATCATCTGATTTTTCATAGATTCTTTTTAGAATCAGTTCAGGTGTACTTTTTGCAAGGAAATTCATTTTAGGTGTTCTATCAACAATCAAATTATAGTCTTCATCTAATCCTTTGGCTTCAATGCCGTCCACTCTGATATCGGTGTAGTTCATTAGTTCCCGTGCCATATGGGTTACAATCACTCCATATGAATTAGATTCCTTTATCATATCGATGAAGGTGGATATGATTTTAACTGCTGCATCGAGTTCTGTTATTCCTTCAAGTTCATCTAGTAATACTAACTTTTCGCTATTGGTGGTGACGATTGGTATGAACACATTTAAGAATGATTCAAATGCCCCTGCATCCAGGGATCGTTTTTTGGAGAAGTGATAAATTTCATCAAATAATTTTATCTCGGCCGTGTTGGCACTTACTGGCAGTCCCATTTGGGCCATTATGGAAATTTGTGTCAATGTTTCTAGAAGTGTGGTTTTTCCTCCACTGTTCGCTCCAGTTAAAAGTGCTATGTTTTCATCTTTGGTTAATTGGTAATCTACAGTCTGGACATATTCCTTATCTTTTTTAAGTGCCAATTCCAGGTGCAGAGCTCCATTTAACTTTATCTCATCACTAAATTGTGGTCTGCACAAATCATATTCGTATGCAAAGCTGCCTAAACTGAATTCGTAGTCGAATCTTATTGCATCCTCGACTTCTTCAATTGCCCTTTTCTTAATGGAGTTTAGCTGTATTGCAGCACTTTTTTTAATGTCAAAAATGTCATTTTCTTTTTTTGATGACTGTTCCAGTGTTACTCTTTGGATTTCAGTTTCATCAATTTGGATTGGATATGTCCTGAGGTATGGGTCAAAACTCATGCCTGTTTTCTCACGGATTATATCTTTGCGTTTATTTATAATTTCATCAAATATTTTACTAATCTTTGGAGGGAAGTTATTGTTTAATAAGTTAAGAATTTCATCTCCTTCAAGATCAATATTTTTTATTGATTTCTCCAATTCTTCATCCATCTCATCTTTTAGAGAAATGACAAGTTTTTCAACATCCACTTCCCTTTTATCGATGATGTTCAATTCATCGATGATTGGGATGATGTCTCCGAGAACGCTCTCCTTGTTTCTGATTTTCTGGATTTCATGAACCCTGTCAAAGAGGTCCTTGTTTTGAATAAAGAAGTTAATTATTTTTTCAGGAACAATCTCATAATCGTTTTCCTCGATGTTTATCATTACAAGATTCGGCATTCCTTCAAAATCAAGAATTCCCTGAGAATAAACATAGAATACAAGGTCATAATTCATCATTTCTTCCTGAAGCAATGGGGAATCGGTTGCGGTAATGATAGGATAATACTGGTTCAAACCCAAATCTGTAAGGTATGCATTGTCCTCCTCACGTTCCACTAAGATGGCTTTGCTCGGGTCATATTCGGGTTTGGCTTCTTCAACTTCCTTTAGATTTTTCATCAAACCTCTCAATTTGATGATTGGGAGTTGAGAGACATGTTCTTTGGCGTTCATTACAAAATCAAGCTGTGAATTAATCTTGCCAATGTCTTTGGAAGGAGAAAGCAGTAATATTCTGTTTTTTGAGTAGCTTGTGTTTGAATAGGATAATATCTTGTTTATTATGTCCTCGTAAAGTTCCATTGCCCTATCGCTTTTTATGAATTCATAAGTGGGATTGTTTAAGAGTTGATTCATTATTTCAATTGCTTTTCTTTGACTTATCCCTTCGATATTGGCTATCTTTTCAACATCGACATTATCAACTATTTTTTGGAGTTCCTCTTCTCCCCCAACACTGTTCAATATCTTTTCAGAGATCTTATCTCCAATTCCTTTTATGTTCTGCAATGTAATTCTTTCCCCTTGCATTTTTACCAAACCCTTTGTGTAAATATAATTAGTATTTAAATAATATATTCAATATTGCCGAGAGCATTTGAAAAGTAATATCAGTAGTTTCCCATGGTATTTTTAGGACTGAATTTCAAAAGTTCCTTTTTGTTAATATTTCCGTTTAGAGCTGATTTGTACACATCAACCATTTTATAATAGTCATCGTCTTTATACCGTCCATCTATTGAGAAATTGCAGTAGCCAAGATTTTTCAGGTGACTTATTTCTTCAAGAAGTGAAAGTTCGCTGTCATTGAAGATTGTTATTTCCTCTCCCGAAATGCTTTTGTGAATAGGATATCTGTTGTTTTTTCTATCGACCAAATAGTTTTTATAATTCCTTTCAAGTTCGCTTCCATGCAACAGGTGATATCTGCTTTTCATAAGCTCAACTGATCCCTGAACCAGCAACTCTATTCTATTCGGGTCTTTACAGCCTTTGATGATGTCCTCATAATCATTTTTTGAAAGTTCAGGAGATACTGTTAAAATCTTATAATCTTCAAGACTCTCTATCGTTTGTGTGTTGGTTATGTTCATTGAATATGGGCCGTATTCGCCGTTGAATGCATTGCTCA
The DNA here is from genome assembly GCA_017434525.1 of Methanobrevibacter sp. Taxonomy (GTDB): domain Archaea; phylum Methanobacteriota; class Methanobacteria; order Methanobacteriales; family Methanobacteriaceae; genus Methanocatella. The sequence goes on from JAFRFD010000007.1 coordinate 42,002, forward strand.
TGATTGGGATGTCATAATGCATCTTATTTAATATTCCTCTGACCTTGTTCAGTGCTTTAATCAGTTTGTCATGTGCAATGTCTGGCCATTTCCATATCAATTCATATTCTTTGCCGTATGAAATCTCATAAGCCTCCTTTAGGAAATTAATCATGTGGTTTAGATTATAGTTTCCGCTGAAGACCATATCTAACGTGTCATCATCATTCGGAATTTCCAGATAAACCCTTCTGACGCAATCAATATTTTTCAGATGATTTAGGTTATTGGTATAAAAGGAAATGTTCGCTTCATTTGCAGTATTGATGTTTTCTGAATTTTCTAATTTTATTTTCTTTGATTTGTTTCTGTATAGTGCATTGACTTCATTTTCAAGGGTTTTGAACAGGTTTCTTCGAAGTTCATTGATTTTGCTTATTGGGATAAACAGTGTTCCGTCATAGTTGACGTTAATCTGCGTAATCTCGTACGGGTAATTGTCCGTTTTTGAAAGCTGCTTTTTGATGGTGTCTGCACTAATGGCCTTTTTAAGAGGCTTTTCAAAGGGTGCATTTCCCCTGACCTCACTTGATATTTCCTTTCTATTTGCCAATGTCAATCTTCCCTTCAGTATCGGGAACTTGTTTTTGATTGAAAAGGTAAGCATTAATTTGGATTTGATGAAGCTGTTTCCTTTGGTTTCTATTTCCTTTACCTTCTTGGTCAGCTTATTTCTTTTGGTTAGGTACACGTCGGATTCATTCAGATTAAAGTCACTTTTCTTGTTTTGCCATACCTTTTTAACAATCAGGACTCTATTTTTCCTATTCAGGTCTTTAATCTCTTTATTTTTGCCTTTCTTAAAGTGATTTAGGGTTGTCACTATTGGGTTCTGGGATATTTCCAGGCCGTAATCCTTGCTGTTTTTAACGATAAGGAGTCCATCACCCTTCTCAGGAATGCTTTTAAGAGAATCGTCTAATTTGATTGCAATCTGGTTTTTGCGGGAGTCGATTACACGACCTATTTTGAGCCCAATATGTCCGGGCCTTATGCTTCTTTGGGACTGGTGGTTAAACTGCCCTTCACTGAATCCCCTGTTGAACACCAAACTGATTTCTTCGCTTCTTGTTTCTTTTCCGCTCTTTAACTTGTTCAATGCTTTTCTATAGCTACTGATTACGATGGCCAAATATTCCTTGCTTCTCATTCGCCCTTCAATCTTAATGCAGGATATATTCAAATCAGCAATTTCCTTTAAACGGTTAAATAAGCTTAAATCACATGGGGAGAGGTAATAATCCTCTCTTTTAATTCCATCAATCTTGTATTTTTGACGGCATGGCTGTGCGCAGGTTCCCCTGTTTCCACTTCTCCCTCCTTTGAAACTGCTCATGAGGCATTGTCCGGAATAGGAATAGCATAATGCTCCATGGGCAAATATTTCAAGTTCCATATTTGTTTTGAGTTGTGAAATTTCCTCTTTTCTCATTTCACGGGGTAGAACAATTCTTTTGATTCCTTTGCTTTCAATATAGTCAAGCTTAAGCTGGTTTTCGGCCGTCATCTGTGTTGATGCATGGATCTTTAATTTTGGCAGATGTTTTCTAATCAAATCCACCAAACCCAAATCCTGAACCAAGACAGCATCCACGCCGATTGCATATAGCTTTGATAGGTAGTTCATCACGTCTTCCAGTTCGGATTGCTTGATTAGGGTATTTACGGTAACGTAAACCTTAACGTTATGCAGGTGGGCGATGTTTACCGCATCCTTGATTTCTTCTAAAGTGAAGTTGGCGGCGTACTTGCGGGCTCCGTAATCCTTTCCAGACAGATAGACGGAACCTGCTCCTGCATTAATCGCCACTTTCAAATGGTCCATTGATCCAACCGGTGCAAGCAATTCGGGAATTCTCATCATTTGTCCTCGTGTAATCTTCCTTCAATGAAATTGCCTTTGTTAATGTAGGACTGTGAGAAATCCATAATCTGATATTTGTATTTGGTCAATTCCTCATCATCCTTATTGTTAAGGCTTTCATTATAAATTGATAAGATTTGTGAAGTGTATTTTTCATTTGAATATCTGCAGTCAAGAATCAATGAGTCAAGGCCCATTTCCTTTATCTGATTGATTTCCTCAATCAGACATAGGCAGTCCTTGTTTATGATGTGGCTTTGACGGTTATGGTCGAAAAATATTTTATATTTGAACTTTTTCCTTTTCTTATCTTCCAAGGTCGCATAATCAGCATCATTTGAAATGATAAAGTCCTTTCCATCATTGAGGTTTGTAAAGTCATCTTTGCTTACTATAACTTCCAGATTTCCGTTAACAATCATTTCCAGGTCTATGTTCCTGTCATGATTTCTTTTCACCAGTTCCCTAATCTCGTCACCTGAAAGCTCTGAGGATAAAATCAATGATTTGAATCCGGATGCGTTAAGGTTTCTAACGCAGAAGCTGTTCCATACATTCAGATTATGATTTCCGTAAATCGGACAGTCGAATATTTCGCTCATCGCAGGGAAATCTCCCATCACTGAGACAATGATTCCCTCATTTTCCAGATCTTTAATTATCTCGTTGCATTTGATTGCTTCCTCTTCTGAGATGAATGATGATAAAACCCAAACGAACTCTGTTGGCGCTGCCATTAAGCTGCCCTTCTTCAGGGTTTCCTTTATGTTTTCAAAGTAATCGTCGGGATTGTTATAGTGGCAGTTTCCATCAAAATAGATTCTTTTCAAGTCAAAGCCTGAAGTTGCTTTGATTTGGGATATGTCATCAATGAATACGGACAGTTTAGGTTTTTTATTTTTGACTTTGCCCTTGTCCGCTTCATAATCCTCGAAAAATTTGGTCAGGTTTTTACGAACAGCTTTAACAGATTTTTTGGTTGGAGTGTAATGGTTTTGAAGCATTTCTGTTGCAGTATCCAAAATTTCCCTTCTAATCTGGTTGATTTCTCTAATCGGTATGAAAATGTCTTTTGGCATGTTGTTGAAGCGGATATTTTCAATGTAGAATGGTGTTCCTCCGGTTTTATTGAGTTGCTGTTCTATTGTTTCTTTAGTTACGGGTTTGTTTTTTGCCTTTTCGAACTTATCTAATGTTTTATGCCTGAAATTGATCAGTTCATCATCAAGGTAAAATTCGACTTTTGTAAAGAGGTTCAGATTCTCGTCCCATGTTAGGGATAAATTAATTCCAACATTGTTTTTGATGGTTTCCTTTTCGAACTGCTTTAGATAATCGTGAGTGGATTTGGAATAACTGATGAACACTTCGGTTCCAACCTTGACAAGACGGGTGGTGTCTATCACGATTTCGTTTTCATCCTGTTTTATTATGTTTTCCAAATAGATTCCCTTGATTTTTCCGTTGTATTTGAATGCTATTCCGTCTCCAGGCTCCAGAATAACTGGAATCTCTTTGTTTTTTATCTCGATTGTGACCTTGGTGTCTTCAATCTTTGTAATGTCTCCGATGTATAGTCCCTCATGGCCGGAATGTCCTCTGCCCATGACTTCTCCTGGTTTGTCTCCCATAATGTATCCGTTGGTGAACTGTCTGTTGAATACAAGGTGAAGGTCTTTTTTATAGTCTCCGGGATTTCCGTCTATTAGGTTTCTGTAACTGTTTACTATGGTTCCGATATAGTCTCCAGATTTCATTCTGCCTTCCAATTTGAGGGATTTCACTCCTGCATCCGCAATTTCATCAAGATGGTTGTAGGTTGCAAGGTCATGTGTTGATAGGAGGTATCCGTTTCCTATGTTGTATCCCCTGTATTTCAGACGGTATTCTCTTCTGCAAGGCTGTGCGCATGCTCCCCTGTTGCCGCTTCTTCCGCTGTTGTATGAGGACATGTAGCATTTTCCGCTGACGCAATAGCATAGCGCTCCATGTCCGAACGCTTCGATGTCCATGTTTATGTTTTCTTCTTTAAGTCGGGATGTGGTTTGTCTGATTTGGTCAATATTGACTTCCCTTGGAAGCACCACTCTCCTGATATTGTTTTTAGCAGCCCATTTGATTGAGGGGTAATTGTTCAATCCCATCTGTGTTGATGCATGAACTTCCAAATCAGGAATGAATGTCTTTAAAAGCCAAATCAATCCGAAATCCTGTACAATCACTGCATCCACTCCAATCTGGTAGAGTTTAAACAGATACTTCATCACGTCAACGATTTCGAAATTGTTTATCAATGTGTTGACGGTAACATGGACTTTAACGCCATTTAAATGGGCATAATTGACTGCCTTTTCAATCTCTTCGATTGTGAAGTTTTTGGCATATGCCCTTGCCCCATAATTCTGCCCGGCAATATAAACGGCATCAGCACCTGCATTGACTGCAATGACCAACACCTCATAGGAACCTGCCGGGGCCAATAATTCTTCTAAAACCATTTTATAAAAACACCTTGCATAGATTTATTCATTTACATTTTTGTAATTAATTATATATTAACATTAAAACATATTCTATCATATGTATATAGTTTTTGAAGGAATAGATGGTGCTGGAAAATCAACCCAAATTCAAATGCTAAAGGAATGGCTTGAGGCAAATGGGTTTAGGGCGGAAACAATGGTCGAACCGACAGATTCTGAAGTCGGAAAGCTAATCCGCAAGATTCTGCAGCGTCCGGATGCAACAACCGAAAGGGTTCAAAAGACATTGGGACTTCTTTTTGCGGCAGACAGGATGTTGATAATGGACAAGCTTGAAGATAAATCCAAAATATTCATTTCCGACAGATCATTTATTTCCAGTTTGGCATATCAGGAACCTGCAGAATGGATTGAGGTTTTAAACAGATATGCTAAAAAGCCAGATTTATTGATTTTGCTTGATTTGGACGTTAAAACATCAGTCGCAAGAACTTCGGGTGAGGACACATTCGAAAATGAGGAATTTTTGGCTGGCGTTAAAGAAAACTACTTAAAACTGTCTGAAAATTATACTTGTGAAATCATCGATGCCAATAATGGTGTCAATAAGGTATCCTCAGACATTAAAAAGGCCGTAGCACCATATCTGGGAATTTGCCCGGATTGCATACAATAAATAAAAAATAAGTTAAGGAAAATTAGTTTTTTCCTTCTAATTCTTCTAATCTTTCTTTAATTGCGTTAGCTAGAAATTCTCTAACTTTTACAAGTTCATCATATTCCCCAATTAACACTGGGCCGAATTCTGTTTGTTCTAGTTTAAAATCGAATTTTTCAAATGCATGAGCAAGCATAGCTTCTCCAACACCGTTTGGTATTCCCATTTGAAATTCTTCTTTTTCCTCTTGCATTTAATTTTCCTCCATGTAATGTCTAACCGGAGCAAAGAATTCAATTAAGAAATCTTTAATTCCATTTTTCAAATCCATTGGGTGCAGGTTTCCTTCACTGAAATCTTTAATCAATTCATCATGTGTAAGTTCAATGTCGCCACCGAATTTTTCAGGTCTTTTGATAAGTAATGTATCTTGATTTGGGAAAACGAAAGTCTCTGCAATTTCAATCATAGGATTGCCTTCAACTTCTCTTTGAGGACAGAAACTTTTCTTGATTTTTTTGCTGATTTCTTCAACGGAGTCATCCACTGCGATGTAGTTTCCTTTGCTTGAAGACATTTTGGCATCGCCGTCAAGTCCATGCAATAATGGGGTGTGGATACAGACAGGAACATTTTCACCTATTTTTTCCAGGTTTTCACGTGCCAACATTTGGATTTTTCTCTGTTCCATTCCGCCGAGTGCAACATCAACTTCTAAAGCCGCCATGTCGACGGTTTGCATGATTGGATAAATTACGCTAGCTACCTTTGGATTGTCATCTGCACGGCTTACCTGATCCATACTTCTTCTTGCCCTTTTTAAGGTGGTCATGGTAGCTAATTGATAGACTTTGTTAGTATAATCTCTTTCTAACTGGAATGAAGATCCTAAAACAAATTCAGTTGTTTCGTCAAGTCCTAAAGCCTGGAAACATTTTTTGTTGTATTCTGCAGTTTCTGCTATTTCTTCAAGGGTTCCTTTTCCATTTAAAAACGCGTGATAGTCCGCTAAAAGGATTTTGATTTTAAAGCCTAACTTCTGCAATTGCTTTAACTTTTGCACAGTCACTGCATGTCCTAAATGGATTTTTCCAGAAGGTTCATACCCTGTATAAGCTATAGGTTGTTCCTTTTTGAGAACTTCTTTTAATTCTTCGTTATCTATAACTTCCAAGGTTCCATTCTCGATTAACTGAATCTTTTCTTCAATGTTCATTGTATCACTTAACTTAATAAATAAATGTTATTGTCAATTCTAATGAGTTTCACTTCGCCGCCAACATTGTAATCAGCAAATTCCTCTTTCATATCAATATCGACTGTCGAATAGTCGATTGGGTCTAAAATCTGTATAAACTGTGGGGATTTTGAAATGATTGTGGCGATTTCAACATCCTCTGCCTTTTTGACAAGTTCAATGCCTTCCATATTTTTCATGGGGATATTGTGTTTCTTGTGTGTTGAGATGTCTATTCCCACAAGGCTGTTTTTGCTGATGCTTTTGACTTGCATTATCTTGTCTTCATATCTGATGAAATCGTCGATTTCAAATTCTGGGATTCTGATGGAAATCCAAATCCTGTAAAGTCCTTTTCCTGTGGATTTGTCTTCACTTATCAACCTTGGAGATTCCTTTATCACTCCTCCAAACTCTTCTTTGAGGGCTTCGGCCACTTTTTTTCCTGATTTAAAAGACCCGATATAGTAGTCATATCCTTCCTTAAGTTTGGCTATTTGAGGACAATACGCCAATTTGTCTGAACTGGATTGCTTTATTAGGGTTCTTTCAACAATTTCATCGGCTTTTGTATATTCTTCAGGCTTTATTTCTCTTTTGTCCGCTCTGAATTGAACAACGGTTTCGTAATATCCTGACTGCATTTTGCTGCATGTTGGACAAACGGTCTTTTTAATCTTAACTTGAACGTCATGGGTTTCATCTATTTGAACTCCATGAACTTCTCCTGTAACTTCAACAAAACAGCTGGCTATTGTGCCTTTAATCTGGTCAATTTCAAGGTTGATGATTTCGTTTGAAACTTCATCGGCGATTTTTATGTTTCTCTCAAGTGCCCTGTAGATAATCTCTTCTTCGGGAATGAACTCGTCAATCCATTTTCCCTCTTCGAATTTGCTGTTGCAGTGGCTGCATATTTCCACTTCAATGTTTTTCGGCATTTCAATCATTTGAAATTCCTTTAAAAAACAGTCGATGCAGACGTCTCCAACCATTTCCTTATCTGTACTTCCGCACTCCGGACAAAACATAATATCAATAAAAATAAAATAAAAAGTAGAATTATAATGATTTTAAAGGTGCTGTAGCACCGCATGCAGCACATTTAAGTAAGAATATTCTACCTTCTCTGATAATTCTGGTATCTGGTCTGTTACATTCGTGACAAATTACGTATTTGTCTACATAATCTTCAATTCTTTCGTTGATTAGGTAATGTGTAAATTTACCTTGCAATATTGCTCTTTGACCTTCAATATTTCCTGCAGTACCTAATTCTCTCATTAAGAATTTTAATAAATGTTGAGGGTCTCTGTTCAAACCTTCTGCAACATCTTTAAAGTTTTTAATAAAGGTTCTATTACCTTGTATATCTGAATAAGCTTTAGGGATTTTGAATCTTTTATGTTCAAATACTTCAGGAGGTAATTGGTCTATTGCTCTTTCTAATAAATCTTCATATTTGTCCATTTTATCTCTCCTATAAAAATCAGTATAAGTATAATATATTAAATTTGGTCCTAATCCTTTATTAATGTATTGTTAATATGGGCTTTTTTAGAAAATTTTTAAAAAAAATAATATTTGGAAATCTTAAGCACGCTTAAGATATCCGGTGGCCGGGAAGTAAATTAGTCCTTTTTGATTAAGGTCTCTAACAAATGCTTCAACAGTTTCTTCACTCATGTCGAATTTATCTGCCATATTTGAGACCAATACATTCATTGGAGCTTGGTTTCCATATTCTTGTTCAAGAATGGCGATTTCTTCCATCACTTTTTGCATTTTCTCTCTTTTTGAAGTTGGGGTTCTTCCTTCCATGACTTCGATATCGATTTCTCCGGTTTCAGGATCCACTCCCACTTCTCTAAGACATGCCAACTGCAGTTTCACCGCTTTTTCAGCATCTTCCTTATCCACAGTGTCTTTAAGTTTGATTTTTGCACTGGCCTCTGACAAACGAATGATAGCTTCCAATTGTCTTGCAGTAATCGGAACAGGGGCCTGTTCTTCTGTGTTGCTGTTTCTTGTACTTACATAAAACTCTTTTAAAACGGTGTTTGCTTCGTCAGTTAATTTTGGATGAACGTTCTTACGTGCATAGGCAATATATTTTCTAAGCAATTCCGGTTCGATTTCATAGTCTACGGTGTTGGACTGGTGTATTTTCAAAATGTGGTCAGCCAATTTCGTATCGTTTTCAACACTAGGCTTGTCTTCGATAACAAATATCAAATCAAAACGGGAAATGATTGGTGCTGGCAAGTCAATTTGCTCTGCAAGTACTTTAAACCTGTCGAATCTTCCAAATTTAGGGTTTGCCGCTGCAAGAACTGAACATCTTGAATTTAAGGTAGCCATAATTCCCGCTTTTGCAATACTTACGGTTTGTTGTTCCAACGCTTCGTGGAGTGCAGACCTGTCTTCAGGTCTCATTTTATCCAATTCGTCAACACATACGTTACCTTGGTCTCCAAGCACTAATGCACCTGCCTCAAGGGACCATCCTCCAAGTTCATCCCTAACCGCCGCTGCGGTTAAACCTGCACCACTTGTACCTTTACCACTTGTGTAGATACTTCTTGGAGCAAGCCTTGAGACGTACTTCAGTATTTGGGATTTACCAATACCTGGATCCCCTACAATTAGGATGTGGATGTCTCCTCTGAGTTTGGTTTCATCTTCAAGTTGTTTTGATGCTCCTCCGAACAATTGAAGCGCAATAGCTTCTTTTACTTGTCTGTATCCTCTGATTGAAGGAGCAGTTGATTTGATAATCTTTTCATAAATTTGAGGGTCTTTTGATAATTCCACGATTTTTTCTTCGTCCTCTTCAGAGAGTTGCAGTTCCTCAAATTCCTGTTCCAACGGTTCGATGTGGTTTACGTAAATGTAATTTTTGAATTTGCCGCTTCTCTCTTCCCTGAATGTTTTTAAGGTTCCGGTTATCCTTACCTTATCTCCGGGATTCAATTTATCCACTAAATCGTCTTCAAGAATCATCAGCATCTGTTTGGGTTCTGTTCCTCCGGACAGGTTTTCCAAAGGTTCCTGCATTCTTGCGGTTTGGGTATCGATGTATTTTGATTCTTCCTGAAGCAGTCTGAATGACCTTCCACCACATTCGCTACATAATGAAGGTTCTATAATCCTATTTCCTGAACTCTGTTCGACCTCATGCAATCTCATACATCCTCTACATTCAAAAACACCAGTCTCAATACGAGGTCTTATCTCATCAGTTTTCCTTACAATCCCATCTGCGGCAACGAATGTTCCGATATATTTGCTTAACAAATCTTTAAGCGGGATTATATTGGATAGATTTTCAAAACGAATATTTATGTCCGCATCCTTTACAAGGGGGTCGATATTTTTAATAGCGGTTTGTGCCGCTTCAATAACATCTTCAGGTTTATCTATCAGTAAATCAGCCAAGTCAGGATCGAACAATTCCAATGTATTATAGTCTACATTGAGTGAGCGTTCGTCAGGGTATTTTTCCAGTATTTCGAACACGTCATCCTTATATGACGTTGCAAAAAATTCTTCGAATTTTCTAATTGATGTTTGAGATTTTGTAGTGGAATTCATTATATTTTTATTAATATTTCACACTATAAAAAAATATTGTATGAGAGCATTTGACAAGTAAAAGATTATATACTAAAATTAATAAATTTAATAGTTACCACAAACTATTTGTTAAAAATGAGGTTATTATGAGAAAATCAAGATTAAGCTTATTCAAATCCACTTCTATGCTAATTTCCGTTGTCGGAATTATCATGATAATATCAACAATCATTGTTGTTGCATATGTGGGATACAGTATTGTTTCATCCGGAATCACCAATGAGATATCTTCCGGAACCCAATATGATGAGCTTGCAGAGCTAAAGGCATCATATTCCAATCTGTCAGTCCAGTTTGACAGTGTCAAACCTACCTATTATGCGGGCAGTGCAGATGACATTAAAACATATAATGATGCACGGATAGAACTGTCACGGGCAAATTCCGCAATCGAAAATGTTCAAAGTGCCCTGGATGCAGGCAAGCCATCCAATGAAGTGGACAGTAGAATTGTATTTGCTAAAGAAAAATTAGAAGCAGCCAACACTGCATACAACAGTCTTTAATTTTTCTATTTTTTTCTATTTTTTTTAGGTTTGTAGCCAAGCCCGACAACATACATTTCAGAACTTTTTTTACGGGATGAGGCTGGTTTTGTTGTTTTAACTTGTCTGAACTTGCCCTTTAGGGAATCCAGCATTGTTTTATATTCAGGTCCTTGGAATACTTTCATGACAAGGTTTCCCTTTGGCTCCAGTATGTTTTCAGCTATTTCAATCACTGTATTTGTCAGGTCTATTGACCTTAATTGGTCGATATTTTTGATTCCGCATAGTGATGGTGATGCGTCAGACATTACAACTTTTGCTTTTCCTCCAATGAGCTCCATTATTTTTTCCTGAACTTCTGGTGTTGTAAAGTCTCCTCTGATTCCGAAGTAGTTTTCCTCCTGGAATTTCTTAAACCTGTTTAAGTCAACTCCGACCACAATTCCTTCTTCGCCAACCTTTTCAAGTGCAACCTGTGACCATCCTCCCGGAGCGGCCCCCAAATCCACGACGGTATTCCCCTGTTTTATGAGCTTAAATTTTTTGTCAAGCTGTTTAAGTTTGTATGATGCTCTTGAGCGGTAATCTTCCTGTTTCGCTTTTTTATAGTATGGATCATTATGCTTTTCTACTTGCCATCTGCTTCCCATCTTAATCACTCTTGAATTTGTCAAAATCTAATGCACTGCACACCGGAGCTCCAATCTTAATTATTTCAACGTCAACTTCCTTATTGTTTATTTCAAGTAACATTACAGTTCTGTCTGCAAGTCTAGGAACGATTGGGCTTCCAGGATTAATCAGTAAAACCCCATCTGTTTTCTCTATCTTTGGCTGGTGTGAGTGGCCTGAAACCAATATGTCCACATCAAGTTCCTTTGCAATATACACTAGTTGCTGTGTGTCCGCTCTCGGATAAACCTCTCCATGAACCATTCCAATTTTCAATCCTTCGGCTTCCAAGGTTTTGGCTTGTGGCAGGTCAATTCCATTGACTCTATCCATATTTCCCTGAACTGCCATTACCGGTGCGATTGTTTCCAATTCTTCAATAACTCTTGGTGATGTCAAATCTCCTGCATGCAGAATTAGGTCAACATCTTTAAATGCATCAATGACATTTTGAGGCAGTATCTTGGCTCTATCGGGAATATGTGTATCTGAAATTAAACCGATTAACATTTTTATCGTTTCCTTGGTAATTTGTTTTAGATATTTGTTTGTTATCACTATTAATTATTTACTTCATGTGTCGAATTAAATAAAAACTATTATAAATTCATAAAAACATATATAATATTATCATTCTTTTAGGAGAAGATATAATGGGAGAAGTTAAAAAGGAAGACATTTTGAACATTTTGGCCGAATATGATAAAAATGAAATCACAATAGCCACCCTTGGAAGCCACACCTCTCTACACATTCTGCAAGGTGCTAAGGAAGAAGGGTTTAGAACAGCTATTGTTTGTGAAAAAGGAAGAGAAGTCCCATATCAACGTTTTGGTGTAGCTGACGAATACATCATAGTTGATGAATTTAAAGACATTGTAAATGAGGACGTTCAACAACAACTTAGGGATATGAACGCAATTGTGGTTCCTCATGGATCTTTTGTTGCATATGCTGGACTTGATAATGTTGAAGACAAATTCAATGTCCCAATGTTTGGTAACAGGGATGTACTCAGATGGGAAGCTGAAAGAGATAAGGAAAGAGCACTTCTTGTAGAAGGTGATGTAAGGATTCCATTCAAATACGACAGTCCTTCAGAAATCGACAGGCCTGTAATGGTTAAATTCCCAGGCGCAAGAGGAGGAAGAGGTTACTTTGTAGCATCATCTACTGAAGAATTTGATGCAAAAATTGAAGCTATGAAAGCACGTGGATGGCTAGATGACAGTGATGTAGAAGCTGCACACATTGAAGAATATGTCTCAGGCTGTAACTACTGTATACACTATTTCTACTCCGCACTTGACGATAAGGTTGAATTGATGGGTATGGATACAAGATACGAATCAAGTATTGACGGTTTTGTAAGAATGCCTGCTAAAGATCAATTGGACATTGATTTAAGCCCATCTTATGTGGTTACCGGTAACCACCCTGCTGTTATCCGTGAATCTTTACTCCCACAAGTGTTTGACATTGCTGATAAATTAACTGAAAGTGCTAAAAAATTAGTTGCTCCTGGATTAAACGGTCCATTCTGTATGCAAACATTAGTAAATGATAATTTAGAAGTAATCTGTTTTGAAATCAGTGCAAGAACTGATGGTGGAACTAACACATTTATGGACGGTTCTCCTTACTCCTACCTGACTTATGGCAAACCAATGAGTATGGGTAGAAGAGTAGCTCTTGAAATCAAGAGGGGAATTGAAAGAGATGAATTAGATAAAATAATAACATAATTTTGTTATTATTTTTTAAATATTTTATCTACAAAAGTTGTCTTTTCATTTGTTTTTTGAACAGCAGCTTTTTTCTTTTTCTTTTTATTTTTACCGATGTTTTGTTGTTTTTCATATTCTGCTTTTGCTTTTTCACGGCTTGCTTTTGTCCAAGCCCCAACAAGACCCACAACAGCTCCAACAATGATGATTAAAGCGACCACTGCAAGTATTCCATTTTCGGTTATGAAAAAACCGCTAGGTTGGCCTAAGTATCCTTCCAAAAACAATATTGCAATCGGTGTTGATGCAAGTGCACCCATTAATGTTCCCATTTTAATGTTTCCTTGTCCATATCCAGCATATAAAAGTCCTATTGCTGAGAATGGGTAAAGCCAGTCATTATATTGAAATCCCAATAGTATACATCCTGCAGCTATTGCAGCTCCGAATACTAATGCTTTCATGTTCATTCCTAAATCGTATTTCATTATATAATCTCCAAAAATTTAATCTCTATCTTTGGAAGCTATTGCTCCTCCAATCGCTCCTGTAATTCCCATGACAATTGCATAATAAATTAATTCCATCAAGACTGCAGTTAGGCTTGAAATTCCTGATACTGTAAATCCAGTTAGGCCTCCAAAAATTCCAAACAGGCTTCCTCCAAATGTTGCAATTATGATAAACAGTATTGCACAAACGATAGTACCAAATGCTCCTGCAACGGCAGCATTCCACAGGCCTCCAAGGACTCCACTGTGGGCAATATATCCTGTAATAAATCCAACAATTAATAATCCTATGAATTCATAATGTGAAAAGAAGGATTTGACAATTACTGCCAATATGAATCCTATAATAACTGCTTTCCATTTTGTCATGATATCACATTTTATTTAAATCAATATGTATTTTTCTGTTCATTTAATTTTAATGTTTTGTTTTTTTTGTCAGTAAATATCATTTAGTTTATCCTTTATCTGGTCGAGTATTGCCTGATGCATTCTTTTTGTAAATTCTCCCTTATCATTTTGATTTAAGACATCCAAATATCCTTGTGAAACCAGATTGAATGCGAAAGGACTAGGAATAACAGTATTTATTGTTTTGATTTCCATTTCTTCCCTTGCAATCATTTCAATTACTTTCAGGGCATTTTTGATGTCCATATAATCTTCAAGGGCTTCCCGTCTGGCTTCATTTAATATTGGGAAATTGTCGTCCATGTCCTGAACGAATTTAAGCAGTATTTTCCCGCGCACCTGCTGGCGCCCAACGGATTTGGATTCTCCTTTGTATTTTCTAAGTGTCATCAGTGATCTTCCGGCGCAGTGCCTGAATCTTGAAGCCAATGTCTCTGTTTTGTTTAGGGATTTTGTCAGAATGGTTTCAAAATTTTCAGGAGTCAGTTCCCTAAATGATTCCAGACCTCCAATCTTGCTGTCTGAGCTTAAGTAAAATCCATTGTCAGTGATGGAAATTGTAACGTTCATGTTGTACCTTCTTGCAACCACATATGCTACTGCCCTTGATAGTGCATCATTTACTTTTCTTCCAAACAGGGAGTGGAAGATTACAAATCTCCTTCCGCCAAATCCTTTGTAGTATTCGATTAACAATTTTTGATTGCTTGGAATTTGAGCATATTTGAACTGTTCCACGAAGTATTCGTATATGGAATTTGCCGCAAAATCATCAACGTATAGATATTCATGAATGAATTCCATTATCTCTTCCTTGCTTCTCCTGTATCTGAATTTAACATCCATATGTGCTCTAAAACGTTGAATGTCCATTGCAAGGTCAAATGCCAGTGGAAGCTGTTGTGAAAACCATGAGGGGATTGTTGGAGGTCCGCTTGCAGGGGTCACATTGATTGTCATTCCCTTTCCATAGTTGAATCTGTAGGTTCGCCCTCCCAAAACAAAGGTATCTCCCTTTTTCAGTCTTTCCATGAATGTCTCTTCAATTTTTCCGACTGTCTCTCCGTCATATTTAACCAAAACCCCTGATGAGTCGGGGATTGTTCCGATGTTTGTTGAATAAAGCATTCTGGCCAGCTTTCCACGTTTTCCAAAGGTGTTTTCCTTATAGTCAATCCAGATTTTGGCATATACATATCTCTCTTCGAGTTCTTCGTATTCTCCGGCCATGTAACTCAAGACATCTTCATAATCATCTCTTGAGAGGTTCTTATAACAATAGCTTTTTCTAATCACGTCATAGGCATAATCGATGTCCCATGGATTTTCAATGCTCATACCGTAGATGTGTTGTGCTAAAACATCCAAACAGTTTGTAGGTATTGATATTTTATCGATTTTGCCTTCCTTTGCATTTTTCAGCAAAACGGAGCATTCCACTAGGTCATCACGATCCGTAACGATAATTCTTCCTTTGGACTTTTCGTGTAATTTATGTCCGCTTCGCCCAATTCTTTGAAGGGCCCTTGCAACGGATTTTGGAGAGTTAATCAAAACCACTAAATCAATGTATCCGATGTCTATTCCAAGTTCAAGAGATGTTGACGATACGACTGCCTTTAGTTTTCCTTCCTTTAGCTTGTTTTCTGTTTCAAGACGAACTTCTTTTGATAGTGATGAGTGGTGCGCCATTATGTTGGAGTCATTGTAATGCATGGGATACATTTTCTTTAGATTATAAACGAAACGTTCCGTGCCGCTACGGGTATTTGTAAATATCAATGTTGTTTTGTTTTCCCAAATCAAATCATCTAACATGTCATACATGCCTAAACGAGTGTCCTCTTCATCAGCAAGCACGATATCGCTTACCGGACACATCACTTCCATATCCATCTCTTTTAGATAGTTGATGTTGACAATTTTGCAGCTTCGCCCAACGCCATATTCGTAGCCCACTAAAAATTTTGCAACTTCTTCAATTGGGCTGACGGTTGCCGAAAGACCGATTCTGGTATATTGGCCAATCAAATGTTGCAGTCTCTCCAAGGATAAACTTAAATGAACTCCCCTTTTGTTTTCAGCCAATGAATGAATCTCATCAATAATGACATATTTCACTCCGCTTAATTTTTCCCTGAATTTCGGTGCAACAAGCAATATGGACAGTGTTTCGGGGGTTGTAATGAGAATGTGAGGAGGTTTTTTAAGCATTTTTTGTCTTTGATATTGAGATGTGTCGCCGGTTCTAACGGCCTTTCTGATTCCTAGGCTGCGGCCTGCAATCTTTTCGATTCCCTTTAAAGGTTCATCTAAATTCTTTTCGATATCGTTGTCCAATGCTTTAAGTGGCGAAATGTAAATGCAGTAGACCTTATCCTCCAGTTGGTCCTTTTCGGCAAGGTTTGTAAGTTCGCTGATGATTGATAAAAATGCGGTTAATGTTTTACCCGAACCGGTTGGTGATGAGATTAGGATGTTGTTTTTCTTGTGGATGTCTATTATTGACTTTTTTTGGGCAGGGGTAAAATCATCAAATTGTGAACTGAACCATTTCTCTACCCATGGATGCAATATTTTAAATATCTTTTTTTTAGAGTAAGTTTTGGTTTGTTCTTCAATCATTTTTTACACCTTTTTTATTAAACTGTAAATATATTCTAATGATATTTTTTATTTTTATTTTTTTATCATTTATTATAATTTTTGCATAGCTTTTCTGTACAGTTTAAATTTTTTATTTGAATAAATTGCCCAGTCTGTTGTAAAATATTAATATTTGTTTTGGATTCAATATTATTTTTCTGAATATGTGCTTAAAAATTATATAATAATAGTTAAATATTTTAATTTTTAATATATTTAATCATAGGCTCATGCCTTAGGTGGTTAAAAATATGAAAAACTATTTTGATATTAAAGACAAAGTTGCAGTTGTAACTGGTGCTTCTTCCGGTCTTGGTTGGCAAATTGCTCAAGCATATGCAAGCCAAGGTGCAAAAGTAGCATTATTTGCAAGAAGAGAAGAAAGACTTCAAGAAAATGTCGCAGAAATCGAAAAAGAATTCGGAACTGATGTAATGTATGCAGTTTGTGACGTTGGTGACTACGACAGTATCACAGCAGCAGTTGCAAAAGTTATGGACAACTGGGGCAGAATCGACATTTTAGTTAACGCAGCAGGTATGGGAAACAACAAAATGGTTACCGATCAAAGCAATGAAGAATGGGAAAGACACATTCACATTGACTTAAGCGGAGTATACTACATGTGTAAAGCTGTTGGAGAAATCATGATTGAACAAGAATATGGTAAAATCATCAACATCGGTTCAATCCACTCAAGAGTTATCTTCCCTGGTGGAGGAATCAGTGCATACTCTTCAGCTAAAGGTGGAGTAATGAACTTAACCAAAAACTTGGCAGTTGAATGGGCAAAATACAACATTACTGTAAACGCAATCGGTCCTGCTGTATTTGCAACTGAATTAACACAAGATACCATTGATTTAGATGGATTCATGGATCTTATTGCAGCATACTGTCCTGCAGGTCGTTTAGGTGAACCTGGTGAATTGGATGGTATTGCAATTTACTTGGCATCTGATGCATCATCATACTGTACAGGTCAATTGATCTGTATTGACGGTGGTTGGACTGCTATTTAAGAGAAATTAACTTTTCTCTTAATTTTACTTTTTTTCTTATTTTTAATATCTGATCTTTGTTGACTTTGAGCAATATCCTCTAATGTATTGTTCAAAAAATTATAAAGGAGATATTTTTTTGCAAAGATCACGTCTTGAAAAATGTTCATATAATAATTTGTAGCATATTTTGATTGTGTTAAACTTTTTAGCATGTTGTGAATGCAATTTGAAAAAGTATCATTATCAAATTGGAAGTTGGAAGGTTCCGCACTAAATCTATTATCGTAAAGTTTAAATATTATGTTTTTTCGACTACAATTTTACTATGTCGCTTCAACAAGCTTTAAATAAGGTTTAATATAATATATAAATCTGAAATAGGCCTCCAATATAAAAACGGAGGTGGTAAGTATGTCTCTTAACTTAAGCGATACTTATTCATTATGCGTCACCATTTTTTTTGAATTGAATGATGTCTCCATCCTTTTAAATTACCAAAAAGAGGTGAGAACAATGGAGATAATTGTGCTCTTGCTGGCGACATATTATCAAAATATCTTAGTGATATTGATGATTGCTAGAAAAATGAGAGCATAATGTCTCTTTAATTCGCCTCATTAAATGTAATTGATTAAAACCCATTTCGATGATGGACTTTTAGAAAATTCATTCCCCAAAATGATTTGGCCGAGGCCTTTTCGCCTGAGAAGAACACTAATCAATTACAATTCTTAAAAATAATTACATTTATATATGACATTCCACAATATACTAACACAAGAGCGTTATCTCCACGTGAGAAAACCTCAAACCGGTAATTTAATAGGTTTTAATGTCTAAGGGGAATGTATTGTGAGGTAAAACTCACAATATAGACATTAATAGAACTATTTTGAATGCTTTTTTTAAGTACTTTCACAATTATAATCATGGTATGGTCTTTAAATGCCATTTGGAGGGGTTGCATGTTTTGCTATGCCAGTATTGGAGTTAAATATATTTTCTTTAATTCATAGTGCATTATTTTTAATATAACTTTGTATTATCATTTAATCAATTATTGGGGGGTTCTGCACTGAACCTATCCAAGATTTTTGAAGTGAATCTTGCTCTATATGGCTATAACTATTTCATATATGTAGTTTTTTGGGGGAGGAAAAAAATTTTAAATATTTATATATTCTTAAAATCTAAC
The DNA here is from genome assembly GCA_017434525.1 of Methanobrevibacter sp. Taxonomy (GTDB): domain Archaea; phylum Methanobacteriota; class Methanobacteria; order Methanobacteriales; family Methanobacteriaceae; genus Methanocatella. Next base: position 60,574 of record JAFRFD010000007.1, read on the forward strand.
TTATTATCATGACAAATTTAGATGAAGCTATTAACAATTTATCAAATGATGATGTTAAAGTTAGAAAAGAAGCTATCGAATCATTGGTTGGAATCACTGATGAGCAAGCCATTGAACCATTAATCAAAGCCACTACCGATGAAAGCGCTCAGGTTAGATTTAAAGCTGCTGAAATTTTAGGCAGTATGGGTGATGTGGCCGTTGATAAATTAATTGAAGAATTTGAAAGTGCTGAAGGAAAAGATAAACGTTTCCTGGCATTTGCACTCAAAGAAACTGAAGATGAAAAGGTCATTCCTTATTTTGTTAAAGCAACTGAAGATGAAGATTTCGGAGTTAGAAAAGTTGCCGTACGTTCCTTAGGAGAGCTTCAAGCCGAAAGTGAAATGGACACCATTGCAAAATGTCTTGAAGATGAAGACTGGGGTGTAAAACTGGCCGCAATCCAGGCATTAGGCGACATTGCAACTGATGATGCAATTGATTTAATTAAAAAAGCAAGAAAAACTGAGGATGATAAGGACTTCAAGAAATCCTGTAATAAGGCCATCAAAAAAGCTCAAAAAAGACAGAAAGCTAAGGCCTCAGGCGAATCAATTGTAAAAGTCATTCCAATGAGCACAATCAAAGAAATGGAAAAAACCAACATGCAAAAGGCCATAAAAGAATATGAAAGGTATGTTGAAGCAAGACAGCCAAAGGATGCTCCATATAAGAGATTATGTGTTCTTTACAGAAAAGCTAATGACTATGACAATGAAGTCAGGGTCATAGAAACAGCTATTGAAGTGTTTGACGGTACCAAAAAGGTTGATTACTTCACTAAAAGATTGGCTAAATTAAAATAGTCATTTTTCAATGACTTCGTAGAGATCTTCCCTTTTGTTTTTCAAAAGAGGAAGTTCTTCCCTTACTTTTTTTATTTCATCCAAATCGATTTCACAAAATATTATATCTTCTTTTTCGTTGGCTTCAGCCATCACTTCTCCCCAGGGATTTGTGACAATTGAGTGACCGTAGCTATGATAGCTTGCATCCTCATTTAATGCAGGTGCAACGCCAATGCAGAAAACCTGATTATCCAATGCGCGAGATCTAAATAACAATTCCCAGTGTGCAGGACCGGTTGTCATATTGAATGCTCCTGGATAAAACAATACTAAAGCACCATTTTCAACCATGACTCTGGCCAACTCCGGAAATCGAATGTCATAGCAGATTCCAATGCCAATTTTTCCAAATTCCGTATCGGCTATTGTAAAATCATCTCCCGCAGTCAATACGTCGGATTCCCTAAATGTAATCCTGTCTTTAACGTCTATGTCAAAAAGATGCATTTTACGGTGTTTGGCAATAATGTTTCCCTGCCTGTCAAAAAGGTAGGATGTATTGAATAGATTGCCGTTATCTTTTTCAGGAATGGACCCTGCCAGGATGTAAACATTGTTTTCACGGGCCAGTGCTGAAATCCTATTTAATGTATAACTGTCCTTTTCGTTCTCACCATATTCAATGAATTTATCGTTGGAATATGGGCAGTTAAACATTTCAGGCAAAACTATAAAATCAGAGTTTTCAGAGGCACTGCTTATCATCAAGCTAGCTTTCTTTAAATTTTCCGCCTTATCATCGATAACATTCATCTGACAAAGGACAAGTTTGATTTTGGTCATAATAACACTTAAAAAATAGAAAAAAGTATGAAATTAATCATACTTAAGCAATATTTGCTGAATTTACCATTGCATTGATTTTATCTGATGTAATTGAATTAATGGAGTCTCCAGTTATTTTGAAAACATATAATTCACCATCAGTAAACATTGAAACATATCTTGTGTAGTTTCCATCAGAGTCTTCCAAGATTATGTTTGAACCATTTCTACCGTCTAATGTAACGGTTTCAAGAAGTTCAACCGCATCGCCATCACTTAAAGCACGACTAATTCTTTGCTGGTTTATCTCCTTTAGAGATGTAGCGCTACTGCTTATGTTATAATGTTCAATAACGGTATTGTTGTCTTTAAAGAATATTGCGGTTTCATGGTCGGAATCGGTGAGATTCACTTGTTCCCAATCTTTAGGGTATTTGAATGAAAAATCACCTGCATCGTAGTCAGCTAAATCACCGGATATTACGCTTGTTGTAGCATTTTTATTTGATCCGGTAATGAAAATTCCACAAATCACAATTAAAGTAATGAGTAAGATTATTCCAATAATAAGTTTCTTTTCTTTAATGATATCTAATACACTTGGTTCATTGGAAGGTTTTTTTACTTCAGGTTTTTCTTTTTCAATTTTCTTTTCCACTCTTGGTTGTCCTTCGAAGATGCTTTCCCTTTTAGCGGCAACTTTTGGTTTTGGGAATTTATATCCACAATTTCCACACACGGGAGCACCATCATAACTAGGATTTCCACATTCAGGACATTTTTTCACAGCCTAACCTCCATTGAAATTTACATTTTTTTAAATAATGTATATTTATAATAATGTTTTTATTATTTAAAAATATATTTATATCCGTGGTATAATGGATGGCGATGAAATTATTAATGTTAATGATGTAAATTATGCAATTTATAAAATTGGCGGTTGGAAAAATAGTTATGAAATTAATCAGATAGGATTATCTGATGAGATTCCGGTTACAAAAAACACCGTACACCATATTAAATTGTCCATGGAAGAAATTAGAAAGTCCGAGTTCGCTCTTTCAGATAAAACAGTCAACGGATTTGTAGCTATTGCAACACAATTGAATCCAAAAATTATAGAGATGGATGTTGAAGACATCATCTCACTTGAAAAAGAAGAGTACGATAATATATTGGCCGAATTGGACGGTTTGGAGTTATTGGATGAGGATGACACAGTTCCTCTTGAAAATGATGAATATCTCATTTACAAGTTGCAAAAAGAGTGTCATGTTACAACTGCAACTCCTGCAAATGACTTTACAAGGGAATTTCATGCCAAAGAACTTAAAAAGATTGAAGATGCATTGAATTAAAATGCGTCCAATGTTACTTTTTTATCTCTTTTTAACTCGCGAGGAGGTTCGATTGCAACAAATTCTATTCCTTCCTCTTCAATCATTTCCTGTGCATCATCCATTAGGGAGGGTGCGACAAGAAGTCCTCTGATTTTTTTCTTTTGGGCCTTGCAGTCTTTCAGATAGTCATTTTCAGTATTTTCAAAGTCCTGAATGTATCTTTTAAGTTGCTTTACTGCAGTAACGCCGGCTTTTCGGGCTTTCAGTTCAAGTATCATCAGATTATTGTCACTGTCTTTTCCTAAAATGTCAATGAAACCATGTTCCACACTGTATTCTCTTGCTGTCGGTGTAAAACCTTCCTCAATCATATGGGGCTTGTCCATTATCATGTCGCCCATATCCTTTTCATATCCTGCCTGTTCAAGCTCTTCAAAGTCTTCAATATTGGCAAAAGTGATGAATTGGATTTTTTTAATCTCCACAGTCAATAATTCTTTCGGTGTTCTTCTGTGGCTTTCTAAAAAGAGATTGTCATTTTTGATATAACATCTTGTTCTTGATTTTGGAGGTTGCCAGTTAACGGGCTCCACCTTTTTCTCCTGATGGATTAGAAATGCTCCATCGGGCTTTATCATTATTATTCTCTCTCCCCAGTTCAATTCACTTAATGCACGGCCTTCATAATTGACTTTACAGCAGGCAAAAATTACTATTGTGGCCCTTTTTCGCAAAGCCTCATGAACCAAATCGTATGCCTCATCATAACTGGGTTTTTCTAAAATTTTGTATTTCATCACAATAACATTGTTTAGTTTAATTTAAATAGTTTGTTTTTCATATTTTTTAATCAAATTGAGTTAGTGAGGGATTTAGATTTTTGATGAAGAATTTTTTGAAAATGAGAAAAGGGCATTTATAATGGATTCCTTTGAATTTCAAAACGGCAAGGTGTTGAAGGATGTTAAAGTCGAATATATGACTTACGGAACTCCAAAATATGATGAAAACGGTTTAATCAAAAATACGATACTTTATTGCAGCGGCTCTTTAGGCAGTTTTGCAGGAATCAATAAGATTTTGCCGCTGACCTTTGAAAACTGTCCTTTCGATAGGGAAAAATATTTCTTCATCAGCATCACTGCTTTGGGTTCATCCGGATCTTGTTCTCCTTCTCTAACCGGCCTTAAAAATAAGTTTCCGGAATATACAATTGTTGATGTGGTCAATTTCCAGAAACAGTTTTTGGCCGAAAAATTCGAAATCAATCATGTTTTAGGTTTAATCGGCAACTCCATGGGAGGTTTTGTGGGACTTACTCAAGCTATCGAATACCCTGACTTTCAGGATTTCATCATCTGTGGCGTAAGCAGCTATAAGGTTGCAGGTCATGATTTCATTCTGTCAAGATTTGTTGATGAAATTATAAGATCTGACCCGGATTATGCGAAAGGTGAACTTACCTACTCCTTAATTAGGACTTTAAGAATTGCATGTCTTGCTGAATTTAATTTTGGGCTTTCAAAAGAGGCTTTAAGAGCAAAAACAAATGAGGAATTGAGTTTTGAATTCGAAGAATTTGGAAATGAAATGATAGAAACCGACATTTACGATTTAAAGTACTGCAATCGAGCAAGCATGAATTTCAATGTTGAAGATGATTTGGACAAAATCAAATCCAAGGTGCTTATTATTGCATGCAGTCAGGATCCTCATTTCCCGCCGGAACTTGACGCAATTCCAATGTCTAAAATGATTGAAGATTCCGAATTATTGATAATGGACTCTGAATTGGGGCATCTATGTTTCAATGAGCTTGAAAATATCTCTTATGAATTGAAGGATTTCTTAAGTGGTTTTGATGATTGTTAAGATAACAGATTATGGAAAAGCCGACGGCAAAAACTTCGTCGAATATTGCATCAGCGATTTGGATTTGAATCAAATTGAATTCCTGGATGGTAACCTGAATGAAGAAACCCGAATTGAGGAAGATGTTTTAAACTTGAAATTGTATTTCGATGATAGACTATATCCCTTCCAAAGTGATGCGGCTCAATTAAGGTTGGATGATTTCATAGCACGTGAAGAAATTGAAATGAATGTTTTCCTATCTGGTTTTTTAGAGGATATGTGATTAGATATACTTTTTTCATGTTTATTTGCTTTTTTTAATATTTTTTGAATTATTGAACAGGTTGTACAAATATTTATATAGTTCTCCAAATCATAATTAGTATTTACAAAGGTGCTAAACTATGATTCCGAATTTTGATTATGGTAACTATATTATGGACTCTTTTGAATTTGAATCTGGAAGGGTTTTGGAAAATGTCAATGTTGAGTACGAAACCAGAGGAGTTCCTGAATATGATGAAAATGGAAATATCGCCAATGCAGTTATTTATTGTCCTACTCTTAAGGGAGGACATTCCATTTTAGCTCAACATCATGATATTATCTATAATTTGGATAAGGATGCTTATTTTGTTATTAAAATTACCTCACTTGGAGCTCCCAATTCATGTTCTCCATCTTCAACAGAATTGAAATATTATTTTCCCGAATACACTATTAAAGATCGTGTTAATTTTAAGAGGCAATTTTTGGCTGAAAAGTTCAATATCACTGAAATATTTGGAATTATAGGTGAAGGTACCGGAGGATTTGAAGTTTATACTTGGGCATGCGAATATCCTGATGAAATGGAGTTTATCATTGTCTTAAATTCTACTTATAAAACCTATGGGCGTCGTTATATCCAGATTAAGGTTGCAGAGGCAATAATAGATTCCTGTGATGATTTTTATAATCCTCAATATAATGTTTCTTTATCTAAACTGATTGTATCTATTGCAAGGTTAATGTTTTTGAGTTATTACTCGGAAAAGACTTTTGAACGATTGTCTAATGATGAGATTGATGTTTTAATGGAAGATTATGTTGATGAAAGTTTATTCATGGACATTTATGATTTCAAATCAAGAAATGATTGCCTTTTGAAATATGATGTAAGTGATAAATTGTATAATATTAAAGCCAAATCTCTGATTTTAGGAATTAATGATTTTTTATCTTTCAATACAAAAAAAGACATTTTTCCTTTAAAAGACATGATAAAAGATTCGAAAATTGTCACTTTCCAAGATAAGGAAGATATTTATGAGCCGGCAGATTATTCCGATTTGGGTTTAGAAATAGTGTCATTTTTAAAACAATTTAAATAGCAATCGGGCTCTAATTTTACAAATTTTAAAATAAAAAAGTAAAAACTAGTTAAAACTAGCTATTTTGATGCTTCAAGCATGTGTTCAACTGCTTTTCTGGATTTGTCTGCAACATCTTTAGGTAAAACCACTTCTGGAGCTTCATTAACAAGGGAATCTCTTATTTTTTCTAAAGTGTGCAGTTTCATTGTTTCGCATATTGCTCCTTCAAGCAGAGGATATAGTTTTTTGCCTGGAACTTCTGCATTAATTCTTGTAATCATGTCTATTTCGGTTCCGATTACAAATTCCTCTTTGTCGCTTTGGGCAATGTATCTTAACATTCCTCCAGTTGACATCACTTTGTCACACGCTTTTTGAACTTTTATATCGCATTCAGGGTGACAGATAATCTCTGCATTAGGATATTGCTCTCTTTTAAGCTCAACATCTTCAATGTGGAATAATCTGTGGACATAACAGTGTCCATCTTTAGGAACATGAATAATTTCCTTGTCTAATTGGTCAGCCACATGATTTCCTAGGTTTTTATCAGGTCCAAATAATATTTTATCATGAGGTAGGCTGGCAGTGACTTTAACAGCATTTGCTGAAGTACATAATGTGTCCGCATGCTGTTTTGCCTCAGCAATACTATTTACATAAAGAATCACTCCCGCATCAGGATGTTCTTCTTTTGCTTCAAGCAATACTTCTTCAGGTAGCATATGAGCCATAGGACATTCGGCTTCCAGTGTTGGAATGACGATTTTTTTATCAGGATTTAGAATGTATGCGGTTTCAGCCATAAAATCTACGCCACAAAATATTACTAAATCTTTATCATCAATTTCAGAAGCTTTTATACACAATTCTAATGAATCTCCAAGAAAATCAGCTATTTCCTGAACTTCTTTTGGCTGGTAATTGTGTGCAAGTATTATTGCATTTTTTTCTTCTTTCAATTTCAATATTTCTTCTTGAAGTGGATTATTCATTGTTTTCACCCATTTGCATATATTTTCTTATTTCATTTGTGATTATTATTTTATATTCGTCTTTATCATTAAAATTTTTTACCCAAAACGATACTTTCACACGGCTTTCTCTGAATTTTATCTCTTTGGCAAAGACCTCTGGTTTTGGGGTTTCTGCTATTTGCGTGTAACTTTCCATTTTTTTAATAATGTAATCGTTGAACTCTTCAATGTCTATGTTCAATGGCAAACCGATTATTATGTCAACCCTATATTTTTCGGGAGGCTTGTATTGCAGATAAGTATTGTTTGTAAGTGTGGAATTGGGAACGATATTCTTTACTCCCAAATCATCAACAATGACGGTTGTCCTAAGTGATATTCTCTCAACAAATCCTTTTTCACCATCAATTTCAATGGTATCTCCAACTTTGACGCTTTTGCCAATAATCAGAATAATTCCTGAAAAAAGGTTTGAAATAATATCTTTTGCTGCAAAACTCACGGCAATACCAACGATTCCCAAACTCAGTAGGGTTCCCGTAAGATTGATTCCAAAAAACTGTAAGATGATTATTAGTGCAATGAAATAGATGATAAAATTGATGATGTCTCTGATGAGATATATTGCAGTCATGTCCTTTTTAAATCGGTTCATTTTATTCATTGAGAATGCAACAATCCTGGTGATTATTAAAGTCATTATAACAATTACCAATATGTATAAAAGGGTCATTGTTGATTCGTTAAGGGTAGTTGGAATGTACATGTTATCATCACAGTTCAATTTCTAAAAAGTCATAAGCGATTTGGGTATTTTCAAATACCTCTTTTGCCTCTTCTAATAATATTTTTGAATAGCTCTCGCCATATCTTGTGCTTATATGGGTCAGTACTAGTTTTTTGCTATTTGATTGTTTTGCAACGTATCCCGCATCCGAAGCGGTGGAATGACCATGGTCAACGGCATTTTGAGCTTCCTCGGATGTAAATGTTGATTCATGGATAAGCAATGTGCTTTCTTTTGCAAATTCAATCATTTCTTCACAAGGTACTGTATCTCCGGAATATGTAAGTTTGATTCCTTTTCTAGGTTCTCCAAGTACCTGTTTGGGTTTAATTATTTTCCCGTCAATCTCAACTTCCTCTCCGTTGTGCAGTTTTCCGAATGCCGGACCGACTGGGACACCAAGTTCAATGGCTTTTTCTCTTAAAAATCTTGGTTTTTTCTTCTCTTCGATTGAATAGGCAAGGGATGGAACATTATGTCTAACTGACTGGCATCTGATAACGTATTCGTCAGTTTCCTCCACAATTCCGGTTTCAATCTCAATAAATTCAATAGGGTATTCAATTTTGCAATAGCCAAAGTTCAATATTGCATTTTTGACCTTGTTTAATCCCCTGGGACCATAAATCGTTAGCTTGTTTTCTCTGCCGTGCAGGCCAAGTGATTGTATTAATCCTGGAAGGCCGAGGATATGATCTCCATGAAAATGCGTGATAAATATCTTGGATACTTTCATAGGACTTACTTTTGTGTGAAGCATTTGCCTTTGGGTTCCTTCCCCACAATCGAACAGCATTACTTCTCCGAATGCTTTAACAGCAATTGAAACCTGATTTCTCTCTTTTGAGTGCACTGCCGAAGAAGTTCCTAAAAATATTATTTCCATATAAATCACTTATTTTATATTATAAGTTAACTATATATTTTAATTAATTATTAAATTTTAGGTGATTTTTTGGATAGGATTATTGAATATATGCTGGCTGAAGATGAAGGATTTGGAGATATCACCTCTAATGCTGTCGTCGATGAAGATAAAGAGGTGGATGCACAAATCGTATCAAAGGATACAGGCATTTTAGCAGGAATTAATATAATCAAAGATTTATTTGATGAGTATGGTGTTGTAATAAGCTCATGCATGGAGGAAGGAAGTGAAATTTCCCCAAAAGACGTATTGATTTCACTTAGGGGCAATGCAAGGACTATCCTGCTACTTGAAAGGACTGCACTAAATCTGCTCATGAGGATGAGTGGAGTGGCCAGCGCTGCAAATCATTATGTGGATCTTGTCAAGGATTATGATATAAGGGTTGCCGGAACACGCAAGACATCGCCTGCAATCGGAAAATTTGACAAATATGCATTGAATGTTGGTGGGGCAGACACTCACCGTTTCGGCTTGGATGATATGGTATTGATTAAGGACAATCACATTGCGGTCTGCGGAACTCCTTTGGATGCCCTTTTGAAAGCCAAGGCCAATACAAGCTTTTCTAAAAAGATAGAAATTGAAGTTGAAACATTGGATGATGCAGTTGAATGTGTAAAAAATGGTGCGGACATTGTGATGCTTGACAACTTGTCTCCAGCAGAAGTCAGCGAAGTAATCGATAAGTTAAATGACCTTAACATTCGTCAAAATTCATTGATTGAAGTGTCCGGAGGCATAACTGACAAAACCATTGTGGATTATGCTAAATTGGGTGTGGACATTGTCTCAATAGGTGCTTTGACACATTCATCAAGAAGCCTGAACTTCAGCATGAAATTTTAGGTCATACCCTTAATTTCAACACTTCTTTTAATTCTTCATCCGTCATTTCAGTTAGGAATGTTTCATCATTGCTTATTGATTTTTTGGCCAAATCTGTTTTATGTTTGCTTATTGCATCAATAGTTTCTTCTAAAGTTCCTTTTGTAATGAACCTATAGACCATCACGTCATTTTCCTGACCTATGCGGTGCACCCTGTCGGTTGCCTGATTTTCAACTGCAGGATTCCACCATATGTCATAATGTATAACGTTTTGGGCGGCGGTTAGATTCAAACCGGTTCCTCCAGTCTTAAGGGTGGCAACCAATATTTTATAATCATCGTCTTCCTGAAATGTATCGATGACATTTGCCTTTTCTTTTCTTGTCTGTGATCCGTGAAGGAACAGCACTTCCCTTTTGAACTTTTTGGAAATCAGTTCCTGAATCAGTTTTCCCATTTCCACGTATTGGGTGAAAATCAGGACCTTTTCATCGGCACCCAAAATGTTTTCCAATAAATTGACCAAAAGCTCCATCTTTCCGGATTCACTGATTTTAGGCTTTTTGATGTCTAAAAACTGTGCTGGGTGATTGCATGTTTGTTTCAATGCAGTTAAGATTTTAAGAATTATTCCTTTTCTCTGGATTCCCTTTGAATTTTCAATGTCAAAGAATATCTCCTCCAGAATGGCATTATACAGCCGGACTTGTTTTTGGGTCAATGTGCAGTAAATGTCATTGATGAATTTTTCAGGCAATTCTTTTTTAATATCCTCATCGGTCTTGAGCCGCCTTAAGACAAATGGTTTTGCTATTGTTTTCAACTCATCCAAAACCTCTTCATCCTCTAATTTTTCTATAGGCATTACAAACTGCCTTTTAAAGTTGTCCTTGGTGGATAGATATCCCTTGTTTGTAAAGTCGAATATCGACCAATAGTCCATTAGCTTGTTTTCGATTGGAGTTCCGGTCAAGGCGATTTTTGATCTTGCATCAACACTTTTAATTGCTTTTGTCTGTTCAGTATTGGGGTTTTTGATATTTTGCGCCTCATCGATGACGCATAAAAACCATGGCTCGTCTACAAACATGTCCAAATCAAGACGAATAACTCCATATGAGGTTAGCATGATGTCATACTTTTCCAAAGGAAATGAGCGATTGGATCCGTGATAGATAAAATAAGTTAAATCGGGGGCGAATTTTTTTATTTCGTTTTCCCAGTTTGATATTAAAGTTGGAGGAACAATAATCAGTGCGGTTTTATCTTCTAGGATGCCTTTTTCTTTATAATAAAGGATTGCAGATAAAACTTGTATTGTTTTTCCAAGCCCCATATCGTCAGCCAGTATGCTTCCAAATCCATATCTGATGTTTTGAACTAGCCATGAATATCCTATCTTCTGATATGGCCTTAGCTCACCGGTCAATGAATTGGGAACATCATAGATAGTGGTATCCTTGACTAGTTTTTTGAATTTCGCATAATCCTTGGCATTCAGATGCTTTTTGACGGGATTTTCAGTTTGCTCATCCATTCTTTTTCCTCAAATTCAGTGAGTAATTATTTAGTCGATTTTCATAATATATTTTTCTTAAAAACTATTCAGATATTGGTCTGGGTTTGCATAGATTTCTGAATTTTTTATTTATAATTTTTTCATAATTTTGCAAAAAACAATAGTTTAATAATATAGTAAAATAATATATATTAAAGATAGAGAATTATATTTTTTTTATAATGGTGATTTAATGGTAAAAATAGCTAAATTGGCTTTGGAAGATGGTACAGTTTTAAAAGGTGAAGCGTTCGGTTACCAAACCACCAAATTAGGAGAACTCGTTTTTTCCACTGGTATGGGTGGTTACACCGAATCTTTAACTGATCCGTCTTTTAAAGGAGAAATTCTAATGTCTACTTACCCTTTGGAAGGAAATCATGGGGTAAGTGAGAAGTGGTATCAATCTGACAGAATCCAGGTTGAGGGATTGGTTTGTCGTGAGGTTTGCCGTGAACTTTCAAACTTCGGACCTCAAAAAACCTTGGACGAATTCCTAAAAGAGTTTGAAACTCCAGGAATTAGCGGAATCGACACTAGGGATTTAACCTTAAAGATTCGTGAAAGAGGTTCACTTAAAGCAGCAATCACAACCGAGGACATTGATGATGATAAGTTGTTAGAAATGGCACGTTCACAACCAAGCATTGAGGATAAGGATGTTGTACCTTTGGTTTCAACAAAGGAAATCAAAATCTTCAATGAAGATGCAGACAAAAAAGTTGCATTGATTGACTGTGGCGTTAAAAGAAATATCATTAATTCATTTTTAGAAAGGGATATTGGTGTAGTGTTGTTCCCTTATGATACTGATTATAAGACGGTGCTCGATTACTCTCCAAGCGGTTTGATGATTACTTCCGGACCTGGAAATCCGGATAGGGTAAGCGAGACTATTGAAACAATGAAAAAGTTATCCAACAGATTGCCGATTTTCGGAATTTGTATGGGTCAGCAATTGATTGCTAAATCTTTTGGTGCCAGATCATATAAAATGAAATTCGGGCACCGTGGTGAAAACCAACCGGTTAAGGATTTAAGCACCGGTAAAGTGGTTATCACCTCCCAAAATCATGGATTCACAATTGATAAGGAATCCTTGAACGAAACAGATTTAGTGTTAACTCAAATTAACTTAAATGATGGAACTCCTGAAGGTATTGCTCACAAGGAATTACCTTTAAAATGTATACAGTACCACCCTGAAGCGGGTCCTGGTCCAAACGATACAAGAAGCATTTTTGACGAGTTTAATCAAATGATGGATGATTATTAAAAAAATTAAATGAGGATTACAAATGCCAGTTGATAAAGATATTAAAAAAGTATTAATTATTGGTTCTGGACCTATTCAAATTGGACAGGCTGCAGAGTTCGATTATTCAGGTTCACAAGCATGTAAATCACTAAGGGAAGAAGGTATTGAAACTGTTTTGGTCAACAGTAATCCAGCTACAATCCAAACTGACATTGACATGGCTGATACAGTTTATACCGAACCATTAACTCCGGAAGTTGTTGCCAAAATCATAAAAGAAGAAGAAATTGATGCTATTTTACCAACTATGGGTGGACAAACTGGATTAAATATTGCAACAGGTCTTGGAGATTTAGGCTTGCTTGAAGGAATCAAAGTATTGGGTTCAGATGTTCAGACAATTAAAGATGTGGAAGACCGTGACTTGTTTGCAAACCTTATGGAGGAAATCGGAGAGGAAATTCCAAAATGTCATGCTGTAGAAAGTGTTGATGCAGCACTTGAAGCCGTAAAAGACATTGGTTATCCTGTCATTGTCAGACCTGCATTCACATTGGGTGGAACCGGTGGTGGAATTGCACACAATGAAGAGGAATTAATTGAAATTGCAAACCATGGATTGGACATGAGTTTCATTAATCAGGTTCTAATTGACGAATCCGTTCTCGGATGGAAAGAAATAGAATTTGAGGTAATGAGGGATAAGGAAGATACCTGTATCATCGTTTGTACCATGGAAAACATAGACCCTATGGGTATCCACACAGGAGACAGTGTCGTTGTGGCTCCTATTCAATGCTTATGTGATGAAACAATCCAAAAAATGCGTGATGCATCAATCAAGATTATTAGGGCATTAGGAATCAGAGGCGGATGTAACATTCAATTTGCACTCAACCCTGAAACCGACGAATACAAGGTCATTGAAGTAAATCCACGTGTGTCAAGAAGTAGTGCGCTCGCTTCAAAAGCGACAGGTTATCCAATCGCTAAAATCTCATCAAAAATTGCATTGGGCCTTACTTTGGATGAAATTAAAAACGACATTACCAAAGAGACTCCTGCTTCATTCGAACCTGCTATCGATTATGTCGTAATCAAAATCCCAAGATGGCCGTTTGACAAGTTCAAAGGAATCAGCCGTCAGGTTGGAGTTCAAATGAAAGCGACAGGGGAAGTAATGGCTATTGGAAGAACCTTCGAAGAGGCATTCCAAAAAGCATTAAGGTCTCTTGATATGGGCTTTGACGGATTTGAATATGTTGAATGGTCAGAAGAGGACCTTGCTAATCCGACTGATTTAATCTATTTCCAAATATATTCCGCAATTAAAGATGGAATGGATATCGATAAAATCAGGGAACTTACAAAAATTGATAACTTCTTCTTATACAAAATCAGAAATATCGTAAACTTCGAAAATGATGTCACCGCTGAAAAGTTAGATGACGAGTATTACTTAAGAAAAGCAAAACAATTCGGATTTTCAAATAAAAGATTGGCAACCTTGTCCGGTCAAACCGAAGAATACATTAGAAACTTGCTTTCAAGATACAACATCAAACAGTCTTACAAAATGGTAGATACTTGTGCTGCGGAGTTCGAAGCAAAAACTCCATACTACTACAGCAGCTATGATGCTGGAAACGAACTGGTTTCAACCACCAAAAAGAAAGTTGTTATTCTTGGTGCGGGCCCAATTAGAATTGGTCAAGGTATTGAATTCGATTACTGTTGTGTACATTCATCCCTGGCTTTAAAAGAGGATGGCATTGAAACAATCTTAATCAACAACAACCCTGAAACCGTAAGTACCGATTATGACATTTCAGATAAGCTGTTCTTTGAACCGTTGACATTTGAAGATGTAATGGGAGTGATTGATCAGGAAAAACCTGATGGAGTAATTGTACAGTTTGGTGGTCAAACATCAATCAACCTTGCGGTTCCCCTAGCTAATGCGGGAGTTAAAATCTTAGGAACTCCATATGAAAGTATTGATAGGGTAGAGGACAGGGAATTATTCGCTGAGCTTCTGGAAAAATTACACATTCATCAAGCTCCATATGGAACTGCTAACTCATTTGAAGAGGCAAAAGAAATTGCAGAAAAAATCACATTCCCAGTATTGGTTCGTCCGTCATATGTTATCGGTGGAAGAGCAATGGAAATTGTTTATGACACCAATGAACTTGAGGAATATATGAAAGAGGCTGTTAAAGTTTCACCTGACCATCCAATTTTGGTGGATAAATTCCTGGAGGATGCAATTGAGTTGGATGTTGACCTTTTATGTGACGGTGAAGAAGTATTCATTGCAGGAATCATGGAACACATTGAAGAAGCTGGTGTTCACTCTGGAGATTCAGCATGTGTAATACCTCCTCAAACAGTTCCGGCACATATTTTAGACACAATTCGTGAAAATTCAATCAAATTGGCTTTGGAATTGGATGTTAAAGGTTTGATGAATATTCAATATGCAGTCAAACTTGATGAAGAAATGGTTTACATTATTGAAGCTAACCCTCGTGCAAGTAGGACAGTTCCATTTGTAAGTAAGGCCATTGGTGTGCCAATTGCTAAAGTTGCAACTTGGATTATGCATGGGGCTAAACTGAAAGACTTCAATTTAACCAAAGAAATTAAAATTGACCATGTTGCCGTAAAAGAGTCTGTATTCCCATTCTTGAAACTGCCTGAATCCGACACCGTTTTGGGTCCTGAAATGAAATCCACCGGTGAAAGTATAGGTATTGATGAAAACTTCGGAATGGCATTTTACAAATCACAACTTTCAGCAGGTATGGAATTGCCTAAAGAAGGTAAAATATTTATCAGCGTAAAAGAATCAGATAAAAAGAAAATCAGGCCAATTGCAGAAAAGGCAGCTAATTTAGGATTTAAAATCATGGCCACTGATGGTACTGGTGATGCAACAGGACTTAGTGATGTCGAAAAGGTACTAAAAGTGTCACAAGGATCTCCTAACATCAGGGATGCAATCCTAAATAAAGAAATTGATTTGATTATTAACACTTCAGAAGGTAAACAGTCTGCTAAAGACGGTTACATTATCAGAAGATTGGCTATTGAACTTGGTATACCTTATGTTACCACATTAGCTGGTGCAAGAGCGGCTTTAAACGCTATTCAGGCTGTACAAAATAATGAAATCAATGTAAAATCATTAAATGACTATGCTGATGGAGAATAATTTTTCTCTATCCTTTTTTTTTTATTAATTACTGGACAGATATTCCTCAATATTGATACCGCATGAAGGACACTCTTCTTCACCGATTTTTAACCTGCTTTTACATTTAGGGCAGAAGTTCAATTTAACCTTGTACTCTTTGGTTTGGTCAATAACGATATTGGCTTCTATTCTTTCGGTGATGTTGCTGTTTAGGACACTTTTGTCCCAGTCGTTGTCCATTAGAAGCTTTTTATAATAGAACGCTTCGGTCATGGTTTCATAATATCCAATAATCTCGCCCATTCTCTTAATGTAAAATGCTTTAATTTTATGATTAAAGAGAATTTCACCTTCCCTTTCCTTTTTGTTAAACTTTGCCCCTTTTATGGGGCCTCTTGGTCTTTTTTCAGGAAATGGTGGCAATACCATATTTTCATACTTGTTTTCCAAATCGCACTCAACAAGCAAATCATAGTCAAAATTACAAAAAAATAGCGCATCTCGCTCATATAATGCATCAGACAATTTCCTAAACTCTCCATAGTCTTTATTGTTATGCTTAACTCTGTATACGTTACCAGTTTTTACGATGTTCCTGTAGAAGTATCTTATTTCCTGAGAGTTAATAGAAATCATCTCCGTTATACTGAAAAAGCGAAGTGTCAAATAAGTGTAAAAATCTTAATTGCACTTGATTAATATTATTTTTTTTAATTTAATAAAGTTAATGAAAAATTATTTTAATAAAAAAAATTAGATTCTAGATTAATGTTTACTATAACAAATGGAATCATTTTAAAAGGCGAAGATTTGGTTCCAACCAAAGAAAATATCGTCGTTGATGAAGGCAAAATCATTGAAATTGGAAAGGATGCAGCGGAAGGCAAAATAATCGATGTTGATGGTGCCACCATTTGTCCTTCATTTATCAATGGCCATATGCATATTGGGGACTCCATAATAAAGGATGAAGGTTACGGTTTATCCTTAAGCGAAATGGTCAAACCTCCAAATGGAGTTAAACATAAGGCATTAGCCAACGCAACCGAGGATGAGCTGATCCATGCCATGCAGGAGTCAATGTGGGACATGGTTAACTCAGGAACCACCCATTTTATTGATTATCGTGAAGGTGGAATTAAGGGTGTTGAACTTTTAAGAGAAGCTTCCAGAGACATTCCAATAAAGCCAATAATTCTGGGACGTGACGACAGTTTTTATGGTGATGATCCTGATTTGGGAGAAGTTAAAATTGCCATCAGAAAGCTGCTGAAGGTTGCTGACGGAATTGCGCCAAGTGGGTTTGGCGAGATTACCGAAGAAGTTGCAAGCCTAATCGTTAAGGAGTGTAGTAAACAGGGTAAAATCTCATCAATTCATGTAGCAGAATCAGAATCTAATCAGATAGAATCATTAAACGAATTCAATAAAACGGAAATTGAAAAGGGCCTCAACAACTGCTTTGATCAATTGGTTCATCTCACCAATCCTAAAAACAATGATTTGGAGCTGGTTTCAAAATCCAATTCTAATGTTGTGGTATGTCCACGTGCTAACGCAACATTGAATGTTGGGGTTTCCAGACTTAATGAAATGTTGAAGTTGGGAATCAAACCGTTGCTTGGAACTGACAATGTAATGCTGAACTCTCCAAATATGCTCAGGGAGTTGGAATTCACTTTAAAAATAATGTCAGTTTATTATAACTCCTATATCAATCCAAAACAATTATTACAAATGGCCACAACAAACGTGTGCAGTTCTAATGTAAATAATATTATACAAAAAACCTTTATAAATGAGGGTAATTCTGCAGAATTTATTATTTTCAAATCTTTTTCTAAAAATCCATATCTTAATATATGTAATCGTTGCGAAACGAAAAATATATTATATATCATTAATAAAAAATGTAATGTATAATATCATGGATGTAAATCTATGCATTATGGGAGTTGTTAATTATGTATAAAAAAATATTGGTTCCAACTGATGGATCAGAATTTGCAAAGAAAGCTCAAAAGCATGCATTGTTTTTAGCAAATGTCACTGGGGCTGAAATTGTTGCTGTGAGTGTCACAGAAAATAATTTTGTTAACGGACTTCCATTGGATGATGAAGTATACCAATTAAATCAAGTCTTAAAAGAAAGATCAGAAGAGAATCTCGTAGAATTTGATAAATTAAATGAGGATAATATAAAAATATCTCATGTCATTAAAGAAGGTTCTCCTGCAAAATGCATTTTAGAAGTGGCAAATGAAGAAGACATAGATTTAATAGTAATGGGCAGTTCAGGCAAATCCGGATTTGATAGGTTTATAATGGGTAGTGTAGCAGACAAGGTTGTAAACTCAGCCAAATGCGCGGTACTTGTAATCCATTAGATTATTATTATGATTTTTATTTGTTAATATAGGTGTTTTTATGTTAGTTAAAAGAACAATGTCTAAAAATGTAGTTAGTGTTTCCGTACCTGGTAACAGAGAGAAAGTTTTAGACTTAATGAGAAAAGAAAAAAAAGCAGTACTTCCTGTTGTTAAAGAAGATACTGATATTTTAGTAGGACTAGTAACTCGTTCCGATTTAATTAATAATCCTGATGAAGAACAAATTGCAATGTTGATGACTAGAGACTTAGTCACTGCTAATCCTGGTGAGGATGTAACTGACGTTGCTCGTAAAATGATTGAAAATAATGTTAGAAGAGTTCCTGTAGTAAATGATGATGGGGAACTTGTTGGAATCATCACATCTTTTGATTTGGTTTCCAAAGCATTAACTAAACTCACTATTGATGATGCAGTTGAAAATTACATGATTACTACCGTTCCAACCACATGGGAAAAAGCTCCATTGAATGTTGCTTTCGAATCCATGAATCAATTCGGTTTAAAATCTATTTTGGCATTGGATGATGATGCTAAATTATCCGGTATTTTAACCGAAACCGATTTCATTTCCGAAATTGAAATTATTTCTGAAAGAAGTGAACACAGTTCCACTGTAGGTACTGAAGGGGACAAATGGTCTTGGGACAGTACTTCTGTATTGTACATTGAGAAAAACAGTTTAAAATTCACAGACAAAGTAGTTAGTGATGTCGCTGTCGGCAATGTTGAAGTAGCTAACTCTAAAACTAAAGTTTCTGACTGTGCTAAAAAAATGAAATCCTTAAACATTGAACAAATTCCTGTCATTGGTGTTGAAGGAGATTTAGTAGGTATTGTCAGAGCTAGTGACTTAATCAAAGCTTTAGTAGAATAGCTGTGATATAATGGCTGTTAGTCCTGTTTTAGTGATTAAAGCAGATGATAGTTCGGTTGGTGTTCGGGCAAGATTATATGATGATTTTGTCGAACACGAAATTATTCTTAACTCTGTTATCGCTTATTGGTGGGCTAACAATTTGCCTCCTGTTGTTAAATTTTTAGAGCTTTTTGAATCAGTTATAAAACGTACTGTTAATGAGTTAATGCCTCATAAGGAGTTAAAACTTAAATATGAGCTTAAATCTGATGATGAGCTTGAGTTGGCTTCTGAAATTGAGATCAATCTGATTGAAATTGAAGCGGACGGAACTGGTTTTAAGATTGAGGGCAAACAACTGGTTTTAAAAGGTTTGTCCAAGAGTTCTGAAAATCATATTGGAAGCGAATTTGTCGAAACTGTTGAAAAAACTATTGAAACTCCAGACATTGTTTTTAAAAAATATCAAGACATGAAAAAATGAGTTTTAATTTTTTTCATTCTTTTTTTTAATATCTTTTCTTTGACATTTGATGGGAAAAGTTAACATATCATTATCTTCATTTTTCATTAAATTTAAAGTAACTTTTTTCAAGACATTTTGTTTTAATTAATCATTCATTTGTTTAAATTCAATGCTACCAACAATTTCTTTAATTTTGTCTGCTTAACATATACAATTCTTCAAGATATCTAAGTTTTGTATTGTGGTGTTATTGGTATATGATTTTCATGCCGAACTTATTCTACTTCCAGTTTGATGCTTTTGATGAGATCTTTAGCATCTTCCTTTTTAATGTCTACGGATTGGCGGATAAAATCAATAAGTTTGTCCTTTTTATCATCGTCTAAGGTTGATGAGTTTAGGGTCTGGGCATAATTTCTTTTGGGATAGTATGTATTTTTAGCTATTTGAAGCAATTCGTCTTTTTCATCTTCAGTAATGATATTTTGTATAGTCGCATTTTCAAAAACATATTTCATATTAATCAATGGTTCTGAAAGCGGTTCCAGGGTTTCAGAATCAAGCATTACTGCAACATCATCATCTGAATCAACTTCTCCGCTTGTATATTGGTTGTATACGTAGCCAATTCCATGCATTCCCAAAACATCGAGCTCCGATGCCCTTAGGGCGCCCATGCTTGATGCACCATAAACTTCAATTCCTTTTTTTATAACATTGAGGATTTCCTTGTGCCCTACAGCGGAGTTTTGATGGAACACGCCATCAATTATCCCAATGATGTCGGGATTTTCCTTTAAAGCAAGGTTCAAATCTCCTCGCTGAATCGGTCTTTTGTAGATTACTTCAATATCATCGTGTGAGTCTAAAATTTCTTTTGCTTCGCTGAATGGAAGGGATAATCCTGTGTAAATTATGATTTTTGTCATGTTATCATACTTTTAAAAATCTGTAGCCTGCTCGGGTCTGGTCAAGTGCATAAAGTTCCATTTCAGGAATGATGACACGAACGACACTGATGTCTAATTCTGGCCTTGTTAAATCGGTGTATAGTATTTTACCAATGTCATTTGAGATTAATTCATCCTTAACAATTTCAATATCTTCCATAATTGAGGTTGTAGCTTTATTTTCAATATCGCAGAGATTGATTTGGTCTTCCTCTTGTTTGAAATAGTATTTGTTTATTCTTTTCATGCGCTCATAGCCTGCTTCACGGGCGAAATCCGCTCTTACAGTATCTTCACGGGCTCCATTGATTTGTGTTGCCCTGCTTTGGGCCACTTCAGTCAATGCCCTTAGGATTGCAACTTCCGGGTCCAGGTGTGTTCCCATTCCCAAAGTCAGAAGTCCCGCATCTTTTGAAACGGTGTCGTCTGCGGATGCGGCAATTGTTGGAATGTCAATGTCTGCAGTAAAGTCCATTAATTTGATTTTTATTCCTTCTGATTCAAATTTATCAATGGCATCATTGACGATGTCGCTTTCAATACTATCTAAATTAATCTGAGCATAGTTTTTATGGGTTAACTCAAAAATACTCCAGGCATCTCTTTCAATCACTTCAAACATTCCATGCAGGATTGCCTCTTCCAGGACATTTCCTGAAGCCAAACCATTGGTATTTGACTTGAATAATCCATTTATTGAATTGTCATGAGTATACGGATGATAGACTGCATTTGACGGAACATAATAGTCCTCATCAGAGATTATGTCATGGGCCAGATTCCATTCCAAGGTGAAATCCGCCAAATCTTTTTTCTCTAACTCCTGGCCTAAGTTTAAAGATTTGGGGTCAATGTAGTTTCCCTTTTTAGCTATTTCATCCAGACTGGCAATTATGATTTCATCATCTTCCTGCCTTTCGGCGGAATATCTCTCAAAACCTTCCATCATTGCAGAGGCTTTTGCATGATCACGTGTAATTCCCTTTCCGCCATAAATGCTGACTGCGCCCTCTTCGGCTGTTGGCCTAATGGCAGTATAGATTGGAAGGCCCACCCTATCCAAATCAGTGATGTCCGCAATACGAGTAATTCCGGCTGTTTTCAATTTGTCTTCATTTATTTCAATTGTTTTTTTAGGGGCAATTACTCGGTGAGTTCCCTTAAAGTATGTTAGTTTTTCGCTCATAATTTAAAATCCTATAATTAGTCTAACAATGTTTTCAATACCCATTGTCATTGACATCAATGTCATGATTCCTGCTATGGCAATAACAACAATCCAAATTCCAAAATTCCACCTTAACACTTTTGATCCGTCAAGGTTTCCGATTGGAAGCAAGTTGAATGTTGCAAGAAAACTATTGATTGAATAACCAAGTCCGCAAACAACAAATATCAATACGGAAGTTTCGCTGTGGAATGCAGATGGATAAACCGCAACACATATTGCCAAAAAGATTAGCGCCAGGATTATATTGACGATAGGTCCTGCAATGGATATTTTACCGTTTATCTCATCGGTCATGTAATTTGCATAGGTATAAACAGCACCTGGTGCAGCAAATACGAATCCGAAAAATGAGGTTACTAATGCGAACAGCAATCCTTGAGGCCATAATTTGAATTCCGCCCAGTAACCATACCTCATTGACACGAATTTGTGCCCGAGTTCATGCAATATGAAACCTGCACCTACACCAACCATAATCATAGGCAATAGGCTAAGTACAGCATTTATGTCTCTTCCGGCATTTGCAATTGCAAAACAAAGAGAAATAACGATAAATGCGATTATTAAATCTCTCACTTCACTACTTGTAAATTTAAACATAATGTTAAAATATCTAATTTGACTTTAATATAATTATCTTTTTTTGTTTGTTTTGAAAAGATAATGAATTAACCTCATCAGAATATTCGCCGTGACATGCAATATTGCTTATTTTTTTATAATACTTTTTCTAAATTATTAAACATGGACCTTCATATTGAAAATATTTTAAATGACATGGATAAAGACAATTATCAGGCTTATTTGCTCACGCAATTTACAAATGTGGAATATATTTCAGGATATAGGCCTACCAGTTTTGCCTTTTGCATTATAAAGGAAAATCCAATAATTTATGCTTCAGGAATGGATATGGAATTGGCAAATCAGAATTCATCAATTGAAGTTAAGAAATACGAGTCATTTGAAGTCATGATTGATGAGCTAAAAAAAGAGGGTGTAAAGAATCTCGCAATCGAGCCGAACCTGCCTTTCAGCAGTTACGTTAAGCTTAGGGATGATTTTTCAATAGATTCTAAAACATATGTCGATAAGCAAAGGATGATAAAAACCCCTCTTGAAATTGAAAAAATCACAAAAGCAACCGAAATTGCTCAAAAATCATTTTTACAACTTGATATTTTAAATAATAATGGTACGGAAAAAGAGGTGGCTTTTGATCTTGTAAGATTAATGATTGAAAATGGTGCTTTTAAAGAATCATTTGACACTATCGTCACAAGCGGACCTGCTTCAAGTCTTCCCCATGCAATTCCTCAGAATAAAAAATTGTCTCAGCCAATTTTAATTGATTGGGGAGCCATTTTTGATGGTTACTGTTCGGACAATACTCGTACGATGGTTTACACTGAACGCCAACATGAAATTTGGGATATAGTTGCTGAAGCGCATGACAAGGCCATTAAAGCCATCAAACCCGGTCTTAAATGTTGTGAAGTTGATAAGGTGGCCCGTGATGTCATTGTCGATTATGGATATGGGGACAATTTCATTCATTCAACCGGCCATAGCTTAGGGCTTGATATTCATGAAACTCCAGGATTTTCTCTTCGTGACGATACCATAATTGAAGAGGGTATGGTAATAACGGTAGAGCCGGGAATTTATTTGGAAGGCGAGTTTGGAGTTCGTCTAGAGGATACTGTGTCCATTTCTAAAAAAGCTAATGTCATTGGCGATTTGCCATTAGATATCATTTAAATTAACTAAACAAAAAACAATCATGAGGTATTGATTTTAGTTGCATCATCATTTAGCATTAAATACAATACCGTTCATGTTTGCAAGTTAAAAAACTATTTTTGCAGGTTATATATTAGTCTAGTTCATTAATGGCAGTTCCTTTAGTTTCAGGGAATGCCCAAATCCAAATACCGACTAACAGAGCGAATATTGCTGCAATGGCTATGCCATAGCTTAAATCAAAGTATGTTGCAACAAGGGTTATAGTTACAGGTGTGAGGAATTGTATTCCACGTGCAAGGTTGAACACTGTTCCAACAGCAGTATTCCTGATTTTTGTTGGGAACAATTCTGAAAATAATGCGCCGAATCCTCCGAAGAATCCTGTTCCAAAACCTGTCAAAAACATGAATACAAATATCAAATCTGGAATTGCATCAATTTGATTCCAACAGAGGGTTATCATTGAAATGCTTATTCCCATAATGAAGCTGTATATGGTAAATGCAGGACGTCTTCCAAGCTTTTCTGCCACATAACCGAAAGTAGTATAACCTGTGAAATCTCCGCACTGGATTATTATGATTCCGATTGTGGAACCAATCGCAGCCAAACCTCTTTCCTGTGAAAGATATGTAGGCAACCATGAGTATGTATACCAATATGCGGACATACCGAATATGCACAAGATTAATGATATGAGAAATATTTTCCTATGCTCTTTGGAAATTAATTGTTTGAACTCCTGGAAAATATTCTTATTCACATATTGGTCCTTGTTTTGAATCCAAACGTCTGATTCCTTAAGGTATCTTCTTATTATGATGACTGTTAGTGCAGGAAGGATTGAAACTAAAAAGGTCATTCTCCAACCAATGATTGGGCTTATTATGCCTCCTACAATCGAAGCTAGAATTACTCCGACTGGCGCTCCGGATTGCATGAAAGCTCCAAATTTGGCTCTTAACTTGTCTGGAAATGTTTCGTTGATGTAAATCTGGCCGGTCGCCCATTCTCCACCAACTCCCAAACCTGTGATGAATCTAAATATTACCAATGAATAAAACGACCAGGAAAATGCACAGAGTAATGTGCCTATGGAATAAACAATGATGGTCCATTGCAATACTTTCTTACGACCATATTGGTCTCCTAATGCTCCAAAAATAATTCCCCCAAGGCCTGTGGCAAATAAGGATATTCCTAAGCATAAAGCAAGCATTTCAGCGGAAAAGTTTAATTCGGATTGCAGTTGTGATATTAAAAAAGTAAATAAAACTAAATCATAAAAATCAAATACCCATCCCGCCCAACTCAATGCAAAAATTCTATAGTGATTTTTGTCTAGTTTGGTTTGTTCATTCATTAACATATTTCTAACAACCTATGTCCATTATTCAGATTTTTAAAAAGGGTTTAATCTTTATATAATTTTTTGAAGAGTATATTATATATTATTTTTCAAAAGATTAGGGGGTGTCAAATTTCCAATAGAGTATGTTTTTTCTATTCAACTGTTTTTGCATAATCATTAAATATTTTTCAAACCAAATAGTTAATTATAAGCTTAAGATATCCTCCAAGAGAATATGGTTGTATTAAAATGAAAATTATTGATGGTTTGAAGATATATTTAACGGATTGGAAAAATCTTCTGACACATGGGATTGTAGGAGTAATTCTTCTTTATTGCTTGCTTTTTGCTCCAGTGGCTTGGTATTGGAGGGTTGTTTTACTGATACTTGTAATTGCTTTTAACCTTGTTAGAATGAAATACTCTAAAAATAAGGATTAGTGAATAGTATAATGTCTAAATGGAGTATTATGGTGTTAAATTCACATTATGGGCATTCATTAATTATAATTACATTTATATATTACATTCAATAATACATTTACACAAGAGAGTTATCTCTAAGTGAGAAACCCTCAAATATTTAATTGATTCGTTTTAATGTCTAAGGGGATGTATTGTGAGGTAAAACTCACAATATAGACATTAATTAAACTATTTTTTGGATAATTTTTTAAAGAATCCTAGTTTCATTATACATTTTTTACATTATTTAACTTTTGTTTTCTCCTTGTAAAATTGATTTGAAAAACAACCAACACTTTATATGCTTTAATATACAATAATATTTTATGAAATTTAAAATAGTAAATGATTTAGCGATATTTTTAGACAATATTTTACCTGAAAAGTATTTATCCAAGTTCCAGGAATTTTTGCTTAGTGGAGCTATTTTTACAGAAGCAAGTAAAGTTTTAGCCATGCTGATAATTTTCATTCTGGCAAGTGAAATTGTATTGGCATTTTCATTAACATTCCTAAATCTTCCAGTGTCTTTATTGATCTTGCCATTTTTCATATTTCCTGGCCTTTTCACATATGTTGTTGTAGTACAGGAGCGACGAGCACAGGAAATTGAAAAAACTGCACCTGACTTTTTAAGGCAACTGGCAAGCATGCTGCAGGTTGGATTAAGTTTCGAAAACGCAATGGAGGACATGGCGCGGTATGGTGACGGTCCACTTTACGATGAAATGCGCAGGACAATAATTGAAATTCGTATGGGTCGCAATTTCGATGATGCCTGGAGGGCAATGTCTAAACGGTTGAAATCCAGAGAACTTGAAAGGGTATTTGGAATTATTCTAGATGGAAGAAAATCAGGATCAAGTATTTCGACAGTATTGTATGATGTTTCTAATGACTTAAGAGATTTAATGGCTCTCAAACGTGAGAGAAAGTCAACAGTGATGATGTCTGTGATGTTTTTATTAATTTCAGCAGTTATTGCAACTCCATTTGCTATTGGAATGGTTAGTGTTTATTCAGGGTTTATGCAAAGCTATGGAATGGAATCGGAAATCATTTTAACGGCGCCAATTGCAGGGGAAATCTATCTAATTTTTCATTCTATTCTCGTTGGCTTTATTATCAGCATCATCATGTATGGTGATATTAAAAAGGGAATCAAGTTTTCGCTTCCCCTTGCAACCCTGGCATTTGCAATATTTTATTTTATTTCCACATTTGGCGGAAGTCTGATTATGGGGGGATTTTAGTGGATAATAGGGCTCAAGCTTCAGTAGAATACATTTTATTGTTTGGAGGAATAATGGTTGTTGTTTTACTGGCCATGTATATGTATAATAATTATGTAAGTGATTTAAGTGGAGAAATTGCATCAAAAGAAGTTAAAGAATTCAACGGTGAGTTAAACGCATTGGGAAAATATTTTAAATAGGGACATTTCATGTGTTCTGATTATTTTTTTGAGAAATATTTAGTTTCATTGATTATATTTAAATATTATTGTCCATATATTATTTAATAAGCTCTAATATTGAGTTTTTTTACTAATAATTTAAAAGGTGAACAAAAATGGAATTAGGTGAAATATTAAGTGATGCTTTGGTTTATCCATTTCATAATATTAAAGCATTAATCGTATATCTTATTTTAGGTATTATTTTAGGAATTGCAATCTCAGGAACCATTGTTGCAGTAGCTACCGGAGCTGCACTTAAGAATATATGGGCAGTTTTAGGATCTGGAATTATTGGAATTATTATTTCAGTTGTTTTAGGATTCATGATTAACGGTTATGAATTAGATATTATAAAATACGGTATTGAAAGAAACCCTAACGGCCCTGAACTTGATTTTGTAAGACAATTCTTTAATGGTATAAAATTATTTGTAACAAAAATTGTTTATATGATTATTCCAATCATCATTGGTGCAATTTTAGCAGTCATATTCCAACACTGGTTATCAGGTTTGATTACTTTCATTATAGCAATCATATTTAGTTTTGCATTAATGATGGCTCAATGCAGATTGGCAAAAACTGAAGATTTAGGTAGCGCTTTAGCTATTGGAGAAGCAATTGGGGATATCTCAAGAGTAGGTATTGTAAAACTTTTATTGTTCATTATTCTTGTAGCAGTAATTGCTTTCGTATTGTTCTTAATTGCAGGTTTAATCTCACAATGGAATGGTACTGTCGGAGGTATTATCGCCGGTATTGTAGGTATTTACGTAATATTCTTTGCAGCTAGAGCAATAGGTTTATTATACTCTGATGTATAAATAACCTATTTATTTTCTTTTTTTTTAAGATAATTTCGTATTTGGATTTGTTAATTCAATATTTAACCATTTTTAAGTTTTTTCTTGAATTGTATTTTTTTCTAATAATCATCATACAACCCATGATTTCAATATATCTCAATGGAAATTCCTTAAGTTCTAGTCAATAATATGATTTCAAAGGATAGTTTCATTTGATTGGTTTTTTGCGATAGTTTTCAAAAAGCCTGATATTGGCTAAAATGATGAATTTTAATGGTGCCATTAAACAATTATTTTTCTAATAACTCACAGTGTCTGACAATTTTTTCATGATTTTTAAAAAATTTATTTTTTCAGGAGATTTTTGATTTGAATTATCTAATTTTTGAATAAGTTATTTTTCAATCATTTAATTGTATTTTTGGGATTGTTCTGAATTTGATTTTCATTTTGACGTGCTGTTGTCAAATTATTGTAACAATTTCACTTGCGAGTAACTCAAGATTTTTTTTACATTTTCCAATTCAAAAAAGTAATTTTCCCATTTTTTAAATCCAACAATGAAAATTTAAAATAGGGTCAAATAGCTAATAAATATTAAAAATAAGTAAATATTCACTTCAGTTTAAAAAAAATAGGTATCTCAAGTAGTTACACTTGAAATGCACCTCTCGCTATGAAATATGACATTGGATTTTTGGTATGGTCCATATGCCTATTATTGAAAGTAGACAGCATATCATAATTGCAGGAGGATATATGAAATATCCAATTACAATCCCGATTAAAACCATAATGATGGTACCATACAGTGGATAATGATTGCTTAAAGCAAGCTGCAAGGCAATGTTTGCAGGGTCCGCTTCTTTTAAATATTTTCCAATTATCAATGATAGGATTGCAGTTATTAAAAAACATAATCCATACATGAATTGTGGGAAGAATTCATAGAAATTCTCACCAACAAATGTTGTAAAGTAGGGAAGCAGTGAAAATATGAACAATGTAATTCCCATTGTCCAAATAACTTTATGGTCGATTCTATTTACAATGCTGAATATGTTATTGTTGTAATTCCAAAAGTTAAAACATACAATAAAACTTACCGCATAAATAATAAACTCGTATCTTAACTCATAAAGAGAACTCCAGGTTCCAATGCTTGCAAGAGGTATTTCTAAAACAATAATTGTAATAATAATAGCCAAAATGGCATCAATCAATGCTTCAAAACGTTCAGTTTCCATCGCTGCACCTCCTTAGTATCCTGCCTAAGATAATCCATAAAACAACTGACAATAAACAGCATACATAAATTCCGGGAATATAAACTGTATAGGTCAAAATGAAACCGACAATCAACACGATTGTTGGAAGATTCATATAGTATGAGTCAAAATTCATTTCATGCAATTGCTTATTGTAGGGATTGCTTTTATAAATTGCCCTTGTAGCTAAAGTGTTTAGAATATGGGTTATGATGAATATTAATCCAAACATTGTCTCGGCAGGAATGGAATTCACGTGATTTGCAAGCCAAATTGTAAAATAAGGCAGCAGGGATATCATAAAGGTCATGATTCCATAAATCCACACGGATGTATTGTCCATTGTCTCAACAACTTGGAACAGATTGTGATTTGCATACCAGATGTTGTATAAAATCAGAAAGCTAATTAAATATGCAATATAAATTGGATTTAAATCTAAAAAGGCTCCAAGTGTTGGTGATGCCGGCTGAGGGATTTTTAAGACTAGAACTGTTATTATGATTGCAATGATTGCATCGAAAAAAGTTTCAAATCTAGTAGTTTCCATAAATGATTATTTATGGGTTTTAGTATAAAATATTAATTAAAGGTGATAAAATGGACATGCTGATTGGCGGAAAACACATCTCAAGTGACGACTTATGTGAAGTTAAAAATCCTTATAATAATGAAGTTATTGGCACTGTTCCAATTGCCCACAGGCAAACTGCGGACTTGGCAATAACGGAAGCTAATAATGCAAAGGAATCCCTGCAGGAAATGTCTGCTTTTAAGGTTTCCAATAAACTGTTCAATGTAGTTGAAAAATTGAAAGGCAATCGTGAAGATTTCGCAAGGTTATTGACATTGGAAGTTGGAAAGCCCATTAAAGAGTCATTGGTTGAACTTGACAGGTCAATAGAAACCTTGAAACTGGCAGCTGAAGAGGCAAAAAGGATATATGGTGAAAGCGTACCGTTGGATGCCGGCTTGAATGGAAAAGGATTTTTCGCGTTCACACAACGCTTGCCGTTAGGTGTTGTGGCGGCAATCACTCCATTTAACTATCCCCTAAATCTAACAATCCATAAAATTGCACCCGCAATTGCCTGCAAAAACACAGTTATCATTAAACCGCCAACAGAAGCGCCATTGACTGTCATGAAATTCGCAGAGCTTTTGAATGAAGAGTTTCCGGATGGTGTTGTAAATACTGTTACAGGATACGGATCAGAAGTCGGAGACTATCTGGTAACCTCAAATGAGGTAAATAAAATATCATTCACGGGAAGCGTAACTACAGGACTGATGATTTCCCAGAAGGCAGGGATGAAAAAGGTTACTTTGGAACTTGGAGGAAACGACCCTATGGTTGTCTTAAAGGATGCCAATCTTGATAAGGCGGTGACAGGTGTCATTAATGGAGCGTTCCTCAATGCCGGACAGGTCTGCATGGGTGTAAAAAGAATAATCATCGAAGAGGAAGTTGCCGATGAATTCAGCGAAAAACTGGTTGATGCAACAGAAAAATTGGTAATGGGAAATCCTTTGGATGAAAAAACTACTCTTGGAACATTGATATCCGAAAAAGCCGCAATGCAGGTTGAAGAAACTGTAGATAATGCAGTTCGGGATGGTGCTAAAATATTGACTGGAGGGGCACGTGATGGTGCATTTTACCAAGCCACAGTCATTGATAATGTGACACATGATATGGATTTGGTTGTAAATGAAACATTTGGGCCTGTAGCACCAATTATTCGCGTAAAAGATGTGGATGAAGCCATTAATGTAGCCAATGACACAGACTATGGCCTGCAGGCAGGAGTCTTTACGTCAGATTATGCAAATGCAATGAGATGCGCTAGTGAAATTGAAGCGGGAACCGTTTTTATAAATAAACAATCCACTTTTAGAACAGATAATATGCCATTTGGAGGATTTAAAAATAGTGGTGTTGGAAAAGAAGGAATAAAATATGCTGTAGACGAGATGACAAAAACAAAATTGATAGGATTGAATTTGAGGTAGTGAATTTTTAAAGAATTAAAATCAATAAAAAAAGAAAATAAGTTGTAATAACTTATTTTAAATAGTTTTCAACAAGGTTACGGGTTTCGTTCAGGGATTCCATAGGAATTCCTTTAGGCATTTGTCCAAGTTCACCTTCAACATCCTTGAGGATGCTTCCGTTCATTCCCAAAAACATTCCCTCACTGACGATGTCGCTGAATGATTGTGGCGGTAGCAAAGAGACTCCAACTTTATTTTCATCCTTAACGTTCAAATCGTTGGTAACGACAGTGACTGCACGTTTTCCCAAATTGACATTACAGATAAGCAAGTTTTCATTTTTAGGATGTTTTGTAACGCTCATCACTTCTCCGACTTTAATGTCGATGCCTAAAATGGGGTCATTGATTGGGCCTAAGGCTAGACGGTCTTTAAGTCCAATCATTGTGTCAAGGAAAAATCTCACTTTTGCGATGTTTTCCTGAGTTTTTTCTCTGTCCTCTTTTGGAGCATTGTTTAAAAACTTTTTATTCCAGTCGTTTCCACCTAAATATTCAATAATCTTTAAAGCCTTTTCTTTTATGGCTGCAACATCAGGGGAGTTTGTTAATTCATCTCCTTCCAAGTAAGAATAAGTCAATGATTGAAAATCACTGTTCATTTGCTTTCCTAAATCAACTGCTTGTTTTTTATTCCAGCTCCCTCTAAATGAGGCTGTTGGAATGAGATTCAGATAATTTTCTCTCGCTTTGCTTGCTACTAAAATTCTATAATCTTTTGTTGTATCCCACAATTTAAAGTCTCCTTGTAATCTAAATTATATTTTAATTATTAAATTTAATAAGTTTTTTGAAAATAAGACGATTTTTAAGTTTAAAAAACAAAAACTATTTATATTAACAATTAAATAGAATAATACATATTTATTTAATTATTATTTATATTGTGGTGTAAAAATGGTAGAAGTTTCAAAATTACGCAGTTTAGATATTTATACCAACACAGGACATTATGTTGGTCGTGTAGAAGATGTTATTCTTAATATTAGATTAGGAACCATTTCAAAATTACAAGTCAGAGCTATTGAACAAGAAAGAAGATCTTCAGGTTCTTTGATGGGTCAAATTTTAGGTAACATTCGTGGAGAAACTCCTGAAGAGCATGATATGAGGTCTTTTCAAAATGATTTATTGACTGTGGACTTTGATAAAGTTCAAGCTATTGGAGACATTATGTTAATCAACCCAAGGGATATTAAAAAAGTAGCTCCAGAACCACAAATCCCTGAGGCACCAGCTCCAAAACAACCTGAAACTCAACCACAAACTGAAGCTCAAGTTAAATTCGACTAAAAGATTAGAAATAATCTTTTAAATTCTTTTTTTTTATTTAATATTTTATTTTATAAAAACTTAATCTAAGTGATACTATGAAAGTAGGTATTATAGGATGCGGAGCCATTGCTAATATCATTACAACCAGCATAGTTCCGGAAGACAACGGCATTGAAATTGCATACTTTTTTGATAAGGATATTGAAAGGGCTGAAAATTTGGCAAGTTTGGCCGGAGGCGTAGCCGCTCTTGAATTTGATGACATGTTGAATAATGTGGATTTGGTTTTGGAATGTGCATCACCAAATTCCGTTAAACAATTCGCACCTAAAGTGCTAAAAAAAGGTAAAGACATGATTGTCATGAGTATTGGCGCATTTATGGATAAAGAATTTTATGATGAAGTCTTAAAAATGGCCAAAGACAATGGTGCTAAAATACACTTGCCTTCAGGTGCTGTTGTAGGTTTGGATGGAATTAAAGCGGTTGCCAAATTCGGTCTTAAGGAAGTAAGTCTTGTAACCCGAAAATCCCCTAAATCTCTTGGAAAGGAAATTGATGGGGAAGAAGTCTTATTTGAAGGTAAAGCTTCTCAAGCAGTCAAGGAGTTTCCATTAAACATTAATGTTGCTGCAACAATTAGTATGGCATGCAATAGGGATATTGATGTTAAAATCATTGTTGATCCGAAAGTCAATAGGAATGTTCATGAAATTACTGCAAAAGGCGATTTCGGCGAATTCAAAACAACTACCATGAATTATCCATGTGCGGCCAATCCAAAAACCAGTATGTTGGCAGCATTATCCGCTATAAGATTACTTAAGAGTTTCAATGAAACTATTAGCGTGGGAATGTAATAATGAAAGAATTTGAAGTTTATTCATCTCTAAAAGTTCCGAAAAACTCTAAAATCATAGTTCGTTTAGATGGCAGAAGTTTTCATAAATTGGCTCGTGATTTAAAATTAGTCAAGCCATATGATGACGACTTTTATGAAGTCATGTCTAAAGTTTGCAGAGATCTGTTTGAAGAGTTTTCAGCGGAATTTGCTTATTCTTTTTCCGATGAAATAAGCTTGCTTTTAAATAACGTTCCCTTTGAAGGAAGAATCGAAAAAATAAATTCTGTAATGGCCAGTTTTGCAGCAAGCTCTTTTGTTATGCATTATGATAGTGAATTTAAAAAACCTCCTGCATTTGATTCAAGAATCATACCGATAACTGATGAGGACATATTGGGTTATTTCAAGTGGAGGCAGGACGAATCATGGAGAAATTGCGTTAACTCACATGGAATTTCATACCTCAAATCCAAGTACTCAAATGCTGAAGCAAACGATAAAATAAAAGGCATGAATTTAAGTGACATACATGAATTCTTATTTGAGAATGGAATTAACTTGAACGATGTTGAAAATTATAAAAAACGGGGAATTGCAGTATATAGGAAAAATAAAAAAGTAATTGGTTTCAATAAAAAGGCAAACAAGAACCAAACTTCCTATAGGAGTTATGTTTACACAGATTGGCAACTTCCAATATTCACTGAAGAATTCTTCAAAGACATTAAGGTGATTCAATGAGTTTCATTTCTAAACTGTTCGGCAATGATGAAGAATTCGAGGAAGTCAGAGTTGATAGGGAAGTCTTGGAATCCGTAATCTATTATTCAAAAAAAGCTTATCCAAATGAGTTTTTAGCGTTTTTTGATGGCCAAATTAAGGATAATATATTATACATTACCGGCTTATTGTTTATTCCCGGCGAAACCTGTGAAACTGGAGCTGTTGTTCACACTGAACTGATTCCAATGACTACAAAGTATTTCGGCTCTGTTCACTCACACCCCGGTCCGAGTGCAATGCCTTCAGATGCTGATTTAAAAACATTTTCAAAATATGGCTACTTTCACATGATTGTCTGTTTGCCGTATAGTTTGGATACCTTTAAATCATATGACCGTTATGGTCAGCCTTTGGGTTATACAATAGGTGATTATGGTTATCTGGCTGATGACGATCCCGACGGGTTTTTCGATGAAAGTGATGTTGTAACTGATGGGGAAGAATTCAAACCGGGATTTCTCGATGAAGATGATGATGAATTTTTCAAAACTCTTGATGAGGAGCGAAAAAATCATTATGATGAATTCGAAAGACAAAATCAGATGAATGGATTTGCAGATAATCAATTGCCTAATCATGTAATAAAAATAGAACTGAATTCTGATGGTAGTGTTAAGAGAATATCAAAAGAATTTAAAAAATAGGCATTATCTCTTTTTTTAAATCAATGGTTGAAAAAAAAATAAAAAATAAAAAACAATATGGTGAAAATTGTTTTTTATAATTCTAATCCATTAGCTTCGTAAACATTGTCTAAAGCTTGGATTTCTTTTATAACTTCTTTTGGAATTTCTTTATCTAAAGTTAGAACCATGATGGCTCTTCCGCCTTTTTCATCTCTTCCAACTTGCATAATTCCAATGTTAACGTTGTGTTCTCCTAATTTTGTACCGATTTTACCAATGCTTCCAGGAACATCTTCATATTTTGCAATAAACATGTGTCCTTCAGGAATGACATCGACCCAGTAATCGTTTACTTTTAAAATTCTTGCTTCGTGTAAATGGGTTCCTACAGCTGAGAACTTGTCATCCGCACTTTTTGCAATAACTTTAATTAAGGAGTCGTATCCTTTAGCATTGTCTTTTCTTCCTTCAGTGATGCTTATTCCTCTGTCTTTAGCAACAAGGGATGCATTTACTGCATTAACAGGAGAACTTAAGAATGGATTTACAGCACCTTGAATGACAGTTCTGGTTAAGATTTCAAGGTTGTCGATTTCAGCTAATTCTCCACTGTAAATAATTTCAATCTCTTTGATTTTACCGTTAACTCCTTGAGAGATAAAACTACCTAATTTTTCACATAATTCCATGTATGGTGCTACTTCTTTGTAGGTGTTGCTATCAATACGTGGCATATTCAATACGTTTCTTGGAGCTTTGCCTTTAGCCAAATCAATGATTTCATCAGCTACAATAATAGCGGCATCCCTTTGAGCTTCTTTAGTTGAAGCTGCAATGTGAGGAGTTAATACGATATTGTCAAGTTCAAATAATTTTGAATTTTCAGCAGGTGGTTCTTCTTCATACACATCTAAAGCCGCTCCACCAATTTTATTGTTAACTAAAGCATCGTATAATGCTTCTTCATCAATAATTCCACCACGTGCACAGTTTACGATATATGCTGTGTCTTTCATAATGTCAAATTGTTCTTTTGAAATTGAGTGTTTGGTTTCAGGGGTAAGAGGTACGTGGATTGTGATAAAGTCAGCGTTTTTAAGTACTTTGTCCAAATCGGTTAGCTCAACGCCCATCTGTTTTGCTACCTCTTCAGGTAAGTATGGGTCATATGCCATTGCATCCATACCGAATGCTTTACATCTGTTTACTACCTGGGAACCGATTCTACCCATTCCAATTACACCGAGAGTTTTGTTTCTAAGTTCCACGCCCATGAAGTTTTTCTTTTCCCATTTTCCGTCTTTAACGGATTTGTCTGCAATGGAAATTTTACGGGCCATGCTTAAGATCAATCCCATTGTGTGTTCTGCTACAGTAACGGAAGTGGATTCAGGAGAGTTTACAACCATAATACCTTTTTCGGTTGCAGCATTCAAGTCAATGTTGTCCACTCCAACGCCCGCTCTTGCGATGATCTTCATGTTGTCTGCTTTTTTAATTAAATCAGCAGTAAGTTTAGTTCGACTTCTTACAATAATTCCGTCATATTCATGGATGGTATTTGCTAACTCTTCAGGAGTGATGCTGGTGTCAACAACGACTTCAGCCATTTCTTTTAAGTTTTCAATACCCTTTTCATTAATTGCATCAGCAACGAGTACTTTCATAATTTCACCATAATTGTCATTTTAAAAAGAATATTTAATAATAAATATTAGTTAAATTTATATTTTTTATCATATTTAAAATTTAAATAAATATTACATTTGGTAATGTTTTTAATATATTGAGTTTAATAATAATCATGGGTAAAGATTTTACTAAATTTTTGCTGAAAATATATAGGAGAATTTAATATGGTATCTGTAGAAGAATTTCCAATATCAACTGCAAATGATATTCCAGGGTTTAAAATTGTAGAAACAAAAGGTTTTATTTATGGTTTAACTGTTAGAAGTAGAGGTGCCGGTGGTCAAATCGGTGCAGGGGTTAAATCTTTATTTGGTGGAGAAATATCCCAATATGTTAAAATGATGGAAGAATCAAGAGATGAAGCATTGCACAGAGCCATTTCCCATGCAAAAGAATTAGGCGCTAACGGCATTGTAGCTATTAGATTTGATTCAAATGAAATATCTAACGTAATGCAAGAAATCCTTGTTTACGGAACTGCTGTTGTAGTTCAAAAAGAATAGTGATAATATGTTTTTTGAGGATTTAGAATATAAAAATAAAGTAATTCCAAAAACAATTTTAGGTTACGGGCCATTCATGGCGGAACTCTATTTTGGCCATAGGTCAAGACTTTATTATGATGATTTATATACAAATCCTCAAAATATTGCTGAGGTAATAGTGGAGTCATATAACCAAGGCGTCAGGGCCATCAATTTGGCCAATAACTCTAATTTACTTGAAGCATATGATATTGCAGCAGAGCAAGGCTGTAAAATGAAAGTAATAGCCACAATAGGCAAATCCGATGTGGATTACCTAAATCCCAATTATGAAGTTGCAAAAGAAGTCGATTGGGATGAAGATATTGAGCTTTTCTCTTCATACGATTGTCCGGTAATGTTGGTTGATGAATTCATAACTGACGCTTATGATTGGAAGTTAACAACAAAGATATTAAATGAAATCAATAATGGTGATTCTCTTTCAGGATTGGTCACTTCATTTCCATCAAAAACTGCGGATCTGATTTATGAAAATTTAGACATGAATCTATTTGATTTTTATATGATTCCGTTCAATTCTCTTTCTTATATGATGGATATCAGCGCATTTAATGAAGCGCAACGGGAAGACTTCAAACAAAAATTATTAAAATTGGATAAGAAGGTCATCGCTACTAGGGCTCTAGCGGCAGGTGTTTTACAACCCAAAGAAGCATTCACATTCTTTAAAAAAATTGATTATATAGATTTAATTTCTATTGGAGTCGCCAAAGTGGAAGAGGCGAGCGAAGATTTTTCACTTCTAAAAGAATTTTAGAGATTTACAACTTCGTACTCTTCAAATGGAATAAATCCATCTTCTTTTAAAGTTTTATTTAAATCAGCCAGTCCGTTGATTAAATCCTTTATATTTTTATTTGATGGTTTTTTGCCGGTAATTTGTAGGTATTGTCTTGGTGAGATTTCGCATAGTTCACATTCAAAATTACAGCATCTGTCCTTTTCTTCACAACCGTATCCCTCTTGAGCTTCATCAGTTCCAATAACAATGTCATCAAGGATTTTGGATACTCTTTCATCAGAGGCAAACATTGCTATTTTTTGTGTTTTTCCGCAGATTCCAATTGCTCTTTGTCCCTTGTAGTTGCAAACCCATTTAATAGGATGGTTTTCCATATCTGTAATCTGTAAGTTTTCCATATTACCACTTTAATTTTCTTTTCTCTCTTTAATCATCTTCAATAGTTCTTTTGAATTTTCGAATTCCTTCAGCTCCCATGACTTTATGACTGGGATTGTACCGATGGACTCTCTAATCTTGTCATTGTTTATGATGAAGACCGGTTCTGAAGTTGTAACCATCGATAAGTCTTTTAAGGGTATCGCCATTCTCTTTAAAGTTTTTTCAGTTCTGTTCTTTTCAACATTTGCCATTAATGGGGAATGTTTGTCTGAACTTTTCATTTTTGCCACCGCATCAAATGGGCCTTTATTTGTTGATAGAACTCCATATCCTAGTTTGGATAAGTCATTAACATCATCGCTATATTCAATATTTTCCTTTTGAGGTTGTTTTAGCAGGTCAATATCTAAAGTAACTTTTGTATTGAGGATTTCTTCCAAAATCATTGCGGTTTCCGTATTTGCACGAACAATGCCGTTTTCGTATTTATACATTGTAGCGCGGGATACATGTGCAAGACTGGCTAAATCCTTCAGGGACATTGAATATTCTTCCCTATATTGTTTTATAACATTTCCGTCAATCTTGACGAAGTATCCTCCACGGTCAGCCAAGATTTCCGGATATTCATTATAGATGATCATGTTCTTGAAGGTTTCAAAACCAATGGTTGGAATGTCATATCTTTCATAAATCACTCCTTCTTCAAGAATTCCGTTTCTTGATTTTTCCCCAATGATTATTGGTGAAGCCAAGAATATATTGGCCAATTGCTTCATTTCATGAGCATTATTCTCATTAATGCTGTCAATGTTTAAGAATGTTTTTAAAAGTAGGATTGATAGGTTTTTCCTAGCCACTAAATCAAATGAACCTTGGTCATAAATATCGGAGGTTTTATAACCTTGAGATTTAAGTAAATTTTCAATATTTTTTAGCATTTGTCCTCGGCTTAACATTTGACAACCTCAATTAAACTATATATTGTTTTAACTCTAATATATTTTTATAATTGCAGGTGATTTAAATTAGTGTTTTACATATTGGAATAGATGATACTGACTCTCCGGACGGAATGTGTACAACATTTTTAGCAAGTCAGATTATCAATAAATTAAAAGAGAACAACATTGAACTTTTAGATTATCCTAGATTAATTAGATTAAATCCTTTTGCTAGATTTAAGACTCGTGGAAATGGAGGAGTCAGCTTTAAAATTGAAAATGATGATAAAGCCAATTTAGCTAAGAAAATTGTTCTAGAGGAAGTTGAAAAGCTGTCCATGTTTGACTGTGACAACACCAACCCTGGAGTTATTTTTTATGATGGAAAAATAACAAAAGAGATGCAGGATTATGCATTCAGAGCCATTTATGAATTCATCACTATTGAGGGAGCAGAAAAGTTCGGAAGGTCTGTTGGTTGTGAAATTCACAAATTCAAAAAAGGAAGAGGCATAATCGGTTCAATAGCAGCCATCAGTTTGCCGCTGTCTGATTATACTTTTGAACTGCTTGCATATAGGGCACCTGAAAATTACGGCACCAAAAGGCAAATAGATTATGATTCGGTTTATGAAATGGATAAAAAGACTTTTCCGGATACCTTTGAAAACATCGATTATGGGGAAGACTATATTGCAATCGAACCTAAAACTCCATGTCCTGTTTTATATGGAATCCGATCAAACACTGTTGAATCCTTGGAATATGCAAAAGAAATAGTTAAAGTTGGAGAACCTATTGTGGACTCATGCATTTTCAAAACAAATCAACACACCGACATGCATATTCAAAAAACTCCGGACATTTCATCCATGAAACAATTCAGTTGTTATGAAGTTACCGGAGAGGTAAAAAACAAACCTAAAGTTATTGATGGGGGGCACATGTTTTTCTATATAATGGATGAATCCGGTGAAATAGAATGTGGTGCATATGAGCCGACAAAAAGCTTTAGAAATACTGTTTCTGATTTGCGCCCTGGAGACATTATCAGGGTATTTGGAGGCATCGGTGAGCAAAATACATTCAATATAGAGAAATTCCAGGTTGTCAAATTGAATGATGTTGAATATAAAAATCCAATTT
Source organism: Methanobrevibacter sp. (assembly GCA_017434525.1). Classification (GTDB taxonomy): domain Archaea; phylum Methanobacteriota; class Methanobacteria; order Methanobacteriales; family Methanobacteriaceae; genus Methanocatella. The sequence goes on from JAFRFD010000007.1 coordinate 100,345, forward strand.
GTGAATGTGGAAAACGAATGACTTCAGCAGGTAAAAATAAAGGATTCAAATGCAAGAAGTGCGGACGCAAAATTGAATCCGATGAAAAGGTCCCAGTCAAAATCGATAGAAATTTAAAAAATGACCAGTTTTATGAAACTCCCGTTTCGGCCAGAAGACATCTTTCAAAACCAATTTGTCGAATGTGATTATGATGATAATTTAACATAATTTATCATTTTTTTTCATATTTAGTGAATTTTTAATACTTTTATTGCACTATTTTTTTCATGTTTAGTGAAATTTTTAATTTTAAATGATATCAATTTATATAATAGGTTTGAAGAAATTAATAGTATACAAATATAAATTTATATTGTTGTGGGAGTGGATTTAAATTCCTAGCAAGGACGGCCAAGTTGAGCATATTTATCGTGAAAAAACCGATAAACGAATTTTAAAGAAAAATCCATGGAGAGATTACAGATTACATGGTACTGTACTTATTTTAGTAATTATTGCTGAACTGATAGGCACAATTAAAATTCCCATTACTCATGATGTTGCCATTACAATAATGCCTTTAATCTATACGATTATTTTAGGTCTTGCTTTTTATTTAATTAAGCCAATAAAGTGGATTCAAAGAAAACAAGCTCGTATTGCTGAAGGGGCAATGATGCTTTTCATTGGAGTTCTGATTGCGAAATTAGCTGTTTCAAGTGGCCAATCAATCAGCTTAATTTTTGATATGGGTTCGGCTTTAATTTTACAAGAATTAGGGCACTTGGCAACTATATTGGTACTTCCAATCGCATTGCTTTTAGGATTTAAAAAAGAGGCTATTGGTATGACCAATTCTATTGGAAGGGAACCAAACGTTGCTGTTGTCGTTGATAAATATGGTTTTAATTCTCCGGAATCAAGAGGAGTATTTGCAATATTTATTATTGGAACCGTAATTGGTACAATATTTATCAGCTTCCTTGTTACTTTCTCATTATCATTCATACCTTTACATCCTTATGCATATGCTATGGCTAGTGGTGTAGGCAGTGCAAGTATGAATGCAGCAGCTATTGGACCAACTCTTGCAGCATTTCCGGGAATGGAAACTCAAATTGAAGCGTTTGCGGGTTTCAGTAACTTGCTGTCATTTTGTGTAGGTATTTACATTGTAATTTTTGTTGCACTTCCAATAACCGAAAGGGTCTACAATTGGTTAGAACCTAAAATTGGAAGGGAAGCTTTAGTGCCTGAAAAGGAGGATGAATAATGCCGGATTTAATAGATGGATCTGAAAATGTTTCTGTTCATGGTATTTTCAATTGGATTTTGTTATTAATCATATTTTCAATTATTACCGTCATCGGCAATTATTTAGGATATAAACATCCTATGGCAGATTCATTGGTCGGTATGGCAATATTGTCTGTTATCACTCTTATTGGGGTATGGCTTGAAAGGGAACTTCCATTTAACATATCTTCAATATTGTACATCAGTGTAATCGGTATTTTAATCGCTTTTCCGGGCATGCCGACATCTAAATTTGTTTTATATTATGTCTCTCAAATTGAACTTTTATCCATAGTCACTGTATTTTTAGCCTATGTGGGTATTGGAATGGGTAAAAGTTGGGATGAATTTAAAGCTTTAGGTTGGAGAGCAATCGTCATAACTGTTTTAGTCATTGCTGCCACTTATTATGGTGCGGCCATTGTAGCACATATTGTCCTTGTCTTAACAGGCGTTCCTGCTGTTTAGGCCTCTTTTTAAAATATTAAAAGTTAACTATTTAACACTATTTTTACATATATTGTAGTAGGTGTTTTATGTTTTTAAAAAATATTTCTAAATTTATTTCAAACTATCGTTATGAACAAGCAACTGTGGAATCCATCACCACTGTTAAAGCCGCTTTTTTAGATTTTTTTGGAGTAACTTACCGGGGAGCAAGCGAGGAGGCTTCAAAAATAGCTTTTAATACAGTTGAGGAAATATTTTCTGGAAACTTGAATTTAAATTTAAAAGCTTCAGTTATTGGAAGAAAACTGAAAACTGATATTTTGAGTGCAGGGTTTTTAAATGGTGTTTCAGCTCATGTTTTGGAGTTGGATGATGGACATAGGGGTGCACAAATCCATTTGGGTTCCGTTATTTTTCCAACTGCGTTGGCAATTTCTGAAAGTTTCGATCTAAGCGGAAAGGAATTTTTGGAGGGGGTCATTGTTGGTTATGAAGTTGGAATTTTACTTGGAAAAATTGTAAATCCTGACCATAGGAATAAAGGATTTCATACAACAGGCACTATAGGTGCCTTTGTTGCAGCAACGGTGGCTTCAAAATTATTAAAACTTGATGATGAACAGATATTAAATGCGTTGGGTTTGTCTGGAACTCAAGCTGCAGGACTTCTGGAATCTGACCATGGAGGTTCCATGGCCAAATCTTTGCATGTGGGTAAGGCAGTATATAATGGTATGATATCCGCATTCCTTGCAAGAAACGGATTTACCGGTAGTGGAACAATATTTGAAGGAAAGGAAGGATTTTTAAAAGTCATGGTACATGATGAGGATTACAATGTCGAGGAGTTCTCATTTGAGAGTGCTTTAAAAGAAATTGGAAAAGTAAGGGTAAGGGACATTTACTTTAAAAAGTATCCATTCTGCAGACACATACATTCCTCAATTGACACTGCTTTAAAACTGAAAGCAAGTATTGGGGATGAATATGACCATATTGAAAATATTGCCGTTAAAACGTATGATGTTGCAGCACAACACAACAATTTCAATCCTAAAAACAAGGAAGAATTGAAACAGTCCCTGCCTTATGCCGTTGCAATCTCTCTAGTAGTTGGGGATGTGACTGTCGATGATATAGACCAATTGATTGAATATGGCCTTTTGGATAATTATTCCACTGTTGATAAGGTAAATAGTATTAAAAACCTTGCAAATAGGATGATAATTCTTTCAGATGATAAGTTGAATGAGTTATATCCCAACAAAAGACCATCAAACGTCATCATTAAATTGGATAAGGCATTTAGAAATGGGGTATTCCAAAACATCACATTGCTTCCAAAGGGAGACTTTGAAAATCCATACAAATTAAGTGAATTGATTGACAAATTTAAAGCGAATAACCCTCTTTATGATATAAGAAATCTCACGGTTATAGATTCAATTGAAGATTATTCTATGAAATATGTTGTTCAAAAATTAAATGAGTAGATATTATGGATAAAACAAAAGATTTTTTAAATAAGATTGGAATCGAAGAGACTTTCAGTGATTTCAAGTCATCCAAACGATTTAATGATGGGGGACAGTATCGTTTTGAGGTTCCGGGAATCCAATCTCCAAAAACAATGAAAACCCTATTGAATGAATCTAGAAAAAATGATGTTTTTATCCACAGGGTTACTCAAACAAAGGGAATAATGCTTTTAAGCGATAGTGAAATTGAAGAAATGGTCAGTTTGGCTGTTGATTATGGATGCGAGTTATTCTTGTCTGTGGGTCCAAGAGCAACATACGACACTTCAGCTACAGTACATACAAAAGAAGGAAGTAGAATTGGATATAGGCTCAGAGGCTATGATAACTTGGTATATGCAATTGAGGATGTTAAAAGAGCTTGTGATTTTGGAGTTCGAGGAATATTATTATATGATGAAGGGCTTCTCTGGGTTTTAAATAAAATGCGCAATGAAGGTGAAATTCCTAAAAACACTCATTTTAAACTATCTGCTCATGCAGGTCATTCAAATCCTGCAGCCGCCAAAATGCTTGAAGAAAATGGCCTTAATTCATTAAATCCCGTTAGGGACCTGCAAATTCCAATGATTGCGGCCATTAGAAATGCAGTGGACATGACTATAGATTTGCACACTGAAAATCCAAAATCCACAGGTGGTTTCATTCGCCATTATGAAGTTCCTAAATTCATTGATGTGGCAGCTCCGGTCTATTTGAAAACAGGAGGCTCTGTTGCGGCTAATCATAACTGGGATACAACAGAAAAAGAAGCGAAAGCCCGCATCAAGCAAGTGATTCTTGTTAAAAGAATGATTGATAAATACTGCAGCGAGGCCATCGTATCTCCGAATCAATCCAGTGACTTATCTATTCCTGAGTGATCTTATGGATATTATTGAAGCTATTTCTGAAAAAATCATCGAAGCATCAACCACATTATCTGACGATAAGCTAAAAGCATTGACTAATGCTATTGAAATGGAAGAAAATGAGAATGCTCGTTGGGCTTTAACACAAATTTTAGAAAATTATAATGTGGCGCATAAAACCAGGTTTCCTTTATGTGATGATACAGGAATTCCACACGTGATTATTGAATTGGGCTCCAATAGAGAAATTTCAGGCGAGCTTTTAAATCAGATTCATGAAGGAATTGCATTGGGTTTGAATAATCTCCCGGCAAGACCAATGGCCGTTAGGGGGGATGAGATTGAAAGAATTGAGCAGTCAATAGGTTTGTTTGAAAAGCCGGGGATGCTTAAGCCCGCTTCTATTTTAATCGATTCGTCAAATGATGAGTCAACTTATGGAAGAGAAATTGCACAGGATACATTAAATATTCATTTTATCCTTGAAGGGGGAGGTCCTGAAATCAGGGCTAAGACTTACAGGGTTTATCATAAACGTTCGTTTTACAATGTTATCGATACTGCAGTTGATTGGCTAAGCGATTCATTGAATTTATTGGGTTGCACTCCTTCAATTCCATCTATTGGCATTGGAAGAACCCATTATGAGGCCAATGCTTTACTTTTAAAATCGATTGTTTATGGCAATTTGGACATTCAAAGTGAAGTTGAAAAGTACGTATCCTCTAAATTGAATGAAACTGGGATTGGACCATTAGGCCTAGGTGGAAAAACAACAGTTTTAGGGGCTTATGTTAATATAGGTAATCAAAGGGCAAGTGGTGTTAGAATTGTTGCTATCAGGCCATCTTGTTTTGTTGAACCGAGAGTAGCAACATTAAATATTTAAGACTTATATACTTATGATTAATTGAATTTAAAGGTACATGAAAATGCAAGAAAATAATTTTAGGATTAATCCCCATACTTTAAAAACTGCCATTTCCCGTGTTGAGGAAGACAAGATAGTGACTAGGGGATATAATCAAAGGGATTTAATCGAAAAAATACGTTACAGTGACATGGTCTATTTGCTTTTAAAGGGAAGATTGCCTTCCCCTAAAGAGGGAAAAATATTCAATCATGTTTTGGTTTCATTTTGCGACCATGGTGTGACTCCACCAAGCACCCAGACTGCAAGATTAATCGCTTCTTCCGGATCACCCATGAATTCTGCCGTAGCCGGTGCATTATTGTCATTTGGACACAAACATGCAGGAGCCATTGAAAAAACAATGGAACTGTTCCAATCAAGGATAAACTCAATTTATTATACTGAAGATTCAGACATTGACAACAAGCAAATTGCAAGTTTGGCCATTGATATCTATAATGAATATATTGATGGGGATTTGAGGATACCTGGCTTTGGACATAGATATCATGATATAGATCCAAGGGCAGATAAATTAATGGAACTTGCCATTAAAGAGGGGTTTATCGGACCTCATGTTAAATTGGCTTTGGCCTTAGAAGATTTAATTTATCAAAAAAAGAATATCCGCCTCAATGTCGATGGTGCAAATGCGGCAATCCTATCAGATTTAGGCTTTACTCCCGATTTGGGTTTAGGAGTATTTATAATAGGCAGGGTTCCTGGAATTATTGCGCATATCCATGAGGAAAATATGGAAGAAGATGAATTTAGACGTTTTTGTGACCTTGATGATATAATTTACGAAGGAGGAAGATATGATGGAATTTATTGATGTCATTAGCGAAAGATATAGTGTAAGGGGATACTTGGATAAGGAAGTTGAAAAGGAAAAATTGGAATATGTCCTTAAAGCAGCTACAATCGCCCCAACAGGCGTTAATTATCAACCCTTTAAAGTTTATGTAATCGACACCAAAAAGCATAAGGAGGAATTGTCAAAAATTTACGGTGCAAGCTGGTTTGTGGAAGCTCCTTACGTATTATGTGTTGTTGCCCTTAGGGATAAGGCATGGACCAGACCATGGGACGGCAAAAATATTGCAGACATCGATGCAACAATCGTGATGGATCATATGATTTTAGCGGCTCAGGATGTTGGCCTCGGAACTTGTTACATCGGTGCATTTAAAAAGTATGAAGCTCATAAATTCCTAAACCTGGAGGAAAATGAAGAGCCAGTATTATTCACTCCATTGGGCTATGGCAATGCTGAGCCTCGTGAAACTCCAAGAAAAGAATTGGATGAATTTGTAGTTTACATGGATTAATATGAAGTTACTAATATTGAGTGCGGATAATTTTAATGATATGGAAAACATTTCCCAAGAGTTGTCCCAAAAAAAGTTCAGAATCATCCAGCAGGATGACACTTATATTTTAATGAATAAAAGAAGATTCGGAAATCCATTGATACATGCGATATGTTTGGTTATAGCATTGTTCACATTTTCACTTCTTATTTTTGTAAATGTAGGTTATTTCATGTATTCATATATATGGGCTTCTCCGAATGTCTTGATAACTACAGAAAAAGTATCGGATGAGGGTGAACCTTTGGAATTCAATACTATGGATGAAGTTTTAGAGAAGGCCAATGCTATCTTATGATTTCATCAACACTATATTCTTCTATTTTTCTTATTACCAATGGACTTTTGGAATAGAGGTATTCTGATTCTTCATCTAGTTTTGCATTAATGAATACTTCATCAGCACTAGATTCGGAAAATAATGTTTCAATGTCTGAGATGAACTCTTCATAGTCATTTTGAACCTTTTCATCACTGAAACCTAAACGTGGAATTTCTTCGGTCCAAATGTCACTTCCAGGTGAGAACTTTTTATCACATATCTTGCCATCTTTTATCTCGCCGTCCAGGGTTAGCGAGAAATTTCTGTTGAGAATTATCCAAACTGCTCTATCCATGATTAATCATTTGCACTATAATGGTATAAATATTATGAAGTTTATATTAAAATTAGGGTTATTATGGCAAATGTTAAGATGTTTAAATTATTAGGTGTAATATTGGCATTGGCCCTGATTGTTTGGGCTATTTTGCCTTTTGTATCTCATAAGCCAATAACAAATGATGTTTTAGCTACCTCAATCATATTGATTTTGATAGCTGTTGCTTACCTGATTATATTGTATAATCCAAGTTGGACTAAAGCAGTATTTTTCTTTGAGGGTATTGTTATAGGCGTAAGTGGGTATATGTTATTGGATTATCCATATAGTATTGAATTCGCTATTGTGGGTTTAATCATTATAATTATAGCTGTCCTTGCTTATTTACAAAAATTACCTCCTAGTATATTGAAATGGTTCTATAGATAATTTAATTATCTTTTATTTATTTTTTTTCATGATTTTTAATTCTAAATTTTATATTTTGAATACTTTTTTTTAATTAGATTTAAATTTCAGCTATTTTTACTAATAATAAATAGTAAAAGATATATATATTGCTCAACAAAAATAAATACACCATGGTGATTAATTATGGCAGAGATATCAGACGCAATCGCAATGATAAAAAAAGCTGAAGCTGATGCTGAACAACTTATTGTTGATTCAGAGTCTCAATCAAAAGACTTAATTGCTGAATCACGATTAAAAGCTGAAGAAATTATTTCCGAAGCTAAAATTGCAGCAGAAGAAGAAGCGAAAAATACTGTTTTTGATGCAGAAGATAAAGCTAAAAAAGAAGCGCAAGCAATTGCTGAGAAGTCCAAAGGGGATGTTAAATCCTTAAAAGACAAATCTATGGCAAATGTTGATGAAGCTGCTTCTATTATTGTCAAAAATATTTTGTAGTGTGAGATTATATGTTCAAGACAGCTAGAATGCGTAAAATTAGAATAGTTACACTGGAAAAGTATGTAGCTCCTACAGTGGATGCTCTCCACGAATCAGGGCTTATACAAGTCAGTGATATTTCTGAAAGCATTCAGCAAGATCCTGAATTAGCGGAATTAGTGGCTCCTGCAAAAGCTACTCCTTACACAGGTAAATTATCTTCACTTCTCATGAAAACAAACGGTATATCTGAACTATTGGGAGATTCGTTATCAGAAGGCCATGGGTTAAAAGATACTTTAATGTCTTTTATTAGTCCAGATTTGCCTGTTCAAAAAGAAGTAGAGGCTTTAGATACTGAAGCTTTCATCGAGAAAGCTGAAGATACTTTAGCTCAAGTAGAGAGTAAAACAAGTGTTATTGAAGGAAAGCTGTCCGCACTCGACGCTGAAACAAGTGAACTACAGTCTAATAAAAGTTTGGCTAATCGCTTATCTAATTTTGACATGGATTTAGCTCTTTTAAAAGATTCAAAGTACACTTCTACTACTGTTGGTAGGATTAATGCTGAATCTGCTTCAGAAATCAAAAATGAATTAAGTAAATTGACAGACGAATTAGAAGTATTTACTGTTCCTATGGATGATAAAGAAGGAGAAATTATCACTGTAGTGACATTAAAAGAGTTTAGTGATGATGTTTATTCAACACTTCGTAAATACGACTTTGAGAAAATTGATATAGGTGATGTTGAAGGTACTCCTCAGCATATCATTTCAAGTGCTGATTCAAGATTATTAACCATTGAATCTGAACGTGCTTCCGTTAAAAAAGAATTAAGAGCCGTTGCAGAACAATGGGATGATGAGATATTGGCTCTCAAAGAACAATTAGAAAATGAAAAAGAAAAGAACGAAATTCTTTCATCATTTGTTCAAACCAAGGATGCTTATGTACTTGAAGCATGGGTGCCTGTTAAAGACACTGAAAAAGTTGAACAATTAGTTGAAAAAAGTTCTGACGGACATTGTGCCTTTGAAACAATAGAGGTTGAAGGTACAGATGATGAAAATGTTCCAGTTTTACAACAAAATGGATGGTATTCAAGACCTTTCGAATACCTGGTTGATATGTACTCACCGGTACGTTACAACGCAATGGATCCAACAATATTTGTTGCGATAACATTCCCATTCTTCTTCGGTTTCTGTTTAACCGATGCAGTTTATGGTTTGGTTGTATCTGCAATTGGTGTAGTATTATTAAGAGGCCTTGGTAAAGTTAAAAAATCCATGGAATCATTTGGTTGGATTTTGATTTGGTCAGGTCTTTGGGCCGTTATACTGGGTTTATTAACCAATGGTTTTATTGGGGACTTCCCAGAAAGAATAGCAGGTTTCCGTTTACCGACCGTATTTGCTCCTGTTGAAGCATTTGTTCACCCTGATACTATTTTGATTATAGCTATCGCAGTTGGTCTTATTTACACCAACATCGGATTTATATTAGGTGCTATCAACAACTTAAGATACGGCAATAAGAAAGAAGCTATCGGTTCTCAAATTTGTTGGTTTGTTTTCGAAGCTGGTTTAATCTTACTTGCTTTAGGATTCATGATGCCTGCAATCGGAATGATTGGTATGGTATTGGGAGGAGTATTAATACTCGCTACTATTGGAATGTTGGTATGGGCTAACGGAGCATACGGTGTAATGGATATTTTCGGTTACATGGGAGATGTTTTATCATACGCTCGTCTTTTAGCATTATGTTTAGCTACAGGAGGTATTGCAATGACTGTAAACATCTTGGCTGAAATGTTAAACAACATGATTCCATTTGCTGGTATTGTGCTTGCAATATTTGTATTCATATTTGGTCATATAGCAAACTTCGCTTTCCAAGTATTAGGTGCATTTATTAACGCTTTACGTCTTAACTATGTAGAGTTCTTCTCACAATTCTTCATGGAAGGTAAAGGTAAATTCGAAGCTTTCAAAGCAAAAAGAACATTTACAAAACTTAAAAATTAAAAATTTTTCATTTATATCTTAAATTAAATTTAAAAATCAATATTATTTCAAAGGTGAATTAAATATGGTAGAAATTGCTTTAGGTACTGCTTTAGCAGCTATTGGTGCTGGAGTAGCAATTGGATTTGCCGGATTAGGTTCCGGTTTAGGTCAAGGTATGGCAGCTGCTGGTTCTGTAGGAGCAGTTGCAGAAGACAATGACATGTTTGCAAGAGGTATTATTTTCTCCGCGTTACCAGAAACTCAGGCTATTTACGGTTTCTTGGTTGCAATCTTATTATTAGTATTCTCAGGATTATTAGGTGGAGGACAAGGATTACCTACTGAAGCAGGTATTGTAGCTATTGGTGTAGGTGCATCCATTGGTTTCGCTGGTTTAGGTTCCGGTATGGGACAAGGTATGGCAGCAGCATCCTCTGTTGGCGCTATCGTAGAAGACAACGATATGTTTGCTCGTGGTATTATCTTCTCTGCATTACCAGAGACACAAGCTATTTACGGTTTCTTGATTGCTATTTTACTTATGGTATTCGGTGGAATCTTAGGTTAAGGAGGCAATTTATATGAGCTCAGGCACAGATAAAATTGTTTCAAGCATTATGTCTGAAGCCCAAGAGAAAGCTGATGTAATCATTCAA
>JAFRFD010000115.1 GCA_017434525.1 Methanobrevibacter sp.
GAACCAATTAATTCTATTTTTTCCGCAATTCCATTAGAAGGAAATCTTTCTGGTTTAACATTTTCAGGATGTGGTGATTTGAATCCATTGCAAAATGATATTCCACACAATGTAATAAAAACTGGAACCAGATTTTTATTCAATGGAGCTGAAGGGTATGTTTTAGGTGACGGTACACGTTCTAGTGCTGAAAAACCGAATTTAATGTTGACTGCTGATTATAAGCAGATGGATCCATATTATCTTGGAGGATATAAAACTGGTCAGGGCGGTGAAGTTTATGATACTGTGGCTATACCTATTCCAGTTTTAAATGAGGAAATATATAATAATTTGCTCATCACGGATGAAAACATTAAATTGCCATTGGCATAAATCAAGGGTCGTCATTTACCATTAGGTGAAACCAACTACAAAGAAATGTGGGAAGGCTATGATTTAAGACCACAATATGACAGATCAAAATGTTCAAAATGTGATTCATGTACTATTGAAGAGATTTGTCCAACAAAGGCATTTTCAAATGAAAGATTGGATTTGACAAGATGCTTTGGATGTGGATTATGTGCTCACTTCTGTAAGAATGATGCATTTGACATGAATACTGGTGATGTTGATTTGGAAATTAAAGGCAATCAAGTCAATGTGCCAATTATCTGTAGACAATCTGATAGATTAAGAGGAAATAAATTATCTAATCAGTTGAAAAAGTTAATTGAAACACAGGAATTTACTTTGTAGTGAGGTGGTTTTAATGACTACTCAACAAAAGATTAATGACGCTCCCATTAATTTTGCAGAAGATGTAATAGTTAATGTAAAGAATACTCGCGATGATGGTGTCTTGAAATGTGTGCAATGTGGTTTATGTACTTCCACATGTCCTGCAGCACGCCATTCTGAATATAATCCTAGAGAAATTATTGAAAGAGTTCTTGACGGTGATGAAACAATAATGCATGAAGATTATTTATGGAATTGTTTTTATTGTTATACTTGTCATAGTGTATGTCCAGTTGGGAACAGTGTTTGTGAAGTAAATCAAATATTAAAACAATTTGCAATAAACCAGGGTATAGGATGGGATAAGCTTTATGAATATCTTGGATTTGCGGACTCATATTTTGATGCAGCAATAGGGGCAATCCCAGAAATATTTTTTGATGATATTGCAAAAGATGTCCCCGGATGGGAAGAGATTAGATTTGAAAAATTGGAAGAAAATAGAGATAAATTAAATCTTTATCCGCCATTAATGCCTCCAGAAGATGTAATTGATGAAGTTAGTTTAATTTTAACAATTACTGGATTTAAGCAAAGAATGGAAAATATTAGAAAATCACAAGAAGAGGAGGCCAATAAATGAAAGATATTCCAGATAAAAATCTCCTTCTTTTTAGAAGTTGTCTTGTAAGTGTAGAGTATCCGGGTATTGAATCCTCAACTAAATATGTTTTTGAAAAGTTAGGTATTGATTATGGCATTTCGGAAAAACAGACATGTTGTACTGGATTAGGGCATTATTCTGATGTTTTTGATCAAGTTTCAACAACTGCAATTGGTGCACGTAATTTTAAAGTTGCTCAAAATCTTGGAAGACCGAATCTTGTAATGATGTGCGCTACATGCTATGCAATTAACAAAAATCTGTTAAGTTATTAAATAATAAAGATGACTTACGGGATGAAATCAATACTTTATTTGAAGAAAATGGTTTGGATCATTTAAAATATGAAAAGAATGATTTGACACCTACAGAAAATATCTTTCATTTTGTAGATATTTTATATGGTAAAAAAGATGAAATTAAAAAGCATATTAAATATGATTTAAGCCAATACAAGATAGCTACCCACCATGGGTGTCATTACTGCAAAGTTCATTATGAAGATACTATTGCGGGTGTAAGAGATCCGAATATAATTGATGAACTCATTGAAGCATGCGGATGCAAAACAATTGGATGGTATGATCATAAAAGAGCCTCTTGCGGTACAGGATTTAGGCAAAGATATTCTAATCCGGATTTATCATTTACAGCGACAGCAGACAAAATGAATTCACTTAAGGATGAAGGTGTTGAAATTGTAGTGCATTTATGTCCTAATTGCCATATACAATTTGACAGATATCAACCATTAATCTCTAAAAGGGAAGGTAGGGAATTTAAAGCGATTCACTTGAATATTTCCCAATTCATTGCTATTGCAATGGGTGCTGATTGGGAGAGTGTTGTCGGTGTTCAGGCGCACACTTCCAAAATCGATTCTGTGATTACAGAATTAAAGGAGGTTGAATCATGAGTGGAGATTTGAAAATTGGTGTTTTCTTATGTGAATGTGGTGGAAACATCTCCGATACCGTAGATTTGGATGAAGTCAGACAATCACTTGATGTTGAGGTAATAGAACAATTTGAAAATTTATGCTCCTTAAATGGACGTAAAATCATACGTGATGCAATTATTGAAAATCATTTGGATAGGATTGTAATTGGTGCATGTTCGCCTATAATTCATGAAAAAACATTCCAGGATTATGTAAAACCTTTAAATCCTTATTTGATGGATATGGCGAATATAAGGGAACAATGTTCTTGGGTTCATGAGGATAAACCGAAAGCTACAAAAAAAGCCATTACGCTTATTAATGCATCTATAGAAAAGGTCAAGCAGTCAGATGAAGTTAATCCTATTTACTGTCAAACCCCTGATGAGGTAGCAGTTATTGGAGGGGGGATTGCTGGAATGAATGCGGCATTATCCCTTGCACGCAAGGGAACAAAAGTTACTATTATCGAACAGTCACCAACATTAGGTGGGCATATGGCTAAAATTGGAAAAGTTTTCTCTCCAGTGAAAATTGCTGAAGAATGCGGTATGTGTTTGCTTAATCCTATTCTAAATGATTTGGTATGGAATGAAAACATAACTGTTTGGACTAACTCAAAGGTTATCAGTGCAGATCGTCATGCTGGAACATATAACCTTATTGTAGAGAAATCTCCAAGATTTGTTGACATCGATAAATGTATCGCATGCGGAAAATGTAGTGATGTCTGTGAAATCAATGTTCCCGATGACTGGAATGAAGGTTTATCTTTAAGGAAAGCAATTTATAGACCATATGGACAATCCTATCCTGAAGCATATGTAATTGACGGGGATGCATGTACAAAGTGCGGGGAGTGTAAACGTCAATGTATGATGGATGCAATTTCTCTAAAACAAAAAC
>JAFRFD010000116.1 GCA_017434525.1 Methanobrevibacter sp.
ACTTATTAAAAGAATTTTATTTAAACAACCTCTTCGATGCAAAAACTTTCACCAGTGACATATTTATTGTCTATTGGTACAGTTTCCGCTTCTACATCATCATTAACAAAATAACCTTTAACTGTAACTGTTTGACCTTCCAAACCTTTAAGCTTATCAGTACTGACAATTACATATTCACTACCCACTTGTATAACTCCTGATGCACCATCTAAATTATAAATATTATCATAAGGCCCAAGATATGTTCCTGTGAATTTCACCTTTTCATTAGGTAAAGGAGCATGAACATAATTTGAATCAACTTCTTTATATGAAGTTAATAATGTAAATGAAATCATAGTTATTAAAATTACAATAATAATAACAAGAATTAAAATGATTTTTTTATTATCCATTTTTTTTACACCTCATGTATCAATCTTGTTATTATATCTGTCGCCACTACTTAAAATTTTTATCCATTTGCATTGTTGCATGCATATCTGGAAGCATGAATGCAACCATCCACGACCTCACCTTCACCATTGTGGCATGAAGGCAGGAGCATTTGGGGGTAAAAATAATGAATATATGATGAAATTAATCTTTATATGAATTAAAACAAAATCACCATTGTCTTTGTATAATATGTCATGTAACTAAATGATTTTGATTATAAAAAAAGTAATTGTATTCAAAACTTACTAAAAAACATGAAATATTATCAAAAATAGAAGTAAGGTGTCATGTTTTACACACCTTATTCCATATAGTCAAATCTTGTCTCTAAAATAATAATCAATCCAAAACCAATCACAGCCACAATAAGGCATGGGAACAGTCCCACAAAGTTCAATCCAACTGAATTTGCTATCTCAACACCCGGAACCTTTAAAGACCCAAGCATTACCCCAATTAGAAATGCCATTGTAACCTCTTCATGGTTTTTAAGCAAGTAATTTAGGATTTTTGAAAAACCAAGTATTCCTATTAATGCACCTACAACAAACACGATTATTTCTACGAAATGAAGCTCATGAAGTGCATTCAACATGTATTTGTACTGACCTAACAATAACAGCAAAAAGGATCCTGAAATACCTGGCAAAATCATTGCACAGATTGCTATCATTCCAGAGATGAACAATATCGGAAGTGAATGATTAGCGGCTATCGGATTTAAGCTTACAAAGATATAAGTTAAAACAGCACCTAAAACGGCAAACAATATGTTTTTCAGATTGATTTGATTGAGTTTTTTAAATAGGATCACTGCTGAAGCTATGATTAATCCCAAGAAGAATGAATATGTCAGGGCGGTTTGGGTGTCCATACAGTATGTTACAACTTTTGCAAGTGTCAGGAAAGCCACACCTATACCTAAAACCAACGGTATAAAGAATTTAAAATCGATTTCATCCAACATTTCAGTTATAAAACCGTTAATGTCGCCTTTAAATAAAGGTTTTACAAATCCAAATTTGATTCTGCTTATCGCTTCAACCAAATGAGCATAAATTCCTGTAATCAATGCAATAGTTCCACCGGAAACTCCCGGAACAATGTCGGCAGACCCCATCAGGACTCCACGTATAAAAATTAAAATAGCTTCCTTAATATCAAAACTCAAATTATCACCTTAAAACAATATTAGTTTAACTTAAGTTAAATAAGTTTTTAAAAATTATTTAGATAATGTTTCGCTTACAAACTCCAAACTAACATCAGCTATTCTTGCAATATCTTTAACAGAAAATCCTTCATTATCCAAATTAATCACAAAGTTTTGCTTAGATTTTTTCAGTTCATCCTTTTTAGCAATTAATTCATCATCCTTAGCAACCAATTCCTCATCCTTAGCAATCAATTCCTCATCCTTAGCTTGTAATTCCTTTTGAAATTCTATTTTTGCTTCATCAACTTTTCTTTGAGCATATTCTTCCACGATTCTCATGTTTCCACCTACCAAATTTGAAATTGTCTTATTCAATGATTCCTCTTTAACAAACTTATCGCATAACAACAATATTATTCCTTTTACGAATTGGCCAATTTCGACATTGAAATTTGGAATATTGGTTATTGTTATTGCAGAGTTTAGTATCAGTTGGTCAGTTTTTAAATCCGATTTCATGAAACAAAGCAAACTAATCAATAATAATTCCTTTTTAGAAATTCTTTTCTTATTCTCTATTTTGACATTCATAGTATTTAAAAACTCATCTGCATCATATTTTTTTAGAGAGTGAATATATATTGAAAATCTAGACTGTGGATTAATCTTGTAGCATTTGGTATTGTCATTTTCAACTGTGCTTAAAACATGGACTTCTATAGGTTTTTTTGATTTAATAGAAATATTATCAACTAAACAACTGTAGAATCTAAATCTCCTTTTGTCCTTAACATCGACATAAGAACTTTGAAATTCAAGTATTATTACCTTATCTTCAAGTTCAAAAACCATATCCGGTTTGTACATCTTTGGATCAATAAGGCAATATTCAGTAGGATGAATTTCCACTATTTTTCCAGGAATATCAATGATTTCAATCAGTTTTTGACCATATTCATGACCATGCATTTTGAAAATAATGTCCTCATGAAATTCCATGATTATACCTCCTTATTAAATTAATAATTTAATCTTTAATTTAAATTTAGAGAAATATAAATCTTTTGATATGGATTTAAAGCAATATTTATTACAATATACTAAAAATAAGTAAAATTATAATATTTGTATTGATTTAAAAAATTAATATTAATTTAAAAAAATAGTGAAAAAAAGAAATAAAGTGAATAATTCAAAAAGAATTATTCATCGTTGAACGGTTGTGGAAGTTCGCAAACCCCACTGTCTTTTGCAAGGTATGCATATGCAAATGCAGCACAGATTGCACCGAGAATCGGTCCGACAAGATAAATCGGGAATAATCCCCAGAGGTTTTGGCCTCCTAAAATCATGTCCATCAGGTATGGTCCGAATGTACGTGCAGGGTTGATTGAAGCACCTGTAAATGCTCCCAACACTACGATTACTGCTGCAACAGTCATACCGATTGATATTCCAGCAAAACCAGGTTCCGCTTTTTTATCAACTGCAACACCCATTACAACCATCATGAGGAAGAATGTTCCTAAAAACTCAGCAAACATTGCCTGCAGGTAGCTTACGCCAAGTCCAGGAGCTGTTGCACCAAGACCTCCAATTGTTACTGCAGGAGCTCCAAGGCATAGGAATAAACAAAGACTTCCCAAACATGCACCGATAACCTGTGCAACTATATAATAGATACTGTCAACCAAAGCAATGTTTTTGGTGACAAGCAATCCAATGGTTACTGCAGGATTTAAATGTGCACCGGATATCTTTCCGAATACATAAATACATATCATTACAGTTAGACCGAATGCCAGAGCAATGGCAATCCAATCACCTAAACCTCCTAAAGGTCCAATTCCGGTAACTCCGGCTGCATCACCAATCAATAATGTCACAACAGCAGCGCCGGTACCGAAAAATACCAGGAAGAATGTTCCCAAAAGTTCTGCAAAGAATTTTTTTCTTATGTTACAAGTCATTTGGCTCACCTATACAGATTCTCTCCATTGACAGTATTCGTGTTTGTTGTCAACTAAAGATGCGGCAGCACAGTTTTTACATCCCCTTACAGGAGATCCAGGAGCTTCTTTGTTAAGTGCAATGATATTTGTCATCATGGTTGCTGTAATAGGTTCTGAAGTTAAAAGACATGGGTAGTCTGCAAGTCTCATGAGTGATGAGAACCTTACTGTTATTGCACATGCAGGGTAAGTGTATCTTTGCGGATTCATTACGGTTTCATTAGCTAAAATTGGGCTTAAATCAACAGACATTCCATTGATTTTTGGAGCTAATTCTCCACCTGTGCCTGCTCTGAATTTTCTTGCAGCACTGATTGCATTGAATCCTCTGTAAATCATGTCCATGAAGTCACAGTTGTGCAGTTCTGCAGCTGCTCCTCTTGTTGGATATTGCTGTACATAGTTGTGGAATCTTTTGGAGAACAGGTCTACAACCATAGGTGCGTTGAATCCATCAAGTTCCAAGATAAATTCAGTTGCACATGCAGATGAACCGGTAGCCAGTTTCAATACGTCAAATTCAGATTTATAATTGTCCAAGTTAGAGGTTAAAGTTGAACCGATTACTTCAGCGGTTGCCTGAACGATTGCAAGGGTTACGTCATCCTTACACATGTTGTAGGTGGATTGGCCTATGTGGTGTCCGATATCTCCAACACAGTATGCAGGCACTGTTACGATGTTTCCGTAGTGCACCCCATCATCCATTGCGGCTTTTACTGTGGAAGTCATTGCCTTTTTGTACTTGTTCATGTAATCCCTTACATCAAATGAGGAGTGGTCCGCATCGTCCATTAAAGTGCCTTGTGCTTCAATTGGTGTTTTGTAAACCATCTGCAATGTTGCAATTTCCTTTTCTGTCGCTTCAGCAGCAGTTGCACCTGCTTCAATAGCATTTGCAAATGCATCTCCAATACCGTATGAAGTGTTCATACCCCATGATTTTGCTGAAAGAATTGCTTGCTTGTGAGCTACAGGAATGTCTGTCTTTTGCAAGATTTGGTTTACAACATTACTTGTACTTCCAGGCATTAAAGCAAAGTCCACTACACAGGTAGGTCCATAGAATCCGCCATATCTTCTGATGGATTCTTTTGCAACAATCGCTTCATTATCTGCAATTGCCTGAATGAATTTATCCACGCTGTCTGCAAATTCACCGTCTTCCTCACATAAGATTTCAAAAACAGGAGGAGTTTGGAAATGTTCAATGAACGGATCATCTTCACATTTTAAAGTGTCTGTAATGGAAGACAATATTTCAAAGTGGTTTTTAACAGATTCCTTGTGTAAATTAATTACGGATTCTGCTTGATTGTCTAATGCTTTCATGCCAGCCACTGCATCAGCATATGGCTTTGCATCAGTGATTTTAAAGTCATTGTACCTGTTTTCGGATATAACAGCAACGTCTGCTTTTTGAGCGGCCATTGCCTCGTTAATCATTTTTTCATATAACTCTCTCATTATTATCACCCGAATAATAATTGTACTACTAATAGGCTTTAAACAAGTATTTAAAGTTATCTATTATTAGTGTTGATTAAAAGTTTATTCAGTGCAATATATAAATTTATTGAAAATATTTTAGAGAAATAAGTTTTATAATCTATTTTTTTTAAAAAATGGATAAACAATTGAATATAAGTAAGAAAAAACAAATTGAAAACTGGTAACATCGAATAAAATTATTAAAAAAAATTGATTAAAATAATAAAATAGAAGATATTCTATTTACCGATATCCTCCACTAATTCTTTTGCATATGGAGTGATGTTTTCATCAAGCATCTTTTCAAGGAATTGGCCAGTATATGTTCCGGATTCGGCAACCTCTTCAGGAGTTCCGGTAGCTATTACCTCACCACCGCCGTCACCGCCTTCAGGACCCAAATCAATGATGTGGTCAGCTGTTTTGATAACGTCCAAGTTATGCTCAATTACAACAACAGAATTGCCAGCATCTGTCAGTCTTGCAAGAACTTCAAGCAGTCTTTTGATATCGGCAAAGTGAAGACCGGTAGTTGGTTCATCCAAAATGTATAATGTCTTACCTGTACTTGTTCTTGAAAGCTCTTTAGCAAGCTTTATTCTTTGGGCTTCTCCACCAGACAATGTTGTTGCAGGCTGGCCAATCTTCATATAGCCCAGACCAACATCATACAATGTTTGGAGCTTCTTAGTAATCTTTGGAATATGTTCGAAGAACTCTAAAGCCTCTTCAACAGTCATCTCCAAGACCTCATAGATATTTTTGCCCTTATATCTTATGTCCAATGTTTCTTCATTGTACCTTTTACCTCCACAGACTTCACATGGCACAAACACATCAGCCAAAAAGTGCATTTCAATCTGAACAATACCATCACCGGAACATGCCTCACATCTTCCTCCTTTAACGTTAAAAGAGAATCTTCCAGGCTTATATCCTCTAGCTTTTGACTCTGGAGTGTTTGCAAACAAATCCCGGATATCAGTAAATACTCCAGTATATGTTGCAGGATTGGATCTTGGAGTTCTTCCAATAGGCTTTTGGTCAATTGCAATTACCTTATCAATGTTTTCCAAACCTTCAATTTCATCGTATTTTCCAGCGAAAGTGAATTTCTTGGCTAGCTTTCCTTTAGCTCCCTTGTATAATATTTCATTGATAAGGCTGCTTTTACCTGAACCGCTAACACCAGTAACACAGGTAAATTTACCTAATGGAATTTCAACATCAATATGTTTCAGATTGTTTTGAGCAGCTCCCCTAATTGTAATTATTTCACCGTTACCGTCACGTCTTGATTTTGGAATATCAATCTTTTTAACCCTTGATATGTACTGTCCGGTAAGTGAATCCGGATTGTTCATGATATCCAGAGGAGTTCCTTGAGCCACAACTTTTCCTCCATGTTCTCCGGCACCAGGACCGATATCAACAACATGGTCTGCTGAAAGAATAGTTTCCTCATCATGTTCAACAACAACCAAAGTGTTTCCCAAATCCTTAAGCCTTTTTAAAGCTTCAATGAGTTTTATGTTGTCCCTTTGATGGAGTCCGATACTTGGCTCATCCAAAATGTATAACACGCCCACAAGACCTGAACCTATTTGAGTAGCCAATCTTATTCTTTGTGCCTCTCCACCTGAAAGGGTACCTGATGACCTTGACATTGACAAGTAATCAAGCCCTACTTCAACCAAAAAGCTTAAACGTTCCTTAATCTCTTTTAGGACTTCCTTTGCAATGAAGTTCTCACGTTCAGTAAGTTCCAGATCCTGGAAAAACTGATAGGAATCCTTTATTGCCAAATCACAAACGTCAATGATTGATTTTCCACCAACTGTTACGGCCAATACTTCAGGCCTCAGACGCTTTCCGTCACAGACGTGGCATTTTCTGTCACTCATAAATTTAGAGAGGTATTTTCTTGAGTAATTAGACTTGGTTTCCACATACAATCTTTCCATCCTTGGAATGACCCCTTCAAATTTACGGTTTACCATGTATGACTTGTTTCTTCTTTTGAATGTGAATGGAATTTTCTCATTGCAACCATAAAGAATGGTATTTTGATATTCCTTGTCCAATTCGTTGAATGGAACATCCATGCTGAATCCAAAGTGTTTGGATACGGCTTCAAGCATCTGATAGTAGTAATTTTCCCTTTTGGATGACTTTGACCACGGCGCAATAGCACCCTCATTCAATGTCAATGTATTGTCCGGAACAATCAAATCAGGGTCGATTTCCATTTTAGAACCGATACCCTTACACTCTGGACATGCCCCCTGCGGAGCATTGAATGAAAACATCCTTGGAGTCAGCTCCTCAAAGTTAATTCCACAATCGACACATGCAAAGTGCTCTGAATATTTCTTCTCATATTCCTCTTCGCCATTGTCAAACAAGACTGTGATTAATCCTCCAGCAAATTCCGCTGCGGTTTCTAAAGAGTCAACAAGTCTCCTTTTAAAGTCAACGTCCTTTCTGATTTTTAATCTGTCAACTACAACATCAATGCTGTGACGATAGGTTTTTGCAAGTTCAATATCCTCTTCCAAATCCCTAATCTCATCGTCAACACGGACCCTTACAAAACCCTTATTTCTCAAATCATCAAGAACATCCTTGTGCTGGCCTTTCTTATCCCTAACCACCGGAGACAATATTTGGATTTTTAATCCTTCACCTTCTTCGATGATTGCATCACCAATTTGGCCAATGGTCTGTTGTGATATTTCCCTACCACAATTAGGGCAGTGAGGGATGCCTATTCTTGCATATAATAATCTCAAATAATCATAAATTTCTGTAATTGTACCTACAGTGGATCTTGGGTTTTCCCTTGTTGTTTTCTGGTCAATTGAAATGGCCGGGGACAATCCTTCAATGGATTCCATTTCCGGCTTTTTCATTTGCCCTAAAAATTGTCTTGCATAAGCTGATAATGATTCAACATATCTGCGCTGTCCTTCAGCATATATTGTATCAAAAGCCAGTGACGACTTGCCTGACCCACTAATTCCAGTAATTACAATGAATTCATCGCGGGGAACAGTTACATCAATATCCTGAAGATTGTGCTCACGTGCGCCCTTGATGACAATTTGTTTTTTAGACTCCATAGTAATCTCCTTAATTTAGTTATATTATATTAGAACAAAATCCCTTATAAAATGTTTGAGAGAGCATTTGAAAAGTAAAAAAAATAACTAATTTATAACAGTAATTCCTTTAATTTTATTAAAATCAGAATCAAAAGTAACAATACGATTAATCTTACTTTTAATCATCGTAGATAAAATGGTGCAATCAGAATAATTAATTGAAGAATTAAAATTTAAATATATGTTGATTGCATCCTCATAATCACCCTCATCCAAATATTTGACATCAAACATTTCTAAAATAACTTGATATAATTCTTTACCTACTTTTCCACCCTTACCAGTAAATGCATTCAATGTTTCATTCAATACCGTGTTATTTATTACTTTCCTTTCATGAATAGTTTCAGAAATTTCTAAAGCTTTTTCATGAAGTGGATCTGTTTTAATAAGCAAAGCTATTAAAAATGTTGTATCAACAAAAATCACTATAATTCGCCTCTACCAGATTTCCTTTTTAAATCTACCACATCAGTTTCTTCATCTAAAGAAATTGCAAATTTCGCTAAATCAGACAAAGGCCTTTGTTTTTCTACTTCCACAATAATCACATCCTCTTCAATTCTCCAATTAAGAGTATCTTCAAGTGTGATTCCAATTTCTTTTCTAATTTTACTGGGAATAATAGTCTGAAACCCTTTATAGATTTTCGAACTAGAAACATTATCCATAAAAATCACCTATACTAATAACTATATTTCCCTAATATTTAAAATTTTAGAAAATTGTTATTTCTAAAAATCCAAATATAAACTCAGTATTAGTTTTTAAAAATACTCTAAATTAATTTAATTAAATATAAGATAGAATAAATTAATATAAGTTTCTATTTATGCCTAAAACAATATTAAATCAAACTAATAAAATTTTAAAAAGAAATAAATAATTATTTTTAAAAATAATTACTAATATAATTGTTTTTCTAAAATAATCAAACTACTTATCAAACCCTTTTAAAGCATACAACTTATTTCTCAAATCAGCAGCCCGCTCAAAGTCAAGTCTTGCGGCCGCATCCTTCATGTCCCTTTCCAAATCTTTGATAAGCAATTGAAGTTCATCTTTTGGCATTTTGGTAACATCAGTACCAATGCCTTTGTATTTTTCATCCTCTTCAGCCAATTTTTCCCTCAAGGTTCTTTGGGTTGATTTTGGAGTAATTCCATGAACCTCATTGTATTTCATTTGCAGCTTACGCCTTTTAAGTGTGGTTTCGTATGCGTTTTTAACGGAATCAGTCATGTCATCAACATACATTATCACACGGCCGTTTACGTTTCTTGCGGCACGCCCAATTGTTTGAATAAGAGAGGTTTCATTTCTCAAAAATCCTTCCTTGTCCGCATCTAAAATAGCCACCAATGACACTTCAGGCAGATCCAATCCTTCCCTTAAAAGGTTTACACCGACCAAAACATCAAATTTGCCCCTTCTTAAATCGTTGACAATGTCGATTCTCTCCAGAGTATCGATTTCAGAGTGCATATACCTTACTTTCACACCTATTCTTGCATAGTAATCTGTCAGGTCTTCAGCCATCCTTTTGGTTAACGTGGTTACAAGCACCCTTTCATCCTTTTCAGCAGTCTTTCTAACCTCTTCAAGCAAATCTTCGACCTGTCCGGTTACAGGCCTAATCAATACTTCAGGATCAACCAATCCGGTTGGCCTTATGATTTGTTCGACCACATTTCTTGATTTTGAAAGCTCATACTGTGCAGGTGTTGCAGATACATAAATGACCTGATTTACGGATGATTCAAACTCGTCAAACCTCAAAGGACGGTTTTCCTTAGCAGACGGCAATCTGAAACCGTATTCAACCAGAGTCTCCTTACGTGCCCGGTCCCCATTGTACATTCCCCTAATCTGTGGAACGGTAACATGTGATTCATCAATTATTGTTAAAAAATCATCCGGGAAGTATTTTAAAAGCGAGTATGGCTTATCGCCCCAATTACGGCCTGACAAATGCATTGAATAGTTTTCTACTCCCGGACAATATCCCATTTCCTGAAGCATTTCTATATCAAAACGAGTCCTTTGTTCAAGCCTTTGCGCTTCAAGGAGTTTTCCGGTTAACTTCAACTCTTCAAGCCTTTCATCCAACTCAGATGAAATGTTTGCTATGGCCGTGTCCATCTTGTCCTGGCCAACGACAAAGTGCTTTGCAGGGAAAATCATGTATCTTTGAAGGGATTCCTGTTTTTTTCCTGTGATTTTGTCGATAATGCTGATGGCATCTATCTCATCACCGAATAGCTCTATCCTTATTGGCGGTGTCCCATGAACCGGATTGATTTCAATGACATCACCCCGAACCCTGAATTGACCTCTGTCAAATTCAATATCGTTTCGCTCATACTGCATGAACACCAAACGGCGCAATATCTCAGATCTGTCATAGATATCCCCTACAGCAATTCCAAAAGCGAATTCGCCATAGTCTTCGGGAGAACCTATACCATAAATGCAGCTTACACTACTTACAACAATGACATCATCCCGTGAAAGAAGAGATTGTGTTGCAGAGTGTCTCATTATATCAATGTCCTCATTGATGGATGCTTCCTTATCAATGAACGTGTCCGTACGCGGCACATAGGCCTCAGGCTGATAATAATCATAATAGCTGACAAAATACTCCACCGCATTGTCTGGGAAAAACTCTTTAAATTCCTCATACAATTGCGCAGCCAGGGTTTTGTTGTGAGAAATAACTAGAGTAGGTTTTTGGACTTTTTCAATGACATTTGCCATTGTAAAAGTCTTTCCGGAACCTGTCACTCCCAAAAGAGTTTGTTCCTTTAGCCCATTATTTATACCCTCAGCTAATGAGTTAATGGCTTTTGGTTGGTCACCTAATGGTTTATAAGGTGATTTTAGCTTGAATTCTTTCATATTATCCTAATTTGGAATTGTAACATTGAAACTGATATGAGTGTAGCTTGGAGAACAGCATGGAGTGACCTTTTGGTCCCTTATGACCAATTCGCCATATCCCTTTAACTCTTTTTCCAAGTCTCTCATGATATTTGGAATGACTTCATAATTATAAACCTTAAGGGAACCTAAAAATATGGTTTTTGCAGCCATATTCATTACTGAAATAGTCTCCACAACATCCATTTCATTATATTTGTTTAAAATATTATTGGATATCTCTACAAATTCCTTTTTAATAGTTTCTTTATCCATATTATTCCCTCAATGCATCAGCAATAGATTTTGCAAGTGATACACGTGAAGTATCTGAAGATAAACTGTTTGTTCCAATTATTTTGTTAGCACCTGCTTGATAAATTCTTGTAGCGCCGTTATTGGTTAAAATCGGATGCACACAGCATACATCAATTGATGAGGCACCATGCTGTTTTAAAATGTTTATCGCATTGACGATAGTTCCGCCGGTTGCAATAATGTCATCAATAATGATGGCATGCATTCCTTTCACTGAATCCACATTAACAGTATTATCGCTTTCACTGTCACATCTAACATCCACGATTTTGGTTTCCACTTTATCAGGCCCTAAACGTACTTTTGTTAAGTATGTGCAGTCACAGCCAATGATTTCAGACATTTCCTGTGCAAATCCGTATGCTCCCTTATCAGGTGCGATAATCAATGGCTTTTCATCACTTTTTCTGAAGTATTTCTTATCCAGATACTCTGCAATTGCAGGCATTGCTGAAATGTTTCTGGCCGGAATGTCAAAGAAGTTTAAAACACAAGCCTCATGAATATTGAATGTTATGAATTCATCTGCACCTGCCGCTTGGATTAAATCACAAACGATTTTAGCGGAAACTGTTTCACCAGGATTGAAGCGTTTTTCCTGTCTTGCATATCCCATATATGGAACCACTACCCTTACCTTTTTAGCTCCCAAATCCTTTAAATTTGAGATCATGAACAATAATTCCATGAGATTTTCGTCTTGAGGATATCCGGTAGATTGGATAACGGTCACTTCGTCATCGATGACCCCATCAATTCTCAAATACCTTTCACCATCTGGAAACTTTTTAGTTTCAACATAACGTAACTCTTCGCCAAGCTCACGTGCAACATGGGCTGCTAAATCTTGAGAAGCTGAACCACCTATAATCACAATATCACCAAAATTTTTATGAAATTATATATGTTTTTGATGATTAAAAAAGTTAAGTATTAATACTAGGAATGTTCAATACAAATGATTATGAATAAAGGAAAATCAATATTGGGAATAATAGCGGTAATTATTATTGCGTTTTTATTATTTACAATTGTAAGTCCAATATTAATTCTCGCTGAAGATACTAGTGAAGGAACACCTGGGGTTGATATGGCTGCCAAATTTAGTATTTTTGGCGGTTTTGAGTGGATTTATCCCGGAAGCTCACATAATGCAAATGGAGAAACTTTACATAACATTCACTTGATCTCTCCAGACAATCCTTATGGAGCTGCAAGGGAAATTATGGAATACACTTATCATTATTCGCCACATTTGTTTGTTAGTGTAAATCCCGAAGCTGCGGAAGCCATCTTTGGAACCGGATTAGTAGACAATATTCGCTCAAATGATGCCTATAATGGATATGCAGGAAGCGATAATGTTCAAGGAACAATGTCTAGAGGAGATGCAGTATCAACAGCAATGGTTGGAGGCACATTCAATCCATTGGCAATTCCGATTCATATATTAATGGGAAATATTAGCTTCCATTTCGCTTAAATTTCCCCTTTTTTTTAATTTATTTTCTAAACATAAGATAAAAAGAGAGCGCCACACCAATCAATGAGATAACCAATTGGATTATCCCATGTTTTTTGATTTCAGGGTGTTTTGATTGAACCAAATAGAATGGCATGAAAAATCCGAAGAATGTAAACATGGTAAAACCTGTTGATTTGGAAATTAACCAGAATACAACACCACCCCAAGATAAAAATATAGTAACCAGATAAGATATTAACAGATTTCTTTTGTTAATTTTAGGTGGCTGTGCCTTATAAACATAAAACTGCTTAGGTTGCATGCCTTCAACAAGAGGAATGCCGCATTTGGCACAATAATCATAATCATCCTGATTTTCAAAACCACAATTGTTACATTTTCTAGTCATTGATTAAAATTAATAGTTTTTAATATAAATTATTTTTCAAGTTTCATTGCAATTTCCCTGAAAAACTCGTTAAGATAATTTTCATTGGTCATTTCGGCATAATATTTAAATCCTAATTTTTCCAAAACACGTTTTGACTGATTGTTTTCAATCCTATATGATGCATAGATTTCACGAATGCCCAAATCATCGAATGCATGCTCAATTAACTTTTTTGATGCCTCCACTGCATAGCCGTTTCCCCAATACTCTTCGGCCACCCAGTATCCAAGTTCGGCTGCACCTTCACCCCACCAGTGATTGGTATCCGGATGAAACAAAAGCCCTACACATCCAATTGGAACCTCATCCTTAACAATGGCGTATGTTTCTCTTTTAGCAAAGACCGTTTTTATGATATTCATGCTTTCTTCAACACTTTCATGAGGAGGCCATCCGGCTATCGGACCGATATTGGGATTTTTTGCAAAGTGATACAAACATTTTGCATCTTCCTCTCTCCAAGGCCTTAACAGCAGATTATCAGTTTTCAAAATCATTGAACTAATATTAAATTTTAAAATATAAATTTTTAATTACTTTAAAAACATATATCATATCATGAAAGTTAAAGATGGGATTTGCGGTTTTGTAGTAGGTGATGCTTTAGGAGTTCCTGTTGAATTTTCTTCAAGAAAGGAACTTGAAAAAGACCCAGTAGTTGATATAAGAGAATATGGTACTTACAATCAACCAAAGGGAACCTGGTCTGATGATTCTTCAATGACAATAGCTACCATGACAAGCATTGTCAACAAAAAAGGCATTGACTATACTGACATTATGGAAGAGTTTTGCAAATGGGCTTTTGAAGGTGAACACACCCCTCACGGTGAAAGGTTTGATATTGGAAATACAACTTTTAGAGGCCTGTCAAGATATCAAAGTGGAGTTGAAGCGCAAAAATGCGGAGGAACCTCAACACATGACAATGGAAACGGATCTTTGATGAGAATTTTGCCTCTTGCATTCATTGAGGAAATTGATTATGAAACCGTCGAGAACATCTCCGCTCTTACACATGGCCATGACAGGTCAAAAATCGCCTGCGTATTATATGTTGAGATAGCCAAATCCATGTTAAGCAATGATTTGACAATTGATGAACACATTAGCAATTCCTGTGAAAAAATCAAAAAATATTATGAGGGCAATGAAGAACTTGGAGAATTCGATAGAATATTCAACGATGATTTTTCAGGAGGCATCATGAGCGGAGGATATGTCATTGACACTATCGAAGCGGTAATCTATTGTCTCAAAACCACTGACAACTATAAGGATGCCGTCCTGAAAGCCGTCAATTTGGGCGGGGACACCGACACTACCGCATGCATTTGCGGAGGTCTTGCTGGAATTTATTATGGTTTTGATGCAATTCCTATAGATTGGCTTGAAGTTATTCCTAAACTTGATGACATACTTTCATTATGTGAAAAGTTCGAGGCATATTGTGATGAATCTTAGTGAAACTATTAAAAATATTAGGGCTACATGCGATAATTATGTGGACCCTGATTTGGTTGCAACAGTGATTCACGACAACTACTACATGGGTTCAAATAACATTACAGAACTTGACAAATTCAACATCAAAAGGGAAGACTCATTCGAAGAAAAGATTTTGAAAATTTTAAAACACAAAAATGTCTTTTTAAACATTGGAATGTATGCGTTTGTTCCAGTCATTAACGAATGCGACATCTACTCGAGCGAGGATTATAACCTGAAATTAACCGATGAGGAATTTGAAAAGTATGCCAATGAAAAAGAGCGCATTTTTGGCATTCTCATTAAAAAAAATTCACAGGACTACATTATCGGAAGCTGTGATTTGTGTGGCTGCAGTATTGATGCAGCATTCAAAGAAATAGAACCGTCTGATTTTGAATTTTACAAAAAAATAAAAGAGATTATAGACAGTAAAATTATCTATTAATCATTTTCTTTTTGATTTCTTCCCACATGGCCTGTTCCTCACCGCAACCGGTCATGATTACATATTTATAGTCAGAACTTCTTGCAAGCTCATCTAATTTTTCTATTCTGACTTTCATTTCATCATAACTTAACGGATAGAACTCAGCATCAGGATATTCCTCTTTTATGATGTTATAATACTCTTCTGCCTTTTCAATTGATTGTCTTCCAGGAACAACTATGACATGTTCCGGATTCATGCTTTTTATGACTTCAAAGTGATCATAAAAGATTTCCTCTTCGTTTTCATCGGGAGTTGTATAGATAAACTCCAGTGGCGCATCAACGAACTGTTTCATAAACATTGCATTGATTTTAAGCGCATCACCATTATCTCCCTGACCCAATCCAACGAATTTTCCGCCGATATCAACCACTTCAAATCTTCCAGGCGGAATGAATGACATGTCCAGATTGTTAAACACATCACCAGCAGTAGTTTCAATGTTTTCAGGCTTTGGAGTGAATGTTGCATAAGCAGTGATTGAAGCCAAGGTATTGTAGATATTGTGGAAACCAAACGGAGGTACTGTAAGTTTTAAATTAAATTCAACATTCTTTTTGGCAATATAATTGTACAAGTCACCTTCAATATCAAGAACCCATTTATCTGAACCGAATTCAACATTTGTAAGTTTTACATTAGGTTCAGGGCGTTCAAATCCGCATTCACAGGCATAAATTCCCCTGTGATTTAGGTAAAAATGGGAATAATTTATAGGTTTTCCGCATTTCGGACATTCAATGGAATTGCCCCCAATATCTTCAATTGCATCAGTTTCAATACCATAGTAATTAACGTTGACATCACAGGATTTCTCAATGCCTATCAAAGCTGTTCTCGGATCGTCACAGTTAGTGACAACTGCGCCCCTTGTCATACCTTTGGAAAGTAATTTTTTAGCTTCATAATATGATTCAAAAGGATTTTTAACACCTGCAACCTGGGTGTGCTCCTGTGAAATTGTAGTATAAACAACACCAATAGGGTTGATTAATCTTTGAACGGTATCCGGAATTCCATGAGCCATGTCACGAATTCCATACTCAAAAATGCCCAAATCCCCTTTTTGATTTAAAAGAGCAGTTACAATTGAATTCAGGATGTTGTTTTCATAACTTCTTCTGATTTGAATATCCTTTGACATCAATTTTATTAAAAGGGTTGTTGTGGTGGTTTTACCATTTGTTCCGGTTATCAGAACTGAACCCAACTTCAATCCAGAAGCCAATTTCGGAATGGATTCCTGCCCACCAATTTTTGTAAAAACATGCCCCGGATAGGTCCCTCCACTTCCAGGCCCATATTTTGCAAGTTGACATGCAACTTTTCCAGATATCTTTGCCATATTAAATTTAAAAAAACTAACCATGATAATTATATTATAAGTATATTATATATAAAAATTATTATTTTATTAAATAATTCGAAAAAAAGAGTTAAATTAAAAAATAAAGAAAAAATAATCCAAATTAGTTAGTGGTTGGATTATTAATTGTTGTTTGTGGAACTTTTTCGGCAACTCTAGAACTGAGACTTTTCATTTTTTCTATGAGTTTGTCCTTTTTAGAACCGCTGATTAAGATATTCTCCAATACATCACTTAAGGTTTCGGTAGGAATGATTTCAATCATGTCTTCGTATTTTTTCTCAATCATAACATCTTTTAAGTTAGATTTAGGAATCAATACCTTTTTCATTCCGGCTTCTGCAGCAGCTTCAATCTTAGCTGTTGCTCCACCAATAGGCATTACATCACCGCGAACGTTAAGTGAACCTGTTAATGCTACAGTCTGATCGATTGGAATGTCCTCTACGGCTGAGATAACTGCAGTGGCAATACTTACACTTGCTGAGTCACCTTCAACACCATCGTAGGTTTGGATAAACTGAACGTGAATATCATAATCTGAAATGTCCTTGTTAGTGTATTTCTTAATCAATGCACTTACATTCTGTACAGATTCCTGAGCTATTTCACCCAATTTACCGGTAGCGATTATCTTACCACCGTTTTTGGATTGTGTAGGTGCCGCTTCAGCTGCAATTGGAGATACGATTCCACTCCTATCCCCTATAACTGCAAGTCCATTTACAAGACCAACTCTTCCACCTTCAGCAGATACCATACTATAGTCTTTTCTTTGTAAGATTGATCTGTCAGCTATTTGTTGTTCTAAAGTTCTTGCGAATTTTTTGGCTTCAACAACGTGTGCCGCAGTAACAAGATCTGCACCTTTTTCAATAGCTACATCACCTGCAGACCTTACTAATCCACCTAAATCCCTTAATCTTAAAGTCAATGCATTTTGCTTTCCGGATCTTCTTTTTGCTTCCATGATAATTTCATCCAATGCATCCGGAGCAAAGTGAGGAATTCTTCCATCGTTTTTAACTTCCTGAGCTACAAACTGAACCAATTTCTCTCTGTTTTCAGTTGTGTCTTCCATGTAATCTTTCATGAATACTTCGTAACCATATCCTCTGATTCTTGATCTCATTGCAATGTGCATTCCTTCCAGGACTTGAAGGTTTCCGGACGCTACAAGCACAAAGTCACATGGTACTGCCTGTGACCTTACCATTGCTCCACTGGAGTTTTCGCTTTGACCGGTAATCGCATATTGTTTTTCCTGCATTGCAGACAATAGCTCCTGTTGAGTCTTCATGCTCATTGTACCTATTTCGTCAATGTATAAAACTCCACGATTTGCCTTGTGAATCATGCCCGCTTCCACACGTTCATGTGCAGGAGTACCTAATCCTCCGGATTGGTATGGGTCGTGACGAACGTCTCCAAGCAATGCACCTGCATGCGCACCTGTCGCATCCATGAATGGTGCGAATCTGGATTCCTCATTGTTAACCAATAATTTTGGAGAAAGGTTATTGGTTTTAGGTTTGATTTGTATTGAAATAAGTAAGATTAAAGCAGCCGCAATAATTGATTCAAGCAATCTACCATACATGAATCCGATTACCAAAATTCCACCAATAGCAAACATTGTAATTATTGTTTTTCTCTCTTCATGACCTTTAGCGGATCCTTTAGTTGCCTTTACTATTTTTTTACCTTCGCCTGCAGGAACTGTTCTTACCAATGGATGATTGTTATCCTCCATATTCGGGTAAACTAAAACATCCTGAAGGGTTTCATGAGGCAATATTTGCGCCATACCCTTTGCGAGCATTGATTTACCAACACCAGGATCTCCAATGAGCAAAACATTCCTTCTTTGTTTTGCCGCTTTCTTAATAGTTTCTATGGACTCTTCATGCCCAATAACTTGGTCAATTAACAATGGTGGGACTTCAATATCTTGTGAGCTTTTAATGTTATCATAATCTAACATATGTTTTGGTTCGCCATCCTCCACTTCAACGGGTTTAACAATTTCTTGTTCGGAAGTATCGTCTACTGGCTCTTGATTCTCAAATTTCATAAAATTGACCTCCCCTCTTGTAATAAATTCATCATTAAAAAGTTAAGTTTCATATACTATTTAAATATTATTTAATATTTAGGACATATAAAAAGGTTTCTATTTTAGTAAATAAAGGTTACTAAAATAAAATCAATATTAAAGAGGCAATGAAAGTTCACGAGTTTGAACTTCCGCCAACTTTTAAGAAGTTGGGGATTCTCGATTTTTTAACATACATAAATAATAATATCATCAAATATTAAAAAATCAAATCCCAACATTCAATCATGCTAAAAAAAATTGAATTATGAGTAATATATTAAAAATTAGAAATTATAATTGATTTTCATTATATTTTATATATAGTAATAGATATTATATAAATACAAGATTAATTTCGATAATTAATTCTTGTTAATCGAGTTTGATGGGAAATACATTCATTCACTCTCAGTCAAATATTTGTAACCAGTTTACAAAAACCCCTGACAAAAATATGTCATGTATCCCCATCAAATGAGATTAAAAATAACTCATTTTTAAATTATTTATAATATTAACTAAATATATTCTAACATGACAAAATGTATCATGGTTCAAGGAACCTCATCAAATGCTGGAAAAAGTATGCTTGTAGCCGCACTCTGTAGAATTTATAGAAATAGGGGATATAATGTGGCTCCCTTTAAATCTCAAAACATGTCCCTAAACTCATACACCACTAAAGAGAACGGAGAAATAGGAATAGCTCAAATGTTACAGGCCGAAGCCGCAATGATTGAACCCAGCATACACATGAATCCAGTCTTGTTAAAGCCTAAAGGTGATTTCACATCAAATGTAATCATTCAGGGAAAGTCCATTGGAGACATGAACTTTTATGATTATCAGCACAAATACCATGATACTGCCCTAAAAGCCATCAAGGAAAGTTTTGACATCTTATCCGACAAACATGACATCATCATTATCGAAGGGGCAGGCTCTCCGGCAGAAATCAATATGAGAGAACAGGACATCGCAAATATGGAAATAGCGCATATGGCCGATGCCAATGTTATTTTAATAGCAGATATTGAAATGGGAGGAGTCTTTGCTGCAATCGCAGGAACATATGTTCTGCTTGATGACTATGACAGGTCCCGTCTAAAGGCAACAGTCATCAACAAATTCAGAGGCAACTTAGACATATTAAAGCCCGGCCTTGATAGGATTGAAGAGATAACCGGCGAACCGGTTTTAGGAGTATTGCCTTATGATGAAACCCTGAAATTGCCTGAAGAGGATTCCGCATCATTAACAACCCATGTATTTGAAGAGGACAAGGACATCACCATTGGTGTTATTCGCCTTCCAAAAATAGCCAATTTTACCGATATCGATCCGTTCGAATACGAAAGTGATGTGGCGCTTAAAATGATTGGCGTCAATGATGACATTGGAGATGTCGATGCCATCTTAATTCCTGGAACACGTAACTCAACAGAGGATCTGTTTGCGCTCCGTGAAAGCGGCCTTGCAGACAAGATTGTTGAAAAATCCTCTGAAATTCCAATAGTGGGAATTTGCGGAGGCCTTCAGATTTTAGGAAATGTCATTCACGATGAAAATAAACGGGAATCAAAACACGGCACTCTTAAAGGAATAGGGTTGCTTGATATTGAGTCCAGCTTTATAAGAGATGAAAAGATTGTTACACAGTCAACCGCAACAATACCTGAAGATATAAAAGGAATTGCAGGCGATATATTTAAAAACATTGCAGGCGAGGAAGTGACAGGTTATGAAATCCATGAGGCAACAACAGAACTTATAAGCTCAAGTGGCCTTTTGAATATCAAACAGGGGCAAGGAAACAACGAAGACGGATTAATTGATGGTGCATCAAATGGAAATGCCTTTGGTACATACTTCCACGGAATATTCCACAATTATAACTTCAGAAGAGAATTCTTGAATTACATAAGAGTTAAAAAAGGTCTTGAAGCCAAATACGGTGAAGACCCTTACGAGACCCAAAAAGATTATTCCCTAAACAGACTCGCCGAGATTGTAGAAGAGCATTTGGATATGGAAATAATTGACAAGCTAATTTTTGGCGAAGACTAATCACAATCTCAATGACCAATTGCATCCCATAACTCAAAATTCAAACCGTATCATTTAAAAGTGTTGATATACATAAATATTAATATCAAATTTGGAGATTAAATTATGATTTTAAACGTGAACGCAACTAATAAAAAATCTGGTGAAGTAATTTCATTCGCATTAGAAGGTAACGCAGATGCAGGATTCTCATATGAAGGAACCCACATGCAAGAAGTAACTGATAATAAAATCAGAGAAGTTTGCAACGGATTAATTTTACTCGGTTCCCCAATTTACACCATCAAAGCTGGTGAAACTGAAACCATTGAAAACATGACCTTCGTTACTGAAGTTACAGCAGAATAATTCTGCTACTCTTTTTTTCTTTTTAATATTTTCCAAATCAGCCAACAATATCCTTTACTACCTCACCCGCAATAATCAGTCCCGCAACGGAGGGTACAAAAGAAACACTTCCCTTCACTTTATATTTAGAATTTTGTTGATTTATTGCGCAATCATTCGTGTTAATCGGATGTTCCTTTGAATAGACCACTTTCAATTTTTCTATATTTCTCTTTCTAAGGTCCTTTTTCATTATTCGGGCAAGCGGACATACTGAAGTTTCAAAAATATCTGCCACTTCAAACATTGTAGGATCCAATTTGTTTCCGGTTCCCATTGAAGAAATAACAGGAATGCCAACTTCATCACACTTGCAAATGATTGCAATCTTGGCCATTATCGTATCCACACAATCGACAGCATATGACAGGTCTTCAGTTAGGATATCAATTTCTGAATCCGCCATGTAAAATTCCTTATATGTTTCAACGTTTGCATCCGGATTAATCTCAAGAATTCTTTCCCTCATCAAATCCACCTTACATTTGCCAATTGTCTTTACCGTTGCAATCAATTGCCTGTTGATGTTGCTTTCATCTATCTTGTCATAGTCTACCAAGATAAAATTGCCCACACCACTTCTGGCAAGCCCTTCGCAAACAAAAGAACCGACACCACCAATACCGAAAATTGCAACTTTGGCATCATTTAATTTTTCCATGCCCTCATTTCCAATTAACATTTCTGTTCTTGAAAACTTCTCATCCATCTACACTCACCAAAAAATTTAATTTGATTTAATTTTAATAATTATATAATAATTGATGTCAAAACATTAAAAACTTAATGCAAAAATCTTTTAATGTGAGGATTTTAATGATAATAGATACACATTGCCATATTTATAAAAGTGAAATGGAAAACGCAGAAGAGATAATTAAACAATCCGAAAAAAAAGACATACAGTTAATATTGAATGGCACTGACCCGAAAAGCAATAGGGAAGTGCTGGAATTGTCTGGAAAATATGAAAATGTCTTTGCCGCTTTGGGATACTTTCCCTCTTTTGCAGATGAGATTACCGATGAGGACATTACACTATTGGACAGTCAGCTCAGCAATGATGATGTAATCGCAGTAGGGGAAATAGGCCTTGATTATTACCATACAAAAGACAACAAGGACAAACAAAAAGAACTGTTCGAGAAAATGTTAACTCTTGCAGAAAAACACAACTTGCCGGCAATAGTGCATTCTCGAAAATCAATGCAGGACACCTATGACATATTAAAAAAACATGACGTGGTCGGTTCCATGCACTGCTATCAGGGTTCGGGTGAAATGGCACGGGAATTTATCAAACTGGGCTTTTATATAGGAATAGGCGGACCGATTACCCACACCAACAACAAGAAAATAAGAAAAATGGTAAAAAAAATTGATATTAACCATATGCTTGTAGAAACAGATTCTCCCTATTTAAGTCCTGAAGAAAAAAGAGAAGAGAAAAACACCTCACTAAACTTAAAATATATAATAAGAAAAATAGCCGATGAATTGGATATAAAAGAAGATGAAGTCGTAGAAATAACTACAGAAAATGCAAAAAAGCTATTTAAAATATGAAAAAATGAATGTTTCACAACATTCACTTTATGGATTGCGCAGTTGTGAAATTCCCTTCTTACTAACTATCCTATCAATTCCTGAATTTTTTATCATTCTAAAGCATATAGGACAAGGTTCTGCATCTTCTATTTCAACCCAATCCCCATCGTCATACTTTTCTCCGGCAAGATAAATGGTTGACCCAATCATTTCATTTCTGCTTGCACTAAGCATGGCATTCTGTTCAGCATGGACAGAAAAACAATCATTATAGTTGCCTGAATTAGAAGGAAGATTCATTCTTTGACAGTTTCCCCTGTCACAGCAGTTTTCATCCCCTCTTGGATTTCCATTATAACCAGTACTGACTATTTCATCATTATTGACTATTACTGCCCCATAGCGTCTTTTTAAACAAGTGCTTCTTTTTGACACAACAAGAGCGATTGAGAGATAATATTCAGTTTTACTCATACGATTTGCATTGTTTTCGTTTGTGGATTTTTCATCTACCATACTTTTACTCCTTTACATTTAAAAATAACTGTTAATTAAATTAAATCCCATAATTTAGACTAATTATTTTGAAAACAATCGTCTCCAACCAATTGTTCCTTGTTATAGTATTGATGTTAATGTTAATTAAATTATGTCATATTCCAATTTGGAGATAATAAAAAATTTAGGCATGCCTAAAAATTTATATGTTATTAGAATCAACTATTATATAAATCAAAATAACCCATGGAGGTATACTTATGAATTTAGAAGGTGTAGAAAAAACCATGCTTTTAACATTATTTGCCAAAGCAAAGCATTCACAGGAAAAAAAATCATAAATTCTATGATTCAAAAGCAATAGAAGTAATATCTAAAATCGATTATGATTTTAGCATAGCTGAAAAAGACAAATTCATGCAACTTGGAACAATTGCAAGAACCATCGTATTGGATGAAATGGTTAGCGACTATATTAATTCCCATCCTGGATGCACCATCGTAAATATTGCATCAGGAATGGATACCCGATTCAACAGAATTGATAATGGTAAAATCAATTGGTATAACATTGATTTGGAAAATTCAGCAAATTACAGACTGAAATATATTGAAGATACAGATAGAGTAACAACACTTGCATATTCCGCAATGGACCCCGGTTGGGCAGAGAAAATCAAAATAAGAAATGAAGTGCTATTCATCATTGAAGGATTAACCATGTATCTAAATCAAAAGGATGTGGAAGACATTATTAATATAATAGATGAGAATTTTGACAAATGTACAATATTCATGGAAGTGATGCCCCCAATTTCTGTTAAAAACACCAAAGAAGAATCAATAGAAGATGCAAACGCAAAATTCATATGGGGCGTTGAAAAAGGACATGAATTGACAAAATTCAATCCAAAATTCAAATGGATTAAAGACGTTAATCTATTTGATGGAGTTAATGTTTACAAACCCCATTACAAGATAATCACTTGGCTTCCATTGTTAAGAAAAAGAATGGACTACATTGCGGTCCTAAAAAAATAATGCATTTTTAGCAAGTACCTAATAGTGCTTGCTAAAAAGCAATTTAAATATTTGACTAACTATTCTCCACTTTTAAGTGATTCAACCATATCT
The DNA here is from genome assembly GCA_017434525.1 of Methanobrevibacter sp. Taxonomy (GTDB): domain Archaea; phylum Methanobacteriota; class Methanobacteria; order Methanobacteriales; family Methanobacteriaceae; genus Methanocatella. The sequence continues at coordinate 24,500 of JAFRFD010000116.1, forward strand.
AATTTTTTAATCTTTCTTGAAAACATCAAATTTACAAGTATTGATAATGCAAATGTTATTACGGCAGTTAATATTAAATTCATGAGAGATATTGAAGGAAGAACATAAAATGAATCTCCAGAAGACTCCCACATGACCTTTAATATGTAATAGCCAACCGGAATGCCCAATATGAATCCAATAGTTGTAAACCATATGTTCTGTGTTAAAAGTAACTTTCTTAAAGCCCCCGTTTTAAAACCTAAAACTTTAAGTGTTGCTATTTCACGTTCAATTTCCGTAAATGACAATAACCCTAAATTATACAATACCACAACGGCCAAAAGTGATGCGAAAAATATCAATATGTATATTAACAACCACATCGCTTCAGTCAGCTCATCCCAACTTGAAGTCATGTCCTTCATGGAGTTAGTTGATTTAACGGCTGTGTAATTCTTATCAACATGTTGGGTTGTTACAATGCTTGTTGGAGTGTAATTTAAATCCAAATCTTCTAATTTATCTGCTGACATTATAAATCCTTGTGAAGTTGGATCTGCATGAACCTTATCAATTTTTGTTTCAATCCATTTATCAGAACCCATGATATGCCATTTTACTGTATCTCCAACTTTAACGTCCAACATATCCGCCATTTTTTGCGAAATTGATACCTCATCATCTTCAATTTTGATTCTATTCCAATTATAATCAGTTGGAGTAACCAAATCAGTATGGTTTAAAACCAATAGCGAACCTGACTTTTTGGTCGAATCCGATTCAATTTCAATGGCAGATTCCATTATCTTATCTCCGTCAACATCCTCTGCCACATCATCAATTTCCGAAATGCTTGCTTCTTCATCAATGACCAATTTTGAATCATAATGATTGATCTGGTTAAATTCCCATTCCTTTAAATCATTCATTCCATCATACATTCCAAATGCGGACACTAAAAGTGCAGTACAACCAATAACCCCAATGATTGTCATCAATGCTCTAAACTTATTTCGTTTAGCATCACGATAATTCCAGCGACTGTTAAATGACAGATGTTTGAAAAATCCTGATTTTTCAATTAATCCTGATGAGGACACCTTAGGAACCTTTGGTCTTATAGTATCTGCAGGATTTTCATTAAATATACTTTTAACAGCATAATATGAAACCAAAACAGACATTATAATCATAGCTAGTGCAACATAGACAAAATCCATGCTCCATGCAGGTTCCCATGAAGGCAATATATAAGTGGAGCTCATCGATGGATAGAACAGTTTAGGCAATGTCAGTGGCCCTATAATCAAACCTAAAATAGAACCCACTAAAACCAACCAAAAACCATAGGAAATATAGTGAAACATTATTGATTTGTCTTTAAACCCACATGCCTTCAATATACCAATCTGTGTTCTTTGGTGTGTAATTATCCTTGTCATTGTTGTTAAAAGAATCAGCATTGCAATTAAAATGAATACGACCGGGAAAATTCCTGCCATCATCTGATGTTGGTCAATCTCTTCTGAAAATTGACTAACGCTTGTGTGTTCTGACCTTTCAACAAATGAATTATAATAACCGTCCATATGATATGACAGCAATTCATTATAATTATTGGCATCACCATCAAACTTAACATTTAAAACATTATAAGGAATAATATCTTCAGGAAACGCCTTGTAGGACAAGTACGCAAAACCTAATTTAGAAAAATCAGGAATTACAGATGATTTTGAAGCATGATAAACATATTCCGGCGAATATCCTATGCCCCTGATTTCTTTTTCAATCTCATAACCTTCAAATTTAAAAGTGATATTGTCTCCGACTTTTAAGCCCCTGGCATCAGCAAAACTTTTATCAAGCCAGACCCCCTCACTATCATTGATGTCTAATGGTTCACCTTCAATTAAATAAAACTTGGATATAGTATTATTCTCAACAAAATGCAATGTAATCTCGGGATCATTTGAAAAATCTGCAATCGAATCTACTACTAATTGTCTTTCCATTTGAGTGGTTGCCCCCAAACAGTCAACTTGATATAAAAATAAATCATTAATATAATTAGAATAAATCCAGCCATCAGCTAAATTGGTATCCTCATAAAATTCACCAACATTAACTTCAAGGCCAACAGATTCGCCACCAACACCCGCAAAGACAAAGACTCCCAAAAATGCCATTAAAAAAATGGATAGGAATTGGGTTTTGTGTTTGCGAATGTCTCTTAACATCTTTTTAAAAAGCATTGCATCACCATTCCAAATCTTTGACATTTTTTGGATTTTCGTTAACAACGATACTTTCTATTTGGCCATTTTTAATTCTGATTACCTTATCTGCCGCTTCCGCTAAAATTGCATTGTGTGTTACGATAATAACTGTTGTTCCACTGTTATTGCTCATGTTTTGAAGTAAATTAAGAATTAAGACACCTGTTTTTGAGTCGAGAGCTCCAGTTGGTTCATCACATAAAAGCATTGCAGGTTGTTTGGCTACTGCTCTTGCAATTGATACTCTTTGCTGTTCCCCACCGGACAATTGTGATGGAAATTGGCTGGCATGGTCTTTAAGCCCTACGGAGTCTAGAACATCCAATCCGTTTATATTTACATCTACAATATCTTTCATTAGTTCTATATTTTCAAGAGCCGTAAGATTTGGAATCAAGTTATAAAACTGGAATATGAAACCCACATTCTTAGCCCTGTAACCTGTAAGTTGGTTATCTGAGAATTTCTCTACATGATTACCCTTTACGATAATTTCACCAGAAGTAACTGTATCAAGACCTCCTAAAAGATTTAGGAGTGTTGATTTACCTGCTCCCGATGGCCCTAGGATAACAACGAATTCACCTTCATCAATAGTGAAACTTACATCGTCCATAGCTTTTAAAACATGCTCTCCAGATTTATAAACCTTATTAACATTTTTGAATTCGATAATTGCACTCATTAACGGTACCTTCCATATGTTAATTTAACCAATAATATTTTTAAAAGAATCTTTTACTAAAAAATCAACAAATAATTTCCTAATTAAAAAAAAAAGAAAAATTAAGAAATATCCGCCACTTCAATAGCGTCTATTTCTATAGTTTTTGAATAATCTTCATTACTTAAAACAGATTTAGTGCTCATTACTCCAAATAACATTGTAGATAAATTATGAATCATTGATGAAGTTGATGGAGGAATTACGCCTAAAACACCTAAAACAAGAAGACTTCCATTTACTGCAACAATATTGCGGTAATTTTGATTGATCTTATCTAACATTCCAACACTTAATTTTCTAAGAGTTACAAGGTCATATAAATCATCACTCAGCAATGATATGTCTGCAACTTCTCGAGCAATATCTGATGAATGCTTCATTGAAACAGATACATCTGCAGCCGCAAGGGCGGGCGAATCATTAATGCCGTCCCCAACCATAATTACAGTTTTTCCTTCCTGTTTTAACTCTTCAACAATTCTTGATTTATCTTCCGGAAGTACCTGAGATTTATAATCTGTGATGCCTAATGCATCAGCACTAGCTTTTGCACCGCTTTCACTGTCTCCGGTAAGCATTATGACATTTTCAATACCTAATTCCTTAAGTTCTTCAATGACATATTTTGCCTCATTGCGCACCGGATCGTCAATGCAAATTAAACCTTCAAGCTTTCCATCAAGAGCCAGATAAACTACAGAATGTTTTGAAGCCTTTTTAGCTATCTTTTTCTCCTGAGTTTTAGTTATTTTCACTTTTTCATCATCAAATAAAAAGTGTTTGGATCCAATTACTGCACGTTTTCCATCATATTCAGTTACAATACCATGTGCTACAATGTATTCCACTTCACTGTGGTCTTCTTCATGATGAAGGCCTTCTTCTTCAGCCTGTTTTACAATGGCAGTTGCGATACTGTGTGCGAAATGCTCTTCAATGCAGGCGGCCATTCTTAAAATATCATCACGTTTATATCTCCTAGACATTGGGACCACTTCAACAACTTTTGGAGTTGCATTTGTCAGAGTCCCTGTTTTGTCGAATACAATAGTATCGGCATTAGCATAGTTTTCTAAGAATTTTCCACCTTTTATCATCATCCTATTATCTGATGCTTCCCTCATTGCAGATATAATTGATAATGGTGTTGTGAGCTTAATGGCACATGAAAAATCAACCATCAATACTGATAACGCTTTTGTTGAATTTCCAGTAATTAAGTATGTCAAAGCCGTTGCAATGAAACTGTATGGAACAATCGAATCAGCAAGTTTTTCAGCTTTACTTTGGGTATCGGCTTTTAGTTCTTCTGAATTCTCGATTAAATCTATTATCTTATTTAATCTTGTTTCCTTATTCATTGAATATACTTCAATTATCACATTGCCCTCTTCCATAACAGTTCCTGCATGAACTGTTTTTCCAGGTCTTTTATGGACAGCTAATGGCTCTCCAGTCATGGAAGCTTCATTAACCATTCCTTCGCCTTCAATTACTTTTCCATCAACAGGTATCACATCACCCATATGGACTTTGATTTTATCTCCTTTTACAATATCTACCGCAGGACATTGTTTTTCCTCACCATCCTCTCCTACTACCCATACAGTATCAATGTTTAAAGCCAAACTGTCTTTAAGTGTACTTTTAGCTTTTTGCAATGTGTAGTCTTCAAGTGCATCGGAGATGGACAATAAGAACATCATTGAGCTTGCGGGTTTATATTGTTTTTGAAGTAATGCCCCAGTTACTGCAGCACCATCCAAGAGTGCAACATCGACTTTAAATCTGGTTAAACTATCTAAACCATTCCAAATATATTCTGCCGCATTATAAACAGTTAAAGCATTTCTGATTGGAATAGGTAAAAATATCCTATAAATAAACCTATCAAAAATCATTTTGGACAATTTTAAATAGAAATCATCTGTAATTTCTCTAGAAGTCTGAGATTGTGTTGGCTCAGCATCGAACAAATCATCCAATGTAATGCCATCCAATATATTGAAAATCTTTTGTTTACTTTCAATGTCGCCATCATAGTATATCAAAATACTTCCGTTTCTATGGGAAGTGAATACCTCATGGATAAAACTTTGATTTAAAAGTAATGAAGCAAGACCGTAACCTTCCTCTTTAGTGAAAGCCCATTGGCCTGAACGGACCCTTAAACGAGATCCGCTATCATACATTACTTGATATTTCATCTTTTCATACCTAAAAAAAGTTTATTCTTCGGATTCTAAATAAATCGCTTTTTTGTTTTCTTTGTTTGCATCAACTACAATGTCTTCTGCATTTTCCCTCATGTCCTGAAAACATTCTTCTGCATCTTTTCTAGCAGACATGACAGTTGCCATTCCTTGAGTTGCGGCATCTTTTACTGCTTTGGATTCTAAGATTTTTTTTCCAACGATTGCAGTAGCGATTCCCGCTGCAAAAATCAATGCATGTTTGTGCTCATAACATTTATCAAAAAATTCTTCATGTCTCATTTTAATAACCTCTTTTAAAAACTAATTTGTAGCATTTCTCCTTAATTTGATTCCATTTTTAAGTTTGTTAATAAATTCAAATTCTTCCTCTAATTTTGGATGATTGCCAAATCCACAATTGGGGCAATGAACCTGATTACAGCAGCCATGTTTTCCACAACCAACACAGCCACGGTTTTTAAGTTTTGTTTCATCAAATTCAAAACCGCACATACGGCATTTCATAATAACACTCTTTAAAAAAAAAATAATAAAAATATTAATGTTTATTCGATTTCAATGTTTGCAGCCTCTTCTTTTCTAAGGCAAACATCATATCCTTTTACACTCATTTCAATTGGATCTCCTAAAGTTGCAACTTTTTTAATAGTAATTTCCACACCCTTAACAAAACCCATGCCTAACAAGTGTCTTCTTAAACCTACGTCACCAGTATTATGATATTTTACCAATTTTACAGTTTCGCCAGGCTTTACATCATTCAATGTTCTCATTTTTTTCACCTTTTAAAAAAAATAAAAATGATAATTAGAATATTCTAATCATCATTTTTTGGACTTTTAGTACCTCTGATTCCGCTTTTACTACGCATAGTATCACTATCCGAATCCTGCAAGCAAACCAACATTGTAAATTAAGAATGAAACAACATATGCAGTTACTAATGTGATACCACACATGGTTAATGCCCATTTGTAACTGTTGGTTTCCTGTTTGATTGCACCAATGGCCGCAAAACATGGAGTATAGAGCAATGTGAATGCCATGAAGGAAAATGCGGATAATGGTGTGAATGTATCATGAACCAAACTGGTAATTCCTTCTTCATCATCCTCTTCCATACCTGCCAATGTACCGAAGGTTGCTACTACAACTTCCTTAGCAGCTAAACCTGCAATAATTGCTACGGCAGCTTGCCAAGTTCCAAATCCTAATGGGGCAAAAATTGGAGATATAACTGAACCAATCATACCCAATATACTATCTGCAGATCCATATTCAACACCTAATGGGAATATGCTTAAAGCCCATAAAACTATTGAACAGGCAAGAATGATAGTACCTGCTTTTCTTAAAAATCCTTTTACCTTTTCCCAGGTATGTAATAAGATACCTTTTACTGAAGGAATCTTGTATGTTGGCAGTTCCATTACAAATGGAGTGGATAATCCTTTAAACATGGTTCTTTTAAGGATGGCTGCAACAATAAGCGCTACAACAATACCCAACAAGTAAATTGCAAGAAGCATTGTACCTTGATTATCAGCGAAAAATGCGCCGATGAAAATAGCATAGATAGGCAGTCTTGCAGTACAGGACATGAACGGCACAAGCATCATTGCAAGCATACGGTCTCCTTCATTTTCCATGGTTCTTGTTGCCATAATAGCTGGCACACCACAACCGAATCCTAAAATCATTGGAATGAAAGCTTTTCCGTGAAGACCTACAATTTTATGCATTAGTTTGTCTAAAGTAAATGCAGCCCTTGCCAGATAACCGCAGTCCTCCAATATACTTAAGAACAAAAACATCAGGATAATAATCGGTAAGAAAGTGAGAACACCACCTACTCCACCAATGATACCGTCACAGATGAAGGAGGATAAATATTCGTTTGCAATAAACCCTGCAACAAATTCTCCCAAAGCGCCAAACGCTTCATCAATCATATCTTGGAACGGAGCACCAATTGTGAATGTCAATTGGAACATTACCCACATTATAATTATAAAAATAAATGGAGCAAACAACCTATTTGTAACAATCTTATCTATTTTATCGGTCATTGTTTCCTTTTCAACAGCAGGTTTTTGGACTGCTTCTCCTATCAAACCATCGATAAACGCATATCTTGCATTAGCAATAACTTCTTCTGGACCTTCCTTATAAACATCATATAAATGCTTACTTACCTTATCCACTTCGGCAAAGATTTGGGAACTTTTAGAAGATTGCTGAACTTTTTCAATGACTATTGTATCCCTTTCCAATAATTTAACTGCTGTCCAGACAGAAGGAACATCCAATAAATTATTGTCCTGTTCAATTACTGACTGCAAATCCATCAAATGCCCTTTAATGTCATTTCCATAGGATAATTTTTCACTGGAATCAATCGGTTTTCTGGATTGCCTCTCAACAGTTGTCAACAATTCCTCAAAACCATCTTTAGTTTTCGCATTGATTTCAATTACCGGAACCCCTAACAGTTCACTCATCAAATCAATGTCTATCATGTGTTCTTTTTTCTTTGCAAAATCATTCATGTTAAGTGCTATTACCAAATTAGCACCCAATTCCATCATTTGTACTGTTAAATATAAATTACGTTCCAGATTGGCAGCATCAACCACATTTACAATAACATCTGACTCATCATCTACAATAAAATCCCTTGAAACGATTTCTTCCATAGAATGAGCGCTTAATGCATAATTACCGGGCAGATCTATAACATCATAGTCGTAACTTCCGTGTTTGAAGTGACCTTCAGCCCTTTCAACAGTTTTTCCCGGCCAGTTACCTACATGTTGTCTCATACCAGTCAATTGATTGAAGACTGTAGTTTTCCCCACATTAGGGTTTCCTGCCAATCCTACAATTAATTCTGTCATTAACGTTTTCTCCCATTTTAATTAACTTTTTAGGAATAATACTTATAGAAAAGTATTTTCCATTACTAAAAAAAAATTTTAGTTTAAGTCTTTCAAAACCTATAAAAATTTAGGAATACCTAAACATAATTATCAATTGGTTTTTATAATATATAAAGTTTAGGCATACCAAAATATTGACTCTTTCAAAAACTTTGTTGATTTGAAATTTTTTCATGAAAATTAGTTGTGAATTTTTAATTTTGCTTAAAAATAGTTAAATTTAATAAATAGGTGGAGTAAAAGTTTTTATCATGCCAAATCAAAAAAAATTTACTC
>JAFRFD010000117.1 GCA_017434525.1 Methanobrevibacter sp.
GAAATACTGATGATAGGCATTAGTAATGTTTTGAATACCAAGCTGAGACGGTGCAGGAATATCAATCGTATAAAATTCATCCTTGTCTGCATCATAACCTTCAATCGAAATGTCATCAAAACCAAAACGATTGCAGGAGTCATAGAAGAATCCACTTAGATAATTATCAGAAATATATTCTTCCATTGGTCCGAGGTTATACCATTCACCATCCCAGTCGTCGATTTCACGATAATGCTTCATAATTGACAAACGGATAAGTTCATCACTATCAAGCTTACCACGTTGCTTAGACGAAACTGTAATACAGTCTGCATCTCGTTGGTCAATATCAAACGTTACAATGTAATATGATTCCTTCCGCTTCGGAGATACAAATCGTTCTACATAACCCATACTCTGGGTAACTGGGATATTTCCAGGACCACCAATAGAAGCAGGTCTCGTATGAGTTCCTTCTGATACTACTACTCGTGCAGTGCTTGCTCTGAGTGCTTCTGCGATTTCTGCGATTGGATTTGCTACTGACATTTTATTTTTCCTTTTGTTAAAATTTAATTACCATTCTCTTGACCCATATTCACGTTCATGCTCTTCTTACATATGACGTAAATAATCTTGCCACAAAAATGAACCGCTCTTATATTGCTCAAATGTTGATTGATCTATTTCTTTAAATCGCCAACCAGGTATGCATGATAAATCCAGATATTGGTCAGGTAAATATATAAATTTGTTACGAAACTCACCTGAAAATTCTCTATGGTCTGGCAATTCATATACCAAAGCATGCATTTTAAAAGTTGTATTACTTACATGATCCGTACATTTTATAAAATAATAAATTTTTTCACCTGGGAATCTTGTAGAATCAATATTTGTTTGTAATTTGTAATAATGATTAATAAGACTTAGCCCTACACGGCTAATCTCGTCATTACGCCTTGTTTCGTATGGCATGTCCATTAGTTCATTGAGTCTTAATACTTCAGGACTGTCAAAATTGTATTTAGATAAATCTATTAAGCTCATGTTCTTCTTTTTCTTCTAAAATTTCTGTTAAGCAAATAAACCCTAATACAGCAATACCGATTAGATAGAATGGAGTCTTAATGATTTCTAAAAACAATTTCATTGTTAACCTTTAATCATCTACTTCATAATATTCCATTTGAACGTCTATGTAAGTATCGTCTTTACGTTCTTTTTCGTATCTTTTATTTGCTTTTTCTTCATCTAAGTAAACTGCGATAACCGAATGGTCACGACCAGAATAAGGAATAATTCCTTTAATTACATAGACTACTGGTGATTCTTTCTTCATTATTAAAATCCTACCAATTCTGCAAGATATTGATCAAACTTTCCGAACAACCATTCAGGATTATCGGATGTCTTACCATCAGGCATAACTTGAACTTTAGATCTTCCACTTGGTTCCTTGAAATAATAACCTTCTAGCTCTTTCTTTTTGATTTGAACAAGAATATGATAATATGCAGTGATATTTGTCACAAGACCAATCTTAGTTCTTTTTTCTTCACCGTTTGGCAACATTTCAAGATGCCAAAGTTCAACCGGATTTTCCAAACCATTATTGATACAAACAGTATTACCAGACTTTTTCATAACTAAACCTTTTGAAAGAAAATATAATGGAATGCTTGCATAGCATCTTCACCATCTGTTGCCCACTTATCAACAGCAGTATCACCCATCCAATAATTGTTAAAATCGATTTCTTGTTCCGAAACCCATTGGTCATACCATTTGCGTTCAAAACGTCTCGCTATTTCCTTTGCAGTTTCTTTGATAGCGAAATAGTTATTATATTCCGGTGCGAGATATTCTGCAAGTTTTTTCGGTAAATCATGATAACGAACATTTTTCAATACAACTTTTGCAGATTGTGGAACATTGTATTCAGTTACGACTTCAATCACATTGAATTTTGTGTTTTCACGTTCAACAGCGGTCATTTTCTTTGCCATGGTTATATTCCTTATCACTTAGTTTGTTTCCGCATAAACTTGATTCGGGTCTTTCATAAATGAAATATTATATTCGTCAATTTCTTTAACCATATTAGCAGGAATATAATCAGTATTGAAAATATAAACTTTTGTTCTGCATTCATATAAATCTTCATCATATGGTCCGCAGTTAAATACTGTCATACCTTCAGTTTGGAAAACACAACCAGGATGATATTTTTGATCTGGATTCTTTTCAATTACATGCCAGTTTGGAAGATTGTCATCAAGTGATTTTACATTTGATTTTGCACAACCAATGAGATAATTCAGATTTGGATTCAAAGACTGATACAAATCTACACGGCCTTTTGCACCCTTTGTTATGTTTCTTTCAAATGAAATTCTTCTGAACAGATACATTGGTTGACTCCTTTGTTTTACATTTATAATATAGAAAAACCGTTGAGTTTAGTCAACGGTTACTTCAATGTTATTTCTATTCAGACGACTATAATGTGTCAAGTATTGTTAAAATTTTAGGATCACATGAAACATTATATTTACCAATCTCTTTTAATGTTGTTTTGAAATGATTAGCATTATCAAAAAATCTAGGATAACCAGTATGAATTGTTTTTAAATCTTGATACCCAAAGTATTGAACTTTATTGTATACTGGACATTCTGGATTAGCTAATGGTTTTGCAATATTTTTTGTCAATCCCAGCCATAATACAAACATAGATTCTTTCTGTTTATGATAAATCCATTCACGTTCCATTCCATCTGTATACATATTTGAAATTACATCACCATATGTAATAAGATTATTACTAAAAATATTCCAACATTTAATTTGCGCAACCGCAACTTCATCTAAACGGTTAATACCAATAGCATCAACTCCGAAATCTCCACCAAATTCCAATCTAGTATGAGGAGTTAGTCTATAAAAACTTGCAGGAACAGCATGTTCAAAAGCATAGTTTTGTCCATCATGACTCCAAATTTGTTTCATCAAATCTTCAACATTTTCGATATAAAAATATTCACCAATAATACCTTTAAACCATCGAATATTACTTTCTTTACTTTCTCGATTAAGCGGCAGTTTTATTGCCCAGTCAGCAAATAATTCTGCATATGTTTGAATAAATTTGTTGAACATTTCAATAGTTCCAATATTATCAATATCATTTTTCCATGTTAAACTTTGATTTACAAAGTCAATTAATGATACTGGACTACCTTTAACATTAAGTAAACCATTCCACCCATTTTCTTTAAATAAATTATAAAAATTAAGATGTCTTTCTTTATTAACCATACATATATAATATAAAAAAATCATTTACTTTTGTAAATGATTTTATTTTATATATTTTAATACAGTTTACTTTTAAACATCTGATTTTAATAATGTATTTATTTTTTGATATGTTTCATCAGTAAGTAATTTATCACCAAATTTTATAATTGGACAAAAATTTAAATCATGTCTAAAATTTTCATTACATGAATATTTTGCTAATTTTTGTATATACATATAAGGTTCAGATCTAAAAATATTTAATAATTCTATTCCACGTTCAAATGATTCAACATATATTCCTTTTCCATTATTATTTGTTTTTAAATTTAAATATTTTTCTTTATCAAAATTTATTTCATTTCCTTTATAATTATATGCTTTTTCTAAATTATAAATTAAACCAATATCTGTCGCAATATTTGCACCATGTGTTCCAATTGGAATAAAATAACCTTTACCATTATAGGTGGTTAAATTAATTTTATTATATAATTTAAAAATAGGGTCATTTAAAATATAAGATTGTAACTTTTGTTCAATTAATTTTTTCTTATTTTTTTCTTTTGATGTGTCTACAAATACACTATCATAATCATAAGAACCTTTATTATTCCAAACCATAATAGAAATATTTGTAGAATATGAAATATTAAATAATTTATTACCTTCTTCTATAGATAGTTCTTTATTATAATCAAGCATCGTATCTATTTTTGTATGTCTATATCTAGTATGTTTTTTATTATATTCATCTGTTTTTAAAAAATCATTTGGCATAATAGATACTACATTATTACAACCAGCATCTAAAATAGATTTAACAATATTCACATGAATATCTGTTTTTGTATCATAAGGTGGATTCATTATTGTAACATCAAATTTACGCATTTCCAGTTCCTTAATTTTTTCAATAATATCTGAATTATCTACTTTATATGTTTTTATTACAATCTGTTCATTATATAATGGATTATCTAATACGTTTAACACGCTTTGTCTAAATCCTATACAATTATTTATAGATTCTCTATAATTTTCAGGTAATAAAAATGTAATTTTACGTAATTTAGATCTATCTAATAAATAATTTTTAATTTTAGATGTAAATCCAAAACTATTTCTACATACTAAACCATTAATATTTCCAATATAAAACTCATGGGTATGTTCTAAATTAAAACTATAATCATCCCATTTAAAATTATCGTTTTCTAATAAATTAACATTAGAAATAGTATAATATTGAAATGGATATAAATCTTTAATAGATAATTCTTTACTCATTATAACAAATATAATAAAAAATATGAGTTTTGTAAACTCATATTTTAATTTAATCTATAGCAGCTCGCCATTGATTTGCATCAGTCGATTTAAAAATATTAATAAATTTGTCAATCGTTGCCATATAATTACTTACTTTATTAATATATTCTGTTAATTCAGGTATAAAAAACACCGGTAAATTTTCAACATAGCCATCACGTTTAATAATTGTTTCAATTTGTGTTTTAATATATTGATTATTATAATCAATATTTATACCTAAATATTTATCCTCTTGTTCATCTACTTTAATATTTACTGCTAAATCTTTTAAAAAGTTTTCAATAGTATTTGTAAAATTATATGCTGTAATATTATCACCAAATTGTGACATTTGTTTATGTCTTACATTACTACCATTTGTATATCCTTCAAAAAAATCCGGTTTAAGAAATTCGAAAATATTTCCATAATAACCAATTAATGTTCTAGCTGCTTTTTCTGCTAAAATATTATTATTTTCAATATTTACATAAATATATCCAAATTTCTTTTTTGTTAAATTTGCTGTTCCATCGGGAAATCTTTCAGGTCTTAATACACGACCTACAATTTGAATGGGAGTAATGAAATTTGTAGTTGCTTCCATATTAAAAACAGTATGTGTAAAACTTGGAATATCAATTCCAGCAATAATTTGTTTAATATGAACTACAAAACACGAGCGTTCATTTTCTTCTATAGCCTTTTTAAATGCACAAATATCTTCGGAAATAGTTTCATTATTTTTCTTCTTTTTATCCATACAGGATGTACTATATACATCATAATCAGAACCGTATTTTTCTAAAAGACGCTTTACAATCCAATTTAAATCTGCAGTAGATGCTACAGTAACTAAAATTCTAGCTTTATAAGATGTGTTTTTTTCCTTTTCTTTATTAATATCATTTATAATATCTTCAATTCTAACTAAAATAGTATCAACTTTTAATTTTGAACATCTTTTAAAATAAAACTGCGGTTCAAGGATCATTCTAGCATTAATTGCTTCTCGTGGTGTTAATCTATATGCAAAACAATCTTCATATGACATTCCAAAATTATTTTCCATAATAGTTTCGAAATTATCTTTTGTTGGCGTTGCACTAACCATATGACAAGAACCTTTAACACTTGTCATATTAATTATTGTAAATATTTTTTTAAAATTAACCCAATTTTTATTATTTTGATTATCTTCTTCAGTATTAACTGTTTGATCTTTTTTGAGTGTCTGAGATTCGTCAAAATAAAAATGTTTTACAACATCATCTTCTGTTAATTTGTCTAAAAACTTTTCATCATTTTGTAATGTTGGATTACAAACAACAGTAATACGATATTGTTTTTCTTGTTTTACATCTATAGTATTAACTAAAATTCCTAGCGGTTCATGGCCAGCAATATCATTAACAATATCAATATTTTCTCCGTTTTTTACTGTATAAAAACGATTTGAACGATAATTCGCACAATTTGCAATAACAACATCACAGTTTTCAGAATTAATTAAACCGTCGTTAAATAAATTTGTCAAAACTGAACATGCTGTTTGCTTATTAAGATCCATAATTGGACCGCTAATAATAAAATTATGTTTAATTGCAGTGCCAAAAAACATTTTTGCATGTCCATATATAATAACAGTTTTACCACCACCAGTTGGCATATACAAAACGCCAACTGGTTTATTATACATACCATGAATTGCATCAATTTGTTTTGGCATTAAAATCATACTAATTCCTTTTGTTTACTTTTATAATATAGTAATTTAATTGGTTATTGTCAATAACCAATTAAACAAAATAATATTTCAGTTGACCTTATTTTTAGTCTTTAAACTTACACTTTTTGTCAATACGTTTTTTAAGTTCTATTGACTCATCAAGCATATATGTATGACCATCTACGATTTGAGTGCCAATAAAACCACGAAGAACTTCACGAAGACGCCATAAATCGTCTCTGTTAAATTCCATTTTAATTTCTTTTGCCATTAGAGTTTAACCTTGATTTGTTGAGAACGTCTGACAAGTCTGACAGATTCATCCATAATCTTTTCATGGATAATTCTAACTTCGCTCTTGATTTTTCGCATAATCTTGTTCAGACTGATGTTCTTCTGTTTTTCTGTAGTATGCCACATCGAGATTGCATCAGACATCTTTGTAGCATTTGCAGGCATGAATGAATCAACAAGCTTGCTATCCCAAAAATGCTTGACAATATGACCCAAACAAATTCGCTGTGTCTTTTCAGAATAGAAACAATCATCTAAGAAATCTTCCATCTTAGAATTCTTAATGTAAAGCATATCATCCTGGTCAAAGGCCAAGTTCGGACAACGTTCAGTAATGAACTTCTTGATTTCCTTTACAGTGATACTTTTTCTTTCTGCTCTTAAACGGGTCATATTACCCTCCTTTACAAATCCTTTGGAATATCATGTTTATTAAACTTAAACTTATTGCAAAGCCATTCAACTTTTCGTTTTTGACGATCAACTCTCCAAAAAACGTCATTTTGACTGTCTTGAAGATCTTTCTTCAGTCTTTCAACTTCAGCTTCAAGGTCACGAATTTTCTTCTTCATGACATTCTTTTTAATCATTTCATTAACAGTCATAACCGTCCTCTTTATACTTATAATATAGAAAAATGGTTAGTCATTGTCAACAACCAACCATATAATATATTGTTTCAGTCGACTGTTAATTTATTGGTTCCCAGTTATCATGTGTTTTTACATTAATTTCTGGAATTGTAACTTCATCATGTTCAGTATAACAATGATTATCGCTATCGCAACTTTGCCAAGTATAATGCACAATTACTGCAGGTTTACCATTAATATCTGTTCTTGTCACATTCCTTACATTTGGCAAACTAATCATTGTATTCAATGACCTGAACTTGTTTTTGAACTGACCTGCAAACTTGCTTCTGGTTTTCTTAATAACCTATCATATTCAGCCATTAACTTTGGCAACTTATTTAATTGCTTATCAATGTCTATTTTCTTATTCGTATGATGATTTTTTACGTAAAAGTATAAGTTGATACAACTTACAATAATAAAAATTAGAATTGATACAGGAGCAAATACAATCATCATGAAAATCATGAATGCTTTATCTTCATCAGAAGGCATAGCGTCATCAAGAAATTCATTGATGTCTTTCCAATCTTTAATTATCAAAATGATTGCTATGACTATACTAGCAATATAATATGGAATCCACATTAAATATAACCCTTCCTTTGCTTTTCAAGCTGAGTTTTAGTGTAATAACTTACTCCTTATGTTCATAATATAGAAAAAAGACCTACAAGCGTAAGCTCATAGGTCTTGGATATATTATTTCAGTCGACTAGACGCAGAAGCTCAAGTCCTTCCAGTTCGGGAATCCAGCATATTTGAATTTATATGCTTGATGGAAAATTCTGAACGAGATTTGCTTTCCAGCCAACCTTGGGTCATTCAGAAATTCTGGACTCTTGATGTATTCGAAAACTTCTTGTTTCAAATCTTCTCGAGTAATATCCTTACCACGTGCATCATAGATATGCATTGCTGGTAATGCAACTTCCATCTTTGTGATAACTTCATCTGGAGTTAACTGAATGTCAACTGTATTACATCTGGTCAACAATGGAGCCATTGCAGCATTCTTTAACAAATCTGCAGCAGACAGGTTGGAAATGAAAATACAGGATCCCATAAATCTGAAATAGCTTGGAACTAGATCAGCCTTAATTTTCTTGTGATCTTTTGCATACTTTTCCAAAATGGCTTCGATTTCTTCATGAGTTTCACAACCAAACGTGTTAACCGTTCTACTGTTGTTCCAGCTCACTTCTCGAATTTCGCCTGTGTCCAGAACACCCTTGAGAATGTTCAGACCATCATTGTCTTGCAGAACACTGTCACAGTCGTCGAATACAACAATCTTGTCATAATTGTCGTATAAAAACTTATACATTGCTGCGATAGTAGATCTACCTTTCATGACAACATAGTCTTTACCCTTCTTACCGTATGCACTCAAAATTCGAGTAACATTGTAGGATTTACCGACACCACCCTGACCTGTAATCAACAGTGCAGTACTCAGACCCTGTGCAACCATAGTAGTGTAAGTATTCATTTGCTTGAATACTGCTAATGGATCTTCAATCAACTGTTCAACCTGTGGACGAATTTCCTTTGGTGCTTCTGGTTCGCTTGGAACGATAAGTCCCGCTTTTTCTGCGAGTTCTGTTTCTTCAATTTCACTTACCATACCGAGATCTACAGTTTTCGGGTCTTCAACAGTTGTGCCATACAACTTTTGTTCGAGCCACTTAATATCGTTGGTTCGAATTCTAAAATTACCGAATTTGAGATCTCTCGGCTTCAATCCCATACTAACGAGCGCATCCATGATGTCTGCACATTTTGCACCATACTTACCAAACCAGAGTTCCATTGCGTCGAGACAATAACCGACGTAATACATTCTTGCTACGGCAGAATTAAAATCGTAGCAAATGGAACCACCTGGGAGATAAATCCAATTATCCTTATAAACGGATGTAAAACGTTCATGCAGATCAACAGTTTCTGGGCTTTCGGTTGTTTCAATAGTTTCAACTGCTTCACTCATATTTTATTCTCCAATTTTTCAATTTTCTTGCTATACAATATAGTAATTTTTGACCCGTCAGTAAATGTCATTCGAAGATGATATTTTTATGCAGGTATCTCACCTATTACAGGCACCAGCTTAAAATTATCAGAATTTAACCCAAACTTAGTCAGTTCCCTTTTCGCTGCATCATACGTTTCAAATTTCATTGCTTTGCTTAAATCGCCAGTATGTGCACAGAAAGTTTTAGTTTTACTCGTATATCCAGACTTTATACGAACATCTATTGTCTTCTTACAAATCTTACGAACATAGTTCTTCTTTTCAGAAGCATTAATATCGATAATCACAATCGTAATTTTACGATACATTGTTGGATTTCTCATACTTCTTCTAAATCCAATTCTTTCTTAAAAACAGTCGTAACTTTTGAACCATCTATATTAAATGCTGCACATTCGATATATACCCTGGTAATACCTGGTTTTTTCAACTGACGATCTGCTTCAGTTCGTGCTGACCCATAATCAGCATGTAACTTCTTCAAATACCGTTCACCAGTTTTAAGTCCCCAGACTTTAACTGCATAAATCTGAATTTCTTTCATATGCTATTCTTTAAACTTAAAATCGACCAACATAATGTAATTCGCATCAATTAAATTACATTCTTCATTATTCTGAACTTCTATAGAATTATCAGCCGAATCGACAACTTCAACCTTAAATCCAGAATCAACCTTTACTCTCCACGAACTATCTGGACGTGAAAAATAAAACTTAACCGCTTCGATTTCTTTTGTAATCGCATTAGGTTCTTTACACTTCTGTAATTTCTGATTAATTTTGTTTACTACTGTTAATGCATGCATATTAATCTTCCTTATGTAATTTGTCAATTTCTGATTGAAGCCACTTAGCGTACTTTTCACCCTGCTCACGACCATAATGATAAGCTGCAGCAATAAAACTATGAATATCTGCAACTTTCGGTTTTTCTTTACTCATAAGCTGGTTAAAACAGACTTCTGAAAATTCTACCAAAGCTTCCCAATATTCCGTTCCAGGAATAACCTTACCCTCTTGTTTCTTAAAGAGAGTCTCTAACATCTCTTCTTGTTCAGTCTTCATAATTTTACCTTTCCTCTCTTATTACCTCTCTAATATAGTTAAAAAAGCTCTCTTTGTAAGCATTTTAAGAGGTTTTTTTCTCTTTCAGCTCTCTTTTAGGGCTTACAAACCTCTCATTTAATTCTATATTTAATATCATGGATTTAAAAGAAATAAACGAAAAGCTCTATCCACATAATGTAAGATTCCTCATCAACAGCAAACCTTATTATTTTAATATTCTGAATATTCCCTTTGACCAAGAGATAACTACTATAGAATTGCAATATAATGAGAGAACTGTAATTAGGATTAGCATGTCATGGGATAACAAACTTATATTAAATCACATGAACATCAACAAAGTTGGGTTTACACATCACGATAAAGACAAAGATGGCAATGACTGTATTAAAATTATAATTCCTGCTGAATTTTTCAAAACCTATCTTACATTTCAGCATTTTCTGAATATTCTTAGTTCGCCAGCTTTACCTAGCCTGTTAAAGGAATTATATAATATACACACAGAAATGGACGAAAAGGTCTATAATAGTAACTGGTCAACTGAAGTATTATTAAACCAACCATAGCATTTACAAAACCGTTTAACTTTACTATCTTAAGATTATGATTCCGAATTATCCTAACATTCCTGTAGATATTTTAAATTATATCAACTCTCATCCTGCATATAGTTTAATACAAAATGCAAAGGTCGATTGGGATCTTTGGCATGCTGGATATTCTGGTAAAATAGCACACACACAGATTTCACTAAAATCTTTTGGGGTGGTAGTTCTGACGATGTTCCTGTTACTAAACAACTTGCTGAAGATTTTTTAAAATGGACTGAAAAATTTTATTGTGAAGTTCATCATGTTAAAACTTCTGGATTTTTTGAATCACAATTACCTAAAGTTCCGAAAGGAATTATCAAATTACCACAATACTAGGAGATAATCTGTGGATTTTATTTCAAATGAAAAACTCTTGAATTCCAACGAAGAGGAAATCAAAGAATATAAAAAGGCTCTGTATAAAGAATTAGGACAGAGCGATTTTGAATTATTCTGCTTTGGTCACAATAACGATGCAAGAAAAATTATGTATCAAATTAATAAGTGTAATTTCTTGTTAACTGACCCTAAGGCTAAAAAATTCACTGCAAAATTATCAGATTTTGAAGATGCTATCAGTCCCATCGTTACTAATAACAATAGCACCGTCACAAAAGCAAGTGCTGATGATATTCTGAAAATATTTAAAGGATTAAATGCACTTGAAATGATAGATGCTGCGGAAATTCTTTATTATGGTGTACTAAAAAAACTGGAATGGATCCGCAATCTTGTTCATGTAGAACCGAAATTTAGAGATATTATGAAAAAAGCGTTAGTAGTAAAAGAATATGAAAATATAAAGGATATAGTACATGGCTAAACGATATGAAGATAAATATTGGAAAACACGTGACCTAGATCAAGACTTAGGTCCAATTGCAAATGCTTGTATGACGTCTCGAGAACGGGAATTATACAGAATTGAAAATTTCTGTCCGAGCGACGAATACGATGATGCAATCCGAGATTTTAATGAAGAATATGGCGGATTCTGTGCACCCTGGGATTAAAAATGTCCAGAATTAATTTAAAGAAAATTGCAGAAGATTATGACTTTATCATAAAGACTGAAGATTACGGTCGTTATGGTCAATGGAAAAAGACAGATATAAAACTCTATATCGACAATGATTTCGATAGAGGTTATATCTTAGAAGGAATTGACCATGATATGGAACATTGGTATAACAATCTTCGTGTCGCTGCTGGTATTGGTCAATTAGACGGTAAACGAAAGTTTATGTCTTATAGGCGTATCTATAATGACGATTTTAATGAGAGGCATTTAAGAGAACAACTAGATGCGTTAGTAAAACTTTTCAGAATGCATAAAGATGAAGGCTTAAACCATTAAGGTCATCTGAATAATAATTATATCAAGAGAGCTATTTACTCAGAGCTCTCTTTTTTCTATATTATATAGCATGACAAGCGAATGGGAACAAGAAATTCAACGGTTAGAAAATGAGACTCAGATCTCAAAATGGGAAGATGTTCTGAAATTTTATAAAAGCCGTGGTATTTATGAAGATATTGAACAAGGGAATATTATTGTCCTTGATGAAGCTGTCTGGATGAAAATCAATATCTGCGGCGTTCAAAGATTCAGAAAAGTCAAGGCAGTCTCTAATTTTACAGTTTATTATGATAGCTGTTATAGAGGTCTTTATAACTCTTTTCAACTTGGTTCTCTTGACCATAGGTTTACAATCGATGGTGAAACGTTGGATTTAACTCATATTAAAAATCCCAGAAGAAGAGAAATGCTCCTGGAATTTATCAAAAGAAATACAGAACCACCTCTCCCAGTTGTACCTAAAGGAATTCTCAAATTATGAACTATAACAGATATTCAATAGAATGGCAAGATAGACTAAACCCATATTTAAATGCTGTTCAAGGTCGCACTTGGGAAGATACAGTAAGATATTTTCATTTTTACGATGAACAACGTGCTAAAAATGAAAATCTGGTTATTCTTTCTGAAGGTGTCTGGATGGAAATTGATGTTCTCTTCTCGAACTCTAAGAAGTTAAGAAAAATCAGAGGTATTACTAAGGATGATGTCTATTATGATGGTGACTATAAAGGAATCTATAATTGTCTAGGTCTCGGTTCTCTTAGTCATGTTTTCAGAATTGACGAACATAAAATAGACCTCAACGATGTTCCTCCTAATAAACGACAAGATGAACTCTTAGCCTTTATTAAAGATAATACTGGAATTACAGACGAACGCTTACCACCGGTCCCTAAAGGAATTTTAAAAATATGAGATATTCAGAAGATTGGTTAGCAAAAATTCGCTCGACTCCTTTCTATGAAAGACGCATGTCATGGAATGATGTATATGAATATTATCATTTCGATAAAGCACAAGTGAGAGAAGAACAGAAAGTAGTTATTTTCCCAGAAGGTGTTTGGATGGAAATTTCCAGACATTATAGCAGTGACTATGACTTTATAAAAGTCAAAGCTGTATCTTTTAATGATCTCTTTTTCGATGGTTCTGATGTCGATGGAACTATAGCCATGGGTTCTCTCTATCATACTTTCAGAATTGATGGTCATTCTATCGATCTTGACCAACACTCTGAAGACGAAGACGACAAGATAGATAGACAAGAAGAACTGTTAAAATTCATTTATACTTATTCTCATATTTCTGACCCAAGATTACCACCTGTACCTAAAGGAATTTTAAAAATATGAGATATTCAGATTCTTGGTTAGGCAAAATTAGTGCTAACAGTAGATTTTTTCAACAACTTACATGGGATGATATTTGTAAACGATATTGTTTTGACAAAGACTCTATAAAAAACATCATAAAGCTGTTATTCTTGATGAAGGGGTCTGGATGGAAATCAGCAGATTCTTTAGTGACGGTTGGCATTTTGAAAAAGTCAGATGTATTACTGAGTACGATGTATTTTTCGACGGTAGTGATTCTACTGGCTCTATTGCTATGGGTTCTCTTGGCCATATTTTCAAAATCGACAGTCATGTGCTAGATATAAGACACTTACCAGAAGATACAGAAAAAACTAAGCAAGAACTTCTGTTAGAGTTTATTAACACTTATGCTGGTGTTT
Source organism: Methanobrevibacter sp. (assembly GCA_017434525.1). Lineage (GTDB taxonomy): Archaea > Methanobacteriota > Methanobacteria > Methanobacteriales > Methanobacteriaceae > Methanocatella. Next base: position 14,057 of record JAFRFD010000117.1, read on the forward strand.
CAGATGACAGACTACCACCTGTACCTAAAGGAATTCTAAAGGTTTAATTATGAAAAATATTCAGATTAAAACAGAAATCATCACTCTGATTTTCATTATTCTCTGCACAGTAGGTGTAATCTTCAAAGATTACCTCCCTCATAATGTGTTAACTTCTGCTTTTATTCATGGCTCTAAAGACCACTTCATAAACAATATGATGCTCTTCCTCCTGCTCTCCCCTGCAGTGGAAGAAAAACTCGGAAAAGTAAACTATCTCCTCTCTTTCGCTCTAACCACAGTCGTAGTCCATTATTTCCATACTGGTTTACTCCATGTAAATGCTATCGGAATCTCAGCCTGGATATTCGCTCTAATTGTTCTCAATATAGGTAAACTTAAAATCACGGGTATTCTGTTAATCTCTATTTATGCCTTCCAAGAAATATCCGGAATGTTCAATAATGACAATACCTCTCATGCCGGTCATCTTCTGGGAATTATAACTGGTATCATCTACCTCTTAATCTACAACTATATAAGCAAAAAGAAAGAAATATATGAGCAAGAAGAAAGAAGCGAGAAAAGTGTTCTCGATGATTTGTCAAAGTTATAAAGAAACCATTAAGATAACCGCAGAACCTGAAAAATCCAGACTTAAAAGACAACTCAAAGAGTATATAAAACAATATAGAAAGTAATCTGCATAAAAATATCTTAAAGTAGGTCATTTACTTTTTGATCTACTTTTTCTATATTATATCACATGAAGTACTCTCAAGAATGGCAAGATAAACTAAATCTCCATAACAGTCTACAACAAGTTTTAGACTGGGAAACCACCATTGCTAAAAAATATGTAGATCTAGATAATTCAAAAGCCACTAATTTGATTTTTCTTAATAATCCAGTCTGGATAGAAATTCATACTATGTACAGTTATGATCCGTTTAGAAAAATTAAGGCTGTTTCTAAATATAATGTTTATTTTGACGGAACCTTCAAAGGTTGCTCAAATTCCTGTGCCCTAGGATGTATTCATGGATGGGACTATACTATAGACGGTCATACCCTAGACCTCAATTATGCACGTGTAGAAGAAAATAACCAAGAAAGACTAATTGACTTTATTAAGGCATATTCCGACGGTTTCTATGAACCAGTACCTAAAGGTATTCTGAAAATTCCTACAATCGTTTAAAGGTAACTAAATGGATAAGCAACCAAATCTCTACGAACGATTCCTTAAAGACATTCATCCAGAACTCATTAACCAGTTCAATCGTTTCATTAAGGAAACAGACATATATAAACAATTCATTAAGTTCGCCCATCCCGAATTCGATAAAGACTTTAAGAAATATACAGAAAAGATGCCTGCATATAACTCTTATAGAGTTGCCAGGTTCTATGTAGATAATCCAAAATTTCCTAAACTCTACTACTATCTCGACGTAGGCGTAGAAGAACTTTTAGGTAAGTATATTCTATTAAATAAAGAGGGAAAACCCTTCAACAATGACCTATACGATAATATCGGAATTCTCTCCTATGCTGCAGGATAGAAAAAAATTCCATACTTCGGAATATATGTAAAGAAAGGCGATTCCTATGCTTTCCTCAAAAAATCAGAAGATAATGAGGAACTTCTGGATTACCTGGAACAAGGAACGGTTCTTTCAGAATTCCTAGATTACGGTCTCCCGCACTATAAATTCGAAGAAGGCTCAAGAGATGACCGTATCTACCAAATGTTTGCAGGAATGGAAATGCAATGGCTAAAGGACGAAACCATTATCTTAGACAAAAATACCAAACTGGTCCCAGACTTCGAACCAGACCCCTACCATACAACCTGCTATAGACTAGGTGTAAAAACCGGAAAAGACGACTGGGATGCAACAAACGTCTTCTATGTAGGCAAACTTCCAAACTACTATGATAATAAAACCGACAGACTATTAAGCTCGTTCCTAAAAGAATGGAACAAAGCCGACAATAAACAAAAAGAAAAACTCAGAAAAGGTCTAGGCTACAATATAGGCTTCAGGTAATCTGTAAAATAATTATATTAAGTAGGTTATTTACTTTTTAACCTACTTTTTTTATATTATATAACATGAATTACATCGTAGTCGAAAAAGAAGATATTAGTTTGTATTCCCACAGATACTGCAATCCCTCCATCATCATTGCCGATAATGAAAAAGATGCAGAATTCTTCTATAACCACGAATACTATGTAGGAGAATCAAGAACAATCGCCACTGTCTCTAAACATACAGATATTAACGGCCTCTATATAATCATTACTCCTATAAGCGATTTCTGGAAATCTCAAATAAAAACTATTCAAGCTCTTTTCAGCGACTATATCGAAAAATACGATAAACGCGTCAGATACATTATCAAAAGGTAACCAAACTGGAAAAATCATAAAAGGAGATAACCATGAATAAAACTATTACTCTATCAGAAGAAGAAATATCAACTCTAAACAAAATCAAAGACTATCTTACCGATGAAGAAATAACCAGATTCTTCCCCAAATTCAAAGATATTCTTATTAAGGTAAATAATAGATAATGAATACAATTAAAGATATTATAAACGAACTCCGTGATATTATAAAACTACCATATCTCATCATGGTAGATATCATTGACCTATTCAGATCATAGAAGAACTCTAAGGTTACTTCTGTCTATTCCCTAACCAAAAAATCCAAAATTCTATATAAATTTCTATATTTTCTTCAAAAAATAACCCGTTAACAGATAGTGAATAATATGTGTCTATGTAGGGATATATACACAAATTATTAACAATCTATTAAGGGGGGCCCAGGGTTATATTAAGCTCTATTAAGTCTATTAAGTTCTATAAAACCTATCTAAACACATAACCTGATCTGAGTTGACAATTTTTCTGACGGTTTCGAAAAAATTTTTTTCAGAAATTTTTAGGTTACCAAATCTTTGCGTAAACTTACCTTTACATAATTCTGATTTTTCCTCCTGACCTTTTTGTTAAGGTAAGTTTGCGTAAAATAAAGGTTACGTATAACCATATAGTCGCATGGGTGACCTGAAAGGAAATTATATTAAGTATAGGGTTTTATTAAGCCTTGTAATTTATTATATTAAGGATATGTTGAAAGATAGACCAGGACAATGTATTATTAAGCGTGAATTTACGGCTTCGGCAGTAGATTATCTTAACCAGTTTCCTATGTTTAAGGAAGAGAAAACCCGTTATATCATTGGGGATTTCTATAATTATTGTTTTGATCCATATAAGTTCCATTGTGATATAATGGCTAAGTATATTAATTGTACGGATAATAGTCAGTATCATTGGTATTTTAACGATGAAGAGGATGCTCCAGTAAAACCGTTAGCTGAGCAGTTTACATTGGAAGATGCCAAACAGTTTATTAAGGCTATTAAGGCAGCATGGATGTCATATTGTATTAAAGAACACCGTGAGGTTAACTGGGTTGACGAGGAGTTACCGGTGGTTCCGAAGGGTTTATTAAGTATTCCGTCGAATATCTGTTAAGGTGGTTATTATGGTAATGTTAGATGATGATGAAATGGGTCTTAACCAGCGTGACTTGGAACATAATAGGAAAATTGCGGATTATTTGAATCAACATCCTATGTTTAAGGATGCTGAATCTGGTAATATTTGTGAAGAAGGATTTTATTGTTATATAGCTGGTTGGTTAGAACAGAGGGTTGATGATTCTGACCGGTTAGAGAAAATGGATAGGGCTATCTGGATAACTGGTGACTATACTGATGTAACTATGGGTGACTGTGATTGGTTTTTTGACCAGGTTGAAGAATTATGGTGTGAATATCATAATGTACAGAGTTCTGGGTTTTTTGATCCTCCAGACCCGATGCCTGTGGTTCCGAAGGGTTTATTAAGAATACCGGATAAAATTAGTTAAGGTTATTATTATGAAGAAGCAATGGGAAGATTGGATTATATTTCTGGGATTTGATGGTGACCAGTATGATAATACCATGTCTGTGATAAAAATGTGGAATGGTTTGTTAACTGAGTCTGGTCTTAATAAGAAAAATTTGGAACAGTTAACTAAATGGTTATTTTACAGTACGTATTCAAGAATCTGGCATTCTTGTTGTTTGTCATTTGAATCGATGCATGTAGATAACGGTTATGTTATAGCCCACTGGATTGACGGTGGTGGTCTGACTGATCTTCCTAAAGAATATGATAAGGTAAAAGATAAGGAATTTTCAGATTTCTATGACGATTACCGTATTAAGAATCTTCCACTCCATTTTTTCAATAACTGTGATTATCAGGTTATTGGAATGACCTTGGATGGAAAGATTGTAATGGACACCTTTGAGAAATACGGTCATAAAGAAGATATAAGACGCCGTATGCAGGAACTGGGTGAAAGTAATTACTGTAAAGAATTTCTAGAAACTATTAAGGAGAATTATCAGAAGTTACGGTTACCTGATGTACCGAAGGGGATATTGAAGATACCTACGAGTATTTAGTTAAGGGGTTTACAAACGGGTTATTAATTGCTATATTAGTGATATGATTAGTTCTAATAGATGGATTCCTCAAGAAGTTGCAGAATACTTGAATAGTCACCCGGCTTTCATGGATTCGCATGGATGCATTATAAATCCAGACTTTTTTGATGAATATATTAGAGAGTTTACGGACGTTCATAAGGGTACTGTGCCTATTGCTGATAAATATCGTATGGCAATTTGGGAACAGGTAGAATTTACTATGGAAGATGCTAAGGAATTCCTGGAATGGTTAGACCCAAAATGGATGGACTATAAACATATGTCTAAATCTGAATTTTTTACAGGACCAGATTTGGCATTGGCGAATGACGGGATTGAGTTTATGGACATATGAGTAGTTTTTCTGAATGGATGGCAGGTTTAAGGGAAAGTGGTCAAGTACAGGCGATAACTGAAGATTTTGGTGGGTTACCACATGAACCGAGAACGGTAACCTATATGGGAAGGCAGCTTGAAATTCCTGACACTGATCAGTGGATGAGGGAACATATCGAGCAAAGAACTCAGGAAATAGAAGAAGCAGCTAACCGATATGCGGAAGGTTTGGCAGAACGCCGTAGGGAAGCCGAAGCCCGGGTGTTGCATCATTTATGGTGTCCTTCAGACAACGAGAGTAATGACGGTTCCCAACCAAGATGGTCATTTGAACGTGAACATCACCTAAGTTTTGATTCTGAAATCGGTGAAATTACTAGTCTTAATGATACGTTACCGAATGAAGAAGTATTATTTAATCCTGATTCTGTTAGTACTGATTCTTTAGTAGCAGGTACTGGGGTAACTACAATAGCTTGTACAGAACCTACATGGGAATTAGCTGTTAGTGATGTAATCAGCGATAAGTATAAGGAAATGGAAAAACGTGTTGAAGAACAGGATAAGACCATTGCCGAGATGAAGAGTATTATCGAGAACCTACAGGAGATTGTCTATCAGCGGAAACTAGATAAGGAAGCTGAAACGTTGGTATTATAAGAAAAACCGGAATTTGATTCCGGTTCTTGGGGTACAATCAGTGACCTAGGGTACAGTTAGATTTCATACTGCATTTCATCATCTAGTAGACGAGCAGCTTTGGACATTTCTGATTGGGTGTATTGGGATTCTGATAACCTGTATAGTTTTCTGTTAGTATTGATGAGATCTAAGAACTGTTCTTCATCCATTGTTGGTAATCTGGTATGCCAGTACCAGCTGCCATCACGACCATCGTCTGATTTAGTAACCCAAACTATACCATCAAGGCGAGAAGCAATTTCTTCTACAGTAGTATGTGTTTCTAAATTCAATGGGCAATTTTCAAAGAAATCGCAGAAACCCCTACCACGCAGACGACGATTAATAGCGTTTCCTGCATCTGTATATGCACCATACTTGTGAACCAAGCCTGCATCATACATGTCCTTGACATATTCTGCCATTATATGTTTTGTATAATCGTTAAGAACCATATTGCCCCTTATATCTTTGTGCTAGATAAAAAATAAATTGTCTCATCTGGTTACAGTTAATACTAGATCTTGGTAACTTTTCTTTGGAATGATCCAGAAGATATTGTTCAATATCTCCTGGTTTTTTATTTTTAATGAAATTCAATAGAGTTTCGGTATAATAACGTAGATTAGCATAATCCGGTTTCGATAACCTGTATTTACCAGTGTGAACCATAATGTCTACTGCTATCCGCAAAGCCAAAGGGAAATTGCTTCTTATCTTTGAATTCTGATATTCTTTAAATTCTTTTTCTGATGACGGATTATTATATTCTTCCATTTCTTGGTAATACTGCTTAATGATCTCGGGATGTACTACGCGGCAGGAGGAAACGACTTCATCATAGAATTCATACGCTGGTAACCTGTTGTAATCGGAAGGATCTATTTCCAATTCGTCATAGACCTGGTCACCCAATTCTTTCATTATATATTCACCTAATTCTACCATATGATATTTATAGTATAAAAAAGGATGCCCCATGAAAGGACATCCCAGGTTATTATGGAGAAATAATATTAAACAGCAACTGGAGCTTTAATTGATGGATGACACTGATAATTAACCAATTCGAAATCAGTATATTTCCAATCCCATATTGTCCAGTTTGGATCCTCTGCATTAAGAATATTAACCGTAGGAGATTCAAACGGTTCTCTAGAAAGCTGTTCCTTAACCTGTTCAAGATGATTAGTATAAATATGCATATCAGCAAAGAAACCAATCAACTTACCAGGTTTCATCTTAACCTGTTTACAGATCAACAACAATAAGCATGCATAATGTGCGATGTCAAATGGCATACCCAAGAAACAGTCGACTGAACGCATATTGAATAACAAATCTACAGATTCACCGTCAGATACGAATTCATAACAATAATGACATGGAGGCAAAGCCATTTCGGGCATTAGCGCCGGATTCCAATAAGAAACAATCATTCTTCTACATGTTGGATCTGTCTTTAACGTATCGATTACATTTTGAATTTGATTAATCGGTAACTTATATCTATATAGTTTACCATCATTTATTAATTCGAGTTTATAATTTTTATAATAACCACGTTTAATAGATTCAGAATTTATTGCTCTAGGTGTAAAACCAAAGTCTGCTGCACACTTAGTTGTCGAAATATAAGTATGTTTGGTACCATCAGGGTCAGTAATAATAAATGGCTTTGCCTTAGCATACAATACATTTTCATCATGATGTAGCCATACACAGGTATCTTCAGAATAACAATTAGAACCGTAATAATCTTTATCTATATCATATACTGTTGGATGACGCAATACATTTACCCAGCCAGGCAATTTAATACATGACCAAATAAACTTACTGAAATCATGCCAATCATTAGATACAAAAATACCATTGCCACCATATAATGGATATTGCTTACATTTTTCACTATAGCAACGTTCAATCATATGACCCCATGCTTTCAACAGCTTATCATAAATATTCTTACCATAAGTATTGATGAAATCATCTATTTTTTCTTCATCACCGCGGTAGCCGATACCAAATACTGATGGTTCATAAGGATCTTTTACTTTACCTTTTATGATATGATCACGCCGAACATACTTTACTTTAGCACCGGTATGATAGAAAATAATATCATAATATTCATGTTCATCATCAACATTTTTATCAAAATCAGTAACACTATACTTTAATCCAGTATGTTCAGTTTCAAAAATTTGACCAATTAATGGATATTTAGAAGAACTACCGTCTTCTAACCATGCATTAACGAATTTACGTGGTGGTTCTTTTTCTTTAATCCTTGGTTCTACTGTAACAACATAATCTCTACCAGCATCCCAGTAGTTACCATTAAAACCATAGATAGGTCCAAGGTCATCTTCCGCTTCCATAAGTTTCTGTTGTTCAGGATCTGTTGAATATGGAACCTTTTGTGGATTACACCAGGCATTCCATATACCGGACTTACGATCCTGTAAGAACTTCTTACTGGTAATACCCTTAATAAACATTTCAACTTCAGAAAATACGGTCCTCAGACCCATCTTCTTGGTAGTCAGTAACGGAAACTTCCCAGTGGACATGTCAAACTCGATCATGGATCCAGAGATGGAAAGCGTATCGATACCTGTACGGTTATGCTTAAGCTTTCCTTCCTTTAATATTCTATCTAATATATCAAGATATTGCTTCATATATACCAAATATAGTAATTAATTTCCACTAAACATTGACTTTAGAACTTCTACTGGAATTTCCTTATCACCTTTAATGATAGGTGTTTCCCTTAGTGCAGCACCCAAGTCATGTCTGATAGCATCAGGATGGCGGTACATTTTTCCGTCATTAACCTTGATCTTAATCTTATTAATCATCTTGGATTGGTCAAAGTACTTGTGGAATAGTTCCTGTTCCTCTTCCTTACGGTTAAAATCATGGGATAATCCATCATCAACCATCATATCGAAGTTATCGGTGTACAATAGGATGAAGACAGTGTTTGCCACAGACTGTGCGAATTCTTCTTCCATGATAGTAAGCCAGTACGTAGAATACTTCCTGTAGATCGGAGCATACACGAATTCATCGATATGACCACGGTTGTATACCAAGTTATCATTCTTCATGAGGTTACAGAAATAGTCACAGTATTCCGTCTTGGAGAATATAAGTGGATCCACATCCTTAGGAGGTTTTGTTAAGTGAATCTTCTTATGACTTGGAAAGTTGTTTTCTATAAAGGTATCTTTCCCGATTCGGTCGATACCCATTACTACATAATTCATTTTCCTTGTTCCTTATAATTATTATATAGTTCTATAAAGCTATCATAAAGCATATCTTTATGCTTGGCATCTAATTCTACCTGCTCCAGGTAATTACCGAAGAGCGTGATTATATTAAGGTTTTCCGTATCGATAGCTTCAGTAGCATCTTCTTCGGATGGTAAATAGCTAATATTAACCGGGTATGCTGGGTTCATCTTTTCCAGTTTATTAACTAGATCCGCGATCCTTTTGGTTTGATCCGCGTATTCCGCTGGAACATCTATATCGACGACATTACCTGGTACCATAGATGTATTAATGTCCGGGTAGACATGACGTGTGAACTTCATGGAGATATGGTTTTCAATTAAGGTACGTTCACCAGATGCTATGTCCAGTATATGGTACCCTCTGATTCCGTTACGGTCGATTCTAGTAAGCTGATACGGTGCGCCCAGGTATGTAATGGACTTACCCTTTTCGAATTGACGGTGTATTCCATTATGGTAATGACCTGAGTAGACAGCATCTACATGCTTAAGGATCTCCTTTGCGACAAGTCCTGATTCGGAAAGACGACCACCGCCTTGATCAAACCCAATTATATCTGCATGCATAAATGCATAATCATAATGTTCTGTTAAAATATATGTACTATAATCAGTAATCCATGGTTGTAATAAAATGGTTTTACTATCTATAGTTAATACAGTTTGTTTTTCATATACTGTTACATTTGGTAATATATCTAATATTTTTAAACTATTAATATCTGTTGTTGTAGTCATATACATATCATGATTTCCAACAATAATACTAATATTAAAATCTTTTAATATATTTTTAAATAAATCAATTACAACATTAATTGTTTGAACATTTATTGTTTGTCTTGTATCAAAAACATCGCCTAAAATAAAAATATCTTTAATATTTGCATGTTTTAATTCAGGAACAAATTGTTCTTTATAAAACCTTAATTGTGATTCCATAAATGGAATATCCGATTTTTTTATACCAAAATGACAATCTGCAATTAATGCAACTTTCATTGTTTTTTCCTTTTAAATGATTTTAAATACTTTGAACCATATTTATTAGTTATATATTTAATTATTGGTTTAATATCATTTCTTTTAATTAACTTTATATTATTATCTTCAATACATTTATTTCTTGCTTTACTTCGTTCAATATTATAAATGTTATCATTTAATATATCTTTATCAAAAAATTGATCACCTTTAATGTCAATTAATTCATTATTGACTAAAAAATCAGGAAAATATAAATGTTCTTTATTATTATAATTATATTTAAATGATATATTTGGATGATATATAAAATTAATATTATTATCTACTAAGTAAATATAGTAAGCTAATTCCCATCCAGAATCAAACCAAATATTATTATAAAAATATTTTGATTTTTTCTGCTTATTAATTTCATATGATTGCGATATATTTGAAACACCATATTTAACTAAACATGTTTCTTTGCTTTTTTCTTGAAACTCATTTAAACGTATCGGATATTCATTACCGTATTTGTTTAAATTTGTTTCTTTTATTTTATTTTTTATTTCTTCAGCTTGATATGGGTTTTCTACACCATAATTTTTTAAACATGTTTGTTTAGCTTTTTCACGTATCTCTTCAGAATTAGCTAAGCATTTAGTTGAACAATATTTTAAATAACCTTTACCTAGTCTATAAAACTTAGTTTGTTTCCCACATATAGGACATTCTCCTTCATGCGGTTGTTTTAAATATTGATCATAATATTCTTTAGACGATAATAAATGTGTTCGTCTAATATGTGATGAAAGCCCTAAATATCCATTTACTTCTTTACCACATATCTTACATATAAATACATTATCAGACATAATAAACCCCTAATTTATTGTGTTTGTATAAGATATATGTTACAGCATATATCTTATTTTATTTATATGATTTTATAATCAAAACCTATTATATCTCCGTAATACCTGCTACTTCTTTAAGCTTTTCTACTGTAGCTGGATTACCATCTACAATAGGATAAATATAGTATTTTGCAGGGTCACTCATGACCATCTTGAATTTAAATCTAATATTATTATTTTCCTTTAAGAGAAATTTTTGTTCTTCCATTGCAAATGGGTCTATCTCCTGTACTGCCTGGAACTTACCAGACTGAGTAAAGAATTTAGCTTCTAGTAATGAAATCTGTTGCCAGTTATTATCCATATTTAACCTCTAATATACTGTAATCGTGTACCTTTCGAATCTCGATTGTACTACTGATTTGAATCTTAAGTTCATTAAGCTTATGTGATATGATATATATACCAAGCTTTTTCTTATTAAGCTGGATTAAGTTATACAACGTGGAGACAAACTGCTCAATACCAGACTGGTCAATGTTCTGATCCAGTAACTCGTCAATGAACAGGATGTTACATGACCAGTTAGAGATCTGGCGGCTAATATCGAAGAATGCCAATAGGATGGACATGTCGATTCTAGTACGTTCACCGGAAGAGTAACTGGAGTATGTACGCGGTACTAGATTCGTCATCATAGTTTCCGTCATGGTCTCATCAAACTCGATCGTCGTATTCTTTAACTCGAACTTATTAAGGTATTCATTA
>JAFRFD010000118.1 GCA_017434525.1 Methanobrevibacter sp.
TCAGAACCGCAGTGTCAGTGTCGCCCATGTTAGAAAAAATGATTGTTGCCATAATTTAATCTCCTGTTGATTTACACTTATAATATAGCTTATTTCTGCGGTTTTGTAAATGGTTGGATTAAGAAATAAAAAATTCAGATTCTTTAAAAACTTACAATCTTTTGTTCATTGTTTACTTGTATCTCCTTAACAGCAAATCCGCCACTCCATGGAGACATGTCCTTGGTCACGCGATAATTCCCTTTTCCTTCTGCCTGCAATTTAAGCAGTTGAATGATTACTTCATCCAATGTGAGTACTTTTACGTTCGTTGCCATGTTTCCGTCCTACTTATTTTGGTTTTGTGAGTTAATCACCTTAGCGGCAGCTACTACTTCACGATAGTTTTCAGCATGGTTATAGCTCATATAACCACCAACAATCATGAGAATGATGACGAACAGAATTTCTTTCCAAGTGATGTCTTCCATAATAACCTCTTCTTTATGTTCTAAATATAGTTAAATTCTGGATTTTTGTAAATGATTGGATTAAGAAACAAAAGTTTCAAATATCTGTTCGAAAAATTTAATTACCTCAGTATACTTCGCTTTGTGATGTCGTAAACAATCAACATTAAACGATACGAACACTCTTTTTCCGCATACATGACAGGTATTCAATGATGCTTCATACTTCAAATATTCATTGAAACCATACTTACGGTTAATATAGAATTCCATTTTCTTTGCCGGTTCTATTGAATTGAAATCGAGAATCATGGTATTATTTTCCATATCAATGACATAACCAAAGGTCTTAGAATCACGTCTTCTTTCAATAATGGTTTCCATAATTAACCTCTTCTTTATGCTTTAAATATAGTTAAATTCTGAATATTTGTAAATAAGAAATGACTGGGATATTTCACCCAGTCATCTCTATCATCATCAGGAGGTTATGGAAAAACTTTACTGTCGCAGAGGATTCAGTTCAATCACGTCCTGGTAGTTAGTGATATTATGGAATACCCGACCATCATCACACACCAGCATCGGGAGTTTCGTTCTATGGGCGTTTCCGAAACGTTCTACTTCCACATGACCCTTACATTCAACTACACCTGGAACGATAATGGTATGTGGTTTGTCTTTCGTCATGGCGTCAATTGCATCATTTTGACTATTACAACCTTGGAAAATCATTGCAAGACTGCAGAGAATCAAACATATTTCGATAAACATGGCCTTCTTCATTAGTTTTCCTCCGTTCCATCGATGGCATCGAACAGTTCTTCTTCCAGACGCTTGGTGAATTCTTCGTATTGTTCTTGACTAATACCCATGTTTCAATCTCCGTTGTTGATATATCAAATATAGTTAAATTTGATGTAATTGTAAACGATGAATTCTAGATTTTCTTTATTTCAGACAATATATGTAACGGCAATAGCCGGTCAGATGTAAACTGACTGTACCCGAGATAAATGTGAAAAGCAGGTCATATGACCCGCTTCAGTTATTACATCTTTTTGTAAAGCTTCAGCTGTTGTTCAACCAACGTGCTAAACGCTTCAATTGTCTCATCCACTTTCTGCTGTTCAGTCCAACGCAGATTATCTTCATCGAACAGATTTGCTACTGAATGCCAGTAGCTTGCATGTTCAACGCTGCGATCATCTTTTCTTGTATATGTTATGCAAAACAGCAGATCGTTTATATGCTGGTAGATTTCGAACAGATATCCATGATGCTGTTCATCCCAGACAGCTACTTCAGCCCACGCTAACTTTTCTAAATGCAGCTTGCATTCATAGCGCAGTTCATTGCATTCAAAATGCAGTTCAACAATGTTATTATTTTTAGTCAGCTTGTAATTATTCATAATTAACCTCTTTGATGTATTACAAATATAGCTAATTATAAAATAATTTAAATAAAAAATCTAATTTTTTTATTTTTCAGACAACATTGCTTAATTCAATTTCCGTTTGAATATCATTGCAGCAAATGTTTAGGTCACTGATATTACGTAAGTGATATGTTTTGCCATTAAACTCAATAAAATTCAGATTATCAGGTGGAACCATAACTGACAAAATCGGTTCGTTACCCAAATACTCCGTTTTCTGGCCTGTACCCAAAACCAAATAATCATCATCATCACCGTCTAGTGTAGGTATGGTCAGAACGTAAACGCGACA
>JAFRFD010000010.1 GCA_017434525.1 Methanobrevibacter sp.
CCATCTGTTTCCCTTATTATGAAACAAGCGCAGATAATCTTCTATTATCCACGCTTATATAGTACGAAATTCAAGTTTGTCGGTGTGAAGACAAGTGGGGTAAAAAAGTGGGGTTAGTGATAGTTCCCCATTAAAAAAAACTGTAAAATAAGTGCTTTTTGAATGTATGGTATAGAGGAGAGTATGCTCCACCAAAGTAAAAACAAGGTTTCCAAAAAGGAACCTTTTTTGTACTTTTAAATTTTTTATCCACATTAACATGAAATATGATGTGTGATAATGGCAGAAGTGTGGAGGTTATTTCTAAAGTAGTATAATGGAAACGTAGAGAAGGGTTATTTGGACAAAAATGGTCACTTTTTTGACAAACCTGGCCACTTTTCTCTATTCGTTTTCATTTATAATGAAGATGTAAAAAAGGTGATTAGTGAGTAATAAAAGATATTAATCAACCTAATGATACTATTAAAAGTCCATAAGACAGATATGGTTATGCAAGAGATGTTTTGTTGGAAGAAGGAAGTATATGAAAGAGCCAGATAGCAAGAAACTTAGTCAGTTAATGATCAAACTTAGAAAATCAAGAGATTTATCCCGTGATGAAATGGGTTCTTTGTTAGGTGTTTCTGGAAGAACGATCAGACGCTGGGAAAACGGAGAACAGTTACCTACAATGAATGATATTGTTCATATTTGCAATGAGTTCGATCTGTCTCTTGAAGAAGTTTTTGATGGACAGATTAATCTTGACAGAGAAGTTAACAGAAAATTGATATCAGTTGATGCTGGAATCGACTCTATTAATGAGAAAATAACTTCAACGGATGAAACAGTCAGTAATATAAGTAATGATATAAATGATATTAAAGAACAGCTTGAGAAAGTATCGAACAAAACTATCGGAGCAAATATAAAAGAAACCACAGGAAATCTAACTTGGCTGTGGTTATTGATCATACATCTTGTCACAGCAGCAATGGGAATTTCATGCAATGTGTACTTTAGAATGGGATATATCGAAACGTTTGTATCTTCAGTAGGATATATAGTAGCAATTAGTTACTTAATATACAGGAAAAAAGATGATATGAAAACTCAAAGGATGTTCCTGTTATACTCAATTGTTCTGGAAGTAACCTTTGTACTTAACTATGTACTGTGTGACAGTAAAACAGATGAATTTCCAGGTATATTAGGCAATTTAACATTATCAGTAATAAATGGTGGAATGTATGGTTTTTGCATATTTAATCACTATATGGAGGCATTACTCTGGATTTGTATTATAGTGTATACCACATGGATTCTCTTCTGTGGATATCAGCTTATCGCTAACGAATATGGTTTTAAGGAGAATACTGATACAACTGGAAATGTTTTGAAAATAATACTGGCAATTGAGATCTGTATCTTAGCTATTTATGTTCCATATATAAAATGGGAAATATTTGTCAGTTCATCTACTCTAAAGCAGTTTGATAATGCAGCATTCAAAATGATATGCGCTTACTTTGTGATCGCAGTGGTGTCACAGTATCTGCACTTTCTAGATAAACGATTAATAAAGATGATTATTGCAGTATCTCCATTATTTATTATATGGCGTCTGATTCATGGAATAAGAAACATTTCAGGAATACTAAGTGATGGAACAGCAGTAACAGCAAATATAGAATATGGGTTTTATCTGATTATAGTATTACTGAGTGTATATACGATTATTGCGGTTTTCCAGGCTCAAAAAACCAGAAATGAGGTTAAATAGTGGAGTTATTGATTCAATAAAATAATATAATGAAAAGAAAGAAGAGTAAGAGTATACTTATGAAAAAAGAAAAAATAACTAACAATATTATCCCGGCAATTGTGTTTGTTGTTCTATTTCTCATTATTAGCGGGATGATTGGCATTCTTTCCAACAATAACCAAACAACAATACTGTTGCTTCTTTTGGTGTTTGATGTTATGTTGTTAATTGCGGTTATACTGGAAAATAAACGAAATAAGAATCTGTCATTATTGTTTACTGTTTTGTTCTCGTTTTTTATTTTCTATATTGGGGAGTTCTTTGGTCTATACGTCGGAAGAACAGCCGATAAAACAGCAGATTTTTATTCGTATAAAGGTATGTTGGTTGGATTGATTTTAGTTAGTTATTATTTATTAACCCTTGTTATAACAAGTATGCTATTATCTAACAAATCAAAGAATAGAAATCAAGCTTACTGAGAATTTTCCACAATACTATGCTTTGTATCTAGCACAATAACAATAAGAGGGTACTGTAAAAGATATGAGATACTGAACACTTGAAACTACTTGTGCAGATTGAAGCTTGCTCATAGCTTTTTTGTGGTTTTCTATTTTTCCATAAATGTTAATCGTCCTTTGGATCGATAAGGTGAAGCCATCCATCCAGTCTGTCACTACAGACAGCAGCACCATAACAATCAAAGGCAGTTAAGAGATTCGTTGATCAGAAGATGGAAGCAGGTATGAGTAAAGTTGAGGCACTGCAGTACTTCTTCGATATCTTTAACAATAATCAGCACTAGTGTTATGAAAAAGGTATTGTTAATTATAGTAGCAATATGTAGTCTTCTGGGTTGTTCACCAAAAGTAAATATAGACTATGGAGACTCAGAGATATATACCAAAAATGATATTGATGAG
>JAFRFD010000027.1 GCA_017434525.1 Methanobrevibacter sp.
CATGGAGTGATTTCATAAAGGAACGCTGTAAAGGTCAGATGGATACAGAAACATACACACCTGAAAATCCAGGGAAGCTGCCGATTTAAGTCGATGCGGCTTCCCCTAAACCTGTTGCACGGGTGATAACTAATCGCTTACGTTTCCTCCCTGAGGCAACAAGCCGGAAGCGATCGTCCTTTGCTGAATACTCTAGATACTGTGGAGTTAATACCAGCCTGGGCTGTGCACCCAGGCCGGTTTCAAAACATATATAAAGATTACGTTTTTCCTTAAGTGCCATCAGAATGGTTCTAAAATGTTCCTTATAGTTGGAATCACTGTAATTGTCCCCGTCTATGTAACGATCATAGTAAACGAACATATCAGGAGTGAACAATGGTTCCACTCCCTCAAGACCAGAAATATCCGGTTTAAACAGCTGTATACGCGGATCAAAGAGCAACGCTTTCAGCCATCTTTTCTCAAGCAACGTCATCGGCATACAGGGGGCTGCCTGTATTGGGGTAGATAGATCTCTTCGCAGTACTCTCCATTTCTCGCCCTATAGTCCTTCTGGAATAGCAAGGAAGCTTTCTCCAAAAGCATGCTTTTGGATTAGGCGATCCATCTCTTTCCCTGTAATGTTTTCTTCAACTGCTTCTTTGAGAATAGACGCCACTGCATGGTAGTAGTTTCCGTATACTTCATGAAACAGCATTCCCTTCACCTCCATACGTCTCTAACAAATCATCAATGTCTCCCCAAAATCGTTCCGTTACCTTTTCATCAGAGCAAATAAGGTCCGTGACCCTTCCTATAAATGTTCTGAGCCAGGGAAGCATTTCTGATACACCATATACATCCGCTGAATACTTCCAGTGAGTACCATCTACCCTTTCCACAGTTCCACACCGTTTTTCCCTCATCAGCCTTTGAACGATATACTCCTCTTCAGGTTCAACGAACACCGTCATTTCAATATGTGATGTGGTTTCCTTGTTGCTTCCATTTACTCCCCATATATGAGATCGGAAGTCCTCCTCGCGATTGATTGGGACTTCAATGATTTCTCCGGTATCCAAAACCTTAACCTTATCAATAAGATCGAGCCGCTGAAAAGAAAAAGTATCATTTTCCTTCATCCAAGCAAGGATATACTGCCTGCCGGACTGTGTCCCAATATATATCTTAAGAGGTAGAACTGTCAGCTTCCTCCCGCGTACAGATATTTCAATCAGATGGTTTTCATTTATTGCCTGTAGTAATTGAAAGACAATCTCGCTGTCAAGAACATCCAGGATATAATGATGCTTGAATCAAAACCATTTGAATCTTTCCGGAAGACGATCCTGTATATAAGACCCAATGACTCCCAACGGAGCTGCTTCCGAGAAAAAGGCTACTGCTTCCTTCCATCTGGAGAGATTGATATCCTGCTTATTGATTGTATAAACAGTTTCTCTCCCTCTTTTTTCTATGTTCAAAACTCCAAGAGCAACATATTCTTTTAGCTTCTTCCGCACAGTTGATTCATCTGGTAATCGACCGAATCTGAAAGTACATAGACGATTGACCAGTTCTTCCATAAATGCAGTGATTGTCATTTGCCTAGATACAGACAGAATATCAAGTATATAGAAATGCAGCATGATGTCTGTATCCGTGAAACTCTTGGTTCGGAAAGCACGGAATAACGGATTCTCATATATAGAACGGCTGTCCACAGACAAAAACACTCTTTTTCCGTCTTCATCCTGTCCAAAAGACATATAATCTCCGAGCCAACTCTCCAGACGTCTGCGCTCATTATCATAGCTGCGGGAGCTTTTTTGATTGTATTCGTTTCGATGGCGAAAGCCAAATACATAGAATTCCCGGAGATATGCCCTTATTCGATTGAAGTTTTTGATTAATTCACTGTAACCCACTTGCTCTGCTCCGAGTTATACCTTTTTCTTCTATGGTTATTACACAACAGTTAGTTTTAGATACTCTTTTGTTTCCATTAGCTGATCAATACCATGAATCCTGCTTTTTGGATATACTTTTGTCCCTTTAATAAACAATTCAATAAAAGCTTCTCTTTTTTCCTTCTCCCAATTCCTGCAACTTTCTTCAAGTATCCTCTGCCCCTGTTTTGTCAATTGAAAGTTTTTAGGCAGCTTTTTATTAGTTGCAACAGAAAACATATATGTCAATAAACAATACACTTCTCCCGGTGGAGTCCGTGTAATCTTCCCTTCTTTAGAAAATGTTTTTCTATATTCAGGTGGAACCATACTATCACCCATCAAGGAACTGTAGGAAGTATGTGCTTTATACAGATTGCAATGATCTACATAGGGGTTTAGTTCGCCTGGAATGGAAATGTTACAACTCCCATTTTTATAGTTTTCACAAAGACGCTTAATGATTTGTATCACCATTTCCTGGTTCATTTTCCTGACATCCTCCTTATGTCCAGATCTTCTTTAATGAAGGATATTGTTTTTTAAGCCTATGTATTTTTCTTATCATTTTTTTCTGCAAAATGTAATAAACTCCTTTTTTCAGCATTAAATAATTTAGAACTCCACATCCTAATAATAATCCCGGAAGCAGAATAATCATTCCCATATGCCAGATAAAAACGGAGAACAATATACCAAAACCCAACCATATGTCTATAGTTACCCTTCTTTTTTCTTCCTCTGCTAAGTGATGTAGAAGGAACCAGTTACTTATATTCATGTGTCCGTGTGGGCTCCAGTCGTTTCCATCGATATAGACATCTTCGTTATAGTCCTGAATGCCTCTTGCGATATAGATCGGTTTCATCTTTCCTGCTTGAATATCTTGCTCAAAGCATTCTCTCAAAGCATCTTCTTTATAATATCTTGCCACAAATAAATAGCGTATCATCTCCCTTGAATAATTGAGCTCATTGAATAATTCCACACAGTTTACAATTCCATTTACAACAATAGCTAATAGCGTGAGTGGCAAATATAAAATATCTGGTATATGAAAATATCTAACAAAAAAGCCACTAATCAAAGACAGGTCCAGAAATACGACAATTAAACCTATAGCCATAAGCACTAAATCAACGATCCTTTTAATGTTGGCCTGGCAGTCCCATGCCATCATATATACCAGGCGGATTGCTGTTGTACTCATCTGTTTGGCATGTTCAACCAATTCTGTTTTATCATTAGAATTAATGTCCAAATGATTATTCACATAAAACGGGTCAGATAAATCATATCTTGACTCTTCTTGGCATTCTCTATATTCCCTGAGGAAAAAAAGTGCCTTCTCGTTCCCTCTGTACTTGATGTCTGGAAATATTTCCTTTTCAAATATTTGTGTTGATGCATGGTAATATAGATTATTATCTTTAGGTACGTATTCTACATACATAAATATGATAATAGCTGCAAAGGCTATTGCTATTGCCAGGGGAAGCGATGCAAATTTGAGCATTACAATTATAGCCGATACTAAAATCACGATAAACAGCAGTCCCCAAAGAACCGGCCGATAAAAAACTGTAAAGCCGGGTCTGTCTATTTTTCTCACTATTGTAAATCGATATCCATCATCGTAGAAATTTTCTGTCTTCTTATATGAGAAACCCCTGACAGCATCATTAGCATATTCTGAAAATGAATATTCTCTAGCAATCATAGAAGATCTATATTTCATAATCAGGGTGATTATGTTAAATATGAGAAGAACAAAAGTCATTAACAAAACAAAGGCTTTAGATTTGGCAAAGGAGTGGGACAGCACCCATTGCGATTTTACGCCTAAGCCAATCCAAATTCCCGTCATTATAATATAAGCTATGATAGTAAATGGCACACTTATTTTATAACGAATGTTATAGTTTCTCTTATTTCTTTCCAAATATTCTTTCTCCTTGCTATCTCCCTGCTCCCTTAGTTTATTTTTTAGGGAATTTAACTCATGAGCTACCGTTTTCATTGTAACCCCGGAATCCGGATCCAACATTTTTTCTATCAGAAGACTAAATTGTTCAAATAGTTCCTCTGGCACATCCTCTTTAGAAATGTGCTTTGTTTTTTCATTTAATATTTTTCCAAAAATGCAGATATCCAGTACATTATTCACTTGAACAAGTTTTTTAGATTTCCCTATATACTTTTCCGGAATATATTTCGCTGTTCCGTGAATGCTGTTTATTGGATACTCACCGAAGGCAAGTATACTGTTGAAATCAAAAAACTTGGGATTATTATAGTCAATTTCTCCAACACCATTTTCAAGTAGTAAAATGTTTTCAGGCTTGAGATCAACATAAGCCATCTGATGCTGGTGCAAATAAGCTAAGAAAGTGGCTATTCCAATACTACATGTTAGAATTCTCAAAAAGGATTCTTCTCTAACCATATCCCAGGTTTTGCTGCGACCATAGTCATCATTAAGATAATAATAGGTACCATTAGCTTCAAGTACTTCAAGATCAGTATAACTAGGAAGATACTTTTTATAAATCTCATCCGTCTTTATCATTTGCATGACTTTTACAGATTCAACAAATCTATTCATGCTATTTTCAAATTCAACCGCTTTCTCATCTCCTAGAAGAGTCGTATCACTTGCCCAGTCAATCGTGCCATCGCTTAATCTTTTTGCCTTTTCAGCAATTGTGGGGAAAAACTCTTTTAAAATAAAAGTAGAGCTTTCATTTCCGGCCATATATGCTTTATAAACCAGACAGCTGCTCCCTTCTTCAGAAATCACTTTACTGATAATCATTGTAATCCTTTTTTTGGAAGTTTTTTCCACCAAATGGATGCTCTGATTCTCTTTTAATGTTATTCTTCCCATATTATTCTCTCTTTCAAAATGTCTGTAATTGTGATATTCTTATTATAGGGTATTGTGCAAAAAATTTCTACAAACCAAGGAGAATAACTATGTTAAAGGCACCTGCTGAATATATCATTAAAGACAGTACATGGGACCAATTAAAACAATATATGTTTGACAATAAAAATAAATATGGTCTTCAGAATATTAGTTTGGAAGAAGACCAGGTTTTTCTTTACAAACTTCATGAACTGTCGCAAAAAAACTTGGGCTACAATGAAGATGATCACATTGCCATTAACCATGGTGCTAATAATCTCGAAAATGGTAATGCCACTACATTCCGAAGATATTCAAGAAACTATAATTTTGACAATTTGTACAGAATTTGCTTCACTTTGGGCTTGGACCTGAAGGAATCGGAAATTTTGTTTAATGAATATCTTCATGTCAACCAATTGTCTGCACGTTCATTGAAAGAGTTCATCGTTTCATGGGCCCTTTACAGGAGAATACCTTGGAGTCAGACCCGGAACCTTCTTACCAAATATGATAGTGAAATTAAACGTCAGCCTCAATCTCCCGAAGATCTTTACGGAGGTACAGGAACTGATGAATTTCAAGATGACTCGTTTAAAAACATCAAAACCATAAATGACTTTAATAATTTTATGGCAATTACGGATAATATTGCTTTTTTTTCAAGGCTTAGAAACACACATTACAATGCTCTATTTGAAGATCGCGCTCAAACCTCACAAGGTAAAAGGAGAAAACACTATGTTCTCCATGACGAGGATTGGAATGAGATAACTATGAGATCATGGTATGATCGATTATTCGGTTTACATCCCCTGGGATATCCAACAGATCATGAAGAAGGAGAACCATATCTGGAAGATAATGAAATCAAAACTCTTATCTCTATCTTTGACGAGGCGTTTATCACATATTCTCAGTTTTGCAATATTGTTCAGCGTAGATTGATTGGTGAACCTTGTCAGGAAATATATCTTCTCCATATTGTCGAACGTCTTGAAGATGAAGAGTATTCATCCTTCGATTCTTTTGTGGATAACTGCAACTCATCTCTGGAGGGAGCAGGTTTTCCAATATTAAATGATAATTACAGGTTCAATATGTTAATCATGGATGTCTATGATCAGGCACAACACGACTATGGGGATGTAACAAAATGCTTATATCTTTCTGGGCTGCGCAGTGCCCTGAGATTGATCATAGCTGAATACAACAAAACGAACAATTAATTTTCACTTTATATCATCTGTCTTGATTAGTATTAATTCATAAGACTAATCAAGGCCATGTATCTTATGCATCTAGTGTAATGTGTTAATACTATTATACCATCTGTGTTTCCATCATAATCTGATGATACATTATTTGAAATTCAAGTGAATTTTTTTCTGTATACACCTTCCCTAGGGAGCCTTGACATCACTTCCTACTAAAATCCAAAGAACAGGATTACCACACACCACTGCCTGATCTAGAAATGTTGCATATCCATACGTCATAGTTGCAGCATCAGAGATTTTCTCTTTTTTATATTGCTAATGTAGGTAAAAATGTAGATGTCTTCCTATTACTTGTAAAGCTCTCTGCAGTCTATTATACATTTTAAAGATCGGAGGATCATAATAGTGAAAACTAGTAGACAATTATTTGCAAAGATGCTATTGCTTTTCGTAACAATCGTTTGGGGAAGTGGATACATAGTTAATGAATACATTATTCGAGAAGGGATGGATCCGCGATTTACACTTACTATCCGATTTATAGCAGGTGCAACGCTTATTTGCATTCTGTTTAAGAAAAGAATAATTAGTCGAACTCCTTTTCAAACAGTTTTCCATGGAATAATCGCAGGCATTATCCTATTTCTAGCATTATACACTGAAACAATTGGGCAAAGTAAGACAACCGTTTCTAATGCTGCACTGATAACATCGATGAATGTTATTATCGTTCCTTATTTAGTATGGATAATTACGCACAAACGTCCATCAAAGCATACTTTTATGTATTCTTTTATTGCTATGGTCGGAGTTGTTTTCCTATCCGAATCTGAAAACAATATAAGAAACTTATCTCTTAATTCTGGAGATATTATTGTTTTATTTGGAGCATTTTTATTTGCTCTGCAGATTATTTGGATTGGCTATTTCTGCCGTAAAGATAACCCGGAAAAAATTGCCTTCATCCAATTGCTTATAGCTGGCCTGTGTAGTAGTGTATTTTTGATTCTATCGGGCAATCCCATTCTCGCTACGAACATTCGGGAAAGTATTATACCTATCCTTTACCTTGGATTATTCCCGACAGGCATATGTTACTATTTGCAAAGCTATGCAGAACGATTTGTAGAGGCGACTGATGCTGCAATTATTTTTTCAGCTGAAGGGGTGTTTGGAAGCCTATTTTCTTTGTTGGTGGGTTTTGAAAAATTTCATTGGAGGCTTTTAATTGGCTCTTCACTAATACTGTTATCTATATTTAAGATATGTAAACATTCAGAGATTGCGTAATACTCTTCTTAAGACAGGTGTATAAAAGTCACATAATATTGACTTATAGTTATTTCAGGAATTTGGCAACACATATTAACATATCTCAAGGAGGTCTCCACGTATGGTTTCTACTATTTCTTTGATCATTTCAATTGTGGCAGTTATCACTTCTGTCGGAACTCTATTTGCCCAAAATTATGGCAATAAAAAAAGTACAAATGCTTTATTTGCGAATCTCTGGATTGAATTAGATCAAATATTCATAGATCATCCAGATATGCATAAATACTTCTACTCTCATTCTACTGATATTAATGAAGTAAACCCAAATCCCGCCCCAGTAGTTGAAAAAGATTATGAACAAGCTTTGTGTATTGCAGAAAGAATTGTAGACGTATTCCAGTATGCAGAACTATTTAAGGATTCTCTTTCAAAAAAAGATAAAGACTCTTATGAAAAGTTTAAATTAAGAATGTTTTCCAGCGAATTCATGGACCAAAAAGTAAAACCCACTTGGATAAATAATGGTAGTGATTGGATACTAAATGACAATAACAAACAAAACTCTATAAAAAAATTTTTGTCACTTCTTAGTCCACCGTAAGCGATGAATAACAACCCCGGTTTTTCAAACCGGTGATTGCATGAGATAATCACCCTGTATAGGAGTGATCATTTTATAGTTGCATTTATCTTCAGGACTTCAGACAAGTTTACTTCAAGTCTGTCCAGTGTAATCC
>JAFRFD010000028.1 GCA_017434525.1 Methanobrevibacter sp.
GCCGTCCTGACCGCCGCCGGCGTCCCCTACGGGGCCCAGCTCCTGCTGGGCGTCAGCGACTTCCCCGACCGGACCTATAACGGCGCCCGCTTCCCCGCCGGCCCCTACGACGCCCTCGAGGTCGTCCTGGGCGACGGCGCGGGCCACAACTGGTGGTGCGTCCTGTTCCCGCCCCTCTGCGTCGTCACCCGGGATGGATCCTCCCCCGACGCCGCCCAGGACCCCCAGGCGGGCTTCACCTTCGAAAGCGATATTTTAGCATTGCTCCGAAAGTGGTTCGGAAAAGGCTGAAATGGATCTCTCTCAAAACTTGCTCGAAATATTCTCATGAAGTAGCAAGCATTTCCTTGTTATAATAGTGCGAATAGTTCTTATCCAGCTCTTTAGATTGGGAGAAAAAATAATTGTCCTTCATGAAGGACAATCATCTGTCTGCAAGGTGGAATCAGAGGGCGAAAAATCATTTTATAGTAAACCAAACATCATCTTTAAAGCTCGCTTTACTAATCAACCCAAAGTTTTCGACCATTGTTTTCGCCAATTTAAATGAATACTCCGTGCTGTATTTCGTTCCCATATATAAATCTTCATCAATTTTTACAGCACCCTGAATAGCGTCCGGCTTGGATGAAAAGGCCCGTTTTGCGGCAGGAATATTGTCCATTGATATAGCTTGCCGAAAAGCTTCTTTATCAAGTTCATATAGTTTCCTTGCAATTTCTACAGCTAGCATGTACCAAGGTAAACTCTTTTTCTCCTCATCAAAAATTGAGACAATATCAAGTTTTGTTCCAGTGAAAAGACCAACATCTGAATCTAAATTATATATGATTTCCATTGCTGGAACTTTGCAATTGTATTTTTCCGGTAAAGCCCAAATTAGTATCGCAGAACTTGCTAATTGTTCAGCTCTCATTTGAATTTGGGCTGAAGTCCAGTCTGAGTAGTTTACTAAATCCTTTGTATAATAGTAACTTGATTTGGCATATTCTATCTTTTTTGTTGGAAAATCACTATTGGACAACTCGCTATTGTAGTTCGATAGAGTAAGATTCCCAATAGTGTTTAACAATTGATCATATGCCTGAGTATCTTTTTTTCTGTTTAGATACTCTTTCCACTTCTCAGATAATGTTTTTGGCATAATGTGTTCAACTGATCCAACAGAATAGTCTGGGAGTTCTTTTGAATGGCCCGAACATGTTTCAAGCTTGTATAGCAAATACTTACATCCATCGCTCTTAATTGATGTATATAACTCCGTTGTTTTGAGTGCTTGTTTAAATTCTCCATCGCCGGGGAAAGCATAACTGCCCCTTCCTGCAGTAATAGCATCCCAAAATATACTACTGTTGTTTTCGCAAAAGTGTTCTTGGTCAAGACGAGATATTAAATTACCAGCAAACTGTGATGAGACGCCCGTGTTCTTGCAAACTTTTGATCGAAAAGACAACGATATCAAGGCATCAACACATTGCCGAAATGATTCTTTTGTTATTATCTCTGAATCATACTTATCATATAAGTACATCAACACAATCGGTGAGTTAGAAGAATCAAGCAAATAGACTAATTCATAAAACTTTTTATCAAGATCAGACAATAATGATACGTTCGTGTTGTCAGTAAACAAGAAATGCTGGAAAAAAATCGAATATCGTTGTAAATCAACCAAACACTGTTCAACAGCGTCTTCATCGCCTTCCTTTATTTGAATGAATTGCTTAAAAGAATCATACAAATTTTTTGTTGTAAGCTTAGCTTTTTTATTCTTATATGTAACCGAATCCGTTCTCTTTTTCGTAATTAGATATTGGAGAATGAACCTTTCCATGTTCTCCGGATGAATACGCTTCTCTAAGGGCATCCAAAACTTTTTATATAAGTCTTCTTGCCTCTTATATTCAAGTGGCATAAGTAAATAGTTCCGGATTAAGTCAGTGTTCGACAAATCCAATCCTGTAGAGTTTAATGATTCAAAAATAGCTTGAGGATTTTCATTATCCAAAACAATTTGAACTATCCATAAAGATGGAAGCGCAATTTCATAAAGATCACGTACGCTTTCTTGACTATCAAAGATTAATTCTTTAAACAAGTCATAGTTTCTGTAAATGTTCGTCGTTTTTTCTTCGGTAGAAAAGAGTTTTTCATCAAAATCATCACAATCAATTAGTTTTTCAAATATGCTTCTATCATATTCAATTGGTTTTAATTTTAACCTGTATTCACACTTGCCTCTAGTGTTTTTAAGATAACTTAATCTAATATCTTCTCGTAACTCTTCATCATCCGTGGAATCATATAAAGCTTTAATAAACAAGATAGCACTTGTTATTCGCTGCTGACCATCAATAATAATGAACTCTTGATAGGCCCCAATTGTAACAGGCTTTTGGTAAACAATAGTTCCAAGGAAATGAGGGGTCTTTGTGGTAACAATTTTTTCTATATCATAAAACAACTGTTCGCAATTATCTTGTTTCCAGTCATAGTTTCTTTGATAAACTGGAATGGTAAGAGTACTTTTATTAATCCCAATGAGATCTACTAGCTTTGTTTCTCCAGCTCTCATGCGCTTTCCC